>NZ_JAOARO010000086.1 GCF_025211055.1 Vallitalea sp. | reverse complement strand
GCTCCCGTTGCTCCTATTGGACCCGTTTCACCTGTTGCTCCCGTATCTCCTGTTGGACCTATTGGGCCCGTTTCACCTGTTGCTCCCGTTGCTCCTATTGGGCCGGTTTCGCCTGTTGCTCCCGTTGCTCCTATTGGGCCGGTTTCGCCTGTTGCTCCCGTTGCTCCTATTGGACCCGTTTCACCTGTTGCTCCTGTATCTCCTGTTGGACCTCTTCGTCCTCTCAGTCCTCTTGGACCAGTAGCTCCTGTATCCCCTGTATCTCCTGTATCACCTTTTGGTCCTCGTTTACCTTTTGGTCCTCTTGGACCTGTTGCTCCAGTATCGCCTGTATCGCCTTTTGGTCCTCGCTTGCCTCTCGGACCCCTTGGTCCTCTTGGTCCCCTCGGGCCTCTACAACAACATACCCAACAGCAATCGTCAGAACAACATGAATCTAGGTCATCAAAACATTCTTCCATTTTTTCAAATTCAATTTCTTCAAATTCAATTTCATCCCAATCACATTCATTCCAATACCAATCATGTTCGTATCTATCGTAGTTATGATTATGTTTCTTATGCTTTTTCATTTCTCACATCCTTATATATGTTCTTATTATAATATATGTACAAGCATGTACTAATGTGAAAAACCAATTATAAGTTAGTAGTCCAGTTAAATATATGTCCTTCTAAATTTATTGATATTTTCTCCCCATTCTTTAATTTCATCCTTACTGTAATCTTATCTAGCATTACTTCTATCACTTCTCTTTTTACTATATTAAGAAAATAAATCCTACTATCTCAGCATCTTCAGTGTTTTCATAAAATACCCTAAAAATATATCCATTATTCTTTTCTTCTTTTTTAAATACCTTAATACTATATTAATTTCTATAAACCTCTAATAAATAATAGTTCTCTTTTTTATATTATAACTTTTACTAAATACTCAAATTAAATCTGTGGTAATATTTAAATAAAGTACTATTGCCATAAAATTGCTCTTTTTCATATTTAGAAAAATCTTGTGAAGATAATGGCATTAAGATGGAAGTAGTCTCTACCTATATCCATGATGATAAGGCAGAAATTTATATTACAATGCAAGACCTTACAGGAAATAGAATTGACAAAAGCACCGATTTGTATGATAGTTTTCCATTTATCGTCCTTTTAATAGTTCAGCTACTTGTCAACTTGTTGGATATGAAGATACTACTAAAACTGCAACATTCCTTATCTCTATAACTGAGTGGGGAAATAAAAATATTATTGAAGACAAGATAACATTTTCAGTAAGAGAGTTTATTAGTGGTAAGCATAGATATGATAATATACCATTAGATATTGATCTTTCAACTATTAGAGTATCGTCTGAAACTAAGGCAGTAAAGATAATTGGTGGCGGAGCAAACTTTGAAAAATTCTTATCTAATAAAGATACCACAAATATACTACTTCCCTCTCAACCAATGGATTTTCCTGTTGAGAGTATAGATTTTACAGGTATTGGTTATGTGGATGATATGCTACATATTCAAATAGGTGTTACTAATCCATTAAATAATGATAATCATGGATTTTTTACTCTAAAAGATAAAAATAGAAATGAGATTAAATGCGATTATAATGTTACATTTACAGATACATCTGATGATGGTGGACGTATAGATTATATGGAATATGTGTTTGATATTCCACAAGCTGAAATAGAGCAATATTCTCTTTTGGGAGATTTTGTTACTAGTGGTTTATTTACAAAAGGGAATTGGCAAGTGACATTTCCTTTAGAATTGGAAAATGAATAATTTTTAAATTATCTTTAGTAATGTACTATATTACAATAACTTATTTGAATTACTCTTTAAAACAATAATTTCAAGTGTAAAATACCAAAAACTGCATTAGCAAATATAATTTACTAATGCAATACTTATTCTAATTGTAGTGGATTTGGATGAGTTTACTTTAGAGTGCTATTACTTTAACAATATGAAAACTACATTTTTGTCAAATTTAGTCATCAATCTTGCTTCTCTAAATTCATTTATTTGTTCAGATTTAATATTCACATAACCATTTTTATCTACACTATTAACAATATTATATTTTTGGAATAATAATTCCCAAGCTTTATCATTTTTGGTTTTTGGTTTACTACTCATAATTTCTCACCAAAACCTCATCAACTTCTCCACGTTTATCACTTTTTGAATTAATAGAAAGCTTAGCTTTAATAACCTCAATTATGTGATCTTTATAAAGGTCAAATATAAAATCTGTTGCTGAATTTGATAGCAGAAACCTGCTTCCTTTTTTATCAAGTTTATCACATTGAATTTTTAATCTTTCTTGTTCTTTTCTATCAAACCCTCCTTTTGCATAACCAGTAAAATTAGAACTATCTGAAACAGGGTCATAAATATGTAGTATATTTTTTTGGTTGGTAATTCTACTATCTTATTCTTTATAAGAATAAATATTAAAAAACCCCTAACCTTTATTTTATAAGGGTTAAGGGCTTTTGTTCGTAATCATGATATCATTCTATATAAATCACCTTTTAAGATTACTATATGCTTGTTATTAACAACATTTAACTTACCACATTCAATTAAGTCATAAACTTCTTTTAGTGATAAACGCATTATGCGTGTTACATCAATTACCGATAATTGTTTATTCTCTTCTGAATGTAAATTAAGAAAGTAGGTCAGCATAATATTATTTTAAGTATTCTTTAACTTTAAACCAAACTATTTTATCAAATATTAAGTACTCATTAGAATCTGTATACGGTTCTATTTTTGAATCCGTTGCAAATTTATAGAATGGTAATCCAGTACCATTTGATTTATCAACATACCATTTTATAAAATTATTTACCTCATTCATAGTAACTCTATATTCATATATATCTGTAGTAGATAATTTAATTTGTAATACTGATGGATTTACCTTTTCAATCATTGCTGATGCAACATTAGAGTTTTCACTTTCTACACTATCTTTTACTGCTCTTACTGCATAATAATAAGTTACTCCTGTTTCAACATCATTGTCTATGTAAGTTGTTTCTGTTATATTAGAAGCTATAAATGTATCTATAAAATCTGGTGTTGTTGATCTTAATATAGTATAGCTATCTGCTCCATCTACTGCGTCCCAATTTAGAGTTATATTATTGATTGATGGAGTAGCTATTAAATTTGTAGGTTGTGTTATATAAGTTAGTAGCTCGCCATCTGAATCAATATCTATTGCATCAAGCCACATAGATTTTCCAGTTTGAGATACATCTCGTGTAATTTTTACAATATGAACCCCTTTAGTAAGTCCTATTTTTTCAAATTGCAATATAGACACATCATAAGTATGTGAAGTGTTTTTAGGTTCTCCTACTTGACTAAATTCATATTCAGTTCCATCTATTATTATTTTTACGTTCCCCATATATGTTCCAGAACCATGTACTCCTATAAATCTTAGTTTACTACCATAAAACTTAAAATTCATCTCAGGAATCAAGGAAGTTTTACTTTTACCGGTATATGTAGTATTATAGCTTGTATCAAAACGTTCCTCACAATTTGTATATAAAATTTCTGGTGCATTATCATCATATCTTTTCCATCCTTCTTCTGGACTAGTCAACTTGTCACCTATTGATGCTGCATAAACATTAACACCACCTAAAACCATTATCATTGCAAAAAACAAAATTAAATTTCTTATTTTCTTCATTAGTAATCGATCCTTTCTCTTTTGTTATTCCAGATTATACCATTTTACACAACCAATGTATAGACTTATGTTTGGTATGTTTAGGTAGTATAATAAAATGTTGTAGTTTTTTCGACAAAATATTATTTCTTTTTAATCTATTTTATTACTTGATTGCCATATACCGCTACTGCTGCTGAAAGTAATCCATATATAAATCCCATTAGGTAAGTATTAGAATTAAATCCTTCTTTTAGTTTTATTGCTATATATAGAATAGATATAATACAAGTAAACCCCCGAAACAAAATTTATAACAGAAGAACAATTCTATAGATTATTGCATATATTCAAAAATACCGATTATTTCATACCTGTATTATTAGCTGGTACTACTGGTATGCGTGAAGGTGAAATTTGTGGCTTACAAGACTATAATATCCAATTAGATCGTAACGAAATTTATGTTAAGGATAACTTGGTGTATATAGAAAAAAAATGGACTTTAGACTCTACTAAAACACATATAGAAGTACTAGACCTGTATATATATTCCCTGATGTAGCAAGAATACTAAAGCAGTATCTAATTCAAAGAAAAGAACAACAACTCAAATATGGTCCTCAATATATAGATAGTGGATTCTTTTGCAGCCGACCAGACGGACGATTTATAAATCCTGTCACATTAGGTAAAAGGTTTACCATAATTGCTAGGAAATATAACTACCACATATCGTTCCATGGATTAAGGCATACTCACGCAACTATACTATTTAATAAGGGAAAGGACTTAAAGACTGTAGCTGATAGGTTAGGCCACTCAACAACCAAAATAACAACGGATACCTACATTCACTCATCCATTGAATCTCAAAAAAGATTATTGGGGTGATATTAAATTACCAGGCTTAGGCACGTTTTAGGCACACGTGTAACGGGTTTTTATAGACATGATTATATACTCGCCTTGTAATAACGGAGAGAGAGGGATTTGAACCCTCGGTACGGTTGTGCCGCACAGCGGTTTTCGAGACCACCACCTTAAGCCACTCGGACATCTCTCCGAATACACTTAACTATTATATCACTAAATTTTCCAATAAAAAAGACCTAAAGATAAAATCTTTAGGTCGATTTATTAAAATTATAAACTTACGATATTTTCAGCTTGAGGACCTTTAGCTCCTTCAACTACGTCAAAAGAAACTTTTTCGCCTTCTTCTAAAGTTTTGAATCCGTCTTTTTGAATTTGTGAATAATGAGCGAATACGTCATTTCCTTCATCTGTTGAAATAAAACCAAAACCTTTGTCTGAATTAAACCATTTAACTGTACCAGTCATAATCTCTTACCTCCGAATTTTTATTTTTCCTTAAATTACTTGTAAATAATTCATCAATAAAAATTCGAACTATATTATTAAATCTAATATTAGATAATTCTCGTTTATTAACTTGATAATTTTTTACTTATAATGCAAGGTTCTATATAATCATATACTATTTCAGAAAAAAATCAAGGGTTTTTTAAAAATATTTTAATATTTTTTATAAAAAGCTATTTTATTTCACTAAACGCGTATTATTCTATCTATAATGGACTCCTTATTAAGCTTTTTGGTTATAAAATAAGTCAAAATATATTGGATAATTATTAGAACAACTAGCATCAATATTATTTCTTTTATTGGACTTTGCCATTTGGCATATGTCGCTTCTTTGCTAAATACTTCAAAACAGACTTTGGCAATACGTATACCAAATATTGATGCAAAAACTCCACTGATCAGCGAATAATACATTCCTTCTACTTGTAACATAGTATTTAGCTGTTTATCAGATAATCCAATGGCTTGAAGCATACCAAGCTCTTTTTTTCTGGTTAAGATACTCGTTATCATAGTATTAATCAAATTCAGCAAACCAATTAATCCAATAACGAAAACAAGTACCATTCCAATGAACTTCATGGAATTCTTTTGTCTGTTGTACTCATCAAAAAGGCTTTTATATTCAGCTACCTCTACATCATCATAATTTGCTAGTAGCGCATCTAATTCTGTTTTAACCTCTTCTTCTGAATTTTCATTAACATTTACAGATATTTTTTTGTAATTATTCTCTCCTAGGTATTTCTTAACTATCTTTTCATGTGCTATCCAAGTAGGTCCTATACTATGTCTATTATTACTTATTGGTAATATATCTGTAATTGCTAATACTGTAAATTCTTCTGCAAAATTTGTATCATCCCCCTTATTCACATTGAATAATACTTTGTCTCCAGTATGATAATTATCTTCATCTTTATCTCCTGAATATATTACATACTTACCTTGATTTAATTTATCTAAATCCAAGTTTCCGTCCAAGATATTATCTGCCAATTTTTTTAGAGTAACATCTTCATATCCATAAACATCACAATTGACAGTTCCATCATAATTACCATATTGCTCCTTATGCTCATCCATCTTCTCACTATCATATTCCATTGTGACTATCTTATGTCTTGTTTTAACAATGTTTTTTACATCTTTCATTTCCATAACTTGCTCTATGATATTGTTCATATCATCAATATTATCTTTTCCAGAATCAGTATTAACAATATCAAAATCCCCAGCTACGTAATTGCTTGTAAGATTATCTATTCTCATACTGTTAAAGATAGATGAGAATGTAATGAATAATATTCCACTCATAGTTAGAGACAGCATAGTCATTATTGTACGTTTTTTATTTCTCCATAAGTTTAAATAAGCCATCTTACCAACTGCACCTAGTCTAGTATGCTTAATCTTTTTAGTAGTCTTTTTGCCTGTTGTACTTACCTGTGAATAACGTAATGCCTCTATTGGAGATATTTTGGATGCTATTTTACTTGGTTTCACCAATGCCAGCCTTATTGTGAACAAGGAAACACCAGCAGCTATAAGAATAATATATAATGGAAATACCATTTCTATATTATTGCTAAGAGGTATCATGGGTACTAATATATTACTAATCAGATATCCTAACAATATCCCCAATGGTATACCCTTCATTGATGATATGATACCTTCATATATAATCATCTTTCTAAGTTGCTTTGGAGATGTACCAAGAGATGACAGCATACCTATCTGCTGTATCCTCTCCACAACAGAAATATAATAAATATTGTATATTACTATGATAGTTGCAATAATAACCATTAATCCCAATATTGCAAAAGGTATCATATTGGTTATGTTTTTTCGTTTTTCATTTAGGAGCATCTCATTGAACGAAATATTTTCATCCGCAATTTCTAAATCCATTGACATCTTTAATATCTTGTTATAAACATCACTATCATCCTTTAATTTAAGAGCTATATCCTTATGTACTAATTGGGGATCTATTTTGTTCATAAAATTCTCAGATATCAATCCTAACCCTGTCTTATTGAGAGCCATCATATTATTTTCTTTCAGAATTCCTACAACCTTGAATTTTCCATTATATGAATCTCCATTTCCTATACTATATTCCATAGTAATGTTATGACCTAACTCTACTGGTAATTCAAATCGTTCTAATACAGAAGGCAATACAGCTATTTCATTATCTTTTTGTGGAAATATACCTTCTACCACTTTAAGAGATAATAGGTCTGCTCCTTCTTCATCAGCATATAATAAGGACAAACTATAATTATTCGTATCTGTCACATCAGCTACATTAGAAAAAACTCCTGCTTCCTCTAATTGAATATGGTGTTTCAACATACCAATCTGTTTCTCATTGACATTAGTAAATCTAGCTTCTGCTTTTCCATAAGAATCAATGACATTATTTAGATTCATCTCTCTTATACTTACTGCAAAAGTCACTATAGTTGTTATTAGACAAGTAGATAATATGATAGCTAATAATATTAATCCTGATTTACTCTTAGAGGATTTACCGTACTTTCTTGCTAGTTTAACCATTACACTCATACTATCTACCTCCCTCAACTATTTTCCCATCTTCAATTCTAATGATTCTATCTGCCATACGAGCTATGTAATCATCATGTGTAATCATAACTAATGTTTGATGATATTTTTTAACTGATAGCTTTAATAGTCCTAGAACCTCTTCACTTGTCTTTGAATCAAGATTTCCTGTAGGTTCATCAGCTAATATGATAGATGGTTTTGAAGCTAATGCTCTAGCTATTGCAACTCTTTGCTGCTGTCCACCAGATAAGGCACTTGGTAAGTGTTCTCTTCGGTCATATATTTTTAGGGTATTCATCAAATCTTGAACATACTCTGTATCTACTTTCTTACCATCCAACTCAATAGGTAATGTTATGTTCTCATAAGCATTGAGAACTGGTACTAAGTTGAAGAATTGAAATATGAACCCTATTTTTCTTCTCCTAAAAACAGCTAACTGCTCATTTTTCATTGAATATATATCTTGGTTTTCAATTAGAACCTTACCATCTGTAGGTCTGTCCAACCCTCCTAACAAATGTAGTAATGTGCTCTTACCAGAACCTGATGTTCCAACTATTGCAACAAATTCTTTCTCTTTTATTGTCAAATCAAGATTATTAACCGCTTTTACTATATTTTCTTTTCCATAAAACTTCTTTAGATTTTTTGTCTCTAGTACATTCATTTCTATTCCTCCATAGACTATATATTTGACTCTATCTTATAAGTAACTGGACTTAATTATCTTTATGTGAATAGTATATACTCCATAGCTTACATTTTTATTTCAATTTATCTTACAAATCTGTAAGGAAGAATAATATGCAAAATGTTGTACCCTTATTCAATGTAGAACGTACTGTAACTGTACCTCCTTGTTCTTCAATAATTCTTTTAGTAAGATATAACCCTACACCCGAACCTTCTTTTTTCTGTACTTCTTCTGATTCTCCTCTATAGAACCTGTCAAAAACTTTGAACTTCTCTTTTTGGGAAATGCCTATACCCGTATCCTTGATTACTATCTTAACCGAAGTCTCTAGTCTTACCATGTTTACAGTTATACTTCCCCCGTCTTCTGTATACTTCACAGCATTTTCCAACAGATTGAATATGGCTTCTTTTGTCCACTTTTTATCGTGATTTATATCTATGTTGATTAATTGTTCTATGTTAATATTGATACCTTTTTCACCTGCAGACAGATATATCCCGTTTATAGCATCTAAAACAGTTTTCTTGATATCCCTATTCTCTCTTTTTAATTGAATCATTCCTGTTTCTAATCTAGATATATGAACAAGTGAATTAATCAACCACTCAAGCTTGATTATCTCTTCTTTGCTTCTTTCCAAAAATTTTACCTGATTTTCTTTATCAACTTCATCTTCCAGCATCAAAGAGTTAAATAATTTTATGGAAGAAAGAGGTGTCTTAAATTGATGTGATATATCTGTTACTATTGATTTTATTTGTTCTCGACTGTTTTTGATTTCTTCTATACTTAATTCCAATCTCCTGGTCATTAGATTGAATTGATGTCCTATCCTATCAACTATTCCTTCATTATTGGTAGTCAAATGCACAGAATAATCCCCATCCATTACTTTATCTATCCCTATTGAAAACAATTCTATTTTTTTCATGATATATATTAAGCTCTTAGAAAAATAAAACAGAATAATTGAAAAAATCAAGATGAGTATTATCATGTTATATGTCATCATACTTTTCGCTTTTGTATAAAAATCTTTGCTGTAACTGATATCCATATCCTCGGTGTATCCATATTTATTTAGAACCTTTTTCCCTGCCATGATATATTGATTATTTTTTCCCTCTAAAAATATATTTGCGATTTCTTTATCCTTTTCAGGAACCAAAGTAGCTAAACCACCTATGATATTATAATCGTCCAATATCTGCTGTCTATGTAACTGTTCAACCATATTGTTGGATATCAAATAGAAAACTATCATTATAGCTGCCATTAGCCCCAAGGATATCTTGAAAATATTATATATGAAAGGTTCTTTTTTGAAATATCTTATCATTTTATCCTCCTGTAATTAACTCCATTAGAAATTATAATACCTTCTTATTCCATATGTAACCTACACCTCTAACTGTTTGTATGTAATCAGGTCTAGAGGGGTTGTCCTCTATTTTCTCTCTGATTCTTCTCATATATACAGCTAACGTATTCTGGTCTATATAATTACCTTCTATATCCCATAGATGTTCCAATAGTTGTTCTTTACTTAATATCTGTTGCCCATTCTTCATAAAATAATTCAGTACTTTATATTCAGTTTTTGTTACATCAATCTCTACAGCATTTTTATATATTTTCATTTTATCTGGATATAAAACCATATCACCAGAAGTAAGGGTATTCTTTTTTTCTCTAACTGAAGTCCTTCTAAGTACTGCGTTTATTCTTGAAATGAGTTCTCTTAACTTGAATGGTTTTGTTATATAATCATCCGCTCCCATATCAAGACCAGTAACTATGTTGACCTCTTCATCTAGTGCTGTAAGGAATATAACAGGTATATCCTGTACTTTCTGTATATTAGTGAACAACTCGTATCCGTTTCCATCTGGTAATGTTATATCCAATAAAGCTAGATCAAAACTATTTTTCAATATTTCTGCTTCAGCTTCTTTCTTGCTTTTTGCGTGTATTACTCTGTAATTTTCCTTTTCCAAAGCAAATTTGATTCCCATACCAAGTGAAAAATCATCTTCAACCATTAATATTGTACTCATGAATAGTCCTCCTATATATTAAAAAGACCCATTAATAATACACTCCTTAATATATTAGTAAGATAGACTCTATTCAGCTGCATTTACAGATTCTTATTAAACATAATGTTTCAGAATCCAAATAACTGAATAGAGTCTATCTTACGGAAGTTATTAACCATATGTATTACTTAACTGGTCCTTCCTATTTTACTAACCATATATAATTATAGCACTATATTTTGGTAAAGTTAATCTTATTTTTCCTCTTTTCACTTCATATTTTTCTTTATCTGTATTGAAGCTATCCCCAGTCGTAAGTATAACTCTTTCCATTGTCTGAGAATCTGTTATACCTAATTCCCATACAGGAATATTGAAGCTTCTTTCTTCATCATTATTATTAACTGCAATTGCTAATTTATCATTGTCATCCCATCTTCCATAACTAATGATTCCCCATTCTCCATATAGATATTTCAATGAACCCGTCCTAAGGGCTTGATATCTCTTATGAATGGATATTATTTCTTTGTGGAATGAAAGTAACTCTTCATCCTCTTTTCCCCATGGAAATGCTCTTCTATTATCAGGATCAGTCCATCCACATAGACCTGCTTCATCTCCATAATATATAGTCGGCGCTCCCTGCCAAGTCATCTGAATTACTACTGCCTCTTTCATAATGCCTTTATTAATATTCTCATTAGCCTTCTCTGGTCCAAGATTGTTTGTTCTACCTACCATATGATTAGTTCTAGTCATAAATCTTGAATGGTCATGATTAGATAATTCATTCATGGCAGTCAATAACGAGCCAGTTAAAAAGCTTTGCATATTATGAGTCATGGTATCAAAAAAAGCTATATGATTATTAAGCAATTCTCCTTTATATTCATCACTATGTTTTTCTAGACCTGTTAAAAACCATGTGACAGGTTCCATAAATGCATCATAGTTCATAATTGTATCCCATTGGTCTCCTAAAAGCCAATCCCTTGAATCATCATAATGCTCAGCTAGAATAATAGCATCTTCCTTAGCCGATTTTACAGCTCTTCTAAAATCTCTCCAAAACATATGATTAAACTGTTGGGAATACCCAAGATCTGCTGCCACATCCAATCTCCATCCATCAGCATTATACGGTGGACTAACCCATTTTTTAGCTATGTTCATTATATAGTTATATAATACTTTAGAACCTTCATAATTAAGTTTGGGTAAAGTTTCATAGCCCCACCAGCCATCATAATTAGTATTGTTTGGCCATTCACATCTACAGTGGAAATGAAAAAACCTAGTATAAGGACTGTTTTTTGATTCATACGCCCCTATATCGTATTCCGTTTGATTCTTATATATATTCTCTCTATCTAGCCATTTATTGAATGACCCACAATGATTAAAAACTCCATCAAGAATAAGTTTCATACCTCTTGAATGTACTTGTTCAATCAATTCTACTAATAATTGATTACTAGCTTCCAGATTCTCTTTATTAGTAGTTCTCATTATATATTTTGTGGCATATTCATTATATAGATTATCATTATTAAGAACTTCCTCTCCATCATTTACTATAACACCTAAATGAGGATCAACATAGTCATAATCTTGGGTGTCATATTTATGATTAGATGGTGAAACAAAAATAGGGTTAAGATATAATACGTCAACACCTAAATCACTTAGATAATCAAGTTTATCAATAATCCCCTTAATATCCCCACCATAGAAATCTCTTACACTATCGGCATCTGGGTACTTATACCAATCATTTATTTTTCTTGTAAAATTACCTACATACAAATATTCATTATCTACAACATCATTACTTTCATCACCATTATAGAATCTATCAACAAAAATTTGATAAAACACTGCTCCTTTTGCCCAGTCAGGAGTTTTGAATCCAGGTGATATTCTATAATTGAAATGGGTATTAGGTTCACGGCTGATACCTCTTTTATTATAATAACATCTAAAATTACCGATGTTTATTTCAAAATAATATTCTACAGTCTTTTCTTCAAGTTTGATTTCTCCAGCATAATAATCAAATAGTTCATCAGTTTCATCAATATATAATTCAAGTCTATTACCATTATAGATTACAAAAGCTTTATCTATATTGTCCTTCTTGGTTCTTAACCTAACTTTTACCGGTTTATTAGCTTCTGGTTCAGAAGGTATTCTATATTCCTTGGTTCCACCACTAAAAACTGCTCTTTCATCTAGTATTGGTTTATTATTATTCATATATAGCAATAACTTTTGTGCTAATGAAAGTTCTTTAAAAGTCTTATGTAACATAGGATTAAGCCAAACCTCCTTATTTAATCTTTCTAGAACTAATCCTCAACGATATCATATCCCCAATTATATAAGTAATCAATTCTATTATTATATTTTGTTATAGCTTCTTTTTTTGAATTAAAAACATCTGTATTTATATAAACTATTACATTACTTCTTACATCATTTCCTATTTCAATCACTTTTTTATTATTAGCATTTAATATTAATTTTATAAAATTATTTCTTTTTAAAAAACAGCTTTTATAATAAGTTCTCACTAACATCACCTCTATACACTATATTCGTTAATAATATAAGTTATACAAGTTAATATAGTTTAATTAATAATTGTCATCTTAATAACTTATCTTAACTATATTCTTCCCAAATATCTGTAAAGATTTCATAGTATATAAGCAAAGTTCCTACGTCACGTCTTGCTGTAGAAACTTTCTAATAAAACAAAAAAGACAGCCTACCGATCGGCTGTCTTTTTTCTTTAAGGAGAAGGTATTTGTTCTTATGGGGTGTAGCAAAAACTTTATTATTTATATATATTGTATTGGGGGGTTTTACAATAATAATTATAGCATTAACCCAAAAATAAGTGTGCATAAACTTTCAATAATTTGCCTATTTTTATTAGTAGTATTATACAACTAATATTTTCATCAATTTATGTCCCTTTTAATTATATACAAAAAGGCCAAACTAATAAAGCTAGTTTTTGCACAGCCTCATTTTTTAACACTTTTATTATATTTTTTTGTATAAATCCTTTTCAAAAATTTGTCTTACTTCACCTACATCTTTAGTCACTCCAAGTACTATCATTAGTTTGATTCTTGCCTTTTGTCCTGATAGATTATCTCCGAGTATTACTCCCATATCCCTTAACTGTCTTCCTCCTCCTTGGTATCCATATGAATCCAGTACCCTTCCTTTTGAGCACCTTGATACTATGACCACTGGGATATTCATGAGAATTGCTCTCCTTATACCTTCCAACATGGTTGGCGGTAGATTCCCTCTACCTAGAGCTTCTATAACGATACCTTTATAATCATTATCGACAAGATAATCAATAAATTCTGAACCAAGACCAGCTACAGCTTTAATGAGAGCAACCCTATTTTCAATTTTTTTTGTAACAATCTTAAAAGCGTTTTTTCTGTTTCTGTAATAGATAACTTGGTCAGAATCTACAATGCCTAGAGGACCAAAGTCCATACTCTGAAATGTGTCAAGACTTAATGTATGAGTTTTAGTTACTTCATCTGCTGCATTTACTTGATTATTCATTACTACCAATACACCCTTGTTCTTAGATTCTTCAGAGCAAACTGTACATATTGAAGCAGCCAGATTAGCTGGTCCATCATAGCCTAGTTCTGAACCATTACGCATAGAACCTGTTACAACAACTGGTTTTCCCGAGTCAATAACAAGATCAAGAAAATATGCTGTTTCCTCTAAGGTATCTGTACCATGTGTAATTACTACTCCTGCTATATCATCTCTGCTTAGAAGTTCATTAGTAACTCTTGCAATGTCCAACATCATGTTTGGAACAATATGAGGTCCAGGATAAGCACCATAGTGTATAACTTCAATCTGTGCCATCTTCTCTATACCTGACACTTTTGAAATTATATCCTTATCAGATAGTGCTGGTATAGCTGCCTTCAGCCTTTCGTCAACCATCATGGATATCGTTCCCCCTGTAAAGATTAATGCTACTTTTTTCATCTGAAACTCATCCTTTCATTTATCTCTATTGAATAGGCGTTTGTGAAACGCCATAAGTCGCACAAATACGAGATATTTTCCCTTAAAATAATATAACTCCTCACCAATTTATGGTAAAATTGAATTGTCAAGAAACAAATCTACCAAAACCCGAAAGAAGTCATATACTTATGATAACATATAATCAGCTTTCTTTGGCAGAAATTTTTTCTGATTGCCAAGATTATTTTAATAGTGACAAACGGGCTCTTATAATTCAAAGGATTTTTTCTATTCCTACTGATTCTTTATTAATAACTTTCCTAAGTTTTCAAATGAACCTAGAGAATTGGACTTACAATGGATATTTGATAACCTTATTGATATTACTGACAGATTTGCCAAAGTTTGATTCTGATAAAACTTCTATGACTATTTTTGATACTTCTGGAATTAAACATCTATTAATAATTTTAAGCTATTTTATTAGCAAATACTTGACAAAACACAATAAAGGTTTTAAAATAACATTGTTATCTTAAACGATTAGGAGGTGTATCTTGAGGCCAGTCAACGAAGAACTGAAATCAGAAATATTAAATATTAGTAAAAAAGAGTTTTTAGAGCATGGATATAATAAAACTACTGTACGAAGTATTGCTACATCTTTAGGCTGTACTACAGGAGCGATTTATCGTTATTACAAAGATAAATCTGCAATATTTGATGCTCTGGTAAAAGAACCCACTGAAATGCTATTAAAACAGTTTAAAGAAACTTCACTAAACATTTCATCATATTCAGAAGATGTTCAAGTAAAAAGTGTTCCTGAGATGTCTGCTAATGAATTTGATTGGATGGTAGATTATATTTATGACAATTATGATGTCTTTCAATTGATTTGCAGTGCTTCAGAGGGAACAAAATATGAAACTTATAT
Organism: Vallitalea sp.; assembly: GCF_025211055.1. Lineage (GTDB taxonomy): Bacteria > Bacillota > Clostridia > Lachnospirales > Vallitaleaceae > Vallitalea. Next base: position 58,074 of record NZ_JAOARO010000086.1, on the reverse strand, counting down.
TGAGCTTCTAATTGAAATTGAAGAAGAATCCACTAATCGCTTTATTACAACTTTAAAAAAAAGTGGAATGCTCAAAAGTAATATCGCTCCTTTAATGTCACATATTTTAGCGAATACTCTTTTTTCAGGAATTTTTGAAACAGTTAAGCATGATCTACCACGTAATATTGCCATGGAGCATATGCACACCTTACAACAATTTTATTGGGGTGGATGGGTTAGATTGTTAGGGATTGAATAAATCCCTTTTTTCAGAAATATGAGTTAGACACACCTAACATATATATACATTTATAAGGAGGATTTCACCAATCAGCAGTACCCTAACAGTACAACATAGTTCTTGGAGAGGAACTCTAAAAACTACTACTTTTATATTATACTAGGAGAAAATTATGATAAACCAATGTGTAAAAAACAATAAGCTTCAAGGAAAAGATTTCATTTTTGTGGGTATTTTTACTGCAATATTTTTAGCAATTACTGTTATAGTATCAGGATGTGCCTTTTTACCAATTCTTCAAATTATGGTGTCTCCAATTTGTGCATTGCTATATGCACCTGTCTATTTGCTGTATTTGGCAAAGGTAGGTAAACCTCTTGCAATTACCATCTTAGGCGTTATTTGCTCTGCATTTGTTGGCCTCTTAGTGTATGGTAATGTTTTTTGTTTCTTAGTGAATATGATAATCTTTATTGCCGCAGAATTGATTGCAAAAGCAGGTGGCTATAAGAACTTCAAACTGAATGCAATCAGCTATTTTGTAGTATCTTTTTGGACTATGGGTGAGAGTGGTTCTTTCTGGTTCTTTAAAGATTTTGCAGCAGAGCTATCTTTAAATGGTGGTTATACACAAGAGTGGGTTGATGGTGTCTCTAAATTATCAACACCATTATCGTTTGTAATTGTATTAGCTGCTATCGCTGTAGCTGCTATAATCAGCATTGTATTTGCAAAGGGAATGTTTAAAAAGCATTTCAAGAAGGCAGGGATTATCTAATATGAAACTGATGTTTTCCATGAATCCAATAACAAAAATCATCTTAATACTTTTAGTTAATATTTTGCTATTTAGTTACGGGGACCCAATCTATCTTACTGTTGCTACTTGGTATGCAATTTTTTTGATATTCCTCTTAGGAAAACATGGTACAGCATATAAAACAGGAATTGCATATCTTACATATTCATTGGTAAATTATCTTATAAGCTTTGCCCCTAAGGCAGTGGTATCTGCCTGGGGACTTGTAATATACCCCCTACTACTTTTTATGCCGTTGTTTATTTATGCAATACTAACATTTACAACTACACAGATTAGCGATTTACAGGCGACATTACAAAAGTTTAAAGTCCCCAATAAATTCATACTGATTTTATTGGTCATATTTCGTTTTTTACCCTCACTACACAGTGAGGTGAGAAATATTAAAGCAGCCATGAAACTTAAAGGAGTAAGTAAAAATCCCATAAAATTAGTGGAACATATCTATGTACCACTTTTGTTTAATTGCATTAAAATTGGAGATGAATTGAGTGCATCTGCCTATACAAGAGGAATGGGTCTATATCCACAGGCAACTCCATTAAAAAAATCTAAATGTGGTTTACTTGATATTATCAGCTTATGTGTGATAGTAACACTTATTTGTATGAGAAGGGGGTTGATAGCTTTATGATACAGTTTAAACATGTAAATTTTTCTTACCATAGCCCAGATGAAAAACCTGAGGAACTAATTTTAAAAGATATTAATATTTCTATTAAGAAAGGAGAATGTGTGTTATTTACAGGAGCTTCAGGGTGCGGAAAGTCAACACTTTTGCAGTTAATCAATGGTATTATCCCTGAATTTACACATGGAACTGTGGAGGGAGAAATCCTATTACAAGATCAGAGAGCAGATACCTTAAGTATTGCTGAAAGGTCAGTGTTTGTTGGTTCGGTTTTCCAAAATCCAAAATCTCAATTTTTTCATCTGAATACTTCGGATGAAATATGTTTTGGTGCTGCAAATCATAGAGTTCCTATAGAAAAAATTAAAGACAGATTTAATGAAACAGTAGCACTATTCTCTATAGAAGATTTGATGAATCGAAACATTTTACAACTATCTGGTGGAGAAAAACAACAGATAGCATGTGCTTCTGTGACTATGAGCCAACCATCTATTTATTTACTGGACGAACCCAGTTCTAATTTAGATCCAAAAAGTATAAAGAAACTAAAAAACATTTTACTTGAATTAAGAAAACTTGGAAATACCATTTTAATTGCAGAACACAGATTATATTATGCATTAGAGGTATGTGACCGAGTAATTTACATGCAACAGGGACGCATAGTATTTGATCAAGAAAAAGAAGAATTTATGAATCAATGTGATCAAAAAACACATGGGCTTAGGAGCTTTTATGCCAATTCTATTGACAAGCTTTGCAAAAGTTATTATGAAAAAGTGGAAAGAAAAATAGAAGATAGCATTTGTATCAACGAATTGCTTGTTACCTATCCCAATAAAGTAGCAGTTGATATTACAGATCTAAAACTACCCAAACATAAGGTAGTGGCAATTGTCGGAGGTAACGGAGCAGGCAAATCAAGTTTTGTTCGTGCTCTTGTAGGTATTGATAAGACAAATCACTTTATATTAAATGGCAAAAAAGCTAAAAAGAAGGACTGCATGAAGCAAAGCTATATGGTTATGCAGGATGTAAATTGTCAGTTGTATTCAGAATCTGTATTGGACGAATTAGTTGATTTAACAGAGGAAACTGATGAGGAAATTGCAAAGGCAAAGGAAATACTTACCAAGCTTCACCTTATTGACTATGTAGAAAGTCATCCTTTGGCATTATCGGGCGGGCAAAAACAAAGATTGGCAATTGCCTGTGCATTATTTTTAGACAAAAAAATATTGGTATTTGATGAACCCACAAGTGGATTAGATTATAAAAATATGCTGAATGTATCCTTGATTTTGAAAGATTTAAAGGAAAAAGTGGATTGCTTAATAGTTATTACCCACGATATAGAATTAATTGAACAATGCGCTGACTATATTTTAGAAATCCATCAAGGACGAGTGAAAAGACAACTGATAAAAAACAAGGAGGAAATTTAATGGAAACAAAAAAACCCCTACTCCGCTTATGGGAGTTAGGAAAAAATGAGCATAAAAAATTAAAATTAGCTATGGTACTGGCTATTTTGGGTGTAATTTTTGGAATTGTTCCCTTTTTTTGTGCTGCAAAAGTGATAGTCGCCTTATTAAATGATCAAAAAGACTTTAGATTTTATGTTTTATGGTGCTTTATTGCCCTTGGCTGTTATGTTTTACGAACCTTACTCTATAATATGGCTCTTGCTTTTTCACACAAAGGCACCTTCAGAATTTTAAAGCATATTAGACAAATGGTTTTAGAAAAGCTGCCAAAGCTACCTTTGGGATCTGTTATGGAGGTTTCTAGCGGTAAAATGAAACAGGTGATTGTAGACCAAATCGAAGGAATGGAGGTTACACTCGCCCACCTTATACCTGAAATGACCGCTAACATCATCGCACCTATTTTAGTAATTATTTATCTCCTTATTTTAGATTGGAGACTAGCACTTTTATCACTGGTATCTATCCCCCTTGGTATGGTTTTTATGATGCTGATTATGCGTAATTATGCAAAGGACTATGAGCAATCGGTTAAAACCACACAGGATATGAACGAAACCATAGTTGAGTATATTGCCGGTATTGAAGTAATCAAAGCCTATAACCAAGGCAAAAACTCTTATGCAAAATTTAAGGAAAGAGTAATGGCGAACGCTTCCTATTATTATGATTGGATGAAACGAAGCCAGTTTGGAACTTCACTTGCTTATGCCATTGCACCAACCACACTTATCACTATTTTACCCTTTGGCTTTTTATTTTATGTAAACGGTAGCTTATCAGTGGATAGCTTTATTACTATTATTATATTGGCGATGAGTATGGTTGCTCCCTTACTTGCTGCAATGGGATTTATAGATAATGTAGCAAAAGTGAGGACTACTGTCGGTTGTGTTGATGAGCTTTTGAATGCCAAGGAGCAAGACCACGGAACATCCCAAGTGAATTTAAAAAACAGAGATATTTTATTATCCAATGTTTCTTTTGGATATAGCGATGATAAAGAAATTTTACATAATATTACCCTTTCTATTCCAAGCAAAACGGTAACAGCTTTAGTGGGTCCCTCCGGCAGTGGAAAATCCACAGTAGCAAAGCTGATTGCAGGTTTTTGGGATGTAAATACGGGCAAAATTTCAATTGGTGGACAAGATGTAAAAAACATTCCCTTAACACAGCTTTATGATGAAGTGGCATTTGTTTCACAGGATAATTTTCTTTTTGACGATACCGTAATGAACAATATTAGAATGGGTAATACAAAAGCCACCGATGAAGAAGTAATGAATGTAGCAAAAAAAGCAGGCTGTGATGAATTTATTACTGCATTAGAAAATGGCTATCAAACAAAAGTCGGCGGTGGTGGTGCACATTTATCGGGTGGAGAAAAACAAAGAATTTCCATTGCTCGTGCCATGTTGAAAAATGCTCCTATTGTGGTGCTTGATGAAGCGACTGCTTACATCGACCCTGAAAATGAAATAATCATTCAAAAAGCTGTTGCAAAATTAGTCGCAGGAAAAACACTTATCTTGATAGCACATCGCCTATCTACCATTGTGGGTGCAGACAAAATTATAGTTGTTAATAATGGCATGATTGAGTGTGAGGGTTCTCACCATGACTTACTTCAAAAAAGTAAACTGTACAACGATATGTGGACAGCACACATGGGTACGAGAGAGGAGGAGCTTGCATGATAGAGACATTAAAAAAAATATGGAGCTTTGCAGGAGTAGAAAAATCAAATATAAACAAATCGGTAATCCTTAATTTTATATACGCTATTTTTTCAATGGGGGAAATCGCCGCAATCTATCTCATTCTGTCCAAGGTTTTAGAAGGAAACCAAAATCTTAAAAATGCTTGGTACTCTTTAGGTTTACTGCTGATAAGTATTTTGGGGAAAGCTTGTATGAAGTATTTCTCACAGCTCCAACAAACTCACGCAGGCTTTTTTATGGCAGCAAACAAGCGAATGCAAATTGCAGACAAGCTGAAGCGTGTTCCAATGGGTTATTTTAATGATAATAGCTTAGGTGAAATCACAGGAGTTGCAACTACTGTTTTAGAGCTATTGGAATTTCAGGCTTCTGTTGTTCTAGTAAATGTTCTTGGTGGTTTAGTCAATGCTATCATTTTTTCCATAGTGATTATTGCATTTGATTGGAGAATAGGACTTCTTGTCGTTTTGGGTACACTAATTTATTTATTGATTTCCTCCTCTATGGAAAAAAAATCTGCAACCCTCGCACCCGAAAGACAGAAATCTCAAACAGTGATGGTATCTGCTGTATTGGAATATCTTCAGGGTATGAGTGTTGTAAAATCCTTTAATTTGACGGGAAAAGGTGATAAAACGCTACGTGATGCTTTGGAGTATAACTGTGAAAGTAATTTGAAAATAGAGAAACTATTTACTCCCTACATTATGCTACAAGGTTTATCACTACAAATTTTTAGTGTTGCTATCATTCTTTTCAGTGTTAATTTCTACTTAAACGGAACAATGGTGTTATTAAACGCATTGATGATGATCATTATCTCGTTTTTAGTGTTCTCTCATATCCAATCAGCAGGTAGTAGCATTTCTCTTTTAAGAATTGTAAGCAGTGCTATGGACGAGGCAAACCAAACAGACAAGATTCCTGAAATTGATGAAAACGGAAGACCTATTACACCGAAAGGTTATGGTATTCAGTTCAAAAATGTATTTTTTTCTTACGAAAATAAAAAAATCCTCAATAATGTTAGTTTTACTATTCCGGAAAAAACAACTACAGCCATTGTAGGTCCATCTGGTTCGGGGAAAACCACCCTGTGCAATTTAATCGCACGATTTTGGGATGTAGACAGCGGTAGTGTATCCATTGGTGGTGAAAACATCAAGGCGTACAGCTTGGAATCTCTTATGGAACAAATCAGTATGGTATTTCAGAAAGTATATCTTTTTGCTGATACCATTGAAAATAATATTAAATTTGGTAGACCCTCAGCTAATCATGAGGAAGTAGTTGCAGCTGCAAAAAAAGCTTGTTGTCATGATTTTATTATGGCATTGCCAAGTGGTTATGATACTGTTATAGGAGAAGGTGGAGATACTCTTTCCGGTGGTGAAAAACAGAGGTTATCTATTGCCAGAGCTTTATTAAAAGATGCACCTATTGTTATCTTGGATGAGGCAACCGCCAATGTTGACCCTGAAAATGAAGATAAACTGCAAATAGCCATTGAAGCCTTAACACACAACAAGACGATTATTATGATTGCACATAGATTAAAGACCGTTAGAAACGCAAATCAAATTCTTGTGGTGAATGATGGAAGCATTGTACAAAAAGGAACACACGATGCTTTGATAAAGGAAGATGGTATTTACAGCAGATTTATTTGTACAAGAGAACAAGCAGTAGGTTGGAAATTATAATTAGCAAATGAAGAATACGAAAAATTTATCAGTACAATGTTAGCTGTATACTCTACTCTATTAAGTCAGTGATTGTATATAATCAAGTAGTGACAAAGCATTTTAATTAAATAGTAAAAAATTCAAGAAGAAAAAGGGTAAGACTAGCTAGTAATAGTCAAGAGTTTTACTAGCTGGTCTTACCCATATTTTTGTTTGATTATATGTTCTCCCAGAAATCATCAACCTTTTCCTTCAGCAAATCACTAGATGCATAGACAGCATGATTCCATTCATAAGGAAAAATCCTTTTATAATAATTACTACCAAATCTTTCATCTATAAGAACAACTATGCCTACGTCACTCATTGTTCTTATGACCCTTCCTGCTGCCTGCATAACTTTATTCATCCCCGGATACATATAAGCATATTCAAAACCGTTATCAGATGTATTGTCAAAGTAATTCTTGATAAGATTTCTTTCGTTGCATATAGAAGGTAACCCAACCCCTACTATAACTGCACCACTAAGTTTTTCTCCTGTTAAATCTATACCTTCACCAAACATACCTCCTAATACTGCAAAAGCTACAAATGAACCTTCTCTCTCATTATGGAACTCTCCTAGAAAATCATCTTTCTCACTTTCACTTAGTCCTCTTTCTTGTTTTATGATATTTATGTCATCATCTTCTATTATGTTAATAAAAGTGTCATATACATCATTCATATACTTGTAAGAAGGGAAGAATATAATATAATTCCCCTTTTTCCCCTTAATTGTATTGTATATAGTCTCCACAACATTTATATAGGTTTTCTGCCTGTTCTTATATTTTGTAGATACCTTATTATTTATTAATAAACATAGATTTTTTTGTTCAAAAGGTGATTCAAGGGTCAATCCATAATTCTTTTCATTACCTCCAAGTATCTTAACAAAATAATCCATAGGCGTTAATGTAGCCGAAAAAAGCACCGTAGATTTTGCATTTCCCATATAATCCCTTAGATTCCCCGATGGATCTAAACAAAAAAGCTTCATCAATACATCATCTTGTATCTTTTCATAATACGTTATATATCTGTCATCATAGAGTTCTGCTTTTTTTACAAAATCATAGCTGTCAAAGTAGAAGTCAAGTAATTCATCCATATGTTCCCATTCAACTAGATTGGCAAATATCTTTTCTGTTCTGTGTATGATTCCTCTAAGTATATCTACAAAATCCTCTGAATAATACTCTTCTACAATGAAATCTCCTACAATTTCACATTCACGTCTCTTTTCAATCATAAAACTATTCAATTTTCCCAAGTATTTATAAAGGATTTTATCAATATCTTTAACTATTCTCCTTAATTTCAATATAGGCTTTTTGTACATAGTAGCAGAATACATTTCCCTTGCCCTGTCAACCAGATTATGGGCTTCATCTATTAAAAATATATAGCTACCGTTACCTTCCACAAAAAATCTTTTGAGCACTGCACTAGGGTCAAAAGCATAATTATAATCACATATGATACAATCACTAAAAAGCGCTAAATCAAGAGTCAACTCATAAGGACATAATTGATATTTTTTGGAGTACTCCAAAATAGTATCCCTACTGTAATTATCAGTTGCTGTTAACAACTCCCCAATAGCACTGTTTATTCTATCATAGTGTCCTTTTGCATATTTACAATATTTACTGTCACATTTTTTCTCTTCATTCAAGCATATCTTATCTTTCGCAGTTATAAGAACTCTTTTTAACTTTAGTCCATTGCCTTCAAGGAGCTTAATAGCTTTTTCAGCTACATCTCTTCCAATGGTCTTAGCTGTAAGGTAAAATATCTTGGAATTCTTCTTCTCCATAGATTTTATAGCAGGATAAAGAGTCCCTATAGTCTTTCCTATTCCTGTTGGAGCTCTAGCAAATAATTTCTCATCTTCCATTATCACTTTATATACACTATTCATAAATTTCCTTTGACCTCTTCTAAAAGAATCAAATGGAAATTGTAGATCTTTTATACTTTTATCTCTTAAGCTATTATAATTGATTATCTTCTTAGCAAAATCTATATATAGATTTATTACACTATAATAAAATTCTTCTAATTCCTTAAGAGTAAATTCATTCTGAAACTGTTTTATAGCATAGTTACCAAGCTCAACATATGTTAACCTAACTATTAGCTTGTCTACATTTTTTTGCTTTCCATACATATATGCATACATCTTACCTTGAGCTAAATGTAGCTTATTGTAATTTTCATCAATATTTTCTAATGATTTGTTTACTGATTTTATTTCATCAATAATTATTGTATCCCCAAAAATAATACCGTCAATACGCCCACTTATATCTAATTCTATATCATCTATTGATACTTTATCTTTTATTGGTACTTCCCATTCGTAAGCATCATATTCTTTGCTAAATCTCTTCTGAATCTTCTGGTGTGCTTTTATACCATCAACTGCTCTGCTTGAGCTTAAGAAAACTGACTTAATATCACCAGAACGTAGAACAAATTCTATGAGCTCTCTTACTGATATACTTAATTTATTAGAAGACATTTCAATACACCCATTTCAATAAGTTCAATATATTTTCCTTGCTTTTATAATCCTAATAGAACTAAATAATTGCTAGCTCTATAGCAATTATTCAAATAGACCTGTCTATATTATAGCAAACAATCTAATATTATTGTATAATAATATTATTAACTCAACTTTCCCACTTCAATATTGTATGTAGGTAATCTAATTAAAAGGCTTTGCAGAATAAAAATATAGGTGTTTCTTCTATCTTTTATTCTGCAAACCGAACCTATAACCTTTTATTTACCTGTATTAGATTAAAGGTGGGAAAGATGAATTTATTGTTTTTAAGGAGAGGTTTATTATCAAAATACTTGTTGATGGAGACGCATGTCCCGTAAAAAATATTATTATTAGAATTGCAAAAGAATATAACATCCCTGTAGACATTTTTATAGATTCATCACATATATATGAAAATGATTACTGTAACATATTTGTTATTGGGAAAGGAAAAGATGCTGTTGATTTTGCTTTGATAAATAGAACAGATGAAAAAGATATAATAATAACTGGAGATTACGGCGTAGCAACCATGGCTCTAAGCAAAAAAGCCTCTGCTATCCACCCAAACGGCTTTATATATTCCAACGACAATATAAATAGACTCCTTATGGAAAGACATATATCCGGCCAAGCTAGAAGAGCAAAAAAACGTTATTCCAAAATAAAAAAAAGGTGCATAGACCACGACACCAAATTCGAAAATAACTTTCGAAAACTAATAGTAAATACATTAAGTAATGATATTACTCTATAAAAAAGGATGACAAAAGTCATCCTTTTCTTATAAAGCTAATTTTATTGTAATACATATAATAAATATTCCACTATACTATTGGAGTGACTGTTAGCAATTTATTACTTATCTTCTCCACTATCTACATCTAATTTCACTTGCTTCTCTAAAGGAGCTACTACAACTGAATCTACATCGCTTTTATCTACCTTTTTATATTCTTTATCAAATAAAGCTGCAAATTCTTTTCCTGATATTTTTTCTTTCTCAAATAATAATTGTACTGTTTTATGCATAACATCTATATTCTCATTTAGTATCCTTAAAGCTTCGTTATATGCATTATCAACAATACGTTTTATCTCACTATCAATTAATCCAGCTATGTTTTCGCCATAATTTCTTGTATGACCCCAATCTCTTCCAATAAATACTTCATCGCTATCATTTCCAAACTGCATAGGCCCTATAACATCGCTCATACCAAATTTAACAACCATATTTCTTGCAGTTTGAGTAACCTTTTGGAGATCACTATATGCACCTGTAGTAATATCGTCAAAGATAATCTGTTCAGCAGCTCTACCACCTAGAGAAACAATTATATCTTGCTCCATCTCTTTCTTACTTCCATAAGCATCATCACTATCTGGCAATGGCATAGTATAACCACCCGCATAACCCGTAGGTATTATTGAAATACTGTGTACAGGGCTTACAAGAGGTAATACATGGAATAGTATTGCATGACCAGCCTCATGATAAGCAGTTATCTTTTTCTCTCTTTGGGTTAGTACTTTACTCTTCTTCTCTGTACCTACACCTATCTTAATAAATGCTTTTTGAATATCTTCCTGTTCAATAACCTTTTTATTAGCCCTTGCAGCATATATTGATGCTTCATTCAATAAGTTCTCAAGGTCAGCACCAGTAAATCCTACTGTTGTTTTTGCAATAACTTTTAGCTCAACATTATCTGATAGAGGCTTCCCTTTGGAATGAACTTTTAATATTTCTTCACGACCTTTGACGTCAGGTCTTCCCACAACAACTTTTCTATCGAATCTACCTGGACGTAATAATGCAGGATCTAATATATCTGCTCTATTGGTTGCAGCAATAACAATAACACCTTCATTAACTCCAAATCCATCCATCTCAACAAGTAATTGGTTAAGAGTCTGCTCTCTTTCATCATGACCTCCACCAAGTCCTGCTCCTCTTTTTCTACCAACAGCATCAATTTCATCAATAAAAACTATACAAGGAGCGTTCTTTTTAGCTTGATCAAATAAATCTCTTACTCTAGATGCACCTACACCAACAAACATCTCAACGAAATCTGAACCAGAAATACTAAAGAAAGGTACTCCTGCTTCTCCTGCTACTGCTTTTGCAAGTAATGTTTTACCTGTTCCTGGAGGTCCTACCAATAAAACACCTTTTGGTATTCTAGCACCGAGTTCTACGAATTTACGAGGACTCTTAAGAAATTCTACTACCTCTTCTAATTCTTCTTTTTCTTCTTCAAGTCCAGCTACGTTTTGGAATGTAATCTTTTTATTTTCATCTACTACCATTTTAGCTTTGCTTTTACCAAATGACATAACACGGTTTCCACCGCCGCCTCCTTGGGCTTGATTCATTATAAAAATTAATAAGAAAATTACTGGAATAAGAACTATCAGTGATGGAAGTATCTGAATAAACCAACCTGGTCTTACAATATCTTTTACATATATCTTCTTCCCGTATTCTTCCATTTTGTCTTCAAATTTTGATGTATTAGTAATTGGGAAACTTCTAGAATCAGTATTTTCAAAATAGACTGTTACAACACCTGTAGGTATCTCTGCATTCTGTTTAACTTCAATTCTGACAACATCATCAATCTCTTTAATTAGATCTTGATATCCATAGTCACCTTTCATAGTATCAAATCTGTTACTTGATAAATAAACTACGATAAGTAAAACTAAAAGTAAAAGCGCATAAAAACTAAATCCTTTAATATTTTTTTTCATGTGCTTGCCTCCTTTCCTATCTTTAGAATAATTACAATTGTCTATCAAATATTAACTATCCATTGTTCCAATATATGGTAGGTTACGATATCTTTGTAAATAATCAAGACCATAACCTAGAACAAATTTATCAGGTATAGTAAATCCTGTATAATCAACTTGTACGTCATCAACAACTCTTCTATCTGGTTTATCTAATAATGTACATATTCTGATACTATTTGGCTTCCTGTCTTTTAAGATATTAACCAAATAACTAAGTGTTCTACCTGAATCTATAATGTCTTCAACAATTATTACTTCCTTACCCTCAATTGACTCATCAAGATCTTTTACTATTTTAACTACACCACTACTCGATACTTCATTCCCATAGCTTGAAACAGCCATAAAGTCCATTGTAACAGGAATGTCTTGAATCTGTTTTGATAAGTCAACCATAAACATTACTCCGCCTTTGAGTACGCAAATTAAGTGAACTTCTTTACCTTCATAGTCTTCTGATATTTGTTTACCTAATTCTGCAATTCTTGCGTTTAGCTCTTGGGCAGATATTAATGTTTGTATATTATGCATCATGATATCCTCCTCTAATAGTATCTTACTTCTAATATTTTTTTGGTTGAAGCAGTAACCTTGTATACTTCACTTATTCTATAACCAATGACCCAAATTATATTGTTTCCATCAGTCAAAAGTGGTATAGCATCTCGTTGTTCTTTCGGAATTTTACAATCAATAAAATATTTTTTTAACTTTTTAGTGCCATTAATTCCTTTTATGGCGATTAAATCTCCACTCTTTCTACTTCTAACCTTCAAATTATCTTTTATTTTATCATAATCAAACCATTTCGTATATAAATTTTTAGGAATATTATATTTTTTCTCCTCAATAATGCGAAAATCTAAATGTTTATTTAATTCCTTTATATAGATTCTTGATAAATTTTCTGCTTGATATTCAAAATCATTTATCTTATTTTCTCCCAAATTGGTTATTATGATACTGTCATACGTCTTTTTTGCTATTAATCCTTTTGGTAAATTTATTCTTTTACTTACTTGTTTATCGGCTAACTGAATTATCTCATTAATATGTTTGTATTCAATATCCTTTAATGAGCTAATCTCTCCGATTATGTTTCTTATCAGCCTTCTTTTTATGACTGTATCTAATTGTAAAAATTTATTCGTATCTATGGAATATTCTTTATTTTTTATCTTTACAATTTTTTCTTTTTCTCTTAAAACAATTTTATCTATATAATCATCTTCGCTTCTTACTAGATTAGCTGTGTTAACTAGATTAGCAATGAAGTTCTGATTAAAATTATTTTCAATGTAAGGTATAACAGTATGACGAATCTTATTTCTTGTGTATATTTCCATCTGATTAGTATAATCGTCTCTGTACTCTATATTATTATCTACACAGTATTTTTCAATTTCTTCTCTTGTACACTCTATCAATGGTCTAATTATATTATCTCTTTTGGGACGTATTCCACCAATTCCCTTAATTCCTGTTCCTCTTAGTAAATTCATTATTACTGTTTCAGCATTATCATTAATATGATGTGCCAATGCAATCTTAGTTCCGCCCAATTCTTTACTTGCATCTGAAAAAACTTGATATCTTACTTTCCTACCCATTTCTTCTTCGGACATTTTCTTTTCTTTTGCTAACTTTTTAACATTAAAATAATACACATGACATACAATACCTCTTTCATCGCAGAATTTTTCTACGAACTTTGCATCTTCATCTGCATCTTTTCCTCTAATACCATGTTGAACATGTACAACATGTAAATCTATATCTAACTTACTCTTCAAACTACATAACATATGTAATAAACATATGGAGTCGGCTCCACCAGATACACCAATAATGATATTATCTCCTTTGTCAATCATATTAAACTTTTGGATAGTGTTTAACACCTTATCTACCATACATCTTTACATCCTTTATAATTTCTGTTTAGCCATAAATAAATGACTCTTTTAATATACTAGACTTGTTCAAATAAATCAATAGTCAAGTTAAATCTTTGTTATATATGCTTCATTATTAACAGTTTGTTAATATCTTGTAGTTATTGATTGATTGTCTAACAGTCGCTCCAATAGTATAGGGGAATATTTCGTATTTGTCCGTTAGGAAAGTTTCCTTAGCATATATGAAAATGCTTTTAATTTATATGCTAAAAGATCAAAAGCGGAGAAAACCTTTTAATAATTTCTCCGCTATTAGTACTTATAATAATTATTATCCCGCTTTTTCCCATATTCTCATAACCAGTACAGTCATATCATCTTTCAACATACCTCCTGTCTTCTCTCTGGCTGCTTCTAATATGTAATCAGCCATATCTTGTGGATTTCTACTATCCAATTTATGTAGAGACTCCTCTACCCACTTCTCTTTATCAATTTCCTCATCCTCACAATCTAATATTCCATCTGTAACCATTATAACCATATCGCCATTTCTTAGATTCTTAGTAGTTGATTCACTTTCTATTTCATTCAACATTCCCATAGGGAGTGATGTTGATTTTACTACCTCCACTTTATTTCCTCTCTTTATGAATGACGATGCAGCCCCAATTTTTACAAATTCACATACACCCGTATATCTATCAACTAAACCCATATCCAGAGTTGAAAATGTTTGCTCACTAGATTTTAATACAAGTATTGAATTTATCATTTTTATTGCTGTTTCACCATCGAATCCTGCTTCTAGTAATTGTTCTAATAATTCAATAGCAGCTTTACTTTCTTTGAAAGCTTTCAATCCTGTACCCATTCCATCTGAGAGTGCAACAATATCTTGTCCTTTTGGTAGATTCAAAAAGGTATAGCTATCACCGGATATATCTTTATAGTCCTTACTGGCTCTAGCAACCCCCTTTGCAATTCTGTAAACCTCACTTTCAATAAATTTCACTTGACAATATTTACTCCCATTAATATATTTACACCCTTCTTCTAATCTCATTTTTTTCTTGGTGAATTTATTAATTACAGGAGTTATATCTTTCATGCTTTTTGTTTTATCTCCACTATGTTTTATCTTGAGACTTACTTCCATCCTTTGATTCCTTGCTTTATATACCACCACATCTTTAACAAGAATATCATCCTTTTTTAATTCCTCAGATATTTTATTTTCCAAATCTGTATTAAACTCTATATTCTTATATAGATTATTCCCTAACTTGTCAATGATATCTGCAACGGAATAAAACTGCTGGGATATTAGTTGTCTGTTTTCAGCAATTTTATTTTCCCAAGTTAGATTTATTTTATATAATTCAAATAATCTATTTGTTGTTATTACGAATTCCTTTGGCTTTATACATTTTTTTATAAAGACATCAGGAATATCATCTTCGGTTATCTGATTTTTATTTTCTACTGCGGAAAAAATACTAAATACCGTTCTATATGTATCGTAAAACTCTTTTTGCCAACACATTTTGCACATGCTACAGTCTTTACATACTTTTTCCGCTACATCATCTAAGAGCTTATTCACCTCCTCAGTTGTTAGATTTACTCTCCTTTCAGATATATGTTCAAAAGTCTTAGCGATATTTTGAAAAGAATCGGAAAAATTATTTAACTTCTCACTTATAATTCCCTGTACTTTATCTATATATTTATCCTCTTCTATTGAGGTTTTTTTCATTGAGTATATCTGCTCCTGTTCGTTGGGTAATATAGCAAATATACCTACACTTACAATCAAGGCTTTTACTATCTGGAAATCTAGGTTAAGGGGAGATATGAAATACCATAAACCAATTGTCCCTAGAGAAAATCCTATTATACTACCTACTTTCCCTAATTCCCGAAATAGAGCTGACAATATCCCAACCATACCGAATATACCTATTATCTCTGGTTGATATCTACCCATCAGAACTAATACTATTCCAGATATCACACCTATAATGGCACCTGTACCAATGCCATGCCTGTATCCTAGAATCAAGATAACTGAGAATATCCAGATTTCTATAAATCCTAATCCCATAACAGTTATGTCAGCTATACCAGCAACTGCTGTACCCATTATTATGGCTTCACTGATTAGTATTTCATTAGTTGCTTTTTTATCTTCTTCGTGTTCAAATAAATATTTGAGTCCACGCCCATATATTAATACTAATGAAAATATAGAAGCACTTTCTAATAATGAAACAGATATATTATTGAATAAGTTGTTTTGTATGATTCCAGCAGTGATTGTAATAATCAAACAGCTGGTTGCAGCTATCACCCCCTCGTGGATCAGCAAGGGTTTCTTGCCTTTTATATCTAAAATAGAATTTACTGCTACTATGAGTATCATAATTAGTGCATATTTTAATGCATCTATTACCTGCATAGCAGTAAGTAACCCTATCAAAACTGAAAAGAACATCCATATTCGATTTTTCTTATCAATATATACAGCTGAAAAGTATGCCATTGCCATAGGATTCATATTGCCAAATATTACTGCTCTACCCATCATTAAACCTACAACATACATAAAAATTAATTTTAGTATTTTCAATCCTTCTTTTTGTATTTTATCTTTTTTTGATATTAGCATCTTGGTTTGTCCTACTGTTATGTTAGTTTTACTCATATACTCTCCTCCCCTTCTCAAAAAATTATTTAATTATGATTAATCGCTGGTGGATTAATCCAATCATCTCTTGGTGAGAACTAATTATATATGATGTAAATGGAATTGTTTGTCATAACTTGTATCCAAAATAAAAAAAGTTTTAGACAAATTTTCTCATGAATAGGTTAATTATCGAATAGAGGTGGGTTATTATGTTTATAGGTGGGTAACGGTCGTGGAGATAGTATAGGGGAATATTACGTCAGCCCGTTAAACGTCCGTGTTTAAAGGGCTGAGTTCGCCGTCCATGGCTCACTGCTTCATATTCCCCTATACTATCTCCACTCGGTGTTTAAATATTCTTTTTACTGGCTTAAGAGTGGTAAATATAGAACTAACCATATATAGTGATAATAACAACTTTTACGGCTTGTTGCCATACCTTATAAACAGCTAAAAGCAACAAACGTAACCAGAGTGATTATCACTATATATGGTTTCAACATACAACCGTTGTCTATTTCAATCTTAATCCTTTCCACGACAGTCTAAAACAATTAATATGTTTATTCTTAAGTCTCTAAAAATATAAAAGCTCACAAAAAAAAGAGTATTTCCTTAAACAGGAAACCTCTTATTCTTCTTCATTTACAAATATTATTTCATCAGGTTTAACTAGTCCAAATTTTTCTCTTCCTAATTGTTCTATGTATTCATCTGATTTAATGTACTCTTTTTGTTTTAATAAGTCTATGTACTTTTGTTCTTCTTCTTTTATTTCCTGTTCTAGTTTCATCTCATCTTTCTCTAGTTGGAGATTCTTAACATACAGTGTTGATACTCTAATACTTACGACAACAGTTAGTAGTATTAATACTAGTGTAGAAAACAATATAGCTTTTGTTTTTTTTCTTTTTCTTCTCAAGTAAACTATCATTCCTTTCACGTAACAAATTTGTATATGCTTCAAGTTGTTTTATCATTCTTTAAGTTAATATATCTATTTCTTTTTAAATATTACTTTTACGTCCTTAATAGTCTTCTTATATTTTATTATCAACCATTTACCGAATTTTTTCAAGAGTTTATATATTTTTCTGACCACAAAATTGATGGGACTAAATAAAAGTTTTATTGGTCTAATAATTATCTTGAATAGGAATTTTATTATATTAGCTATGAAAGTATATACTTTCATAAATATCCTTAATACTAGTTTGCTTATTAAGAAGAAATAGATTATTAAGCCTAAGAATACTCCTATGTATAAGAATCCTCTAAGGACACCATTATTGTTTTTGAATATATCCAGGAATATTATAAGGCTTCCAAAAAGCCAAAATATAAAGTCTTGTATGTTGATAAGCCATTTAGGATGTTTTATTATTCTTCTTAGAACTCTAACTAAATCATACACAAATCCTAGAAAAAGACCACTTAGTATTGACATAATGAAGCTGATTGCTTGAGAACTTACTAAACTATTCATAAATCACCTAACCAAATAATTTTGACATAAATGATCCTTTAGACCCGTATCTAGCACCATCACTGTATTCTAAGCTTTCTATCTGCCCATCTAATTCTAATTCCTCTTTTTCTAGATTCAACCTATTAACATGTAGTTCTAACCCTTTGATGGTAAGTGTTCCCATCTCAGTCTCAACCATGACAACATCTGTATCAAAAGATATGACATCAGAAACTCCTGTTATAGAAATTCTTTCTCTATCATTGATAACTAACCTATGGTTTATATTAGTATGCTTTTCTTCCATGTTTACCCTCCTCTTAATGTGGATTACCTATAATTCATTATATTAACCTATCGAGGGATTTATTCTAATCTAATATGTTTTTATGGGACGTACTTATTAAAAATATAAAAAAGAGGCTGTCTCATGGAAAAAAATCTATGAGACAACCTCCTGATCTATAGATACTTGAACATATCTTTAGCTTCATCTTTTTTGACTGTTTCCTTTACCATTAATACCTCTACCTTAACGGCTTTATTACCAAATTGAATTTCTATTATATCCCCAACAGTTACTTTCGCTCCTGCTTTAGCTACTTTTTCATTGATTTTGATTCTACCTGCATCACATGCCTCATTAGCTATTGTTCTTCTTTTAATTAGTCTTGATACCTTAAGATATTTATCTAATCTCATGTTATCACCTACCTTTTTGTAGATTAATATTTATATAATAAAGCAAAAAAATCTGCACCATATAGTGCAGATTTTTAATAAATTAAATGTTTTACCTAGCGACCATTTACAGCGTCTTTTAAAGCTTTTCCAGCTTTGAATCTTGGAGCTTTTGAAGCTGCAATTTGCATTGGTTCTCCAGTTTGTGGGTTTCTACCTTCTCTTGCTGCTCTTTCAGTAACATCAAAAGTACCAAATCCAACTAATTGAATTTTGCCCCCATTACTTAACTCATTTGAAACTACATCAATAAATGATTTTAACGCTTTTTCTGCATCTTTTTTACTTAATTCAGTTTGTTCTGCCATAGCCGTAACTAATTCAGCTTTGTTCATAATAACTCCTCCTCTACTTTAATATTATATTATTTTGAACAAAGGCGCATATATGCGCTGCTAAGAATATTCTTAGCTTTATAAACAATCGTTTAAACGATTATTCTTAATGTTCTTTAAGCTGCTCCCATAACTTGTCCAGTTCAGTCATTGTTATGTCCTTCATGCTTAAACCTTTTTGTATTACAAGGTTCTCTATTCCCTCAAATCTATTTATAAACTTTTCTGTAGCATTTGTCAAGGAAAATTCAGTATTTAATTTCAAAAACCTTGAAATATTAACTATTGAAAATAGCAAATCCCCATATTCTTCCATAATATTACAATCATCACCAATTCTCATAGCTTCCTCTAATTCTTCCAATTCCTCATGTACCTTAGCAATAACTTGGCTTATGTCTGTAAAATCAAAACCTGCATCTCTTGCTTTTTTTTGAACTTTTACTGCTCTCATTAATGCAGGAAGGGCTTTTGGCACTTTTCTCATGTCTTCAGTATAGGAAATATTGTTTTTTTCAACTTTTTTAATCTCATTCCACTTTATAGTAACTTCTTCAGGAGATTTATCTTGCTTTTCTTTGAATACATGTGGATGCCTTCTGATTAGTTTCTCACATATACCTGTAATTACTTCATCAATAGTAAAGTTCTCATTATCAGTAGCTATTTGAGAATGAAATACTACGTGCAATAACATATCTCCAAGTTCTTCTTGTAGGTTTTCCATATCATTATTATCAATTGCTTCTAATACTTCATATGCTTCTTCTAAGGTACCACTTCTAAGGCTTTTATGTGTTTGAACTTTGTCCCAAGGACAACCATCTTCACTTCTCAATACTCTAATGATATTTTTGAGTTCTTCAAATGAATAATTTTTATTATTTTTGTTAATTTTTGTCATCATAATCATTCCAATCAGATAATATATAACAAATTATACCATAATATAATTTACTAATAAATAAATATTTTTTGTAGTCTATGTAAATTAGTTTAATATTATCAATTTTTTTTATTTTTCTATAGGTCTTATTAAGTCGTATAGGGATATATGCTCTTCCAGATAGTCTTTTATTACTATTATAATAAAGTGTATTAAATAAGACTGAGTTATCTAACCCAGCCTTTTTCTTATTGTTCCATCTGTTTTCCTAAAAATCCTGCTGCTGAATGAGCTAGTTTGGTTTCAACTTCACCCATTTTTATTTTGCTATCTTTGCTTAAGAATATGACAGCTCCTATAGCGTCACCTTCTGATATTATAGGAGTTATAACTTCAGAAATATATTCATTGTTTTCTCCATCATATAAAATATCTATAAATTTCTTTTCATCTTTGTTAGCAAGTATTGTTTCTCTTTCAGTTATTGCTTCTTCTAATTCCTTGCTTATTTGTTTTTCTAAGAATTCTCTTTTGGAGCCACCAGATACAGCTATAACTTGATCCTTATCAGATATGCAGATAGTATGTCCTGTAGTTTGTGCCAAAGCTTCTGCATACTGTTTAGCAAATGTTCCAAGTTCACCGATAGGTGAGTATTTTTTAAGTATTATTTCTCCATCTTTATCAGTAAATATCTCTAAGGGGTCTCCTTCTCTTATCCTTAATGTTCTTCTTATTTCTTTTGGTATAACTACTCTACCAAGATCATCTATCCTTCTTACAATACCTGTTGCTTTCAAATTATTACCTCCTTTAGATAGTCATCACAAAGCTGTCAATAATAGTATGCAACAATTTAACTATAATATTCATAATTTGACAGTTTTAAACTTAAGACCAAATACCAATTTATTCAAATTAAATTTAACTCTTATCAGCTTTAATGATGTTAATAAAAAAAAGAACTAAGATTACCTCTTAGTCCTTATTATTAGATATTACTATTTATTTCATTCAATGTTTTTATCTCTTATTGGATTTTCATTAATATTACCGAAAATATCTATTCTAGTCCACAATTCTTCATTCAAGTCTACAATTGTATTATTTTTCCATTCATCATATATTTTATCAAATGCACTATTCTTAAGTTGTTCTTTATATTCCTCTTTTAACTGACTCTCATATTTCTTTAATTCTTCTTCAAATCCTTGTACTTCTTCATCTGTAGGAGGAATTTTTTCCAGTACTTTAAAAATGTGATATCCATAGTCGCTTTTCTTTATATCACTTATTTCACTGGGTTCTAATTCTATGAGACTCTGGAAATTATCGTCTAACAGTCTAACTGGAAGTATATATTCACCATTATTATCTCCTGCAGATTCATCTTGTGAATATTTCTTAACTAGACTAGCGAATTCTTCCCCAGCAACAGCTTTCTTATATATATCTTTTATCTCTTTCTTTGCTTTATCTTCAATATCAGGTGATATAAGTACATATTCGTCGTTCTCATTTTTCTCATGAGTCTTAATAAATATGTGTATCACTTTTAAGCTTAGCAGGATATCTGCTTGGTTACTTGATTTTAATTTTGCATAATTTTCATTTTCTAACAACTTGTTGGTTAATTCTTCTTCTTTTGGAACATATTCCTTTGTCATTTCAATAATGACCTTGTTTACTAGTCTATATTCCTTAAAAGAATTAAAAATACTTTCTTTGGTTAAATGATAATTTTGTATATCTGCTTTTTCTAAATCATTATAGTATTTTAGTGCTTGGGTTTTTATATCTTTTTCTTCCTTCTCAGTAATAGTTATCCCCATTTCATCTGATTTCTTTACCAAAATCTTAGTACGTATAAGATTATCAAGTACTGCTAATTTGGCTACATCTTCAGCCTTTTTCCCTCCACTAAAATCATTATGATCCCAGACATCTTCTCCACCTAATTCTTCAAACTCCATTTTAACCTGCAGTAAATATGGCATTACCTCATCAACCTTAATATCTACATCATCAATGGTAATCAACTCATCATTATCTTCATAGAAATCAAGTTTTTCTTTTATTTCTTTTTTACTACTACAACCCACTAAACAGAAGATGCACATGAAAAGCAGAATATACTTACTCATCCATTCATAAGTGCTTTTCATTTTTATCTCTCCTAACATAGAAACCAGTTAGCAACTTATATCATTTACTTAAATTATTTAAGTTACTCATTGTTTCCTAATTATGTGTCTATCTTAATTATAGTTTAAACCTATGAATCCTTCAAATCTTTTATGTCTTGTAACACATTCTTAATATGTCTGAAAAATTGTTTTTTATCGACTCTGTTAATCTTATACGTAAAATATGGCGCTTTATTAATGGTAAAAAACAACCTATTTCTATATTTATTTAACAGCTTAGGTATTTTGTCAGGATTAATTCTAGCATCTTTTCTAGCTTCAAACTTGATGTTTTCACCTTTTTGCTCAATGTTTACTATATCAGCTTTATTGGCAATAGCTTTCATCATAGCTATATTAAGTAAATTGACAACTGATTTTGGAAGGTCACCATATCTATCTTCAAGCTCTTCTTGCACATCATAATAATCTTTTTCGTCTTCAATGCTGGCAATTTTTTTATAGGCTCCAAGTTTTCTTATTTCATCTTTGATATAAGTAGATGGAATGAAAGCATCAACATTCAATTCTACAGATGTTTCAAAACGTTCCTCTACTTTGTCATCACTGACTTCATGGATTGCTTCTTCTAATAGTTTACAATATAAATCATAACCAACTGATTCCATATGACCGTGTTGTCTTGCTCCAAGAAGATTACCTGCTCCTCTGATCTCAAGATCTCTCATTGCTATTTTGAAGCCTGACCCAAACTCAGTAAATTCTTTTATGGCTTGTAATCTTTTTTCAGCTGTTTCTTGTAATATTTTATCTTTTTTGTACAGTAAGTAAGCATATGCAACCCTGTTAGATCTTCCAACCCTACCTCTTAACTGATAAAGCTGAGACAGACCTAATCTATCTGCATCTTGAATAATTATTGTATTGGTATTTTGAATATCAAGACCTGTTTCAATGATTGTTGTACAGACAAGTATATCAATATCACCATTAATATACTCAAACATGATATTTTCAAGTTCCCGTTCATTCATCTGTCCGTGAGCAAATGCTACATTAGCTTCTGGTACCATCTTGCTAATCCAGTCAGCTACTTCATCAATCTTTTTGACTCTATTGTAAACATAATATATCTGTCCGCCTCTTGATAATTCTCTATATATAGCATCTTTAATCAATTCTTCGTTATGCTCAAGTACATAAGTCTGAATAGGATGTCTCTCTTCTGGTGGCTCTTCGAGCACACTCATATCCCTTATACCTATGAGACTCATATGAAGTGTTCTTGGTATAGGGGTTGCAGTTAGAGTTAATACATCTATATCTTGTTTTACTTTCTTGATTTTCTCTTTATGTGCTACTCCAAATCTCTGTTCCTCGTCTATAATAAGTAACCCCAGGTCTTTGAATACAACATCTTTTGATATTATCCTATGAGTACCTATAAGTATGTCAACTAAGCCTTTTTTGGTATCATCTATTATTTTTTTCTGTTCTTTCTGACTTTTGAATCTTGATAACATCTCAACTCTTACAGGGAAATCTTTCATCCTTTGGACAAAGTTATTATAATGCTGCTGAGCTAATATGGTAGTAGGCACTAGATAAGCTACCTGTTTATCATCTTGAACTGACTTGAATGCAGCTCTTATAGCTACTTCTGTCTTTCCATATCCTACATCACCACAGATTAGTCTATCCATTATTTTTCTGCTTTCCATATCATTTTTGGTTTCTTCTATAGCTATTAACTGGTCATCTGTTTCTTCATATGGAAACATCTCTTCAAATTCTTTTTGCCAAACAGTATCCGTTGTGAACTCATAACCAACTTTTGCTTGTCTTTTAGCGTATAAAGCCACCAAGTCTTTTGCAAGGTCTTCTACTATACCTTTAACACGGTTTTTGGTTTTCTTCCATTCATTAGTACCTAATTTGTTTAGTTTTGGTTTCTTACCTTCTGAACCAATATATTTTTGGATAACATCCAATTGACTAGTTGATATATATAAGTTTCCTTCGTCTCTATAGGATATCTTAATATAGTCTTTACTGATCCCATCAATCTCTATTTTTTCAGTTCCTCTGAAAATACCTATTCCATAATTTTCATGAACAATGTAATCTCCGACTTTTAGCTCAGTGAAGCTTTCTATTTTACTACCCTTAAACTTTTTCTTTTTAGTCTTTTTCCTCTTCTTGCTTTTACCTACTAGATCAGTCTCTGATATTATAACAAACTTAATAAGCGGATATTCAAACCCTTTATGTAGACTACCATAACTAACTGCAACTTTTCCTTTTGGAATCTCTGCATCCAATTTTGACAAATAGAAGGCATCTATTCCTCTTTCTTTTAATTCATAAGATAGTCTTTCCGCTCTGGTCTTAGAGCCTGTAAGCAATAATGTCCTATATCTATTATTACTCCAATATTTTAGATCCTTTTCCAGTATTTCCATACTTTTGTGATATGGATTAATTGATTTTACGGAAAAATTAACGTTAAATTTATAATTGAATCTATCTATCTTCTGCTGTAGTGTGCTTAATAAAACACATGTATAGTCTTCGAATTTTAATATTAATTCATCTATGGTTCTAAGTATTTCCGTTTGACCTTTCAATAAATAGCCTTTTTCGAATCTATTAATTATACTTTCGTTGAATTCTTTTTTGGTGCTTTCCCATTTTTCATTTATTCTTGCTGGTTCATCAATATATAATAATGTTTCATTAGGGAAATAGTCTACAAAGGATACTGTCTCATCATAAAAATATTCGATGTATCCTTCAATACCATTAAATGTTTTTTGACTGGTGATTTTGTCCAGCAAAATAGAGGTAGATTGTTTTATTCTATCTACTTCGTCTTGTTTGTTATTTGCTTCAAATGTCTTAATTAACTGGTCCCTATCTTTTTTTATCTTATCTATTGCTTTTGCTATCTTTTCTTTGTCTACAATAACTTCTCTTGCAGGGTATATCTCTATCTCATCAACTTTATCAATTGACCTTTGACTCTCTATATTCATAGACCTTATAGAGTCAATTTCTTCATCCCATAACTCAACTCTATAGGCATTCTTTTCTGTTGGAGGAAATATGTCAATTATTCCCCCTCTAATAGCAAATTGTCCTTTGCTTTCTACTTGAGACACTCTTTCATATCCCATGAACATAAATTTTTCACTTATCTTAGTAAGATTCCATACATCCCCGACTTTACTTTTTATTATACTTGATTCAAAAATAGACTTACTTATTAATTTATCCATCAATGCTTCTATTGATAGTATAACTGTATATCCTCTGCTGTCATATAATTTCTTTATTATATTTATACGTTGCTCTATAATGTCATTACTATGTACGTCAGCACTATAAAATATTATATCTTTTGCAGGATACAGAAAAACGTTATCATTGCTAAAAAACTTCATGTCTTCGTATATTTCTCTAGCTCTAAGTTCGTTATACGTAATAATAAGTTTGTTTCTATTTTCACCTAGTGCATGTATTAGATGACATTTTTCTGAATCAATAGCTCCTGTTAGATATATTGGAGATACTTTTTTATTAACTTTTTCAAGGGCATTATTAAAAGCCTCTAAATCTCTTAAAGGTTGTACTAGTGTTTTCAAATCATCACATCCTGATTTTTCCTATATTAAGAATGTACAAAAGTAAATATATTATATTATATACCAATTATTATATAATATTTCAAGGCAATTATAAACAATTATATATTCTTTATAGTAGTATTTTGCTTAGTTATCAATCATTCCATGTATAATCAATCTATGAGTAGCACCAATAACTGGATCACATGTAATTAATGTGACGACTTTTGATTTGGTGCTCCCTCTCATAACTGATACATCATCTGGGTCAACTATTTTCTTATCGTAAACTGTATATATAAATTCTTTTTCCTTAGTGATTATATTTATTTTATCTCCCTGCTCTAATTCATTCAACCTATTAAAGAAGACTCCATAAGTATGGCTTCTATGACCGGCTAGTACTGCATTACCAATTTGACCGAAACCACCACTTTCTGGCATATAGCCTATAGCATATTTCAATGTTTCAAGGTCAATACCATTAGCTATTGGCAGATGAATACCTATTTTATCTATCTTAATTATGGCTATTGCTTTTGGTTTTGGCTTAGGCTTAGGTTTATCCTTTTTTTCCTCTGGTTTTGGAGCTTCATTTATTTCAGATTCTGGTGTGATATTATTAGAGTCATCATTAGTTTTACTATCAGTGTCCTCTGTGTTAGTTTGTTTAGCATCCGCATCACTATTACTCAAAGATTGTTCATTTACATCAATAGGGTCTATACTATCTTGATTTTCATTTTTGTCTCCCCAAATGAATATATCGTTCAAAACCATATTGTTGTGTTTTGAAACATCTAATTCTTCTTCATTCTGAGGCTGGAAATCACTGTAGAATTCTTCTAACATAGTTTCTTGCAATCTGTGGGTTCTATATTTACCAATTAGCGGTAAAGCTATAAGTATAACACCTGTAATAATTAACAATAATGATACTACTCTTCTCATTAATCACATTCCTCTCGTTTAACCTTAACATTATATACATTCATAGCTTTATCTATACCTTTTATTACTATATCTTCTATAGCATCACTGGCTCTTTTTATTTCTTCAACAATGTGCTTTATTTCTTCATCATTGAATCTACTTAATACATGGTCTTTCAGATCCCATTGGGGACATTTAGCGCCAACACCAACTCTTACTCTTATAAATTCGTTAGTACCTATGTGTCTAATAATGTTTTTCATACCATTATGTCCACCAGCACTTCCTTTTTTCCGTATCCTTATTGTTCCTATTTCAAAGCAGATATCATCATAAACAACTATCAAATCTTTTTCAGTACATTTATAAAAATCTATAACCTGACTTATGCTTTCCCCACTTAGATTCATATATGTTTGTGGCTTAACTAAAACGACCTTTTCTCCACCAATAATACCGCTTCCTAATACAGCATTGAATTTTTTCTTATTCAATTTGATATTATTCTCATATGCCAATCTTTCTATGACTTCAAACCCGACATTATGCCTTGTTGCAGTGAATCTCATGCCTGGGTTACCTAATCCAGCAATTATATACATTTGTATTCACCTTTCTATATTATTTACTAAAAGCCCTAGTATATTACTAGGGCTTTAACATAATCAAATTACCATATTTTCATACAATAGTCAATTTTTTAACCGAATAATTTTGAAACAGATTTGTTACAATGGATTCTATGTATAGCTTCTGCTAGAATCTGTGCAACAGATAATTGTTTAATCTTATCGATTTTCTTTTCTTCTGGAAGAGCAATTGTGTCAAGTACAACTAATTCTTTTATATCTGATTTTTGAATTCTTTCTATTGCAGGTCCTGATAATACTGCGTGAGTACAACATGCATACACTTCTTGGGCACCTTGTTCTTTTAATGCACTAGCTGCATTACATATTGTTCCAGCTGTATCAATCATATCATCAACTAGAATAACTTTTTTACCATTAATATTACCAATTATATTCATAACTTCTGAAACATTTGCTTCTGGTCTTCTCTTATCAATAATAGCCATTGGAATATCTAATTTTTCTGCGAAAGAACGAGTTCTTTTAACACTTCCAATATCTGGTGATACCATTGCAATGTTATCCATATCATCAGCAAATTTTTCTTTGTAATATTTTAATAGTAGTGGAGCACCTAACATATGATCCACTGGCATTGTAAAGAATCCTTGAATCTGAGCACAGTGTAAGTCCATAACCAATACTCTATCAGCACCTGCTGCTTGTATTAGATCAGCTATCAATCTTGCACTAATTGGGTCCCTGGCTCTTGTTTTTCTATCTTGTCTTGCATAACCATAATAAGGAATTACTGCAGTAATCCTACCTGCTGAGGCTCTTCTTAGAGCATCAATCATAATTAATAGTTCCATTAAATTGTCATTTACAGGGCTTGATGTAGGTTGAACAATGTAACAATCTACACCACGAACAATTTCGTCAATCTTCACATACGTTTCACCGTCACTAAACTGCCCAACATCAGCTGCTCCTAAAGTTAATCCTAAATCAGCTGCAATCGCCTCTGCTAATTGGGGATTAGCATTACATGAGAAAATCTTAATGCCGTCATTGTTCCTAATTGTACTTGTCATATGAATCCTCCTATAATATTTTTAAAACATAAGGAAACCATTTCTAAATTTTTAGATAGAAACAATTTCCTTATATAGATTACCGTTTTTTTCTTACCCAATCTTCTATGTTAATTTGTCTAGCTCTTCCTATTCCTAATGAGTATTCTGGTACATCTTTCGTTATTGTAGAACCCGCTGCTGTATATGCGTTATTATTAACTTTGACTGGCGATACTAGATTAGTATTACAACCAATAAAAGCATTATCTTCGATAACTGTTCTATGTTTATTGACACCATCATAATTAACTACTACAGTTCCACATCCGAAATTAACATTTTTTCCAACGTCTGCATCACCAATATATGTCAAATGAGCTACTTTAGTATTATCTCCAACACTCGAATTTTTAATTTCAACAAAATCACCTATTTTTACATTAGAACCAATATGGGAATTAGGCCTAATATAAGCATATGGTCCAACATTAGTATTATCGCTTATACTACTATCGAGAATTGTTGATGATTCAACATTTATGTTGTTACCAATATTCGAATTTACAATTTTACTATTAGATCCAATAATACAATTATTTCCTATTATAGTTTTTCCTTCTATAAAAGAATTAGGGTATATTATAGTATCAGAATTAATACAAGCATCTTTACTTATATAAGTACATGATGGATTAATTATGGTTACTCCATTATCCATATGCTTATAGTTAATTCTTTGCTGCATAATCTGTCCTGCTTGATATAATTGAACTCTGGAATTAACTCCTAAGATATCTTCAGAAATATCACTAATCATAGCATTTACATTCAAATGCTTAGCCATAATAGTCTTAAGTGTATCAGGTAGATAATATTCTCCTTGAGCATTATCATTAGTCAAATAATCAAGAGCATTATTAAGTTCTTTTGCATCAAAACAATACATACCTGAATTAATTTCTTTTACCATTTTTTCTTTTTCTGATGCATCCTTATGTTCTATACTTTTTATAAAAGTATTAGATTCGTCTCTGATAATTCGACCATAACCAGTAGGATCTTCTACTATAGTAGATAAAAGTGTTGCCGCATTGTTATGCCTAATATGATAATCTACCATCTTAGCTAGTGTATCTCCAGTAATTAATGGTGTATCTCCAAATAATATAAGTACATTTCCTTCATCACCAATGAAATCTTTAGCCATCATTACAGCATGACCAGTTCCTAATTGTTCTTCCTGCAAAACAAATTCTACATTATATGAGATTTCTTTTTTAACAATTTCACTTTCGTGTCCAACTACTACTAGGATATCCTCAGCACCAGCTTCCATAGCTGCTTCGATAACATAATCAAGCATTGTTTTGCCAAGTATTTTATGTATAACCTTTGGTAATTCTGAATTCATTCTTGTACCTGCACCAGCTGCCAATATGACTGCTTTTAATCTACTCATCTTATACACCACCTTTGGTTTTTAATTAACCCTAATCATTTTACACCACTTACTAAATATATGCAAGTTAAATAACTTATAAATTAATATTAAACCATCATAGTTTTCTGATATTCTTGCCAAGTAAAAAAGCAAAATATTTACAACCAGAAAAGTATATTTCTGCATTAAAAAAAGAGGCTATGCCTCGTCTTCATAGAGAAGTTTCAGTAGTTAGTAAAGTTTCCTTAACAGCATGAAAACGTTTCTATTTCATATGCTTAAAAAGCAGGACTTTCTTATAAGAACAAAAAGGCACTTCATAATGAAGTGCCCTGAAGAATCATTCCTCGAATGATACTGCTATCTCATCAGCTGTATCATCGTTTGTAAGTACTAGAGTTTCATATTTTTCTAATACGCATTTCTGAATTTTTTCTCTAGTTTCAGAATTAATTGGATGAGCTATATCTCTAAACTCACCATCAAGCGCCTTTCTACTAGGCATTGCAATAAATAATCCTTTTTCTCCTTCAATTACTTTGATATCATGAACTACAAATTCATTATCAAAAGTAACTGATACTACTGCTTTCATTTTCCCATCTTTTGCAACTTTACGTATTCTTACATCTGTGATTTGCATGTGTTAACCCCTTTCCGTAACTTGTTGTTAAGGGGAAGAATCCCCCTCCACCTTACACACATATTTTTTCTTTAGTGATAACTCACAATAATTATATTACATATTTCAGAAAAGTTCAATGTTTTTTTGTATAATTTCAGCTTTTTTAAATATTTATCTGAACTACATATATATGCACTCTCTATTTACAACAATTTTGATATTTCCTTTTCTATCTTTATACTTACAATTATCCCCTATAACTGTATCAGTATTAACTATAGAATTTTCGATGCAACAATTATTACCTATATAGGCTCCATCTAGTATAATTGAGTTATTAATATAAGTATTTTTACCAATAAAAACTTTTCTAAAAAGTATCGAATTATTTACTCTACCATTTATTATACATCCCCCTGATATCAGACTATTGCTTATCAATGAACCAGAATTATATTTTGCTGGTGGTTCGTCTTGCACTTTGGAAGAAATATATGGAAAATTTCCAAAAAAATATTTTCTATTATATTTATTTAAAAAATCCATATTACAATTATAATATGATTTAATATTTTCAATACTATTAAAATATTCATTATGCATGTAAGCATATATTTTTTTCTTCTTTCTATACCTGATAATAATATCATTAACTATATCATATCTTTCTCCAGATAATATCTCTTCAATCAACTCAATCAACAATCGTCTTCTGACTACATAAATGCCTGTAGATATGATTGTTCCCTGTGGTTCTAGAGGTTTCTCTTCAAAATCAATTATTCTGTTTTCATCATCTTTCAAAACCATTCCGAACCTTCTTAAATCTTCATTTGTATTTTTCATATCTTTACATACTATGGTTATATCTGCTCTTTTGTCAACATGGTACTCCAATATCTTATTATAATCTACTTTACATATTACATTTCCAGATGAAATAATTGCATAAGGTTCATGACTATCTTTTAGATAATCTAGATTCTGATAGATTGCATCTGCTGTTCCTCTATACCAGAAATTACTCTTCTGAGATCTATTTGGACTAAAAATAAATAGTCCTCCTTGTTTTCTCCCAAAGTCCCACCATTTGGAAGAACTTAAATGTTCTATTAGAGGACGAGAATTATATTGAGTTATAACTGCTACTTTTTTGATTCCAGAGTTAGTCATATTACTTAAAGAAAAGTCTATTGCCCTATAACAACCAGCAATAGGCATAGCAGCTAATACTCTATTATCAGTAAGCTCATGGAGCTTTTCATTTTTTCCACCTGTAAGAATAATTCCAATAGCTCGCATTAATCCACCTCTTCCTTAATTATTGACTTACCGCTCATTAAAACTTTATCCTTAAAATCATTAATATCCAAATTTCCATATACTGCGCAATTTTTTCCTATAGTTATATTATCAGGTATATATGTTCTTTCACCCACTACAGAAATACCTGAATTGTAAAGTTCTGGATAATCTATACTCTTAACATCTTCTCCTATACCCATCCTTACATTATCCCCTATGATTGATTCTTCTGAGAGGATGCTCTTATAAATGTTACAATTATCACCGATTGCTGTATTACTCATTATTATTGAATCCTTTATTATAGTATCTTTACCTATACTTACATTAGACCCTATGACAGAATTATATATTTTACCCTCTATCTCTGTACCTTCACCAATTATACAGGTTTCAATGCACGCATCTTTGGAAATATACTGGGGTGGCTGTATCTCATTTTTAGTATAGATTTTCCAATAAGTTTCATATAAATTGAAGTCAGGAACAAGCTTAATCAGTTCCATATTCGCTTCCCAATAAGCTTGAAGTGTCCCCACATCCTTCCAAAATCCTTGAAATTTATATGCAAACAGCTTACCCTCATTACCTAATATATAAGGAATAACATGTTTTCCAAAATCATTCTTTTGATACATACTATTAGTTCTTGCCAAAGCTTCTTTTAATACTTTCCAATTAAAAATATAGATCCCCATAGAAGCTAAATTATTCTTAGGAACTTTTGGCTTTTCATCAAACTCTATTATTTTATTGGTTTCATCTGTATTCATAATACCGAATCTATGAGCCTCTTCTATAGGTACTTCAAATACTGCTATAGTAGCATCTGCTTTCTTCTTAATATGATAATTCAACATCTTCTCATAATCCATCTTATAGATATGATCACCTGATAAAATAAGTACATATTCTGGCGAATAGTTATTAATAAAATCTATATTCTGAAAAACTGCATTAGCTGTTCCCGAATACCACTCCCCTGTTTGTTTCTTGACAAAGGGTGGCAAAATACTGACCCCTCCATAATTTTTGTCTAGGTCCCAAGGTATACCAATCCCAATATGGTTATTCAATCTTAATGGTTGATATTGAGTTAAAACCCCAACAGTATCAATTCCTGAATTAATACAATTACTAAGCGTAAAATCAATAATCCTATATTTGCCTCCAAATGCTATTGCTGGTTTTGCCACATGTGTTGTTAATATTCCAAGCCTGCTACCTTGACCACCAGCAAGAAGCATAGCTATAATGTTTTTTCTCTTCACTACTTACCTCCTAACTTAGATATACACTATTTTTTTCACTATTATATTAATACCACTTTTGTTCCAAGTTTATTACAAGAAAATAATAATTTTTACTTCCATATCTTATTACCATCATTAGATTATGAAATACTATTTCTAACAACTCAAATGTGGCCATATATAGAAAAAACCATATATAGTGATAATCCACAACTTTTACGATTTGTTGTCATTCCTTAAAAACAGCTAAAAACAACAAACGTAACGAGAGTGTATTATCATTATATATGGTTTCGACATACAACCGTTGTCCAATTTCACACAAATCTTTTATCAAATCCCCATAAAATTAATCACACATTATTATTCTTTTTCCTATATATATTAATCTTTTCATTTTTTTCATCAATACCATCAAATTCCAATAAAGAATAATAATCATCGATTAACTTATCTTCCGGTTCTTTCGTAGACATAACCACTGCTATCCCCATCACTTCCGCCTCAAATTCTTTCATCAAATCCGTTATACCTTTAGCAGTTCCACCTGCTTTCATGAAATCATCTACAAACAATACTTTAGCTCCTTTTGGTATAGAACGCTTCGCCAAAGCCATAGTATTAATCCTTCTTGAAGAACCAGCTATGTAATTCATCTGAATAGTAGTTCCTTCTGTCAACCTAGCTGATTTTCTAACAACAATCATTGGTATATTAAGAATATTAGCAGTCATAATTGCAAGGGGAATACCTTTAGTTTCTATAGTTACTACATAATCTATCTTTTTATCTAAATATGGTGCAGCTAATGATTTAGCAATTTTCTGTAAGATATTAGGGTTATAGAATATATCATTCATATAGACATACCCACCAGGAATAATTCGCTTTTTATCATCTATCAATTCACATAATTCATTACATATATTCTCTATTTGTTCATCTGTAAGCTTAGGATTGTAGAAAATACCTCCAGCAGCACCAGAAATAGATTTAATCTCACCTAATTCAAAATTCTTAAATACTTCTTCTATTACATCAATATCTTCACTTAAAGTTGATTTGGCATAACTAAGGATCTCCACGAAATTATTTAATGTAAAAATCTTGTTGGGATTTTCTACCAACATCTTTGTAATCACTGCAATTCTATCTGTTCTACTCACTTTTTTGCCCACAAAAAAATTCTCCTTATCTCTTCATATTTTAGCTTAAGCAATACTTACTCAATTGGCTATTCAACACTCGTCTCATATTTATTATTATACCATTAAAAAACATAGAATCCATCCATTTTAGCATTTTTTTATATTTCTCTTTTAAAAGTTAACTCTTATAGTTATAATATTAAATAAGTGAATTAAATTTCTTACCCTTTGATTAATACAGGCATATAAAATCCTTATTATTTTGTGCCGATTATATAATTAATTCTATATACTATATATTAGATAAGATTTTATCACTACAGCATAACAAAAGAGGCTACGCCTCGTTTCCCATAGCAGATTTGTAGAAAATAAAAATTCCCTAAATATAATAATAAAAATGAGGAGTGTTCAGTAATGTATACAATTGATTTTAATAAGCCATTAAATGTTCATTTCATAGGAATTGGCGGCATAAGCATGAGTGGTTTAGCAGAAATTCTGCATCAAAAAGGTTTTAAAATAACTGGTTCCGATATAAAAACTACTCAAACAACAAAAAAACTAGAAGCCCTTGGTATAAATGTATTTTTAGGGCATAGAACTTCCAATATTTCTGATGATACTGAATTAGTAATATATACAGCAGCTGTCAAAGAAGATAATATTGAATATATGACTTCACTGGAAAAAGGCATTCCATTAATAGGTAGAGCTGAATTACTTGGACAGATTATGAAAACATACAAGTATCCAATTGCAGTATCTGGTACTCATGGAAAAACTACAACTACATCAATGGTATCCCATATCCTTCTTCAAGGACAGAAAGATCCAACTATATCAATAGGTGGTATACTCAATGTAATTGATGGAAATATTCGTGTAGGTGATTCTGACTATTTTGTTACCGAATCCTGTGAATACTGTGATAGCTTTTTGAGGTTTAATCCTTTTATTTCTATTATACTTAATATAGAAGAAGATCACCTTGATTATTTTAAAGATATAAATCATATAAGACATTCTTTCAAATCTTTTGCTGATAAATTACCAAATGATGGTTATTTAATCATAAATGGAGATATTGATAATTATGAAGAAATAATATCTGACCTAGATTGTAATATCATTACTTACGGAAAAAGTAATGATAATACTTATTATGCTGAAAATATACGATATAATGAGTATGGTTATCCAATATATGACCTTATGTACAATGGTAAAAAAATAGAAGAAATCAATTTACAAGTCAACGGTATACACAATGTTTATAATTCCTTAGCTGCTATTGCTGCTAGTAATTGCCTTGATGTTGATATTATTGATATGAAACAAGGTCTAATGAACTTCACAGGAACAAACAGGAGATTTGAATACAAAGGAAATATAAGGGGAGTTAATGTTATAGATGATTACGCTCATCATCCAACTGAGATATCAGCAACACTCTCAGCTGCAACAAAATACCCTCATAACAAATTATGGGTTGTCTTTCAACCACATACCTATTCAAGAACAAAAGCTTTCTTGAAGAACTTTGCCTATTCATTAAGTTCCGCCGATAATATTATATTGACAGATATTTATTCAGATAGAGAAAAAAATACTGGCGAAATTCATTCCAAAGATTTATTGTCTGAACTTACTAAACTTGGAAAGCAAGCCTTTTATTTCTCTTCTTTTGACGAAATAGAGACTTTTTTACTCCAGAATTGTTATCCAAATGACCTGTTGATAACTATGGGAGCAGGAGACGTGAGAATTATAGGGGAAGAACTAATTAAGGGATAGTTATCCACATTATCCACAATGTTGTCAACAGGGAAACTGTGGTTAGTTACTGGCTAAATAGTTTACATAATATCTGTTAGTAACTCGAAAATTATTTTTTTCAACACTTGATTTTTAGATATTGTTATAGAATTTTAACATATGTTAATAAGTTATGTAAAACTTTATCCACACTATCCACAAAGTTATCAACAGGTAAATGTTAATGTTTTGTTAAACAATATACTCCAAATGTTTAAAAAACTATCACTTTCAACATTTTAACAGTAAATTTTCTGATATTATTCAGAGTTTTTTAAAAACATTATTTACCACACAAATATAATTTTTTATGTTATACTAAGAGCGATTTATATATTAATGAGCCTAATTAAGTTAAATAACCATAGCTTAGTTTACATAAAATGTTATCGGAAGGAAGATTTGTTTTATGAGTATGATTACTATTTATCCACAAAATATTAATCAATTTACCTTGATACCAAATAAATTCATTGATAAATTCTTATCAAACTCTAATGGAGATTTTGTGAGAGTGTATTTATTGATTATTAGATA
The DNA here is from genome assembly GCF_025211055.1 of Vallitalea sp. Lineage (GTDB taxonomy): Bacteria > Bacillota > Clostridia > Lachnospirales > Vallitaleaceae > Vallitalea. The sequence goes on along the minus strand of NZ_JAOARO010000086.1, from coordinate 21,590 downwards.
TGCATCAAAAAATATACAATCAATATCAATGTTAGACGTAGCTGATAAACTTCATCTAACTGAAACAGATGTCATGAGGGCTATAGGATATTGGGAATCAACTAATGTCATGATAATTGAATATGATGATAAGAAAGTTATTAGGTCAATAAAATTAAATGACCTTACTAATATTGATAATGTAGATGCCATTGTGGATACACAGAAAGAAACTGCTGCTACAACAAAACAGTTAGATGCTAGAATCAATATCTCATCAAAACCTCAATATAAAATTGATGAGATTACATCTTTTATGAGTAGACAAAATTATAAGCAACTGATTTACATAACTCAAAAGTATCTTGGTAAAATGTTGACTCAACAGGATATCAACACTCTAATCGGTTTTAATGATTGGCTAGGACTTCCTTTTGAAGTTATTGAACTTCTCATTGAGTACTGTGTTTCCAATAACCATAGAAATATGAGTTATATTGAAAAAGTAGCCATCAACTGGGCAGATGAAGGTATTAATACAATTGCTAAAGCAGAAAATAGAATTGAGACTTTTAACAATAGTTATTTTAAAATTATGAAATCCCTAGGTATTGGTGATAGGAATCCTACTCCAAAACAAATTACATATATGAAGAAATGGTTAAATGATTATAATCTTTCTATAGAAATCATTATTGAAGCATGTAATAGGACAATGGAGACAATCCATCAACCTCAATTCAGTTATATTGATGCTATAATTAACAACTGGCATAAGAACAACGTAAAGACCATTAAAAATGTTAATGAGCTTGATGAAAAACATCATTTAAAATCTAATACTAAGAAAACTGACAGTACTAAAAATCAATCTAAGTTCATTAATTATGACCAACGTACATATAATTTTGATGAATTAGAGAAAAAAGCTATGGAACTACTCATTAAAGAAACTGACGGAAGCTACTAATAAAATATTTCATAAAGTGTTATTAAAAGAAAGGAAGAGCTAATATTATGAATCTAAAACGTTCTCAATATAAGTTAATCATGCAAAATTACGATAAGAAACAGCTTAGTATCAAGCATGAAATTACTAAAAGAAAAGAAGAAATCTACAATAGAATACCTCTTATAAAAGTTTTAGATGATGAGATAGCTTCTAATAGTGTTAATACTACATATTATATTATTGAGCATCCAGATGAGTCAGAAAAAAAGATTGAAGAACTTCAAGAAAGTAATTTCATTCTATCCTCAAAGAAAATACGTTTATTGCTAGATCATGGATATCCAGAAGATTATCTTCAACCAAAATATGATTGCAATCTGTGTAAAGATACAGGTTATATCGGTAATGAAAAATGTATCTGCCTAAAACAAGCCATGATTAATATTGCTTATGAACAATCTAATATTAAAAATATTATTGAAGAAGAAAATTTCAGTACATTTTCTTTTAACTATTATTCAGATAAGATTGATTCAAGATTCAACTTATCACCATTAGAAAATATACGTAAAATATATGGAAAATGTAAGAAATTCGTTAATCACTTTGATAGTGAATTTACAAATATCATTTTGTTTGGACAAGCTGGTCTTGGGAAGACTTTTTTATGTAATTGTATAGCAAAAGCTTTATTGGATAGTTCTCATACAGTAATTTATTTAACATCATTTGGACTTTTCAAGTTATTTGAGGATTATAAGTTCAATAATGGTGATGAAAAAGTTCCCGAAGAACAGATTGAGTCTATTTTTGATTGCGATTTGTTAATAATCGATGACCTAGGAACTGAATTTAATAATCGTTTTACTGGAGTTGAGTTATTCAATTGCCTTAATACAAGATTATTGAATAAGAAATCAACATTGATATCCACCAACTTATCACCAACTGATTGGTCAAAACAATACTCCGATAGAATTGTATCACGTATATTTGGTAACTATGAACCACTTAAAATCTTTGGTTCAGATATAAGAATGAAAAAATATCAATAATGTTAATGAAACATAGTGTTATTATATACTATAAACATATTGACTATTATGGTTTTAGTGATATAATAGGTTAGGTAAAAAACTTAATAGTGGTTTACAATACGCACGTGTGGCTCAATTGGATAGAGCATCTGACTTCGGATCAGAGGGTTGTGGGTTCGATTCCTACCACGTGCGTTCAATTAAAAGGCTGATAACTTCTGTGTTTATTAGCCTTTTAATTTTTGTTATTAGGTTTGCATTTTAAACAATAATCAATTAAGATATCCATATTAGAATACTTGCATTTTTCAATCTTATTCCTAAAATCGGTTAATTGAACTCTATCATTAGAATGTGTATATTTGGGATCAGTTGGGAAAACTCGAATATATGTACTGGTCTTATTCTTAGTATTTTTTGTACACTTAATTGAGCAATTTTTAAGTACGTCTTCTAAATTAGTGATATTATAAATGGGAACTATATATTCATAAGCCCAATGATCTTTAAACATTTCTTTGCTACTATAGGCTTCTCTTTGTTCCTTGGTACAATCATCAGTATCCATTATAATAAAAAATTTGAAATTCTCAATCTTTTGATTTTTACCCTCTCCTACAATATTAACCTTAGAAAACTTATTTATAAACGAATCTAGATTTTTATAAACATCATTATTAAGATAACTTTTTAAACTATTAATTTGAATTGGTAAACTACCATTTTTCCTAGCACTAATTTCAATACTTAATCGTAAATTTTGTTTAATATATTTACATATTTGAACTTCTGATTTTCCGTGACAGATTATTACAGCTTTTGTATATGATAACTTTCTCATTAGTATTCCCCCAAAAAATTAATTATCTTTCATAGTTTCTAAGATATCCTCAAAATCTATATCCATCATAGAAGGTATCCCCTCATACATACCTTTTAGATATAAATCTCGAATATTATTTCTAGGATAAGTTCTTCTCTCATAATCAGTCAAACAAGGAATTTCCTTATTTCCATCTGAATCCGTAACAATAAAATATAATGAATCTTTCGGAATTTGATTTTCCATTAGTAAAGTATTATGTGTTGTCATTATTAATTGTCCATCAATAGAATCATTTAAAGCAGTTACAATATTAGTAACTAATAAATCATGAATACCTGTATCGAACTCATCAATAATTGCTACATTTCCACCAATTGAAGCTAATATTAGCGGAATTAATTCTAATAATTGCAATGTTCCTGTTGATTCATTTCTAAATTTAATATCTCGTATTTTATTACCAATTAATTTCTTACACCATAGATCATATTTAATATTCTCTTCATCTTTCTTTTTCACATAATATACATTCTTAATATCAGCATATAATTGAGTAAAAAATTGATTTAGAAAACGTTCAGATATCTTTAATAAATATTCTTTAGTACTAGATATTTGTCCTTCAAGAAGCTCATCTAATACATTATATTCGATACCGCTTCTTATTCTTATATTAGTAGTACCCTCATTAACTCTAAAACAAAAGTTACTAAAAAATTTGAATACCTCTAGAAATCTTGGTGATAATCTTTCATGGACATAACTCTTATTTTTCTCTACTAACTCATAATTAATAATTGATAGAAAAGTATGCTTTCCCCAAAATTTTTCTATTTTATCATAGAGTTCTTCATTATATATCTTATTTTTGAAGATATTAGGATTAAGTATAGATTTATCTTTAGTTATTTGAAAATGATATCCTTTATTCTTATTTATAACATAATATAACTCTTCCTTAACTATTGAATCATTATCCGTTTCAATATAATAATACCCTTCTTTTCCATCAATATTAAAACTATACTTCAATACCATGTTCTCCTCAGAATTACATGTATGTGTTTGTTGTATAATTGTTTCTAAATCTCTATAATTATTTCTAAGCTTTTGAAGAAGTTTTATCCTTTCAATATTAACTTCCTCATTCATTTCTTCAACTACACTAGCTATAAACTCTCTTACTTCTAATGTTTTTATCATATCAATCAAGGTGCTAAATGCAGAGACTAAATTTGACTTACCCCCACCATTTTCACCATATAAAAGAACTAATTTTTTAGGTTGTTTTTTTGAGTCAGTAAAATTAACATTAATATCTACTAAAGATTTATAGTTCTTCAATTCAATATTGGTAAACATTAAAACACCTCCAATTAATTATATAAATTTTTTATCTTACATAATATTTTATCCTTTTTTGTTAAAAATTATAACAAATTCTAAAAAAATATTCCTATAATTAGCGCTTAAATTTTTTATTGGTTTAAGTATATATAATTTATCTTGACATTTCAAGGACATTTCAATATTTTTTTGCTATAGTTTCCTATTATATATTGCATCTAGTTACCTATTATTTTTTTGTATTTAGAAGTTTTTCTTGGATAAATCATAACTTACAAAGCTATATAGTTAAACTCCACATTAAGCCTCTTCAATATTTCTTCCTCTCTCCTATGACATGATAATAGAACTATCTGCCTATCTAGATTCTCAAGGGTTTCCATAACCATCTTTAATCTATCATTATCGTACTGGACAAAGCAATCATCTAATATCAGTGGTAATGACTTATCCTCTTTTATAATATCAATAAGTCCAAGTCTCAATCCAAAATACATCTGATCAATAGTTCCTTTGCTTAAAGAATCTATAGAGATTAATTCATGATTTTCAGGTTCATATGTAAGAATCTCCATATTAGGATTTATCTTGATATCAGTATACTTTTTATTGGTGATATTACTAATTATATTAGAAACTTTTTTGTTGAGTTTTGGTGCAAAGTTATTCTGTATATCTCTTGAAATATTTTCAATAGCATCTCTTGCCATTGTGAGAGCCTTAATCTTCTTATCGTAATCAGATTTTATATTCAATTTATTTGATATATCTTCTTCAATATCTACTATAGGTCTAACATCTTTTTGTAAATTAGCTATTTTAGTCTCATAAGAAGTTATATCTTTGCTAATATGTATAATATCATTTACAATATTATCTTGCTCTAATAATAGTTCTTCTTTAGATTTATCAGTAGTCATTTGTACCTGATTATACTTTGTCAACTTTTGTTCCAACTCTATTAAAGTATTATCCCCAAGCAATCTGCTTAACAATTCTTTTTTATTGTTGATGTTACTTATCATGTTATGATATAGATATTTCTTATCTTTTACTTGTTGAAATCCTTTTTCATCTTGAACATTATACCTATCAGCTATCTCTTTGATCTCTTTATTCAACTTAGATATTTGCTCATTGATGCTATTATATTTTGCTAATCTATTCTTTTTATCTTCATTTTTATGATTAATGTTTTTCCTAGTATCTTTAAAAATCTCATATTTTTCTTTAACTAAGTTAATATTATTGATATCTAGGCTCTTAGAATCCAATAATAAGTTTACATAATATGTTAACCTTTCTTCTTTTTGCTTCTTTTCAAGTTCTAATTTTTCTAGGTCATACATAGCCTTTGTGTATCTTTTCTTATTATCTTCATGAATTACATTCATATGAATTACTTTATCTTTTAGTTTCCTTAACTCAATAAGTTCTGTACACCTATGTTTCTTCAATATTTCATTTTGCTTTTGTACAATTTCATCTAATTTATTTTGTTTTTTTCCTTCTGCTGATTTGACCCTATTGATTTCATTAAGCAGAATATCTAATTTACCCTTATTTTTTCTATAACCAATTGTAGTGTATATAGCTACACAAGCAAACACTACCGATACAGCTATAACTATTATTTGAGAAGATATGATACCACTTACCAAAAGACCAACAAAAATCAGAAATGATAATGAAGATATTAATTTACCATGTTTTTGATTTGCTAGCATATCTTGATATTTTTGTTCTTTTAATTCAGTTTCTACTGATTTGCTGTATTTGATCTCTTTTCTTTCTTCTTCCAGTCTAGTATACTCATAGTCATCTTCAATAACACTATTGTTATCATTATCATAATTTAAACTTGTCTTAAGTTCCTTTATTAAGTCTTTTAATTCATTAGATCTTATTACCATATCATTATAGATATTATACTGGGAAGCTATACTGTCAATATCATTTATATCTTCATCTTCCAATACCTTAACTTGATTATATATCTCATATTGTTTTTTTAGATAGTTCTCTATCTGGGTTAGCTCTGATTTTAATTCATTATACTGCCTTCTGCATAATTCTAGATTATTAAGTTTCTTAATAGCATCATCTATAAGTTCTATATCAGCATCTTTGAACTGTTCAATATCTTTTAATTCAGAAGTTTTATTATCTATATATTCTTTAAGCCTTAATCCTTCTTCATAGGCTTTTTTAACTTCCTCTTTACTAAGATAATCAAGTAATTCTTCATTATCCTTTTTTCTGTTTTCCATTTCCTTTAATTTATTATTGATGTTATTCAATTCTTCTTGTCTTTCTAAAACTTTCTGCCATATCTTTTCAGCTTCAACCTTTTCTTTTTTCAGATTTTTTATTTCTTCGGTGAGTTTACCATAAGGGGTTGTCTTTTTTCTACCAGCGGTACCTATATCGTCTAATTTCTTTTTTAATTTATCAATAACATTCCTTACTGATATTTCTTCGTCCTTGCTTTCGCCTAGATTGATAAGGCTGTCTTTTACTTCTTTCACCAGTTCATCAGAAGTTTTGCTACTAAGCTGACCGATACTGATTGTATTATTGAAGGTTGATTTGTTGATACCTATGTGTCTAGAAGCTGGCTGATATAATTTGGTAGCACTATCATACTCAAATCTTTCAGTAATATTTTCTCCAGTACCATTATCAAAGATCTCCACCTTATCGTTACGTTTCATGAAGTTTCTCTCAATACGGTATTCTTTGCCTTGATGTTTATAGACCAATATTCCTTTATACTTATTACTATTATTCCATGGTAGGAAACGATCATAATCAGGTGTGAACTGCTTATTCTTTCTATAAGGCTTATAAAAACCATATAACATACCTTCAATGAATTTATGTATAGTAGATTTTCCTGCTTCATTATCCCCATATATAACATTTATACCATTGGTTAATTTAATCTCCTTATCTTGGTATTTCCCAAAACTTATTATATCCATTTTATTTATGTACAAATCAGTTCACCTTCTCACTTAGTAACGCTTCAATACCTTCATATAAAGCCAATTTTGATATTTCATCTTGGATATTCTGTCTTTCCATATATTCAATGTATTTACCTATAACATTATTTTCGTTTTCTTGTTTTAATTTATTAAGGTCATAATCTGGGGTAGTATTATCAATAATCTCAGCATATATTACGTATTCTTCTACTCTTTCTTTTATATACTGTTTATCAAACAATATATCCTTGTCCCTTATACCCTTCAAATTGAATCTATATAGGTTCTTGAAATCATAATCACTAACTATATGCTTGATATTATCTATTATATCCTCAATTGTCATATAATCTTCTACTATAACTTCTATTCCAATAAATTGTCTTTTAGAAAAAGGCAGGAAGTCAACATCTAATCTATCTTTTCTAATGATACCTTCTATAATTCCATGAACTCCTGTTTCTCCAAAATCAAGAGGTTCAGGACTTCCACAATAAGCTATATTAGATTCTATAAAATCGTGTTTATGTATATGTCCAAGAGCCACATAGTCAAAGTTTTTACTTTTTAGGTTATCCTTGTCTATAGGCAGATAATTGGATCTTTGATATATATCTCCATGTGCTAATAATATATTAACACGGTCTTTGTTCTCAACTTCTAATTCATTAAACAGATTATCTTTTATCTCTTTCTTATTCCAACTTAATCCGTATATATCAACATTTAATTCTTCAAATGTAATTTTATCAGTATTTGTATTCATTATATAAACATTGTTTGACCAATCTATTAGGTTATAATATGACTTGTTATTTATTATGGGGTCGTGATTACCAGCAATCATTATTACTTTTGTAGAACTAATTTTACTAAAGCTATTATTGATTTCTTTTAGTTCTCCTATGGTAATGTATTCGTCTTCGAATAAATCTCCACTTATAAGTAATAGATCCGCTTTCATTTCTCCTGCTCTTGACACTATATTCATAAAAGTCTCTTTTATTTCGTTTCTACGCTTTTTAGCAAATTCACTAGAGAAGCTAGCACTTTTGAATTCCATACCAATATGTACATCACCTGTATGAATAAACTTTATCATATACCCGTTCCCCTTTCTAACATTATTTTACTTTATATTAATCACTTCGTCACGTAAAACTTTCCGTAGAATATAAGAAAAGTAATTATGCTCTATTATTTTCTATAAAAAAAGAGAGTTCACTCACTCCCTTAATCTCCAAAACTCGCCCCAACCAATTTACCAGTACTTATTAGCAGATTATCTTTCTCAACTAGTTTCAACTTACCTGCTATTTCTTTTAAAGGTGTTGCCCATAATTTATTATTGACAACTGAAACTGTTTTTCCATAGTCTTTGTTAGCTATCATCTCGGCTGCATATGCACCAAGCTTTGTTGCCAATATTCTATCATATGGTGAAGGTGAACCTCCTCTTTGCTGATGTCCTGGTATAGTTACTCTTGTTTCTAGACCTAAGGCTTCATTAATCTGTTTAGCTAATCTATAGGATACTGATGGATACTTCATTTTTTCTCTTGATTTTTTCAACTCTTTTTTCTTCATATTGGATTCTTGGGTTGAAAGTGCTCCTTCTGATACAGCTAATATAGAGAAGTCTTTACCTGAAGAATGTCTTTTATCCAAGGAATCTATAACTTTATTTATATCATAAGGAATTTCAGGAATCAAAATTACATCTGCTCCACCAGCAACCCCTGCGTGTAATGTCAACCAACCTGCCTTATGACCCATTAACTCAACCAACATGACTCTATCATGAGAATCCGCTGTTGTATGAATACGGTCGATTACTTCAGTTGCGATATCTACTGCACTATGGAATCCAAAAGTTATATCTGTACCCCATATATCGTTATCAATAGTCTTTGGAAGAGCTATCACATTAAGTCCTTCTTCCCTAAGGAGATTAGCGTTTTTATGTGTTCCATTACCTCCAAGCGTCACTAAGCAGTCTAATTTCATTTTCTCATAATTATTTACCATATTTTTTACTTTATCAATATTATCTTCTTCAATTTTTCTCATTTTCTTGAATGGAGTTCTGGATGTACCAAGTATTGTTCCTCCTCTAACAAGTATTCCAGAGAAGTCCCTTGGAGTCAACACTTGATAATTACAATGTATTAAGCCTTTGAAACCATCTTTTATACCAATTATCTCACAATCGATCATACCATAAGAAGCTCTTGCTACACCTCTAATTGCTGCATTCAAGCCTGGACAGTCTCCCCCACTTGTTACAATTCCAATCCTTTGTTTCATCAAAACCACTCCGTTATTTTATTTTGTATTAAAAATTAATACAACTTATATACTTAATGTAATATATATTATCACCTAAAATATATATTTACATTCAAGAAAACTGACTAGATCGTATTATTCTCTACATACTATGTGGAAATATTTCTCTCAAAGATATTTTTTTAATCTTGGTTTTATTTTACTTGCATATATATGTAGAAAATAACCTAAGAAGTAATCATATGCAATAAAGAATACTTCTCCTGCCATAATGACCCACCATGTTACATTAAAGGGTAAAACTGATACAAACTGCTTTATAATAAAGTAATAAATTACCAATATCATATTGAAATATACTATCTTCAATACGACCTCTATTATTACTGATAAGTTTTTACGATTTATTAATATTTCAATTAAGTATTTGACTATACTATATAGCCCAAAAAACGCAATATATGTTATGATTTGTATCTTATCAGGTACTAATATAAGTGCAAGTATACTTGATGCTATATAAAAGCTCACACCACTTGCTAAATTGAATTCAATGATTACTACACCTATTAAAATAGCTGCTAGTGCAAAAATAATTATTGTATTACTAACAAATATTGTACTTGACAATAATATAATCTGATTAATCGCCAATAATATTCCTAAGTATGCTAATCTCTTTGTTTTTAACAACATGAAATTAAATCCCCTCCAAGACATTCACATAAACAATCTGCACATATGAGCTGTGAACAGCATCCACAAGCATCTGAATTATTGTTCCCTCTATTATATTGATATGCTCTAGTATTATATCCATTCTGAACATTTTGAAGTCTTGTTAGATGATTTCTATACTCTATATTGTTTGGAGCCATATTTACAGCTGTTCTAGCATATTCGAATCCTTGATTGGTATAGCCTGTACCAACAAGGCAGATGCTCATTAAATAATACCATTCAGCATTTTTATCGCTCATAGCATTAAGCATATTCATTGCATCTTGGAATCTTCTAACTTGAATATAACTTCTTACATTCATATACTCTGATGATGTATACCCAGAACTAGAATTACTGCTGCTATAACTTGAACTTGTATAGTCATTATTGTTCATTAGTGACTCATACGCTTCTTGAACTTCTCTGAATTTCTCTTCAGCAAGGTCGTTTAATGGATTGTCTGCATATCTATCTGGATGATATTTTTTTGCTAATTCCCTATACGCCTTTTTTATCTCATCTTTACTTGCTCCTCTTTCTATACCTAATACTTCATAAGGGTCTCTCATTATCTTTTCCTCCTAGTAAGAATTTAATTGGTTTCTTCTAATCTGTTGCATTTATTACAATCATCTTTGTCAAAAATAATTCTCATTCTATTTTTAATTCCAGAGTATATTATATTATCTAGAATAGGTTTTTCTTTTACCAAAGGTAATTTATCCAGTTCACTATCCAAAAAAGATAAATTGAGGTTTAACAAGTTCTTAGCATACTCTTCTAAATTTTCTTCTTCACATAATAAGAATGGATTATAACTTTTATTTTTCTTATCTTTCTCTATATCATCATAAGCATCTAAAATATAAATATATTTTCCCAAATATAAGCCAATATTATTTAAATATTGCTTCCAATGGTCCTGTTTATAAATCATTAATTGTCCCATTAGATGTCCAAAAACATTTGATACCTTTTCAATATCCTTACAATTAGCTTTTTCAAGTTCTTCTAATTCTTTTATGAATTTAATTATTACTTCATTTTTCTCAGGATATTTTTTCTTGGCTTTTCTATACCCTCTATTAAACAGTATCATTGCAAGAAGACTTTTTATACTTCGTTCATCTTTCCAGTCATCTTTTAGATTATTATATGCTAACATAATATTTAACGCTGCACAATATTCACTTACCTCATTATCTATCATCAACTGTTTGTTATGAGGATGAGCCACACATCTGCAATTAGAGCAATTATTAATAGGTTCATATAGAGACGTTAAAATGATAACTAGGTATGTCATATCATAATTTAATGTAAGTCTGCTAAGATTTCCATAATTATGTTTCAACGCCATACACAATCCACAATAATATCCTTTGTATGTCATATATTCTCTTACTTTTAATTCAAGTTTATCAATCTGTACATATCCAAACATTTTAAGTCCTCTCTACTAATTTATTAAAACAGTATAGCACAAAATCAAGGTAACTATTAAGTTTTTTCCAAATAATACCGATATATTATATACATAAATGACATTAAAAATCTTAATATTATTAGTATAAAGCATAAGTAATAAAAGCTCAACACTACAATTATTAATTTTTTGTGTACAATTTCTATGTACTCCTATCAAGGGAAGTTTCTAAAATTAAGCACATAAATATATAAATGCTATATCAAATTTGTATAAAAGAAATTTCATTTTATGTAAAAATCACATTTAATATTTAAAAATATATTTTATAAAATAAGATTGGCTTATTTTTAGGGCAAAATCGCTAGTATACTAACATTTTTATATAGCAATTTTTAACTATTATAATATTTAATGAAATTAGCCCTTGCTTTTTTCTCCAATTATTGTAAAATAGGTGTTGTAGCAGATAAACCTTATACTAAAAATATAATAAAGTAGGGTGATGAATTATGGCAAGTATTGATAGTTTTAAAAAGTATACCGTTAACAAGTCAACTCCTATTCCTCTTTATTTTCAATTCAAAAATATTTTGATTGAAATGATGAAGGATGAAGTTTTAAAACCAGGTGATATGATACCTACTGAGTTTGAGCTATGTGATATTTATGGTATAAGCAGAACAACCATCAGACAAGCGTTGACTGAATTAGTTAATGAAGGAAAGTTTTATCGTGTAAAAGGTAGAGGTACTTTTGTTGCTCAAACCAAAATCAAACATGATTTTACTCAGAAAGCAGAGGGCTTTGATAATGAAATGTTACGAAATGGATATACCCCTAGTACTAAGGTTTTAGATTTTAAGGTAGTTTCCGCTACCCCAGAAGTTGCATCTGCTTTAAATCTCGCACCGAATACAGACGTTATCTATTTAAAGAGGCTCCGATTTGTAAATAATGAACCACTAATAATTTCTCAAACTTATTTACCTTATTCATTTTGTAAACATATTCTCGATAATAATATGAATGAAGAATCATTATATAGCATACTATCTAGCAATATTAATACTAAAGTCTATAAAATAGTTAAAGAAATGGAAGCTGTTGTTCCTACTAAGGAAGATTGTGAATTACTTGAAATTAATAAGACAACTGCAATACAATTATTTCATGTAAAAGGTTATAATAAATTTGAGACACCTGTAGAGTACACTGTCTCTAGATTTAGAGGAGATAAGAATATTTTCTCTGTAGAACAGTTTGTTTAGTCAACGGTAGGTAAAGCAAAAACCTCAGGTTAATTCCTGAGGTTTTTGCTTTTATCTGTATATATAACGTCTAATCATAATATTAATAAAAAGCAAATACTTTGTAATTAAATAGTATACAAATTATACTATTGCAAAATATACTACATATAACAATATTGACTTAAATTCCAAACTCCATAATTAACCTTTATAATAATATTTAATTAATATACCCCAATAATAGCTTTAAGGTATTGAGAATGCCCTCTATATGAGTTCTTTCCATACCATGAGATGCATGTACCCCTGGTCCAATAAGTGCTCCTCTAATGTTGTTTCCTGCACGCAGTGCAGCAGATGCATCTGAACCATAGTTAGGGTAAACATCTAATGCATATCCAATCTCTTTATCTTTTGCAATGCTTACTAATTCATTAACCATATTATAGTCATAAGGCCCTGATGAATCTTTTACACAGATAGATACATCATGTTCAGTACAGCAAAGGTCATCCCCCATAGCACCCATATCTATTGCAATCATCTCTGTTATATCTTGCGGAATATAAGAAGAACCATGTCCTACTTCTTCATATGTAGATATAAATATTTTTATTGTGTTATCAGGTATTATATTATTATCTTTTATGTATTTCATCAAAGCAAAAATAGTAGCTATCCCTGCTTTATCATCTAGATGTCTAGATTTTATATAACCACTTTTTGTTATCCTAACTCTAGGGTCAAAAGCAATGAAGTTACCTACTTCTATTCCTAGTTCTTCTACATCTTCTTTAGATGATACACTCTCATCTATTCTTACTTCCATATTTTCTTCTATTCTTTTATGCTCTGATGCGTCAGAAAATACGTGAACTGAAGGTTTTGTAGTTAGTATGGTACCATCATATTCTTTATCGTCTCTTGTGAATATCTTACAGTATTCGCCTTCTATACTGTTCATAAGATATCCGCCTATACTAGTGAACCTAATTGTTCCATTAGATTTAATGGATCTTACCATAGCTCCTAAAGTATCAACGTGAGCTGATAATCCTAGAACCTCTTTATTTTTACCTTCAATTCTTATGACTCCACAGCCTTTGTTAGTAAATTCCATGTCATAGCCCATGTCATTAGCTTCTTCTTTTATGAGTTTCATGATGTTTTGGCAAAATCCACTGGGACTTTCTGTTTCTAGTATTTTTTTTAGAAAATCAAGAATATAATCTTTGTACTTTTCCATCTAAACATCTCCTCTTGAAAATATATTTCATATTAGTGAATCTATATTCTTAATACAATTCTCTTTACTTGGCAATCTTACCTTCATTATTAACAATGTTTACATCCATATGAGGATAAGGGATTGAAATATTTTCTTCATCAAACTTAATCTTAATCTGTTCTATTAGGTCAAACTTCACCTGTAAATAATCTTTTGTTTTACACCATACCAAAACAGCAAAATTAACTGAGCTATCCCCATGTTCACTAATATTAATGTATGGTTCTCTATCCTTAAGTATGAGAGCATGTTTCTCAATAACTTCTTTTATTGCCCTTTTAACAGCAAAAGTGTCCTCTTCATAAGCTACCCCAAAAGTTAAATCAACCCTTCTAATATCCATTGTTGAATGATTTATAATACTGCTGTTGGATAAACTTCCATTAGGTACAGTTATCACTTTATTGTCTCTTGTTCTAAGCGTTGTATAGAACACTTGAATATCTTCTACTATACCCTCATGTCCAAATGCTTTTTCTTCAATGAAATCTCCTACTTTGAATGGTCTCAATAATAATATTAAGATTCCTCCTGTAAGGTTAGCAAGACTTCCTTGTAAAGCCATACCAACACCAATACCAGTTGCTCCAATAACTGCTATAAGCGAGGTTGTTGGAATAGCTAGATTTTCCATTATGATGATACCAAGTAATATCTTCAATATTAATCTTGTTGCTGATAACAAGAATTTAGATAATGATATATCTACTTTTGATTTGTTCAAGAACTTCTCAATTAGCTTAACTAGATATTTAATAACTTTTAATCCTACGATTAAGATAACTAAACTCATTAAGATTTTAAAACCATATGCTGTCAATATTTCCAGCGCTTTAAATTTGATATTGTCTAACTGCTTCATAACTGTTTCCATAATGTCTTCCTTTCTTTAGTAACTTACTAATCCATAAATTATCTATTGATTAGTTTTTGCATCATTTTTGTCATTATTTTTATCTTGTAATAATATAAGTGGAGATATATTTCTCCATTTATTTATTGCTACTTCTTTTTTATAGACCTTATCCAAATAAGAATATTTTATTGAAAATACGTATTCTTCATCATTAGTCAATTTTATAGAAATGTATTTACCATCATAAGAACAATATTTTATACCTATTTCTTTTCTGTCAGGTATTATATCTCTATATTCCAATTGGTCCAATACAGCATTTATATCTTTTTCTGATAGACTATATATATTATCTTCAATAAAATCATCAGTTATAGCTCTTATATTAAATCCAGGATGATTAATACTAAAAGTATATAAATCATCAATACCTGTATCTATAATCTTCCATGTATCGTTCTTTTCTAGAGCAAATCTCTCATAGCTTTGATAATTATTAGAATCTGAGGCTATTGCAAAAGCATATCTACCATCAGTATTCATATATCTTATAAATACCTCTGAAGCAAAATATTCCTTTATACTCTTTTCAATATCTTCATCATAAAATACTTTTGTCTCTAGTGGTTTCTCAAATTGATAAGCTAAATAATCTTTTTTATCAATAAAGTCATAATTCATTTTATCAACCACTGCATATTTTTTATTATCTATTTTATATGCAATCATATAATTTTTATCTATATAATTATATAAAAAATTCATCTTGTCATATACATCTTCTGGTATATCAAGATTATATTTAACGATTATATCTTTTATAAAAACAGATACATCTCTGTCTATGTCATAAGGATTATTTAGGTATACTACGTACTTCTTTTGGGGTAATTCTTCTACTTGCTCAAGTAATAAGGTACAATAATTTTTAATTTTCCCTAGAATAAGCTTGTTTTTCTCATTTGTTATATCTTTTTTACTATAATGAGTAATATATTTTCCATAATCATTAAGAACGTAATCAATTTTACTCTCATCTGTCAGTATTAATATATTTTTTATTAGCTTTTCATTTCCTATGAGTATATCTGTCAGTATCATTTCTATATCTTTGTTGGATATTATTTCTTTATCAATAATATCTAAAACTTTTTCTAGAGTATTGTCACCATTATTTTTATATATACCATAGAGTTCTTCACTTTTAAACTTAGCAATGTCTACTAGTATTTGTTTTGTTCTAGCTTCATTAATGACTAAACCAATAACTACTTTGTCTGACTCCATATTGATACTATGGATAGTTGCTATGTCTGGTATATTATAGTCATCTAAGCTTATATTTAATATCTCTTTATTCTTAATCAACTTATCCTTTATAGATTCTTCTATGGATTTAGGTAATGATAAGAAGTTCTTGTTTCTTAGTTTCATGTTAGTAAAATTAATTTGTATCTCTCTATCATTGATCTCTAGTGTTACATCCGTGGATATTGGTATGTTTACTCCATGTATAGTAGTATTGATATATGCTTTACTTTCATTAGTATCAATGAAGCCATTATTAATAATGTAACCGTTTTGTATTTTCATCTCATCAATCTTATGATTAAAAGATGTAGTTATAACGTCTATTGGTATCTCTATAGATACATTATTTTCTTTTATCTCAATAATCTTTCCTAATTCTTTATCATTGAAATATCCACCGAATTCTATTTGATTAAAAGCAACTGTAAACGACGAATTATGCAAATATATTAGTAGAAATCCTATAAATAATACGATAAGTGTTAGAAACCCCAGTCCAATCTTAAGAACTCTTTTGTATATTGTTTTCTTATCTATAGTCTTGGTATCCTTCAAATCTTTAGTGTTTTTTCCCATTGTTATCATTACTTTGTTTTTCTAACAAAGTTAACCTCCTAATAATTATTCGTATTATAGATACTCTTATTTGGATACTAGTATATTATATAGTTTGTTTTTCTATAAAACAAGTAAGTTTCATTATAATTATCGCCAAATTTACTTTAATTTACAATAATTATATGAAAAAATTTCAATAAAAAACCCGTAATTCCATTAGAAAAACGAGTTTTATTATATATACGGTAGTCTTAGCAGACTATTTTAGATGTCACAATTATTTACTGTTCTAGGGAATGGTATTACGTCTCTTATGTTACTCATGCCTGTTATATACATAATCATACGTTCAAATCCTAATCCGAATCCAGCGTGGTTACATCCGCCGTATTTTCTTATATCAAGATACCACCAATAGTCTTCTTCTTTTAATCCTGATTCTTTCATCTTGGATATTAGTTTATCGTGGTCTTCTTCTCTTTGACTGCCACCAATAATTTCACCAACACCAGGAACTAATAGATCCATAGCTGCAACTGTTTTATTATCTTCATTCAACTTCATATAGAAAGCTTTTATTTCTTTTGGATAGTCGATGACGAATACAGGTTTTTTGAATACTTTTTCAGTTATATATCTTTCATGCTCTGTTTGAAGATCGGCTCCCCATTTTACAGGATAATCAAATTTCTCTCCGCTTTTTTCCAGAAGCTCAACGGCTTTAGTATAAGTGATTCTCTCAAATTTATTGTTTAGTACATTATCAAGTCTTTCTAATAAACCTTTGTCAATAAATTTATTAAAGAATTCCATTTCTTCTGGAGCATTTTCTTTTACATAAGTAATAATGTATTTGATCATTTCTTCTGCTATATCCATATCATCAATCAAATCAGCAAATGCCATCTCTGGTTCAATCATCCAAAATTCTGCTGCATGTCTTACAGTGTTAGAGTTTTCTGCTCTGAATGTTGGACCGAATGTGTATACATTCCTAAATGCCATTGCATAAGTCTCAACATTAAGCTGACCACTAACTGTAAGATTAGTTTCTTTTCCGAAGAAATCTTGCTTAATATCTATATGCCCTTCTTCGTCCTTTGGAACGTTATTCAAATCAAGTGTAGTAGCTCTGAACATTTCCCCTGCTCCCTCACAGTCACTACCTGTAAGGATTGGAGTATGAACGTATACAAATCCTTTATCTGAGAAGAATCGATGTATTGCCTGAGCTACAACTGAACGTATTCTAAATACTGCTGAAAAAGTGTTAGTTCTTGGTCTAAGGTGAGATATTGTCCTTAGATATTCAAATGTATGACGTTTCTTTTGTAATGGATAATCTGGTGAGGATGCTCCTTCTATTTCAACGCTTATAGCTTGTATTTCAAAAGGTTGTTTTGCGCCTTTAGTTTCAATAAATTTACCTTTTACAATTATAGCCGATCCTACATTTAATTTAGATACCTCAGCAAAGTTTTCTAGTTCGCTATTAATAACAACTTGTAAATTTTCAAAAAATGTTCCATCATTAAGAACAATGAATCCAAATGCTTTTGATGATCTAACACTTCTTATCCAGCCTGCTACTGTGATTTCTTTATCTACATACTGACTAGTATTTCTGAATAGTTCTTTAACTGTTGTAAATTCCATAACAGTTCTCCTTCCTTTTTCACTTTTCTAATTGGTATTATACCATATTCAACAGATTTTTATATAATTAAATTAATAATTTTTTGTAGTTGATATGACCTTATTTTTTTTTCCTGATTGTGGTATACTTTAAAATAATACATATAATATATATAATAAATAGGCTATTATGCTTCTTTCGTAGCAAGGTTTAGTCTTATTTTTTTTAAGGTATAATGTTCTAGTTGGTATATTATGCTAACTAAGAACTTTCCATGTATATAAAAGGAGGAATTATAATGGATGAAAGAATTGTTAAATTAGCTAAAAATCTAGTTAATTATGCTGTTAAAGTTAAAGAAGGAGATAAAGTTTTAATCAATCAAATAGGTCATAATACAGACCCTCTTGCAAGACAACTTATTAAAGAGGTTTATGCCGCTGGTGGAGTACCATTTGTTAATTTTGAAAACGAATCTATTAAGAGAGAATTATTACTTCATTGCACTAAAGAACAAGTTGATATTATGGCAAAAAGAGACGCAACAATAATGAAAGAAATGGATTGTTTTATTGGTATTCGTTCAGATGATAATAATAATGAATTAAGTGATGTACCTACTGAAAACAGAAGGATATATGAAGAGTTTCATTTTAGACCAGTTCATCATCAAATTCGTGTACCCGATACTCGTTGGGTTGTTACACGTTTTCCAAGTTATGCAATGGCACAGAGAGCTAATACAAGCTTAGAAGATTTTGAAGACTTTTATTTTAATGTGTGTAATCTTGATTATGCTAAGATGTCTAAGGCAATGGATTCTTTAGTTGAACTTATGAATCGTACTGACAAAGTAAGAATTATTGGTGAAGGTACAGACTTATCTTTCTCTATCAAAGATATACCAGCTATTAAGTGTGATGGTCAAGTTAATATACCTGATGGTGAGGTCTACACAGCACCTGTAAAAAATTCTATCAATGGAAAAATTAGCTATAATACACCTGCTGTTTATCTTGGTTATACATATGAAAATATTATTTTTGAATTTGAGAATGGTAAGATTGTAAAAGCAACTGCAAATAATAATGAAAAAATTAACGCTGTTCTTGATACTGATGAAGGTGCAAGATATATTGGTGAATTCGCTATAGGTGTTAATCCTTATGTGATTCATCCTATGAAAGAAACTTTGTTTGATGAAAAGATTATGGGTAGTATACACCTAACCCCTGGTAATGCTTATGATGATGCTGATAACGGAAATCGTTCTACTGTACACTGGGATCTTGTATATATTCAAACTCCAGAATATGGTGGTGGAGAAATATATTTTGATGATGTTCTTATTAGAAAAGATGGTATGTTTGTTTTACCTGAACTTGAGTGTTTGAATCCTGAGAATCTTAAGTAAACGTATTAATTAAAGATCTATACATTAAAAAAGCGCTATATAGCGCTTTTTATGACTTCTAAAATTAAATATACCTTATTATAATTTATATCTATAGCTTTAGATATAATAATACTATTTATTAATCATTAATCATTTTTAAATATATTATTCTTTTGTATGAAAAACAACAGCGGTAATCCAAGACCATAACAAGCAATAGTCTGTCCTATTGCAACAAATACCATTAGTGATATTAATGGTAATGGTACTGCATATGCATACTTAAGGATTAAGCCTACTACTATACCATTGATTACTATTGGTGGTATAGGTACTAGATATTTATATCGTCTTAACATATATACTAGTACTGATGATATCAATGATGCCAAACTTCCAAATATTATATCGTATAATATTGCACCACCTAAAAAGTTACCAAGCAAACATCCTATAAATAATCCAGGAATGGCAGCTGGAGTAAAAAATGGTAATATTGTTAGTGCCTCTGCAATCCTAACTTGTACTTCTCCAAAGCTTATTGGTCTAAAAGCTAATGTGAGTACAATATAAATAGCCGCAATCAAACCTGCTTTCGTCAAAAACTTTGTACTTCTATTCATTTTTATGTTCCTCCCTAGTTTTGTTTAGTGTCAGGATGGTTTCGAACTGACAGCTAATTATTATATCATGTCATAACACTCTTGTAAATACCTATTTTATCACATTTTTTGATTTCGGATTTCTATATTATATCATATTATATCAAAAGTATTTTAGAAGTTTGTAATAACTCAAAGTAAAAACAAGCCCCTATAAGGCAATGTCATTAAGTTAAGATGTATAGGAAGAGTTTTACACTATGAAATAGTGCAAGACTCTTTTTTCTTATTGCGATTTAACATTAATAAATAAAAAATTGTATTTTTAGACATGCGAATAAAGCAGAGTGATTTTTCTCTGCAAAACAGTTTTACTTTAAATTAAATTATGCTACTCTATATATGAAGCTTACTGCAGACTTGGATTTGACTTTACGAGGGTCTTTGCGTCCAGGCCTGACAGGTAAAATATTCTTTTTAATAAGTGCTTCAACATCAGGGGGCTCATGCCCCCTACATTTGAAAAAATGCAAGCAGATGGCTATGGCTATTGTATAATTCACCTGATATAAATGTTTTGTGCCTTTCTTTTGTTTTATAACAGTATGAAGAGTTATAAGCTCACAAAAGTTGTACATAATTAGGCGAGCAAAAATTTCTTGTATGATGAACTGAACTTTTTTTGAATGAAGGTTTATTAATCCTAAGGCATACTTTAGTTCCCTAAATGAGGTTTCAATCCCCCAGCGCATATGATACAGTTCTTTTAACTTCTCAACTGGAAGGAAATCGAATTTTTGATTTTGGGGCATATATTTATATTTTTCTGGATGAGCTTTTATTTCATTCGTACTTCTTCGAGTTGCCAAAAGGCAATAATCCTTATCGAAACAATATTCATTAGGAAGAATCAGTCCCGAAGAAATCCCATTCTATTGTTAATGCTAATTAGTTGACACACTATATTATTGTTAAATAATTTTATTATTTACATAACATTTAAAATGTTGTAAACTATTATTTATAAAAATATAGAACACTAACAAGGAGAATTAGAATGATAGAAAATAAAGTATTAATTGCCAAAAAACTAATATTGTTGCTTACTGTTTTATTAGTTT
>NZ_JAOARO010000007.1 GCF_025211055.1 Vallitalea sp. | reverse complement strand
TATATAGCATGACTACTTCTGTTATAACTCTCCATACTTATCACCTCTAGCTAAAGTATGGACATTTTACAATAATAATAAGGCTAAAAGCGTATACCGTCTAAAGACGGTGGAGTTAGACCACGCCCCTGTAATTTAAAAGGAGTCTATAGATTTTATGTTATCTATAGACTCCAATAGCTTTGATAAAGCACTTTACCAATATTCAATTGATTTGTTTTTGTATAAAACTTCAAACAATCTTCTTATATCTTTTGTTAATTGGGGCTTATGTTTGCAAATGTAACTTATAATCAAATCCCCTGACCTATAAAAAGAAATCCTGGAATAAGGTTTCTTGGCTCCTTTAATATTGTTTTTTATCCCAATATGTTCCCTAGCTCTATTTTCTAAAAATCTAGCTAGTCCTTCCTTCCATTCCTGCCATATAATAAATTCCCTATCATCATCATTAAGGTTATCTAATAATGTTTTTCTTTTCTCTATGACTTGGCTAATATCCTCATTACTAAGTGAATACAGATACTCATCAAATAATTTCACAAAGTTCTTATCACCATAATTAAATGGATAATCAACTTCCCACATAGGCGAATTTTCATCATATATCATTAATTTCTTTTTTAACTCTTCTTCAGCTTCTACTCCTTGATAACAATGAACCATTTCATGCAGACAAAGTATTGGGAATATCTCTTTATCTAATAATTCATACCCTATGAAACAGCAAAACTTGTTATAATAATCATTAAGGCAGAAACATGCAGCTATATCATCTAAAACATGGATAGAAAATCTGAATTTTTTTATGAAACAATAGCTTTCATGATCTTTCTTATCATAAATATAACCCTCGTCATCCTTAACAATAATTAAAGGATAGTTTCTCTTATATAGAGGATGTATAGCCTGCATTTCCAATTGTATTCTTGAAACATTGTCTAAATAACTTTGTAGATCAGGCATATTCTTCTCCTTTTGGTCTAGTTTGTAATTTGTCTCGTAAACAATCGTTTATATTCTTTACTTTTTTCTAATAACTCATCATGATTACCTATTGATTCCACTTTACCATCCTTTAAAACAACTATATAATCTGAATTCTGCACAGATGATAATCTATGAGAAACTTTTATTACTGTTTTATTTTTGAGGAAATCCTCAATATCATTAAATATAGTATCTTCGGAATTACTGTCAAGAGCCGAAGTGGATTCGTCAAAAATTATGACGTCAGGATCATACATGAGCATTCTAGCAATAACTATTTTTTGTTTTTGTCCACCTGAAAAATTAAGTCCTTTTTCTCTAATTGGCGTATCTAAACCCTCAGGTAATGATTTGAAAGGTTCCAAAAATGAATAATCAAGTATTTTATCTAATTTATCTTCTTCATAATTATTCATACCTACCACAATATTATCTTTGATGCTTCCTGGAAACATATAAGTATTCTGACTGATTACATATATTTTTCTTCTGATAGACTTTAATTCATATCTTTCTATTGGTATATTATTTATATATATATCATTAAAATCATACAGATTCAACAATAGTTTTATTAATGTTGATTTACCACTACCTGATTCACCAACAAGTGCTACTTTATCTTTCTTGTTTATCTTGAAATCTATATCCTTTAATATGCTTTTTTCATTGTCATATCCAAATTCATTAATATTGAATTTTATATCATCAATAGTATTTAATTCTACTACAGAATTTTGTTCTTCCAAATTATCTAATAATTCTTCGTTAATGAATTTCATGGATGCTCTGACATCTCTAAGGCTAATATTTATATTTTTCAAATCAGTTAAAGCTGAGAAATATATATTCAATATCATGTTGATGAAAATTATATCCGCAAATATAATCTGCTCTTTGAAATACAGATATATGGATAATAGCAAAACAGAATTTTTTATTATATCTATTATAAATCCAAGCACTACACTGATTACATTTGATTTAAGCAAAAGCTTATTGTTCTCTTTTTCTATTTTGTGAACATACCTGCCCGTCATATTCACAAAACCTGAATACTCCCCTATTTGTTTAATCTGTTCAATATTCTGCACTACATTAATTATGTTCTTAAAATTTTCAGCACAAGTTTTTTGTAATTTGCTACTATCTTCTTTCAACTTATTATTTATGCCTTTGTATCCATAGAAATTAAGTATCGATAATATTACGAATAAGACAACTAAATAAATACTTACATTCATTACAAAATACAAAGAAATAATTATTGTCAGAGTAGCTATAGCCGCTCTGGAAACCTTATCTCCCAACAGATTAAAAAGATTATCTACAGCTTGTTTTATACGAGTAATAAAATAGGATGGTTCAAACTTGCTTATAAAAGAAAATTTTATTTTGAATAGATTATGATACATATTTTTGCTTTCATCAACTTTAAATTTTAATGCGAATCTAGTATAAATAAAGCTTGATATAATTTTTAATATATATATTGTGATTAATGCTGCCAAAAATATAACAAAATAATATATTATATTACTTTGTTTATCAATTTCTACATTAGTCAGTATTTCCCTTATTATTAATGGACCAATAAAATTTAATAAGGTCTGGATACATATTAATAGGATTGTTAATACTATGTACTTTTTATATCTTTTCATATGATTAATAATCGTGTTCATATCACACCTTCTTTTCTATAAGCGACTATCACTCAAGTAATTTTACAAATGAATTCATTTGATTAATATTAGCTGCTATTTGTCGTTCTTTTAATTTTTTATGAATACTCATTATTTTGTCATAGGAACACTTTTCTTTTAGATTACACTTATCACATTCAAAGCATTTTAATACACTATGATATTTGAATATATCTTTTGGATTGCACAAATCTTCTATAACTTTGTCTACCATATCTTCCGAATAGAATTTTTCCAATATACTCTTAACAAGAGTTTCATCCTGTTCTTTTGCTCTGCCTCCAATATAATCTCTACAACATTTATAATAATCCAAAGCCATTTTATTGATGTTTGTTTTCTTTTTAAGATACTTTACAAATTTATTCAACTCGTTATATGCTTCTTCATATCTTTCTACTTTGTAAAGCATACAAGCATAAAACAAGTCTGTTCTTAGATTGTTATAAGAAAAAGAATCATCAAGGGGAACTCTCAAAAGATTGACTATTGTATCTTGATTAGTATAGTATTTCTTTTTCATATATGTGACTATTTCTTCTACATCCTCATCTATTAGATTATTAAGATTTTTTAATTTTTGTCTAATATTATGATGTATTTTAGCTTCATTTATATTCTCTTTGTTTAATTCGTTAATCTCGCTCATACCAGGAACAATAATATTAAATGAAGGAAAATCCAAATATGAAACATCTCGCACCAATATCTCAAACCCCTCTTGGGTTATAAGGTTAATTAGATATCCAAGCATTTCTTTATTGTTCAATTTAGAGTTATCTTTTATACCTACAAAAGGATAACTGAATTCATCACCAAAATATTCTGTTGGGTAGTAACCTGCCCCATTGATAAATATGCTATCGTAGTTTTCTTTAACCTCTATCTTTTTATTTATATAAGAAAAACTAACCATATCAAATATGTTTTCTAAACGTTTTCCCTGCAATAATTCTGTTAAAGTTCTTTCCAGGGCTATTTCAAAAACTGGATGACAACCAAATTTGCAAAAATACTTTTGAGTATTCTTATCTATTATGATTAATCCTACTACAGGAAATTTTCCACCAAGGGAACAATCCTTTATTATTACCTTATAGTTTTCAATCTCCTCTATTCGCTCAATCATCTTATATGGCAAAGGAAACTTCTTTAGATAACTCATAGGAATAGTAGGAGGGGTTATTTTTTCTTGATGAATTTTCTTATTAACATATCTCTCAACAATTTCTGAAAGACCTTGAACCAATCCCTCTTCTATTGTATTACCTGCACTCATCCCATTAGAACAGTAACAAATATCTATTATGTTAAGAGGTACATAATTTAATTTGTTGGTATTTATATTATAAAATGGAATACATACAAAATCACAGGAATACTCATCTGGAGTCATAAATGTAAGATCTCTTAGAACTTCAATTTTCTCCTTATCATTATTATGAGTATTGAATAATCTATATACCAAATCCTTCTCACTAGATAAAAACTCTTCAATACTAAGATATTTTTCATCAGTTGAATTATAGAATCCAAGATACTTTTTACTCTCATCACATAAATCTATCTTATAATGATATAATGCTTTATTCTGAAGTCTTTCCATGAATTCTCCATACGCACTTGCTAGTGCATATTCATAAGTTGTACCTTTGCCATTTACATTTAATATATTTGCTCCTTTAACTCTTAGATGTATAGAATGAAATTCTTTAGCAGAATTAAGGTGTATTCCTTCATCTAATTCAATACCTATATTGTCAAGTATATTTTTTATGCCATTTACAGTATTAGCTGGTTTATCTTCTTTATATTTATTAGCACTTAATGCAGACATATCACCACTCCTTAAGTTAATTACTACCTTGATACGAATTTAGCTAATCTTAATCTTTGATTAGATTCCTTTTTAAGATAATCACAAAAGAATGATATGTGATGGTTCAGATCTCCATATACTTTGTATGCTATGGCTGGACATCCTCCTCCACATATATATCTATATGAACAATCTTTACATTCATCTATATTATTCACTTTAATATTTCGAAATTTCTGTGTTATTTCTGATTCAGCCAACTGAATACGCCAATTCTCATCTAGTATATTGGCTATCTTGAATTCTGGTAACATCAAACTTTGACAAGGATATATATCTCCTTCTGGGTTTATGGCTATTATGTTAGAACATGCACCACATCGATATTTTTTTATCCCCATATCCATTTTGTACTTTTTGTTTGTATCAATTTTTGGCATAGGAGGTTCAGTCATTAAAGATATTTCTTCTTTATTATTAGGTATGAATCTTACATTAATACATCTTATTCCATAGTTTTGGTATATTTCATCATTGAAAGCTTGTATAGTATCCACATTTTCCTTAGTAATTACGGATCTTATTTTTAGCTTCTTAGGTGCTGTTTTTGAGAAATATTCTATTAATCTGATTATGTTATTAAATCCTACTTCACTTCGGTTTATACCATTTTTTTTAATATCAAGACTATCAAGACTGACTACAAAAGAATCCACCAATGGTAATAGCTTATCCACTTGTTTCATAAGTAGAGAACCATTTGATAATATCTCTACTCTTGTATTATCATCTTTTATTGATTTTATGATATCAAATAGATCTTTTCTCATAAGAGGTTCTCCTCCAGTGAAAATGAAATAATTAATATCCTGTGCTTTCAATTTATTTATTATCCCAATCCATTGTATAGTCGTCAATTCTTGTTGTGTTGCAGCTAGAGCTTTATTGTAGCAATAAGAACAGTTAAAATTACATCTTAGAGTTGGATGGATATATACCATATCTATCTCTTGTCCTGGCGGAAATCTATAATCTTCCAGAGTTATAACTTCTGACTTTATATAATCCCTTCGATTATAAAAAAATAGTTTGGCTTCAACCAAGATATCTATCTGCTTCTTAACTTCTTCTTCCATCAACTTCATATCATATTGTTTAAAATAATCAACTATATCCGATAAGTCTACATTCCCCCTCTTATGAATAATATATACAATCAAAGCTTTCATGGCTTCATTAACTTTTAGAAAGTTGTGATTGAATGGAGAATATATTATGTAATGTTCATCATCGTATTTCTCTATAATGATTTTTTCATCATATATTAATTTCATACAAAAACTCCCTTTTTCTCATAAACTTAGCTTTTGCTATAATTATATTAGGGTTATCCTGTTTACTAGTTTTAAACATCATTTATTATAAAAGCTATATACTCTTAAATTAAGCTAGTCTTACTTTCAACAAAAACTATTGGGGCTGTCTCATAATACATATATTGTAGATGATAAGCTGACATTAAAACAAATGTATTATAAGGCAACCCCACTGAAGAATTATTACTCCTCGTCTTCAAGGATTCCTGCACCAGAACCGCCGCCAGAACTTAAACCACATAAACAAGCGCACTTATCTTTTTCTTTTTCTTTATCTTGCTTTGCTAATTCAACTTGAAAGTCCATTCATTGACCCCCTTTCATATTTAGATTATTTATGTATAATATAATTATGTCTCAGAATCATTTTATAACTAAATAAAGTTACATATTTAATTATAATTATTTAATATTATAACAAAATGTTATTATTTGTTTAATTCTAAAGTCATTAATATATATATGCACATATATACTCTATTATTACAATTTGTTTAACAAAATATATCTTCTAACCATTACTCTATGAGCCACTATTCCTTGTATATTTTATAGGAAGGGTTATCCATTTTCATTTAATCTATAGTCTCACCCATCTGTTGATGAGTGAGACTATTATTATTCTTCTTCAAAAATTCCTGCACCAGAACCATAACCTACACTATTAACACACATACACATACATTTTTCTTTTTCCTCTTCTTCTTTTTTTACAATTGCCAATTCTATTTGGAAATTATCCATTCATTTTACCTCCTTTTATAAATGATTTTGATTTTTAATCCATTAACATATATATGCACATATATTTTAATAATTACACAAAAAAATATTATTAAGTTATAATCAGATTCAAATCATCTATACTAAAATACAAAAAACTCCCGAAATTCAATTCGAGAGTTTCATTGCATTTCAACATTATATATTCTAAGTCCATTTTTACATTCAATAATAACAATACGCCTATCTCCTGATCCACAACCTAGATCAAGGAAACAATCCCCCTCTTCAATATCCGAATATCACATGGGGATTATGCATATTAACTACTAGGAATAAAACTTATAAATAATACATAAATGACTCAATTTTGGTTTCCTGATTTTCATTTTTATTGCCATCAAAGGTAAGATTAAGAATAGGTTTCTCGTTACCCTGCTCAAATCCTTTATGCAATATACCTAGTACGATTCCTGTATTTTCATACATAGATGCAACAGTTATGTTTCCATCTATTCCATTAAGCTGACCTAATACTTTTGCTTCTCTATATCTTCCATTTGCTCCAGAATAATAACCTATAGTCCTATCTGCTGTTGTTACTAGATTGTCTATATCATATTCAAATGGTGATTGACTTGATAAAGCTTTCGATATTAGAATAATCATTTCCTTGAATCTATCTAATCTTTGTTGCTGAATGAAACTTACTTTGTCAATATTCTGGCCCAAGAAGTCTTTCCATAATAGCCATATTGTTTCACTCAAAGGACTATAGACTATTTTATGTCCTTTATCTTCTAATTTGCCAAAAACGTCATTATTGAGGATATGGTTATATAGTATCCAAATTTCTCCAGTAGCTAGAATCTTTTTATTATATTTCATGGATTTTGATTTTTCATTTACGTCATTAGCTATCTCAATTAATTTATCAACTGTAAGATTATCGCTCTTAATATACTTTAGAATATCCTTTAAATATTTATCTCTATAATCTATCCTCGCTGCTCTTACTATATCACCAGCCAACAAACCTAAACATATTGAAGTTACATAGTTTTCTTGGGTATTTAACGCATCTTCAATGAACGGAGAAATTACATCTACATTCTTATACCCTTCCTCATCAAGTTTCGTTCTGAGTAATCTACCATACTGTCCATCTGTCTCAGTTCCCTCATTACGTGGTATTAAGAATGATACCTTCTTATTCTTTTCTTTTAGGGTAGAAAGTTCTGAAAAAATATCTCCTAATAAAGCTGTCAAAGAAAAGTACTCTTCAGTAATTGTGAATCTTCTTCCCATGTATATAGAGCTTTGGCTTGTTTCTGGTAATGTCCTTGCATCTATTTTATGATAGTTCAAAATCTCCTTAAAAATATCTGAATAGGGATATAAATAAGGCAGATAAACTATTGTATCTTCATCTATATCCTTCAAAGAATATTTTATATTTGTTTCTTTATGCACTATCTTTTTTTGATAAAATTCTACTGGATTTGCTTTTTTTACACCTATTGAATTGAGACTGTTAATAAAAGCTTCTACTCTCGTTATTACTCCTACACCAGATGAATGTTCATCTACCTCAATGTGAAGATATGGTTTACCATCCATTTCTTCTCTAAAATAGTGTGAAATGATTGAATCTGGTCCACAGCCATGATGCGTTAACAATATAGCATATAAATTGGGATGTTCTTTAACAAGCTTTGCTGGTTCTAATATGTGTTGACCAAAAGGCCAGAACATATTAGGGTATTCTTTTGAAATATCCCCTTCTGGCAAATCATAGAATGGAATTACCTTGTATCCCATATCCATAAGTTTTGAAGGTATTCCCATATTTAACATTGGGTCAGCAACACCATATATCTTGGATATCATAACGAATACCTTTTCTTCTGGTTTTATTGATGTAAGAACTTTCTTACCATTTTCCTTCATCTTTTCTTCAAATCTATAGTAAGCTTCTGTACCTTTACCTAGTGCCTTCTGAATCTGCTCCTTGCTTCTGTTCAATTGTTTTCCCATCTTAGAAAAACTCTCCATCATAAACTTCTTTCCTAGATTAAAAGCAAAAGTTGGAGATAATAATTGTATTCCCTTTTTATCCAACTCCATAGTTTGATTCATTACCTTAAAAGCTAACTGCATGAAAGCACAACCATAATTGACTCTGCTTTTGGAACCTGGATGATCTACTGAAAACAAATCAGGGAAGAATATATAATCCACATTTTTTTTAACTAATTCTGCTACATGACCAGTTATCAATTTTACAGGATAGCAGGTCTCATCAAGTGCATATTGTTGCCCTAGACGAATAGTCTCCTCATTGGTAGGTTCAGATAATACTACATTGAAACCTAAGTCTTTAAAAATTCCATGAAACATGGAAAACATACCAAATGTGAAAAGTGCTCTTGGTATCCCGACAGTTTTCTTATTATCATCAACATTATTTTTATAACCGTCAAATACTATTTCTGTAACTTTGTTATTAAATATTGAAGTATTATCTTGCTTTAATTTATCCTCTCTATGTTTTTCTAGGAACTCTTTATTTTCAATATCAAAACCTTTGAATTTAGTTTCCTTATTTGTCATACCCTCTTTAGCTAATATAGCAGCCCCAAATGCTCCTGTAACACTGAAGAAAGGCGGAACAACGATATCTTTTCCAGTTAATGCTCGAAAAGCATTGACTATACCTTGATTAAATGCGACTCCTCCTTGTAAAAATATCTTATTACCTATATTTTTCTGCCCTACTACTCTTCCAATATAATTTTTTACGATTGAATAGCAAAGTCCAGAAGCAATGTTCTCCAATTTAGCTCCTCTTGATATATTAGATGCGATACTGGTTTCTATGAAAACAGTACATCTTTCTCCTAGATTAATAGGGGTATCCCCATTAAGTGCCATATCACCAAATTCATTTATAGGAATATTGAATTTCTTAGCTTGCTCTTCAATAAAAGACCCTGTTCCAGCTGCACATATCTTATTCATCTGAAAGTCAGTTACTACACCGTCCTTTATAGATATATATTTTGAGTCTTGCCCTCCAATCTCAAAAATGGTATCAACACTTTTATCTATTGTTACAGCTGCTTTGGCTTGAGCAGTAATCTCATCTTTTACAACGTCAGCTCCTATGAATTTACCTATCATGTATCTACCAGAACCAGTAGTACCAACACCTATAACATTAATTTTGTCACCGAATTCTTTCATTAATACTTTTAATCCCAATCTAACGGCTTCTATTGGATTCCCTAGAGTTTTTAGATATTTATATGAAATTATATCCTTGTTTACATCCATTAGCACTAGATTAGTGCTGGTAGACCCTATGTCAATACCTAAATAGCAATCTAAACTTTTTGTTTTATCTTCTATAGATTTATATATATGTTTGTCAAAACTATCCCCATTACCATAGTCAATTAATTTTGGCAGTCTAACCTCATTATCTTCATTGCTATAATCTTCGTTAGATTTCACATAGTTAAGTAAATCTAGAAGGTTAATACTAAGCTCATCATTTTTAGCTATGATTGCTGTTCCATAAGCACCAATATTACTAAAATATTCTGGAATAATCAAATCCCCATCATTCAGATTAAGTACATCTTTTATAGCGGTAATTATACCCTGGTTATGAGCAACACCACCTGAAAAAAGAATAGGTTTTTTAAGTGGTAACTTTTTGATAATAGTTCCCCTATAGTTCTTAATCATTGCATATGCCAAGCCAAGTAAAATATCATCAATGGGTACTCCTTCCTGTTGATGATGAGTAATGTCTGTTTTAGCAAACACACTGCACCTACCTGCTATTCTTGGTATTGATTTAGCTCTGTTGGCATATAGTGAATAATCCTCTAACTTTAGATTGAGCCTTGACATTTGTTCCTCTAAAAAAGAACCTGTTCCAGCAGAACAATTGGAGTTCATGGCAATTTGTATTTTAGATTTATCTTTTCCTTCAAAGCCTGTAATATATTTAGCACTTTCTCCACCAATCTCTATTATTGATTTAATGTTGCCATCTGTTTTAGTACTCCCCTCTACTATTGATGCAACTTCATTAACAAAACAAGCTTTATTTGCTTTGGATAAAAACTTACTTCCGTTACCAGTAACAGCTCCTAATTTAATATCATGGTTATTATACTGTATTAGTATATCTTCAAGTGTTTTTGTTAGGATTTGCTTTACTTTTCCTTTATGTAACAGATAGTTACTATATTTAATTTCGCAGTTGCTATCCATCAATATTATTTTTATTGATGAATATCCTATATCAATTCCTATGCTATACAATTTATTACCTCCTGTATCAAATAATTTATGAAAACGCAATTCATTTTCATTGGTGAGGTAATTTTATCATAATCTCATTAAAAAAAGTGTATCTAGTGATACACTATAAGGATTTTAATTATAGAAAGTATTAACTTCCTTGAATCTGAAATTGTTAGACTTTCTCAACAGCTTTGTTTATAGATTTTTTATAGTGATTCATTTACATTTACACATAATCAGTAATATAATTGGTCCTATTAGATGTGAAAAAATCGGAAATGAACATATCCCCTACAAACCCAAAAGCTGTCTAGAATTTTTTTCTTCTATAATATTGAATATTGCGGATAATAATTTTAGTAAAGGTATGAGTAATTTAAAGTTCAATGTCCATGTAAAAAAAGCCATCCAATACATACATGAAAATTATACACAATGCATTAATCTGGATGACTTATGTACTGACTACTCAAGAATACTAATTTATCGCTTTTAGATATAGCTGTATCAGTTGGATTCAATACCCAGAATTATTATTCAATAGTATTTAAGGAATTTACAGACAAAACTCCGTAGTGCTTTATTCTTGTTATTAATTTTTAGCAAGAGCTTTTACTACTTTGTAACCCTTCATATCCACATATAGTTCTCCAGCGTATGGATTTCTCTTGGTTTTTACAATCTTATAAATCATGAATGCAAGTACAGAAGCATTGGCTACCAATGCTGCAAAACTCCATATAGTTAAAGCTGTTGTATTATATGTTGATGAAACTGCAAATCTACCTTTATCGATAAATGCAGGGAAAGTCTGTGCAAACATACACCATAATGCTAATGTTTGAGCACGATGCTGTAACCAAGCGCCTTTTCCAATAGTGAATGCACATACAGTAGGAGCTAGTAGTAAAGCAAATCCGCAATACCAAGCATGACCAGGTAAACAATTGTATGTATAAGCGAAGTTCCAGATATCATAAGCTACAATCCAAAACCACATCATATCCGGCCATAACATATCTTGACTTTTATCTTTCTTGGTTATCTTACGGATACATATTCCGAACCAACCCGTAATGGTAATTATATTAATAATACCAGCTGCACCGTTCATATAATTCCATGCTCCTCCAACTACATACATTGCTTCATCAGCAAGAAAACCTCCATTAACATAATTGATACCTATTTCAATATCACGTGCTACTGCTTCACAAATATTGATTGCAAGAATAAGTGGTGGAAAACAAAGAGCTATCCGGTTATTGTAAAGATGCCATTGTTTACCAGTCTTCTTATTTTTTCTATGTATATGTCTGATACACCAAAAACCAATACAACCTGCAGTACAAGAATATACCTTAACAAGATGAAACCAGTCTGTATATGTAGTATCTTTTAATATTGTAAACCAAAGAACAGAAAGTATAATAGGCAAAATGACAAAGCCAGTAAATCCAGCTATTTTAGACCTCCTTGTTATTTCGTTCAAAGCAAATAATACAGTAAATACTAGTAGCCAGACAAGCCAAATAGAAATTACGGACGCACCGCCTTCAAAATTAAATGTAAACATTTTAACGCTTCTCCTTATATCAATCTCTACGTTTACTATTAGTGGTAAACATAGGCTATAAAACGTCATTCGTCTCTTGGTTATACCATTATTGATACGTATGGCCTTTGTTAAAATTATAACATTAAAATATTTTGTCGTCAATATTTATGGCTTTTATAATATATTTTATGCATAAGTTATATATTAGTCAAAATGATAATTTATAAATATGCTTTTGTACTAATATTACTTATTTTGACCTCTAACAAAGTCTGAGACAACAGTTGTTAGAGGTACTGGATTAACCTTAAAAAAACCTTCATTATCTATTGTAATTAGAGTTCCACCTCTCTGTGTATATCTCTTTCCAATGTTTTTATATGCCAAAAAATCAATTGACATACCGTATGTCATCACGATACCCTGATAAGTTAGTGAAAGTGTATTAAGATGGTCATGACCACAAAAAACACCTTTGATTACACCATTATCTACTGCTTTTTCAAAAAACCCATAGTTATTTTTTGATATACCAAAATAATCGTTGCTTTCACCAATACTACCGAAATGATATTCAACACTTTTATCCCCTAACTTCATCCTTTCATAAGCTTCTTTGAATTCAGGTAATGGCATATGAAAAAAAGCTAAAGCCTTCAGGTCTTCACTTTGTTTTTTTAGTCTCGATAATTCGTCCATACACCACTTCGTCTGCTCCTTATGTATACAGTCAAATCCACTGAAGAACCATCCTTCCCCATACATATTTGAGTCCAATATAACAAGTACCATAAGTAATTTTTCTTTTTTATCAATGAGTTTTATTATGTAATTACCTTCACCAGTAAGTTCTTTATCCCCTTTAGTAAAAACACTGTTCTTACCGTTCATAATAATATCTGATATCTGATCTTTATTTCCTTTTGAACCCATTTCAATATCATGATTACCAAATGAAAATGCATAAGGAATCTCAAATGAATCCATAAACCCAACTAATTTCTTAGCTTGTTTGATATTATTTCTAGTACCGGATTTAAATATAAAAGGAAAAATACTGTCTCCTGTAAGTATTATCAAATCTGGTTTTGATCTTTCCACCAACTTAGTTACTGCATCCATACCTAATCTATCTTGTTTTCTAGACAATATTCCAAAACCAAAATGTAAGTCAGTCAATTGTAATATTTTATATGGTCCATCACCAATATTTATAGCAAAATGATTGTCTTTGTCTTTGTAGAAATTAGGATCATTATACATAATTATCTCTCCTCCTAATTAAGTTAAAGGTATCATAGCACCAACTGCACAGATTATAGTTGATATTATCATGATAACTTGAAATACCAATTTTCCAAATCGACCGCAGATAGGACTAGTACCAGCTTTTTTCCTAGACCTATTATAAGTAAATACCAGCATGACAGCCACAAGTACTACTACACCTGACATTATCCTTGTTAAGATAATAAAACTATTTACACCAAATATAGCAAATAGTAATGATGGTATTGTAGCCAGTAACCAACAAACCTTATTATTTATTCCTATCTGTTCATGTACTACATCACGAAGGCTTAAAGTATTTGACCAAAACGTTGTTAAAAGGGCAAATAATGAAAACAAACCTGCCAGTACGGCTGCCCAATGGCCAATATTTTCACCTAGTTGTAGATAGGCTAATTCTTTATCAAGGGAATTATTCACACCCAACAGAACCGTAATAGTTACAATCAAAATAAAAATAGATGATATAGCAAAACCTAAAAATATTGAAGTCCTGATTTTCTTAACATTTCCTTTCAACCCTTTTACAGATTGAATTACCGCTTGGTTAGCAGAGGTTGCAAAAACGACCATACTGTATAATCCTAGAAGATTATTAATATGTACTTTTGATGACCCAATAGCATTCATAGGTTTCATAAATGTTCCAATGCTGATAGCAATAACTATTACTATCAGTAAAGATACCGTATACTTCTGAGCAATACCTACAGCCTTCATTCCCATAAATACTACTATGCCTGCTAGAATATAATATATGAGCTGAGCTAATGAAAATGGTATGTCAAGCCAGCTCCATATTATCATAGCACCACCATTAATGTTACCACTGACACCAACAACTATTGCTAATCCATAAACTGTAAACATAATCCAACTAAATATTTTTTTTGCTTTTCCTCTGAATAATTCTCCTTCAAAACTCTTAACTAACTGAACACCGCCATTATTATAGGATAATTCTGCAATAATCAAATGTAAGATAACGTTTATGAAATAGGCTAATATCACCATTAATATAACGTCTCTAAGATTGTTTTTAGTTGCTAAAAAAGGTACTGCGATTATACCTGTACCAATGCTGTGTCCAACAATCATACTTGTTGCTTCAAACACAGTGAAATTAGCTTCACTTTGTATTTTCATCTTTTACCCCCCAAGTATTATTACTACACCAATAATGAAACCACCCATTTAATTTGATATCTCTCCTTAAAGCAGACAAATTGAATAATTCTACTGATACTCTATTATACGTTTTCTGCTACAACTTTTTTATATGTTTTTGTATCTGCATATATCTCATCCTTTAATGGATTAAGTCTGTTTTTACGTATTTTATTGAATTGATAGATTACAAGTGCAGCATTTGTGATTAGAGCTAATAAGCTTACTATAAAAAATGCAGTTGGATTGTGTGTAGTTGATACTGGGGCTATACGGTCAGCAAATGAGGGTACAGTCATAACAAACATAATCCATAAAGCAAGTGTCTGAGCACGATGTTGCAACCAAGCTCCTCTTTTAATAAAGAAAGCAGGAACTGTACAAGATATTAGTAATGCTAAACCACAGTAGAATGAATGATCTGCAATACAATTATATGTATAAGCGAAATTCCATATATCATACGCTATGATCCAAGCCCATATCATATCAGGCCAAATCATATCCTTTGTTTTATCTTTTGATATAAAAATACCAACCCAACCACATATAGCTATGACATTAAGAATACCTGCTATTCCATTCATGATATTCCATGACCCTGACATTACCCATAGATTGTTTATGTATTCTCCATTCCATGCTCCATATGTAAAACACTGAAAATCTCTAAAAGCTGCTTCAAGTATATTAAGTCCTAAGATAAGTGGTGGAAAGCATAATGCCCATCTCTTCTTTGCTAGTGATGGAATAAAACGAATAGCCATAAAACCAAGACACCCTGCAAGAGCAGAATATGTTTTTACCCAATTAAACCAATTACCAGTACCATATTCATTTCCTGGAGCTGCAGTTGTTGGCCAAACGGAGATAGTTAACACTATCGGAACAATTAAAAACAGTACAATTCCACCCCATTTTGTTGAACGACCAAGCTCATTAAATGCCATTAAAGCAAATACAACAAAAAGCCAAATTGCCCATGCGGAAAAACTTGTTACTTCATAAAAAATACCCATATTATCTTGCCTCCTAAAATTATTGATTATAACATTGATATAATTTTAACATATTTGTTCGTAGGCAACTATAAATTGTTACATAAAATATTGTAAATTAAGTTTTTTTATTGTCTACAGACATAATTATATGTCACAAACATTATAATTTTACTCTATATTGTTGTATATGTCAAATAATTTTGGTGGTTAGCTCTAATAAAAAACATGTCGACTTAAAATTTCATTAAGTGACATGTCTATAGATAAATGAATTATTACTTCTTAGACTATTAATTATCGTCTAATTGTATCCAAGTAGAAAGACTAATACTATTAAATTCCTTTAGATTTTTAAATAACTCATCTAATTCCAATAATGCTTTTTTAGCATCTCCATCAGCAATAGCATCCATTAGTTTTGCATGGCTATAATTAACTCTTGCAGTTAACTCCTTGTCAATAAAATAGTTAAGATAGTATTGTCTCCTGGCTAAGGCATGTTGAGGTAATAGCATTTGCCCTATAAATGGATTTTTACTTGCTTTACATAATAATCTATTAAATTCATCATCAATTCTCAAAGACTCTATTGCTGGTGCCCATTCCTCCGTGACTTTTCTATATTCATTTGCTAATTGTCTTAATTTTTCTCTCTCTGCTGAAAATGCATATTTTGCAGCTCTTTTGACAACTAACTCTTCTAATACTTTTCTAGGTTCCATCTGTAATAATAATTCTTCAACAGTAACTATACGTATTAAAATTCCTTTACGAGGAATAGTTTTAAATAAATGTGTTGGTTCTAGTCGTTTCAATGCTTCACGAACAGGAGTACGCCCAATCCCTAGATATTCACTTATTTCTTTTTCAGAAACAATACTTCCTGGCTTTAACTCTGCTGTGACAATCATTTCTTCT
The DNA here is from genome assembly GCF_025211055.1 of Vallitalea sp. Lineage (GTDB taxonomy): Bacteria > Bacillota > Clostridia > Lachnospirales > Vallitaleaceae > Vallitalea. The sequence continues at coordinate 24,830 of NZ_JAOARO010000007.1, read as the reverse complement.
ATTTTCTTACTTGCATCGTCAACAAGAAAATCAACATTTTTTTGTTTAAACTTGTACTTTTCCATTCTGATTCTCCTCCTCTTCTATTGAATTATAACATAATTAATATTTTTATCATATATACAAAAAGAGATTTTTCTTTTTCTAGCTCACTGATTATATAACATTACATATTGACTTTTTCATTATTAAATGGTAAATTATTATTATAATATATCAGTAATATATTACAGTCATATTATTAATATATTATAGTCTAAATTTTTATCTACTAAACTTCACTATAATATTAAAATACATTTTATTAACAAGATTTACAATGGAATGTATTTCTATTTAGTGTTGTTAAGCCCTATCATAATTTTTTAAGGAGGATTAATATGAATAATAACAGCATTATTCAAGGTATTAAAGATCTACCAAAACATCTAAATTCTAAGACAATCAGCTCAGGTGTAATTGCAGGTATTTTTGGCTGGTGTACAGCACTTATTTTATTCGCTAATGGTAATGCTTGTGGATGGAGTATGCAAGAAACCTCTTCTTGGATCTTTGCATGTTGGGTATTCGGGCCTATCTTAGGAATCATTTTATCATTGAAGTATAAAGAGCCTATACCTGGAGCTTGGTCTATATCAGGTGCCGCAATTGTCGTATCAGGAGCCGGAGCAGGTTATTCTTTACAGCAGTTATGTACAGGATTTTTGTTAGCAGGTATATTAGTACTTATATTAGGTGTAACAGGACTAATCAGTAAGGTAATGAAATTCTTGCCTATGCCTATTGTAATGGGGATGACTGCAGGTTGTTTATTCAAATTTGTAACGAATATGGTCAACTATATCTTTAATTGGTCAAGCAATATGAGTGAACCTAATTATGGTAAGTATCTATTAATTGCTTTATTTGCCATTGTAGCATGGTTAATCTTCACTAAGCTTAGACCAGTAATTAAGGTTATACCTCCAATTCTAGCTGCTTTTGCAGTCGTAATTATATGTGTATTTGCTTTTGGATTATATGATGCCTCAGCTTTAGAAGGTATTAAATTCTATGGTCCAAAATTTATTGGATATTCTTTTGAAAACGTAGGAGGAGTTTTTGTATCAGTATCTCTTCCATTAGCCCTTCTTGTAATTGGTGCAGAAAATGCTCAAGCTATTGGTGTATTAAAAAGCCAAGATTATGAACCACCAGTTAAGAGTATGACTATATGGTCAGGTATTGGAGGAGTTGTAACTTCTCTATTTGGTGGACATAATGCTAATATTGCAGGTCCTATGACAGCAATCGTTGCATCTGAAGAATCAGGGGACAATAAAGATGATCGTTATGCTGCTGCTGTTGTATGTGGTATATGGTGTTCTATCATTGGTATCTTTGCTAGTTTATTAGTACCTTTCTTAAGTACTATGCCACTTAAATTAATATATCTAGTAGCAGGTTTAGCAATGGTTGGAGTTATTCTATCATCTCTACAATCAGCTTTCAAAGCTAATAAATTCCAAGTTTCAGCTTTCTTCGCATTCTTTATAGCATTATCCCAAAAATCATTTTTAGGTATTGGTTCAGCGTTTTGGGCATTATTGGTTGGAATTATTATTGCAGCAGTATTAGAAACTAAAGACTTAAAAACAATTATTGATAATAAAAATAGAAATTGATGAGGAATTATTATGAAGAAATATAAAAGTTTAATTGTATTTGACTCAAATTGTGATTTACCAGTTTATGATGAAGTAGATGTTCTAGTTGCAGGTGGTGGCCCAGCTGGGATAGCAGCCACTGAGACAGCAGCAAGACATAATAACAAAACATTACTTGTAGAAAGACTTGGTTTTTTAGGTGGAGCATCTGTAGCTGGATACTCAGGTACATTCTGTGGAATGTTCTATGGTTGCGATAATCCATTAGAAGAAGAACCAAGGCAAGCAGTGTTTGGATGGACTAATAAATTTTATGAAGCATTAAAAGAAAAAAATGGTGTTACCGAACCTCAACCATACGGCAAAACATTTTTAGTACCCCATAACCCACAAATCTTCAAGGAAGTTGCTGAAGACATGATTCTAGAAGCAGGTGGACAAATATTATATCATTCAACAATAGTAGGTGTCATCAAAGATTTTGATGAATTCAAAGGTGTTGTAATTGATACAAAAAGTGGTCTAGCTCAGATAAGAGCAAAAGTTATGATTGATGCAACTGGGGATGCTGATATTATCTATCGTGCGGGTTATGAATATACTATGGGTGATAACGGTGTAATTCAAAACCCAACTATGATTTTCCGTCTTGGTGGAGTTGATGTAGAAAAATTCTTTGATTATTGGGGTGAAGATAGAATATCTCCTGATAAAGTAACAGAAGCTATGAAAAAAGCTATCGAAAAAGGAGCTGAGCTTCCTAGACTTAAGGTTTGGGTATACCATACAACAAGACCTAATGAATTATTTATGAATGTAACATTACTTACTGGCAGAGATGGACATCTTCTTAATGTATGTGACCCAGATGACCATACAGAAGCTGAACAAGTTGCACGTAAACAAGTTAACGAATATGCAAAATTCTTCAAAGAATACATACCTGGCTGTGAGGCATCATTTGTCAATGATTTATCTTGTGAAGTTGGAGTAAGACAAACTAGAAGTATTGTTGGAATTAATAAATTATTGAATGAAGATGTTAAAAATGCTAGAAAAAGAAGTGACGGAATAGTAGCTTGTCCATGGCCTATTGAATTACATAATGGAGAAAAGCCATATTTATTCTGGCTGATTAATGATTATTATGAAATTCCTTATGGCGCTTTAGTTCCAGCAGTTGGTGAAAACCTGATTGTTGCAGGTAGAAATCTTAGCGCTGAGCATCATGCATTAGCAAGTTGTCGTGTAATTTCACAATGTTTTGGTTATGGTCATGCAGCAGCATTAGCAGCGGATAAATCCGTAAAAGAAAATGTTAAGTTCAGAGATATAAAAGGTGAAGAAATAAGAAAACTATTAAATCAAGAAGATGCACGTTTAGGAGAATAGTTATTTATAAAAAAGGAGCTTTGCACTAGTAAATTTCATTTGCTAATGCAACAGCTCCTTCTTTAAAAACTACCGTTTTTCAAAGTAATTATTACCAAGTCTTATTCCTCATCCACCCATATTCGGGTAATGGCCAATAATAACTTTCTGTTCTAACAGTATCTAGATATTCCTTAAGTTCTTGGACAATATCTGGATATTGATTAGCTACATTACATTGTTCTTTTTCATCTTCATTAAGATGGTATAACTCTAACTCACCTTTACTACCAAATCGTACACCTTTAAACCCTAATTCTAGATCATAACAAGATTGTCTACTTCCTGTTGGCTCTCCCATATAAATGAACTCCCAGTAAAGCCTACGGTGTTTTTCTTGCTCTCCTTCATTTAATAACGTAGGCAGTATAGAAATACCATCAATATTGACTGGTGCTTTTTCCCCTACTATGTCACATAGAGTTGGTAATATATCTTGAAAAGCCGTTACTAGATGAGAGGTACCTTTTGAAATTGTTCTAGGCCACCAAGCTATAAAAGGAACTCTAATTCCTCCTTCATAAACATCTCTTTTCATACCTCGAAAATGACTTGCACTATTAAAGAAATCCACCATATCTTTTGCCTCTTTGGTATAATTACTTCCTGGTCCATTATCACTTGCAAAGATTACTAGAGTATCTTCATCCATATTCTGTTCTTTTAGGTAATTCATAAGCTTCCCTACATCTTGATCAAGCATAGAAACCATGGTTGCATAATTTTTATATTTCTCGTTCCAATTCTCATTAGCATAAGGCTGATTATTAGGTGGATTATATGGGCTATGAGGAAGTGTATAGGCTAAGTACATAAAAAATGGTGAATCTTTTCTACCTTTTATCCACTCTAAAGCTTTATCTGTTAATACATTATGACTATATGTGCCTTCTTTTAAAGGATACTCTTGGTCATTCTCTAATAAAAATGAAGGATAATAGTTATGACAAGATTTATGAGAATCATATCCAAAGAAATAATCAAATCCTTTATTGGTAGGATAACCAGATGTGCCCCTATTACCTAGTCCCCATTTTCCAATACACGCTGTTTCATAACCTTTTTTCTTAAGTATCTCTGGTATTATAATATCTTGTTCCCTAAGAGGAATGTCATTACCTTTTACAGGATTACCCTTGATATAACCACTTCCTTGATGCATACCTGTCATTAAACAGGCTCTTGAAGGGCCACAAACAGGAGCTCCACCATATTGGTGGGTAAATTGCATACCTTCTTCAGCCATCTTATCAATGTATGGTGTTTGTATCTTTTTTTGTCCGTAGCATCCTAGATCGCCATATCCTAAATCGTCAGCTAAGATGTAAATAATGTTGGGTTTCTTTTCCATCTTTTTTTCACTCCTATCTTTTGTAATTTCTATAACTTAATAGTGCATTTTGGAATAACTTCTGCATATTGTGTTTAGAGAATTGTATTTTCAAGTTATATTATTATCTCATATTTCTATAAAATTACTACAAAGCACCTACTTCAACAATCGCTGAAACAAATACCTTGTAGCAAAATTTTATTGTGACTCTATATATTTTTTCCAAGAATGTTTACAATTTGCCTCGTTTACATACTCATATGTATCAAAAATATCTCCGTTACCAAATATTCTAGGATCATTTGTTTCCTTTAATTCATTCTTTAGATTATTCCATAATTCTTCTTTGATATGTTGGTAATCTCCTTGAGCGGATAGATTATGAATACATTCTACATCTTCTTGAATATTATATAATTCTTCCATAGGTCTTTTTCCAAAACACATATTAAAATAATAATCATCTGGGTCATGCTGATTAGCTAATATTCTACTCTTTGTTGGAGAGTTATCACAATTAGGAAAATTAGTTTCTGGATTTCCCACTGGCCACCTTTTTGGTTCAAAGTTCCTAACATATAAAAACTTATCTGTTCTTATACATCTTACTGGATATCCTTTATCATCTTCTCTACCTAAATCATGTCGTTCTCTTCCCATATATACTTGCTTTCGTTCTTGACTAATAATACCCTCTTTATTAGATTCTAGAATATCCATTAAGCTCTTTCCTGGTAAATCTTCATCTATTGGTATGCCTGCAATTTCTAAAAAAGTTGGCATAAAATCAATAAAACTAACTAAATCATCAACTACTCTACCACCTTTTACTGCCTCTTTCCAGCACATAGCTAATGGAAGGTTAAAGTCCTGTTCATACATCTGACCTTTTATTCTTGGAAAAGGTGCTCCATTATCCGAGGTTACTATTATCAAAGTATTATCATACTCTCCAATTTCTTGAAGATAATCAAGCATCTTACCTAACTGTTCATCAAAATAATTAATCTCAGATGCATAATCTAGAAAATCGGATTTGACCACTTCTTCATTAGGCATATATGATGGAACATCCACCTCATCTAGTGTAGTATCTAATCTACTACCTTCTCCTTGAATATATGGACGGTGGGGTTCTTTACTACCATACCAGAAGTAAAAGGGTTGATCTTCTTTTCTCTCACTCATAAATACTTTGAAGTTTTCATAATAATCCACATTACATATGTTAGTATTATCAATAGGTGTTAATTTAATATCACTATAGTCATTTCCTGCCGGATTACGTTTAAGCCCGTTACGCTTCCAGTCTCCTGGATCCCAGCCTTTTCCTGTAAATCCCACATGATACCCTACTTCTTCTAATAAGTCTGGATAGAGTTTATATTTATTAGGAAAAACACAAAAATGTGTACAAGCTTCTTCTAGTTGCCACGTATGTTTTCCTGTTAATATACTAGCCCTAGAAGGTGCACATTTTGGGTTAGTAGTAAATGCATTATTAAATAATATTCCCTCTGTTGCAACTCTATCAAAGTATGGCGTCTTTACAAACTTATGTCCATATGCTCCCATATGAGAAGCATCATCAGCTATTGCAAACAATATATTAGGAGACTTTATTTCTCTTTTTTTATCCAAATAGCACAACCTCCTCCAGGTGCTAGATTAACATTAATATTATCTTCGTAAGTAATGGACTTAGTCATTATTTTATAAGATTCTCGCTTATCTAGATAATGTGCGTCTTCTCCATCAGCATATATCTTTGCAATATACTTAACTCCTTCTTCTAAGAAATCCATTGATAGTGAAAGACTTCTTGCATCTTCATTATTTTGACAACCAACAAACCATTGTTCATTACTCTTTCTTGCTATTGCTACATATTTTCCAATATCACCTTTTATACACTTGGTTTCTTCCCAATTCATCTCAGGCAATTCTTTAATAAACTCAAACATATCTGCTTTCTTCATATAAGAATTAGGATTATCTGCTAATGTTAAAAATGCTGTATGTATTATAACACATTGTGCTAACTGACTAGCTATAGTTGTAACAGGCTGTCTACGTATTCTATCTCTATTTATTGCACCATCAAGATCAAACATACCCGGGCTTCTATCTAAAGGTCCTGCAAGATTGTTTGTAAAAGGTATAATGCATAAATGAGTTGGTGATGCAGCCTCTCTTGTTGGACCATCAAATTGAGCATTAACAAATTCACTGGAAACAAAATTAGGATAAGTTACATGTAATCCCCATGGTCTTACAGGTTCATGAGGAACATACATTAATTGGTAATCTGCACATTTTTTTGCCACTTTAATAGTAAATTCTACTCTATCTTGCCCTCTACTTTTGGTAAATCCATGCTTAATACCCTTGATTCCCCACTTTTTATAAATTGAAAATGTTCTATCCATATCATATAACTTCAATGCCCTATCGTCTAAATACAACCACAAACCAACACCCTTATTCTCAGCATATTTAGACAGATTAGGTATATCTACTTCTTCTATATAAGCAACTGGATCTGACTCATCAACATTAGGATTTTGGTACCAACCTCCATCAATTAATAGATATTGTACGTTATGTTTTGCGGCTCCATCAATATATCGTCTCATACTTTCATTATTTAACCCGTAAGTAAAGCCATCTTGTTTTGATCCGTGGTTACGCCAATCCCAGTAACTCTTACCAGACTTGATCCAAGATGTATCCTCTATTGCACAAGGTTCATTTAAGTTTTCTATCATATTGGATTCAACAAGTTGCTCAGCTTTTTCTACAATATTAATTGTACGCCAAGGTGAATAGTGTGGTAAAGTACTTGTAGTATCACTTATCATAGTAAATGAATTTTCAGCTTCTCCACCTATAAATCTACCTACATTATACTTTTTAAGATTTGCTTCATGTAATGCTACATAACAATTTTCATTGACCTTAATGGTTATTGGAGAATTACCTGTTGAAAATTCATTAATAAGTTCTCCTCCTCTATTCATGGTCTGAGGATCTTCGCCATCATTGGAATACCAACACATATGATTATCTTCAAAAATATACTCAACCTTCTCTTCTAATTGATAAACATCTGTAATGCCATCCTGCAAAGGCCATTGGTATCGAAATGCCATTCCATCATTAAACAGGCGTATGATTAAATTCATCTGAACATTATTATCATCTTCTAAGTATATCTTTATTTCTTTGTATTTATTAATAACTTCTTTACATTTTCCCAATACAGGTTTCCATTTACCCTCAAAATATTCTTCATCGATTTTCGTTATTTTCCAATTAGGTTTTACCATACTGTACTTTTCGTATATTTGTATTTTTGATGGCTTGATTATAATTTTCTTATTTTTATTTATTTGGTAATAAATATTATTTTCTATTATCTGTATGATAACTTGAACATTGCTAATATCATTATATTCAGCTAAATATGTATTATTTGTAATCATTCTTTCCCTCCATGTTCATTTAAAAAACCTTATTTACCTTCTCCTAAAACCATTGGCTATTATATTATCAATATTAATCCCAAACTTTTCATCTCCTTAAATTTTATTATTATGCAAAGGAGGAAGACGAGAATAAGTAGCTTTATACCTGAGGTAGTAAGTGTATTTTATATACAGCATAAAATAAAAAACATTATAGTGAAAATTGCCCTACAAGATTACGACTTAACCGCACCATCTGTTAATCCACCCATAAAGTGTTTTTGCATACTCAAGAATAATATAACCATAGGGATAGCAGAAACAAATACTGTAGCAAAAACAGTACCCCAATCAGCGCTATAAGGACCAATAGCTTTGTAAATACCTGTAGTAACTGTCTCACTTCCTTTACCGCCTAATAGATAAAGAGGCATGAGGAAATCATTCCAAATTGCACGACCAACAAAAATGGCAACTGTAGCTGTTACAGGCTTTAATAATGGAAATATTATACGCCAAAAAACCATTAATGGATTAGCTCCATCTATATAAGCTGACTCCTCTAATTCATAAGGTATACTTTTAATATATTTGCTAAAAAGCATTACTGCAACGGATACAAAAGCACCTGAGTAAAATATATACATACCTGTAAAACTTCCAAGAAGCCCTAAATTGCTATATATTTTTACTAACGGAATTAACATAACTTGAGGTGGTATCATCATACCTGCCAAATAAATGGTTAATATTAAATTTCCTCTTTTCTTAGAAGACCTAGCAATATAATATCCTGCCATTGGTGTAATAACAAGGATAATAATCAAAGAAACAATAACAAGAGCAAAGGAATTCTTATACATATTAAACATATTCATATTTGGATTAACAAATACTGATCTAATATTATTAAATGTTAAATCTACAAAAGGTGAAAAAGGATTTCTTATAATATCTTCTGTACTTTTAAATGAGTTAATAATACATATATATAAAGGAACAAACATCATAAGTCCAACAATTACAATAACTATTTTTCTAAGTAAAGATGCTCTTTTATTATTCACTATAATTCTACCTCCTTTTTGCCTAGTACAAGATTCTGTGTAACAGTAATAACAAGAATAATAACAAAAAGGATCAATGCTAATGCAGATGCATACCCTCTATAATTAAACTCAAAGGCTTGATCAAGAATATATAAAGATATCGTCTCAGTTGCTCCAAGAGGACCACCATCTGTTAATATCTTAATTGTCGCAAATTGTTTTAGCGAACCAATAGTACACATAATAACACTAGCTGTTATACCAGGTCTTAGAAGAGGTAATGTTATATATCTAAACTTAGCAAATACACTACCACCATCAATTTCACATGCTTCATATAAATTCTTAGGTATTGTTTGAAGAGTTGCTAATATTATAATAATATGGTATCCAAGTATCCTCCATATTTCAGTTAGAGATACACTATATAAAGCAAGAGATGGGTCACTTAACCATCTTTGTTTAAGGGCCCCTAATCCTACTGCCCCTAGTATATAATCCAATAATCCATTGTAAGAATAGATATTCTTCCATATATAAGCAATAGCTACTCTACTTATAATAATTGGTAAAAAGAATGTACTTCTTAATATTTTTGTCAATACACCTGCATTATTTAGCAAAACTGCAAAGATTATTGCAAGAACATTAACAACTACAACAACTATAATTACAAATTTAAAAGTTACTAATAAAGCATTAAAAAACTCTCCATCCGCAAATGCTTTACCAAAATTTTTCAGCCCTATGAAATCATAATCTTTAGATATCCCATCCCAATTGGTTAGACTATAAAATAATCCCTGTATCATTGGTATTATTTTAACTAATATATAGAGTCCTAAAGAAGGTAATAAAAATAACATAGATACATTTCTTTTATTCATCTTTCTTTTCTTCATATATTTACCTGCCTTCAATATCAAGTTTTAATTAGGTACTATCTCACATTATTCAAAATGAGAAAATATCCCTGTCTGTGAAATAGTACCTTTATCATAGTTTTATAGTTTCTTATTATTTATTATCTTTTAAAAATGTTCTATATTTTTCTTCAACCTTATCTAATTCCTTATCTACATCACTACCAATAAATATATTTTGCCATGCTACATTTGTTACTTTTACAATACCTGATGGTAAAGCATCTTTTCCTTTAACTTTTATATATTGGATAGCAGATGTTAGCTTACTAGAATTAGTTAATAATTCTTTTTGTACAGGCCCCATCTCATATTCTACAACTTCTTTTGTTGTTGATTGTGAACCATCTGCTTTAAGGAATGCACCATAGGTTTCTTTATCTTCAATAAAAAACTTAACGAATTTCATTGCTTCTTCTGGATGTTCTGTACTATTATTAATTGCTAATGGATTTCCAAAGTCAACTGGTACGTATTTTGTCTCATTTTTACCTGGTAATGCAAACCAACCAATTTCAAATGAATTTTCTGTTTTATCAGCTTGAGCTGCCATCCAAGCACCATTTACAACCATAGCTGCTGTACCTTTGAAGAATTCATCAACCATTTGTGCATATGTAAAGTCAAAACTTCCTTCGTGAAAGTATTTTTTATCAATAAGGTCCTTCCATCTATTTATAACATCTTTTACGACAGGACCATTGAACGTCATTTTTCCTTCTTTTAATGCTTGTGGCCAATTAGGATCAGCTGTATTAAGAGCACTTGTTAGCATTGGTCCTGATAACATTACTCCAGTTAACCATGCTTTATCTGGTCCACCACCTATTATAGGTACTTCATTATTATCTTTTAACACTTTACATATATTAACAAATTCATCCCAAGTGTTTGGAATCTGTAAATTATACTTTTCAAATAGGCTCTTGTTATAAAATACATTTCCTTTGATTTGTTTGCTAAGAGGTATTGTAGTAACTTTGTCATCCTTTTTAAATACTGCTGCATCTTCTAATAAGGAATATACCTCTTCATCAATAGGTAATAAAGCACCGTCTACATTACTTAATGCATCAGCTCCTAAAATAACGTCTTGTAGCTGTTCAGTGGCATACATTGTCTTTAAATAACCATCTCTGTCCTGAGGACTTACTTCTCTAATAACTTTAATTCCCTTGTTAGCAGCCTCAAATCTTTCAATAATTCCATCATATAGTTGAGCTGTAAGGCCAGGAGTTTCAAATGTTAGCCATCTTATCTCTACAGTCTTATCTGTGTTTTCATCTGTCTCTGAATTCGCTTGTGTATCTTTGTTATCAGCTTGTGTGTCTGGATTTTGTGTTGTTGACTTATTGCCACATCCACTAATTACAAACATAAATAGAACACATATTAAAATCAAACTTATTTTTTTCTTCATATTTACCTTTTCCTCCTAATAATTTTAGTATAGACCATATGTAGAATTGGTCTTGTAAATATTTTCTCACCCCTTGTAGCAACTTTCAACAATAATTATTAGCTTTTTACTATAATAATAAAAACAAGCACTATAAAAATATTGAATTTCCAATAAAAATATTGTATTATTAACTATACCACAGATAAAATTTATGTCATCAATATATGTTTTTACTAATGTTTTTGAAAAGAGGGAGCAATTTATGCATATCTTAACCAATAACCTACGTAATAGATTCATTATTAAGATAATGTCTTTTTTTACTTGCCTACTCTGTTTATCAATTTTCTTTATATACTGTACCCTTATTCAGAACTTTATTCATCGTTTGGAAAAAGAGCAACTAGCTACTCAACAAGATATCTTAAATAGTATCCAACTTAATACAGAAGAACAGTACAACAAAATTATGGATGTTGTTGTAAATATGCATACTGTAAAATATGAAGCTAAAACTGTATCAGAAATAATCGAACAAGGTCTTTATGAAAATAAAACAACTCGTGCAAATGATTACCGTATCGAATCATTTATTAATAATATAACTGCCCATAATCAAGGTATATTTGATATTATTCTTATAAAAGCTAGTAATGGTTTATCTTTTTATGGAAGCAATATTCATACTCGTTCAGTTATTGCGGAATATGATTTTTTGAATGATTATATTGCCTATCAAGAAGATCTATTTACTAATAAAATTCAGTTTCATTCATCTTACCAGCAACCATATATTATAGATTCAACTAACCAAACTCTTATTCAAGGAACAGGTTTATTAGTCAACATCAATAATTTGTCTTCTTCGGAGACCATTGGCTATTATATTATTAATATTAATCCCGAAATTTTCCTTAATCAGGACTATATTATGTCAAAAAAGCTACTTGGACATATACTCATTTATCAAGATGATAACATTCTATATAATAATAGCCCATTTTCTATGAATAAGTTGACTAATATTATTGATACTACTAATGAATCTATACATTTTGATGGAACTTATTTATTAAATAAAAAACGATTAAAAAAATCAAACTGGACTATATGCCATATACTCCCTCAAAATGAATTAGCCCACTCTACAAAGCAACTTTATTTGAGGGTGTTTAGCTATATTATTATCATTTTTGTTATACTTATTATAGCTATTGTTATAGCTTCTATTCATTACAATAAACGTATCTGTAAACTTATGAACCAAATTCAATCTGTAGAAAATGGTAACTTTGATATCCAGTATACGGATTCTAATCATGATGAAATTGGGCAGTTGTCCCAAGCCTTTAATAAAATGTGTATGAACTTAAAGAATTATATTCAAAAAGAATATATACTAGATTTAGAAAGAAAAAATGCTACTATTACAGCGCTACAAGCTACTATTAATCCTCATTTTTTATATAACACTTTAGATGCCATTCGTACAAAATCATTAATAAGTCAAGATTATGATACTTCTGAAATGATTACATTGCTAGGAAATATATTTCGTTGGAGTACTGAAACCAAAAAAGTTATGGTACGTATAGAAGATGAATTAGAATATGCTATGTGTTATCTAACATTACAAAATATACGTTATGAACATACTATTACAATTGATTATCAAGTTAATGATGACGTATTAAAATATGCTATTCCAAAATTCACACTTCAACCACTTGTTGAAAATGCTATTCACCACGGAATAGAAAATAACCTTCAAGATAGTCTAATTACCATAAAAGCTTTTAAAGAGCTTGATAATATTATCTTAAAAGTATCAGATAATGGTCTAGGCATTAAAGAAGACGTATTGTATCGCCTTAGAAAACAAATAAATATAGAAAGTATCAATACCAATAAACATATTGGTCTAAGAAATATTAATCAACGACTAAAACTAATATATGGTGAATCTAATGGACTTACAATAAATAGCAAATATCAACAAGGTACTACAATTACAATTATAATACCTTGTACAATTTATACTGGAGAGGAAGAGGATGATGATGATTGATATACTATTAGTAGATGACGAACAATCTGTTTTAGATGGACTAAAACTTTTAATTCCATGGGAAGAATTAGGTATTGATAGTATTAGATATTGTAAAAATGGAGAAGAAGCCCTTGTACTAATAGAAGAAAGTACACCCCATATTCTAATAACAGATATCCGAATGCCTAAGATGAATGGAATAGAACTTCTCTATACTATTAGACAAAAAGGATATCCAATAAAATGTATAATTCTAAGCGGATATAATGATTTTGAATACGTAAAGAAAGGTATTAAATACGATGTAGAAAACTACATATTAAAACCTGTTGATAGAACAGAACTTCTACAAACTATCAATCAAATCATCCATAAAATAGAATTAGAAGAAGAACAATCTTATCTTATTTCAAAAAAACATGATCTTGCAATAAGAAATAATATTCTTAATCGAATGATTAGAAATCAAATTAATGTAAGTACTTTCAATGAACGAATAAAAGTATTAAATATAGACCTTATTAATAGTTCATTACAAGTTGCTGTCATTTATGTAAACTATGAGGTTAGTACAACTCCAGATATTAATATTCTTGATAAAGTCATTTGTCAATTATTATCTAAGTTACTTCCACAGGAACATTATGTTTTATTCCCAAATATGGAAGGTCAATTAGTTATTATATTTTTAGTTGATTATATTGATAATCTTCATGATATACTTAACATTACAACGCAAAAATCTCATTTACCTATTCATATTGCAACAGGTACAGTCATAGAGCATTATAAAAATCTTCATGAATCTTATAAATATGCAAAAAAAGCTGCTGATTACTTTATGATTAATAAGAATGTTAAAGTCATACATTATAATGATATAAAAATGCAACATGTAAATAAAACCAACTTCATAAAGCTAAACCATAGAATAATTGAGGATAAAATACAGTCAGGTAACAAAGAAGACTTACTTCAATATATTCAAGATATATATAATCAACAAGAATTGAAGCAGTCATCACCTGACCAAGTTAGAATATTTACTATGGAACTATTTCTTATTTACCACCGTATAATCAACAGCCTTAATGGTTCCATCTACCATATAGATTCTTTTCCTAATTCTATTATAGATTATATCCATCAGGCTAAATCCATTGATGATTTGAAAAAATGGACTTTTGACTTAATTAATTATGGTAATACCTATATTGAGAATTTAACTAAAAAACAATACTCCAAAACAATACAATGTGTAATCAATTATATTAATAGTCACTATAATGAAGAAATATCCTTAAAAACTTTATCTGCTAAAATGTCATTTAGTCCAAGCTATCTTGGCAAAAAATTTCGCAAGGAAGTAGGTTGTCTATTTGGAGAATATGTGAATTCAATAAAAATGGAAAAAGCGAAACAACTTCTTTTAGAAACCAATCTAAAAGCATCAAAAATAAGTGAAATGTTAGGAATTCATAATACTAATTACTTTTACGCTTTATTCAAAAAATATTATAATATTACCCCAACTGAATATCGTAATCGACATTAAATATACCATCAAGAAATAGTCCCTAAGTTCTTCTGTCTATATTTAAGAGGTGTCATGCCTTCTTTCTTTCGAAATAAAGTTATAAAATAAGTTACATTTACATACCCACTCATATTGGACACCTGTTCTATAGTAATATTGGAATGTTTTAATAATTTCTTTGCATAATTAAGTCTACATTCATTAATATACTGAATAGGTGTCATTTTGATATGTTCTTGAAACAATTGATATATAGATCTTTGACTAATACCTAATGCTTTACTCATGGTTTGAATAGTAAAGTTATAACTTAAATTGTCATCTATATAATGCAACATATCAATAAGTCCCGAATGGGAAATCATCTTCTGTCTATGATAAATATTGTTATTTCTTTCATAATAGAGTCCATGAAGAATCTCCATTACTTTTGCACTCATATAGTGTCGTCCGTATGGACGATTTAACAACGACTCTTGATAAATCTCTTCAAATACACCTCTATAGTTTATTTGTACTAAAGATTTATTAACTGTAGGAATTGAGTTAACAAACTTGATCTCTTCTTTTCCCCAGCTCCACTTAAAACATATCAAAATACTCTCATAGGGCATAAAGGACTGATTGAGCTGTTCTGGTTTACGAAACACTATGGAATTCCCTACAATATTATACTGTTTATGATCTAGTAACATTTTACAGTTACTATCATCTAAAAAACATACTAATTCATAAGTATTGGTAACCCTCTCATCAAAAACATGATTTTCACTATAATGTTTTTTATGCTGTGTATAAAACGCACTTACTACCTCAGGCATAAAGCTATTCATTATCTCATCTTCCTTCTTTGCATAATAATTAAATTATATTGCATTCCTATTTATTGAACAAACTCATATATACTTGTATTATATAGTTATAATATAATAATGTAAATATAATAATATATTATATGTGCATAATAATTAATTTTTTAAGGAGGTTTTTATATGGATAGACCAAATATTATTTACATACTAGCAGATGATATGGGCTATGGAGATGTTTCCTATTTTAATGAAAAAGCTGCTTTTAAGACACCTAATTTTGATAAAATGTGTGAAAATGGTATTTCTTTTACCGATGCTCATGCATCTTCCTCAGTATGTACACCTTCTCGTTATAGCATTTTAACTGGCCGTTATAACTGGAGAAGCAATTTAAAAGAAGGAGTGTTATTCGGATATGATACTCCACTTATTGAAGATGTTCGTACTACTGTAGCATCTTATCTAAAAGATAAAGGATATAAAACAGCTTGTATAGGAAAATGGCACCTTGGTTTTGAATGGATGCTTAAAAATCCTTCTGATAAAGAGTCTATTGATTTTACTAAGGAACTTATTAATACTCCTATTGATCATGGGTTTGATTATTTCTATGGTATTGCTGGTTCATTGGATATGCCACCTTATGTTTATGTAGAAAATCGTTCTGTAACAGCTCTTCCTAATCGTGAAGAAGGTTGCGAAACTTTTACATCTAATGAGCTATCTTGTCAAGCTTATAATAAGGCTTTTTTCCGCAAAGGACCTACCGGTGCTGATTTTGTTCATGAAGAAACCCTTCCTAACTTTACAGATAGAGTTCTAAACCAAATAGAGAAGTATCAAGATGACCCATTTTTTATTTATTTTCCACTAACGGCACCACATACTCCTATTCTACCTACTAAAGAATTCCAGGGAAAATCTGGAACTAATGAATATGGTGATTTTGTTCTTATGTGTGATGATATTGTTGGAAAAATACAAAATAAGTTAGATGAATTAGGAATAGCAGATAATACTATTGTAATCTATACAAGTGATAATGGATGTTCCCCTATGGCTAACTTCCCTGAACTTGCACAATATGGTCATAATCCAAGCTATATTTATCGTGGTCATAAAGCTGATATATATGAAGGTGGTCATCGAATTCCTCTTATTGTAACTTGGCCAAATAGTATTCGTCCCGGTATTCAATCTCATGAACCTGTGTGTCTATGTGATTTATTTGCTACAGTTGCTGATCTTATGGGCGATACATTAGAAGATAATACGGCAGAGGATAGTGTAAGTAATCTACCTATATGGTTAGAACAAAATGGTGCTGAACCTGTTAGAGAAGCTCTTGTTCATCATTCTATCAATGGTTCATTTTCAATTAGAAAAGGAAAATGGAAATTAGAAATGTGTCCTGATTCAGGAGGGTGGAGTGCTCCTACCCCTCAATCAACACCTGTTGATAATCCTAATGGGGATTCCTCTAATAATAGGCAAATTGATGAAAATGCTATTCAACTTTATGATCTTGATGAAGATGTTAGAGAACGATTCAATGTAAGTCATCTGTATCCTGAAGTAGTTAATGAACTTCGTAATTTACTAATCAAGTATATTGTCGAAGGACGTAGTACAAAAGGTGCACCTCAGTTGAATACTGGCGATGATAGATGGAAACAGATTGAATGGATTGATGAATTTATTTAGTTATAAAATAGTACTTAAGTAGATATATATATTTGTAGATAAATAATATAATGGTTATAATTTATCTACAAATATTTTTTATATATAGAAAATCCTCATCTAATAATGTATAAGTACACTACCCTTCTCAGGCAATCTTAATTCAAACAATTTATTTACATACTTGGATGATATATTTTCCAATAATATCACTATCTACAATATAACTACTATGAGTATGACGCTTAAATATTTTTAATACACTATTTTTTATATTCTCTTGTATCAATTTAAGATGTTTTTTTGTTATAACATCAAAACTTCCACCAGTTATATAAGTAGGTATAATTATTTTTGAAAGGTCAGATAAAGATATATCCGGCTCTTCTAACATCATTCTAACTTTTTGAGATTTTTTAATTGCATATTCTAACTTCATTAAGAGTCTTGAGTAAGTTATCAAGCCTTTTGGATTAATGTTAGGACCGCTGATAATAAGTTTTGAAAACAAGTCTGGATACTTGGACGCAATCATAAGCCCTACAATTCCTCCATCACTAAAACCATAGTATACAGGATTTTTTATATTTAGCTGAATAATAAATTCATAGATATCCTTAGCATGGTGTTCATAATGCAGCTTAGATACCTTAGAACTATTACCATGGTCTCTAAAGTCAATTGCATATACAGTAAAATATTCTTGTAAAAGCGAAATGGAGCTATTAAAAATTTCGTGTGTTTCACCATTCCCATGAAGCATAATCAACGGATTTCCTGAACCATATTTTTGATAAAATAACGTGACTTCATTAACTTTTATAAACATACTGTTCCCCTTTACACTTCTCTAATGTTTTCTATCAATATTTTTCATTAATTATAACATATAGTATACACTGTAATAATATTATTTTCATCTAGATCTAGCAGAATTAAATAATCTTTTTAGCAAAGTATGGGGATATATTATTAATTACTTTGATACTGTGTCTTTACCATGGATGCAAATATTCCTTGTTGCTCTTTTAACTGTGAAGGTGTTCCTGTTTCCACAATAGAGCCCTCTTTGATGACCACTATTTTATCAGCTCCTGAAACTGTTCTCATACGGTGAGCAATAATCAGAACTGTCTTGTTTTTAATAAGCTCACTTAGTGCATTTTGAATTTTACTCTCATTCTCAGTATCAAGAGATGCTGTGGCTTCATCAAGCAATATAATAGGAGCATCTTTTAACATTGCTCTAGCTATTGATATACGCTGCCTTTCTCCTCCTGATAACCTCTCTCCATTTTCACCAATTAAGGTATCATATCCTTCTGGAAGCTTATTAATGAACTCATCACACCTAGCAAGCTTAGCTGCCTCAATTACTTCAACATCAGTGGCATCTTTCTTACCAATACGGATATTATCCATGACACTTGAATTAAAAAGTGTTACATCCTGAAAAACTATTGAATAATTATCTAAAAGAGTTTCCGGATCAACTTGTGAGATATCTTCTCCACCCAAGCTAATAATACCTTTATCTATATCCCAGAATCTTGCAGCCAACTTCGCTAGTGTACTTTTACCTCCGCCTGAAGGTCCTACAAGTGCTGTCACCTCTCCCTGCTTAGCCATAAAGCTTACATTTTTCAATGTTTGCACACCATCTTGATAAGAGAAATCCACATTTTTAAATTTAATATCGTAGTTTTTAGGATAAAACTTAGTTTTTCCTTCCTGTCTTGGCATTTCATCCATCTCTTTCATACGTTTAATACGAACATTCAAATAGATAAGTGCTGCAAAGTTATTCATTACATCCATTATAGGATTATAAATACGTGCAGATACAACAAGAAAGACAAGATATGTAAAAATATCTATATCTCCTATTGATAATAGATGAGCTCCATAAAGTATAACACTGGGAAGTCCAAGCTTTAACAATACATAAGACAGGTTAATAGAAGCACCTATCAAAAGCTCTCCTTTTATCAGATATTTTTCATAATTATCTAGTTTGGAATTTAAATTATTAGAAAAAGCTTCTTCTCTATTGTAGGATTTTATTTCATGAGCTGAGTCAAGCCCTTCTTGGATTTTATCTGATATATCTCTTTTTATATTATAGATCTTATAATGCATTTTATCTTGAAACTTTTTAGACAGATAGAAAACCAAAGCTGCAACTGGAACTACCCAAAATACTGCAATCGACAGCTTCCAATTATAAAAGAACAACATAATTCCCATAATCAGAACAGTTAATACTGATGCATATATTTGAGGAACTGAATGAGAGAACAGTGTCTCTATCTGTGTAGCATCTTCCATTATTGTTGAACTTAGATCAGCAATATCTTTTTTGCCAAAGAAAGCTAATGGTAATTTCCTTAGTGTCTCAGCTAGACTAATACGTCTTCTTGCACTCTCTTCATATATTTTAGTATATGCCGAATCATATTGAAAATAAGCAATAACAAACATTACTATGAAAAATGCTATTGACATAATAACATAATAAAGAATGCTATTTTTTTGGCTATTAGAAGAGTTCAAAAGTGTACTCATGTACTCATCTAAAAATTTGAAACTTAGGACTACAGGAACCATAAAACTAATTTCCATTATTACAGTCCAAATTATTGATCTTAGAAGGTCTTTTGCACCTTTTTCAGACATTGCATATTTATTCTGAAAATATTTAAGCATATCGTCTTCCTCCTTTTACACCTTTTTCCGTTTTAATCTTCCATGCTATAGAGGTTTGGTATTCATCCCACATTTTCTTATATGTCCCATTTTTCTTAATAAGTTCTACATGGTTTCCTGATTCTACAATTTTACCATCTTGTATAACCAATATTCTATCTACATTCTGTACACTTGTAAGACGATGAGCAATCATTAAAGTAGTTTTGTCACGACTAACCTCTTTTAACGCTTTTTGAATTAGATGCTCATTTTCTGGATCTGCAAATGCAGTAGCTTCATCCAACAGTACAATAGGAGCATTCTTGACAATTGCCCTAGCAAGTGCAATTCTTTGCTGTTCTCCTCCTGATAGATATGTTCCTTTTGAGCCTATTATAGTATCAAGTCCATTCTCTAGATTATCTATAATATCTCTAGATTGTGAGAAATCAATCGCTTTATATATTTCTTTTTTTCCTACATTTTCTTTACCAAAGATTATGTTATCTCTCAATGAACCTTTGAAAAGCCTAGTACTCTGGAAAACAAATGAAATATTGTCCATAAGTTCTTTTTTAGGAATATCTTTGACATTAATTCCTCCTACTAATATTTCACCTTCATCTACATCCCAAAAACGAGCTGCTAATCTAGCAATAGTCGTTTTTCCTCCTCCAGAAGCTCCTACAAGTGCTATAGTTTCACCTTGATTCAATTTGAAGCTAATCTTATCTATAGCACGTTTATCACTTCCTTCATATGAAAATACTACATCTTTAAACTCTAAGCTGTAATCTTTTATATTTTTAACGTCACTAGAATAAGTCATGTTAGAATAACCTAAGAGAGCATCCATTCTATCTATAGCTTGTTCGGCAATTAATGTATTTTGCTGAAAATACATGGATTTCATTAATAGCATAGTAAATATTGGAGATATAAGAATGTAAAAAATAAAGTCTGCTAATACAAGTGGAAGATTTTCACCTCTTCCTATCAAAAATATAGCCATAGGAACTAAGAAGAATGCTGCTGTTTGCATAATTGTGCTGTAAAAAGACATAGGTCTCCTCCAAAGAAGAGTATAAGCATGAACCATCTCTTTATATTTAATTATGCTGTTATAGAATCGTTTGAAAGAAAAAATACTTTGTCCGAAGGTTTTTACAACTGGAATACCTCTAATATATTCCACTGATTCTGAACTCATTTCCTCTAATGAATCATAATATTTTCTCTGAAATTCTTTCCCTATAGTAGTTGACATGAATTTCATTGTTATAAAACCTAGAATAATTGGAATTAGAGAAGCAATACCCATTCTCCAGTCCACTATAAAAATCAAAGCTATAAGAATAATTGGTGAAACGATACTACCTGCCATATCTGGAAGTTGATGTGCTAAGAATGTATGAGTTGTTCCTGCTCCATCATTAACAATCTTTCGTATCTTTCCACTTGAATAATTATCAAAAAACCCAAGAGGCATAGATATTATTTTTTCCATACCGACTTTTTGCATTCCTACCTCTACACGGAATGCAGCGAGATGTGAGCTTAAAAGTGCGCAAAAATATACTATTATTCCTCCTATTGCACTTGCAAATGCAATCCACGCATAAAAGCGTACATTTGACATATCAATGGATTGGGGCGACGATAGTATATCACGTACTATAAACCATACAAGAACAAAAGGTAAAATGTTAAGTCCTGCTGATACTCCTGACAATACTAATGATAAGGGCAAAAGTGCTTTTTTCTTACCCATATAAGGTGTAAACCTTTTCAAAATAAATGTTTTCTTATTTTTTGGCATACTGTTATTCATCCTCCTAATTATAAATTTAATTCAAATAAAATTGTTAGATATATCTAACTTAATTCCCAAAAAAATATTAACTGAATTAGTTAGTTATATTTTTCTCTTTGGTAAATTTAGCTAGTAATTATTATAAACCTAATTTCTAATTTTTTCAACTATAGTTTTAATAGAACAGAAGTAAATGGTAAATTATTTTAAGCCTGCTCATATTTATATTGAGTTACTTTTTTTGAAGTTATCCACAATTAGACTGTTTTGCTACTTATATTTAGGCATGTTTATCAACAATCGTTATTTCTGTGGATAAATTTAGTTAAACTCACTCTTGGCAGGCATCACTTCCTTTGGTATAATTAACTCATGTTTCAGGTATGCTATGTGCATCACTGATTGATATATCTTCTTTTGTTAGTTGCCATCCAAAGCTTGCTAACAAATCAGAAGATATTTCTTTTTGCGTTTTTTTAATATCATTCTTTCTAAGGTAATACCATTAATATAATTGTTTAATCATATCTGATATCTTCATCAATAAGTAATGATTCTTCAGTGCTTGTTCATTCCAGCTACATGCATAAGTTATATCTCCTTGCCAATTCTTCTGACGATTAAATCCTTCGTTTTCTATTTTCCATCGCTTTCTTCCTGTTTTAGCAATCTTCTCTGCATTACTTTTTGTTACTTTTAGATTTGTTAACCATTGAAATCTCTTAATGTTCATTTCACCTTTAACTACGTTTTCTTCATGATATTTCAGCATATTCACTGGTTTCCCATTGTAATCTATTTCATTCACAAACTCCGTATTCCTTGTTGTCTTTTTTTCAGGTATTGCTTCATATTCTTTCGCTATACTTGGTATACTTCCATCTTTATAGCGTATTATATATTCCCACTTGTTTTGACGGCATGTATTCATAAATGTTTCTGAAGCATAAAGATGCTATAATAATAAAATAATTACTATAATAAATGAGGTTTGATTAAAGTTATAATGAAGGAGTATAATCACATGAATCTACCCCTTTTAGTTCTAATATAAGATTATTAGTTAATAATCTTTCTCCTTCTAAACAACTATTTCACCCATTCTGCTATTCGTTCACCTTCTTGAAGATTTTCTCTTACATAATGATATACATTACCTACCTTATAATGTAATTCTTCAGCAAATATGAAATGTTTAGTGGGTGTCTCGTCTATATCCTCATCTAGTATAATACAAATTATCAACTCATTCCATTCGCTAATTGAAGTAGATTTAAGATACTTTTTTTCAGCTTCCGTAGCCAATCTAAATTTTGCATTTGAAAATGTTATTGGACAGGATATATATGTTGTTTCTTTTATACTTATTTCGATACTATGATGATATGATAAATCAAAACACCCTATAATAATTAATGTGCCATCTTCATTTAACTTTGACATTCTGAATTCAAATATATTATTTTTAATAATTTCTTCTTGTAATGAATTTATTATTTTATCCATTGTGATATCACCCCTTATCTTTTAAAAAACTTTTAAACATTTCTAGTCGTAATACTATGATAACTTTGAACGTGTCTAAATAATTAATATTATCTACACACGTTCAAATCAGTTCAAAGTTTAGTTTATATCATTAAATTTAGGGCATAACTGGTATAGGCATAGGATTAGGTTAATACACTATTGACTAAAATTCCCTTCTAGCCCTTTAGTCTAAAGGAAGTCTCAAAGTGTTATCTCAAAATAAAAATTATATTATGAGACAACACTTTCTTTTAATAATTAATCAATATTACTATCAATCAGATACTTTTATATATGTTTCATTTATTTCTACATTAGTATCTAAATTTAATTTCCATATTTCCTTTTGTTCATTCCCACCTATATTAATTCCAAAATAAAAGGTTGGGTCTAAAAATATAATTTGTTCATTCTTTAACTTTATTTCAATAGCATCACAAATCAACTCTTCTTCTTTTTCTTCTAAATTATAGAATTTAATTATATTTATACAATTACCAATTGCACCATCTTGAGTTAAAATAATTTCACTAACTGATGATTTACCTTTCATCATATCCTCATCAATTTCAAAAGTATGATTTACAGCATTTACTATTTTAATCCTTAGTTTAGAATACTGATTAATTGATTCAAATTCTATAAATTTAGAATTGATTTCAAAATATATAAATCTCAAATCAGGATAAAACTGTGCTATGCTATCTTCAATATCAACAAATCCAGTTAAATATACATCTTCAATATCATTATTTTTAACTAATTTCTTCAAGTTATTTGTCATTTTATTTCTCCAGTTCTTATATTATTTTATCATCTTTATTCCCAAATCCATTCCTTCTCCAGATTTTAATATAGTACGTAATTCACCACTTTCTTTTAATATTAAAGTTACTCCATTACCTCGATATATTCTATCTGCTGGAAATCCTTTTTTTATAGTTCCCATTCCTTCAAACTTAACTGTACCATCATTAATTATTTTACCTATATCATCTAAGAATTCTTGTCCATGCGTTTTATACTTAGAATATTTTTTACCAGTAATCTCTTGTAAAAGACCTTTATGTCTTATAAAATGGTCTTTGAAATTCTTACCTGCTGTAACCTCCACAAGATTGCCAGTCGTTTCTTTTACAACTTTTTCAACTACTTCTTCAGAGGTTTCCTCTATTATCTCTTCCATTGTTTCTTTAGATACTTCTTCTATTATTTCTTCAGCAACACCTTTTTTAGCAATACGTTCTATAACTTCTCCACCAATTTTTTTCGCTACATTGGCAGAACCAGGGATTAAGGCAAAAGCAGCTATAAGTTTCTTTTCGTTATTTGTTATCCATCTGTTTTCTTCAAAATCATAGCCTACTAGAATAAGTTCAGCATCATATACATCACCTAGAATTACATTGAAAAATAAAAATTCTGTCCCATCAGTACGTCTTCTTAAGTTAAGCTTATCTATTTTC
>NZ_JAOARO010000085.1 GCF_025211055.1 Vallitalea sp. | reverse complement strand
AATATATTTCATAATCAAGGCGCGAAGCGCACATTTTTCGATGAATATGTCAATGGTTTTTGACAAAAAAGTGGGGGGTTTTAATAAAAAGGAATCTAGAAGCGTTGAATTTACTGGCTTAGAGATTCCGAGAGAATATAGAATTTATAAGGAGGATAATCATATGAGATATATTAGTTATAGTGATTGTTCAGATAATGAACTGTATAAGATGTTATTTGATAGAGCGCCTGATAATTATGGGAAGTATGAGCAGGTAGTGGCTAGTATAGTTGATAATGTGAAGAATAATGGAGACAAAGCCATTTTTGAATATGGGGAGAAGTTTGATAATGTAAGATTGGATGAGAAATCTTTGAAGGTAACAAAAGAAGAGATTGTTGAGGCTTATGAGCAGGTAGATGAGGAATTAGTTGAAATCATAAGAAGGTCCAAGAAGAGGGTCAAGGAGTATCATGAGAAGCAGAAGAAGTATAGTTGGTTTGATAGTTGTGATTCTGGTAGTATCATGGGACAAAAGGTTACACCAATAGACAAGGTTGGAGTTTATGTTCCAGGAGGGAAAGCTGTCTATCCATCATCTGTTATAATGAATGTTATGCCTGCCAAGGTAGCGGGAGTAGAGCAGATAGTGATGGTTACGCCACCTAATAGAGATGGGAAAGTGAATCCTGTTACATTAGTTGCGGCTAATGAATGTGGTGTTGATGAAATATACAAAGTAGGTGGAGCACAGGCAGTGGCTGCGTTAGCATTTGGGACAGAAACTATTCCTAAGGTCTATAAGATTGTTGGACCTGGCAATATATTTGTTGCTCTTGCTAAGAAGGCTGTGTATGGACATGTAAGTATAGATTCTATAGCTGGTCCTAGTGAAGTGTTAGTTATCGCAGATGAAAGCGCTAATCCAAAATATGTTGCAGCTGATTTATTATCTCAAGCTGAACATGATGAATTGGCTTCAGCAATTTTAGTTACTGACAGTGATGAATTAGGAAAAGAGGTAGAAAAAGAATTAATCAGACAAACAGAGTATCTAAGTAGAAAAGATATCTTAGAAAAATCACTTAATGATTATGGAGCAATAGTAGTTGTGAAATCAATAGATGAAGCTGTTAAGTTGAGTAATATGGTAGCACCAGAGCATTTGGAGATATGTACGAAAGAACCTTTTATGGTACTGCCTAAGATTAAAAATGCGGGTGCAATTTTCTTAGGAAATTATAGTCCTGAACCTTTAGGTGATTATATGGCTGGACCTAATCATGTTTTACCTACTAATGGAACAGCTAAGTTCTTTTCACCATTGAGTGTAGATGATTTTATTAAAAAATCAAGTATCATTTCTTTTGACAGGGATGCACTGGGGGAATTACAAGAAGATATAATAAAATTTGCTCATGCAGAAAAATTAACAGCACATGCAAATTCAATAAAGGTGAGATTTGAAAATGATTAATGAATATATAAGAAGAGATTTAAGGAATTTTACACCATACCATGCTCCTTTGAAAGAATATGATATCAAGTTAGATGCCAATGAAAATCCGTATCTTCATGATGAGAAAATTCTTAATAAAGTAAAAGAGTGGCTTAATGACTGTAATAATATCAGGAGATATCCAGATACTGATTGTAATGAATTAAGAAATGTTTTAGCTAATTTTTGGCAGGTAGAAAAGGATAATGTAGTATGCGGTGTTGGTTCTGACCAATTAATCGACTGTATATTAAAGGTCTTTTTGGAACCAGGAGATAAGGTTTTAATGCCAACACCTTCATTTAGTATGTATAAATTAGCAACAGTATTAAATAGAGGTATTCCTGTTGAATTTTCATTAAATGATGATTTCTCTTATGATGTAAATAAAATATTGGATTTATACAATGAAATTAGACCAAAATGTGTATTTATATGCACCCCTAATAATCCAACAGGCAACATTATGACTATAGAAGACATTGAAAAACTATTACAAAAAATTGAGTGTCCTCTTATTATTGATGAAGCTTATAGTGAATATATAGATGACACAATGATAGGTAAGTTCAGAGAATATGATAATCTTATTGTGTTAAAGACTTTTTCAAAAGCTTATGGTTTAGCAGGTCTTAGAGTTGGGTATGGTATTGCTTCTAAGAGTATGATAGATGCAATTAATATTGTAATTCCACCATATCATCTTAATGCATTATCTCAATTTTTAGCTAAAATCGTAATAGAAAATAGTGAACAATATGATAAAAAAAGCAAAGAAATAGTTAATAATAGAAAATGGTTAATTGATAATCTAAAAGAAATATATTATGTAGATAAGGTATATCCTTCGCATGCTAATTATTTATTAATAAAAGTATCAGATAACGATATTGCTAAAAAACTAGAAAAACATAAGATTCTAGTTAGAGGTTACGGAGAACAAGGGGAATTGTCTAATTGTATTAGAATTACTGTGGGTACTGAAGAAGAAAATGAACAATTAATCAAGGTCATGAAAATATATTGATATTTAACAATAACTGGGCTTTCCAAAGCTTTTGAATTAGCTTAGCTGGATAGAATATTCCAGTGGGAAAGTTGAGACATTAATTAAAAGGAGTTTATAGGATGAAGAGAATTAGTGAGATTAATAGAAAGACTAATGAAACAAATATTAGTCTTAAGTTTAACATAGATGGAATTGGAGATTATGACATAGATACAGGCGTTGGTTTTTTTGATCATATGATGACTCATATATCCAAACATGGCTTATTTGACCTTGATATCAAATGTAGAGGTGATCTGGAAGTTGATTGTCATCATACAATAGAGGATATAGGTATTGTTTTTGGCAAATGCATAAAAGAAGCTATTGGAGATAAAAAAGGTATTAAAAGATATGGTTCTGCTATTATTCCTATGGACGAGACATTAGTATTATGCGCATTAGATTTATCAGGAAGATCATATTTGAATTATGATGTTGAACTAACTACAGATATAATTGGTACTATGGATACAGAAATGGTAGAAGAGTTTTTTCGAGCAGTATCTATGAATGCTGAAATGAATCTACATATTAAATTGTTAGATGGTAAGAACAATCATCATATTGTTGAAGGCATATTTAAAGCATTTGGAAATGCACTTGACCAAGCTACAATAGTAGATTCTAGGATAAAGGGTACACTTACTACTAAAGGGGTTCTTTAAAATTATAAGACAATAGAATCTTATAAAAAAGTACTTTAAGAAAGGGTGGATGTGATGAAGATTGGTATTATTGATTATGGAATGGGTAATCTAGGAAGTATATCTAATGCACTTTCATATATTGGAGTAGATTATATAATATCTTCAAATGTTCAAGAATTAGAAAAGACAGATAAGCTTATATTGCCTGGTGTAGGTGCTTTTAAAGATGCTATAAATCTTATTAAGGAAAAAAATATCGATTTATTCATACATGATAGTGTTAAAAAAGGCAAAACACTTCTAGGGATATGTCTAGGAATGCAGCTATTGTTTGATTCATCAAGTGAATATGGTACACATGAGGGTTTGGGACTATTACATGGAGATATCGTTAGATTTGATACTAATCTAAAAGTACCACATATGGGGTGGAATAAATTAAATATTATTAAAGAAGAACCTTTGTTTAAAGGATTGCCAAAGAATATACATGTTTATTTTGTTCATTCATATCATTTGGAAACTTCAGAAGACATTGTTTGTGCAACAACTAACTATGGAAAAGATATTCAGATAGCAGCTCAAAAAGATAATGTTTTTGCTTTACAGTTTCATCCTGAAAAAAGTGGAGTTATAGGACTTTCTATACTTAGAAATTTTGTTTCTTTATAATATATGTTTTGTAATACGAATGGAGGAAAGTTATGAGATTATATCCAGCAATAGATATTAAAAATGGTAAATGTGTTAGGTTGAAACAAGGAAAATTTAATGAACAGACAGTTTATTCCAATGACCCATATATAATAGCTAAGAAATGGGCTAATTATGGAGCATCATATATCCATGTTGTTGACTTGGACGGTGCATTAGATGGCAATTGGACTAATAAAGAAGCTATTAAAAAAATAGTTGATAGTGTTGATATACCTGTTCAAACAGGTGGAGGAATAAGATCAATAAGAGATATTGAAGAGAGATTAGATGTTGGAATAACTCGTGTTATCATAGGGACATTGGCAGTAAAAAATCCTAGCTTCGTGAAAGATGCTGTTAAGAAGTTTGGCAATGAAAGAATTGTTGTGGGAATAGATGCAAAAGATGGTATGGTTGCTATTAACGGATGGGAAAAACTAAGTGTGGTATCAGCTCTTGATTTGTGTAAACAAATGAAAGGATACGGTGTGAAAACAATCGTGTATACAGATATTTCAAAAGATGGTATGCTCATTGGTCCTAATGTAGATTATACAAAATATCTAATAGATGAAACAAGTCTAGATATTATTGCTTCTGGTGGTGTATCATCTATAAAAGACCTTAAGGATGTAGAAATAATTAATGCTGAGGGAGCTATAATTGGAAAAGCACTGTATACCAATAAAATTGATCTAAAAGAAGCCATTTCATTGTTTGAGAACTAGCTAGACTTATTTTTATAATTAATTATATTAAAATCTAAAATAGAGTTCTTTTTATGTAAGAAAGGGTGTTTGTATGTTATCAAAAAGGATCATCCCTTGTTTAGATGTTGATAGGGGGAGAGTTGTAAAAGGAATTAATTTTGTTAATTTAATAGATGCAGGTGATCCTGTTGAAGTTGCTAAAATATATAATAAGAGTTTGGCAGATGAAATCGTATTCTTGGATATTACTGCTACCCATGAAGGAAGAGATACCATAGTAGATGTAGTGAAAAAAACTGCTAAGGAGATTTTTATACCATTAACGGTAGGGGGCGGTATTAAGACTCTTGATGACTTCAAGAAAATACTTAGAGCTGGAGCTGATAAAGTTGCTGTCAATTCAGGGGCAATAAGAAGACCTGAACTTATCAATGAGGCAGCAAATAAATTTGGTAATCAATGTGTAGTTGTTGCAATTGATGCAAAACGAAATGAAGAACATGATAGTTGGGATGTTTACATTAATGGAGGTCGAATAAATACTGATATTGATGCTGTTTGGTGGGCTAAGGAAGTATGTAAACGTGGTGCAGGAGAAATATTACTTACAAGTATGGATAAAGATGGAACCAAATCAGGCTATGATATAGAACTAACTAAAAAAATTAGTGCGATAGTTGATGTACCTGTTATTGCATCAGGTGGAGCAGGGAATATGGAACATTTCAAGAATGTATTAACTTTGGGAAAAGCTGATGCTGCTCTTGCAGCTTCCCTGTTTCATTTTAAAGAAATAGAGATTATTGAATTAAAAAAATACTTAGACAGTAATGAAATACCTGTAAGATTATAAATTATATAAAGAAGAAGAATTATTCAAGAGAGGAATGGATATAATGGATTTTAACAAATTAAAATTAAATTCAGATGGTTTACTACCAGTTGTTACTCAGGATTATTCTAGTAACGAAGTTTTGATGGTAGCATATATGAACAAAGAGGCTTTTAATAAGACTATAGAGACTAAGAAAGTACATTATTTCAGTAGAAGCAGACAAAGCTTATGGTTAAAAGGAGAGACATCAGGTCATTATCAACATTTAGTTAGTATGGCTTTGGATTGTGATAATGATACTTTATTAGTAAAAGTTAGACAAGAAGGAGCTGCATGTCATACAGGAAACTATTCTTGCTTCTACAAAAAAGTAGATATAGATAATAGAGAAATCACCCAAAGCAATGAGTTACAACAAAAAAAACAAAACGTATTTGAAATATTTGAAGAAGTATATAATGTCATAGTAGATAGAAGAGATAACCCAAAAGAAGGTTCTTATACTAATTATTTGTTTGATAAGGGAATTGATAAGATTCTTAAAAAGGTTGGAGAAGAAGCAACAGAAGTAATTATTGGAGCTAAGAATGAAGGAAATGATGAAATCATATATGAAATATCAGATTTAATATATCATTTGTCAGTATTGATGGTTGAGAAGAATACTACTTGGAAAGATATATGTAAGGAATTAGATAAAAGAAGATAATTAAAAGGGGCTGTCGTTAAATAGCGATATTTGAGCTCTTAAATAAGAAATAAGTAAACCCCGCAAGATTAAGCTGTTTTGTAAGCTTATAATTCTTGTGGGTTTCTCTTTTGCTCTTATTACTTTCTATTACTTGCTTATT
>NZ_JAOARO010000084.1 GCF_025211055.1 Vallitalea sp. | reverse complement strand
TAAAATCTTACTACAATCCCCCATCTCCACCCCCTAAACCTGAGTTTAGATTCACTTCTGAACCTATTGCATTTTCAGAAATAAAACAAGGTGATATATACAAAGAAGAATTTGAAGCAATGGCTGGGACCCCTACTACTAAAAATTTATATTTTTCAGTTGGTGGCTCTGAATTTATTGCTGAAATAGTAGCAAAATATCACCCTGACCAAGAATCAACTCGTACATACAAAAGTTGGTATTCAGGTACACCTTCAAAATTTCAAATAGGTGATCAAGCAAGAGTATATACTGTACCTAGTCCAGTTGGAGCAGGCAATTGTGATACCACTGTGGATGTACATGATGGAGATTTAGAAATTTCTGCAACATGGACTGGTGAATTACCTTGGATAGGTTCAGTATCATATTGGGATCATGGTACTAATGTAGTGAATAAATGGGATTACAATAATTATAAAACAGCAAAACAACAGGCACAAGATTGGATTTCTACTATCAATAATTTTGAGATTTCCCACACAGCTGCTAGTGATAATGTAACAAGAAGATTCAATAATTGGAATGCTCACTTTACTACTGATAGTAGAGTTGACGGTCCACCTGGTGAAGCAGACCCAGGTCAAAAATATATAGCACCTACTCCTCCTTCTGGAGACCCACCAACAGGAGGCGACCCTGGTCAGCCATATATTGCAGCTTCTGGTCATGATGGGAGTTCCGGTCATTACACAATAACTGTAAAAGGTTCTGTACCTGACCATATATTATGTGGTCCTGATCATAGAAGAGAATTACCACCAATTGAAGATGTTTGGACTCAAAAAATTGGATATGACATACTAAAAATTAAAAAAGTTAACATATGGAAAATCGACCGTGGTCATCTAGACGGAATGATACAGTTACTTGATACTGATGAAGTAACAGCTACAGTAATAAATCGTAATAACGATCCTAACATATTCTATAATTTCGCAGTTACAGAAACTTCAAAAGATGGTAGATTAAGATATTCATTAGAACCTACTCAACATGATGATGTTGTATGGTATGAAGGTGTAAGAAGTAATGAGTCAGACGGATTAGGTAATAACCCTGCAGCAGAAGATAACCCTGGTGGTGGCGGTCATTCTGAATCCTATGCTAAAGGTATTATCTATGGTAATGTTAAAGAAACTAATATGGACAAACGAAATGAATTTAATTATCATATTAATCATTCAGATGCTACTGATAGAGATACACCTGAGTGGAAAAAATTTCATGAAAGAAGAAATCTTAAAAATACTGCAACTGTTATCTCTGATTTTATAATATTACAAACAACCTCTGGAGATCAATCTTTATTGTATTTTGATAAACCATCAATAGAGAAATGTGCTCAAGAAAATTTTGATAAAGTAGAAAATACTCCTGAAGAAATGTGGACTGATAACCCAGAAGCGGCTAGTCATATAGATCCAGAAGAAATAAACATTGGCTCATATAATGGTGAATTCTATAATACTAAAACTAAATACAATGGTACTGGTGACAAACATAAAACTACTACTCTATTTGATAATGATCCTGCTAAATCTATAACCCGACCAAATAGACCTACTAATCTAAGAATAGTGAAAAAAGACTTGGATATAATAGACAATAATAAAAATGGCGAATATATTACAGGTAATGCTACTGCTTTCTACAAACATATCTTAAGGCATAAAGCTGATTCTGATGCGTATACCAATAAGTATAATTCTAATATAAATGAATCGGGAATAACCCTTAATGCACCCTACTCTAGGTCTCATACCAAAGTAAATGATATAGTACTTCATAACCCTGTATCTACACAATATGCTATTGTTCTTCCATCTGAAGCAGAAGACCAACGTACTCCTAATTCTGTAGTTGGAGGAAATCTACAAGATGATATTACTGAATATGTTACTAAATTAAAATCTTACCATCCAAAACAGAATTTCATTGTCAATGGTGATGCTGAAAAAATTGCTAATGATGGTTCTCTACAAAACTGGAAAAAACAAACAACTGATAATACTGATGTTATATTCACTAGAACAACTCATAATTCATATGTTATTTCAGGAAGTAGTTCTTTTCAAATCAGTGTTCCTGCAAACTCTAATAGAATAGCTAAATATACAAGTACAACAGTAGGTATGGAAAATACTAATTACACTTTTACAGGTAAAATCAGTTCCCATAGGTGTGAAGGTTATTTTGAAATTGAAGCTCTGGACTACCTTGAAAATACATTAAAAAAATGGACATCTGATAAACATAACAATAGCTTGGTATCAACTAAAACAATCAACTTCACCACCCCAAAGAACACTGAAAAAATAAGAGTGTCCATTGTTAATGGTTCATCATATAATTCAGTATCCACCTTGAAAGACTGTATTTTTGCAGATGATTTATCATTAACGATGGAAGGTGGAAATAGTGCTGAATGGATACCCCTTTCATATACCATATATCAAGAATCACAAATAGATAACCCAGATTATGAAGAAGGTTATGAAAAACCTAATCCTGATTACCGACCTCCAGTAATTCATAATGGTGAACGTAAGACATTTAGATATAATGGCTCCAACTATATTTACAATGTTCCTATTAATGGTAAATATAAGCTAGAAGTATGGGGTGCTGAAGGTGGAAATGGTTCTGGTGGTAAAGGAGGTTACTCATATGGAGAAATAAACCTGTCTAAAGGTGAAAATTTATATATTTACCCTGGTGGTTCTAACGGTTGGAATGGTGGCGGTTCTGGTCATGGACGTTCTAACCAAGTTGGTGGTGGTGCTTCTGACATCAGAACACATGGTCATTCATTAACTGATCGGATTATTGTTGCTGGAGGTGGTGGCGGTCATGGCGGTAACGGTCACGGTGGCTACGGTGGTGGTATAACAGGTGGTTCTGGCGGCGATGGATATGGTTCTCCTGGTTCAGGGGGAAGCCAATCTTACGGTGGTAACGGAGGCAGTAATGGTGGTAGTAATGGTAGTTTAGGTTATGGCGGTTCTAATAATAGTGGTTCTGGTTCTGGCGGCGGTGGCGGTGGTTCTGGATACATAGGTGGTGTATCAAATGGTTACATGAAATGTGGAAACGAAAATACTCCAATATATAATGGTGGTACTCAGACTGGTAATAGTGGTAACGGCGTTATTGTAATCACTGAACCTGATGTATATATACCTGGTAATGGTGAACCTGAACTTGTATATGTTCCTCCAAAAGGCACTAAAAAAATTAATATTATATCTGAAATATCTAAGACAATATCTGAACCTCCAGAGGATTGGTATGAGACAATAATAGTTAAAATACCTGCCTCCCAAATAAAGCTACCTAATAATGAAATAATATATGCAAGTGAGTATCTAAC
This sequence comes from Vallitalea sp., assembly GCF_025211055.1. GTDB lineage: Bacteria > Bacillota > Clostridia > Lachnospirales > Vallitaleaceae > Vallitalea. Next base: position 30,275 of record NZ_JAOARO010000084.1, on the reverse strand, counting down.
TCTTGATTATCCATTTGAAGTATCTTTCCCTAATCTAGGAGATTTTTATGGTGATGGTTCTTGCGGTCTTTCTAGAACTACTAAGCAAAGAGGTAAAGGCTATACTGATAATATGGATACTACAGAATGGACAGCCAAGAAGATAGCTAAATTTGATTATAATGTTATTTATAATGGTAAGTTATACCCTGCTGGGTTTGAAATACCTCTTGTGGTTGAGCAAGATAGATATACTTTCTACTTACCACTAGGAAATAAAGAAGCAATTAGTGCAAGAGCAAAGTTTTATTCTATAGCTAATAATGGAAGCATAATTGATAACTCTTTACCTACAAATAAATCGAGAGGCTTTAATAAAGATGCAAAACACTCTGCATTTAAGATGTACAATATTGATATCATAGGTAAAATAGGTAATCTAGTTATAGAAGATACAGGTGATTTTAGATTCTCTAACATATTCAAACAACCTGTTGTTCCAACCGAATGGTATATACCTAATGTAGTTCCAAAAGTATCAATAGATAAGCAGAATAACTATTTTGGACATAATATAGATATAAGGGGTGAATCTGTCGGACCAACTACCAATTATCTTAACACTTATGGTTGTCTTGATTTCCTTGAGAAATCACCTTTACGTTTTCCTCTTTCTCCTTCAAAAAATAATATAGAGGCTTTAGTAAGACAGCCATTAAGAGTTGGATATCCAATTTTTATGGATATACAGACTATTGGTAATTATTATTCTTATATGGAGATTACCCCTTATTATTATTCATTAGATATAATCACTGGCAAAATAACACCTGTAGATGTCTACATGAATGTTAATAATAAGTATCAACCCATTAATATATTTGATAATGTTAAATCAGGCTGGGATACTTCTTCAATTCATAACTATTCTGTATTTCTGAATTGGGAAGAAGAGGCAACTAGGCGAAATTATCATTCAGAGGAACAACGTATTACTGAATATGTCAGAGATTACACATATAATGTAGATTATGAAGGTAATGAAGTTCCTCTACCTATCCCTATGGGTAAATATCATAGTTTTGGAAATGCCCAATTCATGAGGCTTTTCGGTCGTAACAGAACATTTATAGGTTCTTCTGATACTTATGGGATGGATAGAAATCCTGATGATATACTAAGTGAATATGAATATAATCACCAAGCTCAGAGATGGCATTTCACCTTCAAGCTGCCATCTTCAACCATATTCGTACCTCATGGATACAATATAACCAATGACAACTTAAAAACTGTTATGAATGATAGAAGTGTTATCATTGCAGCAGCTAAAATAATTGCTGCCGGCGATACTTATTCATTAGAATACAATCATCCAAATGGTAATGGTAATGTAACCTTAGCTGGAAGAACTCATTCCCTTGATAGTATTCCTTACAATGTATATGCTGTCTACTCATCAGAAAAATCTTGTTCAGATGATCTAGATACATCTGGAACTCATTAATTTTGTGTGGATAATATTAATAAAAGAAAGAAAAAGGGGCTGTCACAATAAGTTTTATTGTTTACAGTCCCCTTTGCTTATATGGTATCACTCGTCTGGAATAACGAATACACAAATAATGTAAGCCCATAATCCAGCTCCACCAAATATTATCCCGATAGTAAATAATAATCTAATAATTGTTGGATCCACATCTAAATATTCCGCTATGCCCCCACAGACACCATTAATTTTTCTATTTCTTCTAGATTTTACAAGCTTCTTCATTATCCTCACCTACCCTGTAATATTATTATTATATCACATCAAAGATTTTACGTATATCACCATCTAAAATCTTATATTTAGATGTTACATCTTCTGGTTGTCCACTAGATAAATTAGAATGTATATATAAGGAATCAATGCCCATGTCATTGGCACCTTTCAAGTCAATATAATCGTTACCAATAAATAGAGTATCTTTTGGTTCTAGTTGTTCTTTCTCTATAAAGTATTCATAGAACTTAGTATCAGGTTTACGTATACCTACATCAGACGATATACATATTCCATCAAAGTATTTCTTGATTCCTAGATATTTAATTTCTGAATTAGCAAATGCTTTCTGTGCATTTGACAATAAATATATTTTTTTGCCCTCAGCAGTAAGTCTTTCTAGAGTCTCCATAACACCATCGTATAATCTAATTGTCTCTGTTGATAATAATCTAAATGTTTTAGCTGCTTGTTTTGCTTTTTTCTTTGGTTTTATTCCCTTATCCTTGTACAATTTGAAGAATACATCTTCAATCTCATAATCTGGACATTCATATTTACTATTCATCTTAATGAGTTTATTTACTATACTGTAATACTTTTCCTTTAGTTCTTCCTTTTCATAATGAGCACCGTTATAACCGTAATAAATAGCAAACTTTTCCCAAATCTCATCTTTCTCTTCATTCGTTTCGATATCTATTAAAGTACCATATAAATTAAAAACATAATTATTATACATCTTAAGACCTCCGTCTAATAATAAAGCGACACATAATCGCAAATGATAACTACCTAGTTTTCATGAGTTAAATATTTCTTTACCCAACTTATACATTTTACCTTTATTTTATAATAAATGCAAATGTCATTTTTTTAGGTCTATCAGTACTATATTTTTCTTATCTTGGCGTCTTTTTGCCCATCTGTTAATAAATATCTTAACAATTCCACCCATAGGTATAGATAGAATTACTCCTAACAAACCAAAGAACTTACCAAATACGAACATAGCAAGTAATATGAAAACTGGGTGCATACCAATACTCTTACCTTGAATTTTGGGACTTACAAAAACATAATATACCTGTTGTATAATTACAATGTATGCTCCTACAAACAAAGCTTCCTGCCATCCATCTTTTACCAAAGCAATGATTACTGCTGGTATAATACCGATCCAAGTTCCCAAATAAGGTATAATATTAGTGTATCCTGCGAATGTACCTACAATGAATGCATAATCAAAATGTATTATTATAAGTGAAATAACTGTAACAAAACTTAATAAAGTAAGGTCAATGATTTTTCCTCGAATAAAACTAAGGAATACAATATTAATTTCATGTAAAATTTCTTTTAAACTGTTTTTTCTCTTGTCATTTAATGTTAATCTAAGAATATTTTCAAGTAAATTCAGGAAGTATTCTTTGTTCATGATGAAATTGAATGCAAATACAAATCCAAAAGAAATGTCAATTATATATCTACCTATAGTAGTTACTCTACCTGTAATAGAAGTTGCAATATTTTTTATCTGGTTAATAATACTCACAGATAATTCCTTCAAGAATTGTGTAATATTAGCAGCAATACCCATTTTATTAAGAGATTCTTCTATTCCTCCTAATTCTTGGGAGTAGTTTTCAAAAGTATGTGTTATCTCTTTAATCAATTCAGTGATATTAAATTCTCTAAAACTACCATTTATCATAACAAAAACACTATTAACAAGTAACGTTAGTATGGTGATTATAGAAACAAGAGTAAGTACAAGACTAATACCTCTTACAATAGCTTTCTTTTGCTTTCTATGTGTTCTTTCCCATTTTTTACTTATTTTTATTTTACTTAAAACTTTCTCAAAATATCTTACAATAGGATTTAGCAGGTAAGCAATAACTAATCCCCATAAAAATGGTGAGAGTATCTTAACAATAAACGAAAATGTATCAGAAACACCATTTATTACATCACCAATGTTAGTCATGACCAAATAAATAATATAAATGATTACAAAACCTAACGTTATGTATTTGATCTTTTTCATATAACCGTGGTCCAATTTAATCTTCATCTAGTCTAATACAATCCTTTCATATTATAATAACAACCAATAAGTTAGTACTAATTATATTTTTTACAAATTAAACCTATTTAGTCATACTAATTAAAGTATCTCACATATTTAGTTGTTATACAAGAATTTTTATACATTATATATAATTAGGCTTATTTAGTATCGAACTTATATCCAACTCTTACAACAGTATGTATGTATTTTGCTCTTGATTTCAACTTTTTCCTAATTTTCTTGATATGTGTATCAACAACTCTATAATCTCCAAAATAATCATAACCCCAAATAGTATCAAGTATTTTTTCTCTTGTAAGTACTCTTCCTTCATTTTCTATTAGAAAAACTAGTAACTCATATTCCTTTGGGGCAAATTCTATCTTTTCCTTATCTAACATTACAGAATATGCAGCTTTATCAATTGTAATACCTGATTTATCAATAATATTTTTTAATCTGTCATCTTTATTAGTAACTCTTTCTAGTAATCTTTTACTTCTAGCCAACAATACTTGAATATTAATGGGTTTTATAACATACTCATCAACCCCTAATTCAAAACCTAATAATTGATCTTCATCATCATCTCTTGATGTAAGCATTATAATTACAACATCAGATTTTGACCTTATTCTTCTACATACTGACCAACCGTCTAATTTGGGCATTACAATATCAAGTAATACCAGATCAACAGAATTTTCTTCAAAAATCTCTAGAGCCTCCTGTCCATCGGCAGCTTCTAATACTTGAAATCCATTATCCCTAAAAGTAACAGATATCAAATCTCTCATAATAATTTCATCTTCAATAACTAAAACAGTTCTTTCCATAACTACTCCTTCTTTTTAAGAAATAAATATCAATCATTTAATTAGGATCTACTTTATATTTTTCTAATTATCAAATAAATCATGTCGTTTTTTACTTATACCAATATATACTATATCAAAATATATTTCAACTAAAAAAAATTATAATCACAAGTATAATTTTATCCATAAATAAGTAGCTACAATACAAACTTTTAAAATTTATACTCAGCCACTTGTTAAATACATTATAATTTTGCAAAATCAAATCCGTTACATCATAAGTGTGTAATATGCAATTTAAATGAAATCAAATATGTTATTTTAATTATTATTTCACAAAAATTGTACATTATATAATGAAAAAAATCAAGGAAATTTTATTATTTTTTAGGTTAATAATTAATACTGTATAATTGATATTTCTAAGTTAAAAACTATTATTCAGTATATTAATCTGTAGAAATAATTTTTGATAAAATAGCTACCAATAAAGAATACTGAAGATTAGTTTGAAACTGGTCATCACCAATATAATATAGAGTATGACTATTATTGTCTTTTAGGTCAAGAACTGTGAATATTGATACCACTAAATTAAAATTTTTATTCTTTTTAAAGTATTTAGTATTATTTAATAAGTGGTATATTTCTTTTATCTCTATAATCTCTAATTCAATATCTTCTAACACTACTTCACTCATCAATCCTATAAGTGCAAAAATAACTCCTTTTATTTTCATGCCTTTTTGTTTCATTAATTTATAGATAGTAATACAGTTATCAATAACTATATCCCTTTTGTCTTCTGTTACAACCAATGCAAGAACATGAGATAGTAATTGCAGATTGTTGCCTCTTCGAAAACAATCTTTAGCTAAATTCTTATAATAATAATCTATCTCTTCCATTAATTTATCTGTATCTTTTCCTGCTTCAGACAAAAGAACAGAAAAAGTATAATCTTCCTCTCCAGTAATGAAGGAATGATGGTCCTGCATATCATAATATATATCTCTTGATGCCTCTAAACGCTTCTTGACATCTTCTTCGTCTAATAAAATAAATGCAATAAACAAACTATACTGGGAATATAAATCAAATTCGTTAACTAGCTCTATATTATCTAATAAAAAGCTTATCTTCGTAAATGGATAATCATATTTAATTATCAGTATGGTAGCAATTATGAATCTTAGCTCACCACTAAGAGGCGAAAAACCAACTTTGCTCTTAATCATTTCACTCATTTCATCAAATAATTCTAATTGAAAAGGTCTATTGGATATAGAATATAATAAAGCTACTATTTTTATTGTTTCATTAGATATATCTTTGTCTAATTCAGATTTTATTTCATTATAGATACTAAGATAATTATTTATTATCTTTTTATTTTTTGCATCCATAGCTATATCCTCCCTTACCTTATCATAATGCTACCTTTTTCTATGAATTATATTATGATTTTTTTATAAATAATACTTTTAGGTAGTTACTCTCTTTATATTTAGTATTAACCTTAAAATCAGTTGGTAAATAAAATTCTTCTATAATATTATATTCAGTATTTGTTTCATGGAATGCTCTATCTACAAATTCTTTAAATCTTTTCATATCGAAAGAACTACAATTAGTAGATGCTATTATTATACCACTTTTTTCAGTTATTAAGATAGCTTCTTTTAATAAATTTGTATAATCTTTTGATGCACTGAATATATGCTTTTTAGATTTGGCAAAACTAGGTGGATCTAGAATAACTAAATCGAATAGTAACTGTTTTTTCACTGCATATTTAAAATATTTGAAAACGTCTTCTACTATTATATCCTGCTCATTGGTATTTATGTTATTGATTGCAAATTGCTCAATAGTTTTTTTTCTGCTTCTATTAGCTAAATCTACACTGGTAGTTTTCTTGGCTCCACCTTTTGCAGCAAAAACAGAAAAAGCCCCTGTATAAGAAAATGTATTAAGTACATTTTTATTCTTTGCATATTTTTCTTTTATGATATTTCTAACATCTCTCTGGTCAATAAAGAACCCTACCATTGCCCCTTCATTAAGATATACAGCAAATTTCACTCCATTTTCTTTAACGATAATAGGAAAATTACCTCTCTCCCCAATCACAAAATCATCATCATCTATATATTTACCACCATCATTAAATCTCTTCTTCTGATATATACCTTTATAATCAGTTAGCTCAGATAACGCCTTGATGATGTATTCTCTAAACATGTAGATTCCTTCACTATACCAATTGATTAAATAATAACCATCAAAGTAATCTATCGTCAATCCACCAATATTATCTCCTTCACCATTGAAAAGACGAAAAGCTGTTATATCCTGATTATTATAAAATTCCTTCCTTAGAGTAATAGCCTTATCTAATCTATCTCTAAAAAAATCATAATCTATCTTGGTTTGCTCATTATACGTTAATATCCAACCATTACCTTTATTCTGCTTACCATAATATCCTTTTGCAATGAACTTATTGTTGTGGTCAACAAGGTTAATGACCATTCCTTCATGAGTGAGCTTATTAGTATCAATTACAGCATTTTTTTCAATTAGTGGATATCCTTTAGTTATTTTATTTATAAAATTTTTCTTTAATCGTATAGTAGTCTCTTTCACCTGATTCATCCTAACTTCATCTATATTTTATTATACTTAATAGCAACTATCAAGTTTCTATTAATTGATTGATTAACTCTATGTAAATAATCATCATAAGGTGATTCATCTAGCACTTTGAATCCATTTTCTTGAAATACTCCTGAGATATCTTTATATTTCATGGTAAACTCATTATAAGATAAAACCATACTTCCTTTTGTCTTCAAAGCGTGATTCCAAGCAGGGATAGCTGTCTTAATAAGCTCTAATGGGCTTCTTGAGATATTACAACCTTTATTGTTTTTACTTCCATGCTGAACTCCATATGGTAGATCAGATACGATTATATCACATGATTTTTTCTTTATTAGATGATTAGCCAATGTTGTGTCAGAATTAAATAATTGAAGCATTTGAGTGTTTCCATTAGTATAATCTGTTTTATCAGCTGCTGATGTAAGGGTAAATACATCTGCAATTTTTTTACCTTTTGAATTCGACTGCTTAGACTTAATAATCTTATGCTTATATCTTCCTTCTTTCAAAAACCTAAAAAGATATGTTCCAATTTCCTTCGTCCACTGTCCATTTATTTCTATCCCTTTAACATCATAACCTCTGATGAGTCCTTCATATAGAGTGGTTCCTTTACCACACATAGGATCAAACAAAGTAATCTTTTTGCTGTCTGTATTACATGAACTAATAGCTAGATTCACCATAAGTCTTGTAAATTGTTCATTTGTTTTTCCATTATATTTTAAAATCTGAACCATGCTCTCAGGGAAAGTATGAAAATCAGGAACATTAATAGGTCTTAAGAGTTCACCATCTACTTGTTCAAACAATGCATAATAAATAGAAGAAAATCCTAAAACTCGAAAATCTTCCTTTTTCAATTCTCTATCTGTAGTAAAACTTATTGAAGCTGGAAGTCCTAGGTGTGCTTCTTCAATATTATTGATCTTCATATCGTATGCTCCAGCAATCGCTTTAATCTCTGAAACAGCAATTTTAAGTGCTGAATCAAAATAAATACGATTATGCCCTGGATTTGCAAGTATTACGTATTTATTCATATAGAATATCCTTTCTTCCTTGTAATTATTATTTTAATTCAAACCAATCACTTATTAATTTACTTTGTTGAAAGCCTCTTCTCTTATACATATCATAAGCTAATCTAATACTTGTTACAACTGACAATCTAATTTTCATCACTTTTTTTATGCCACCTTCAACCCATGGGATTGTTATCCAACTCTTTGAGAAAGCTCATCTAATTGGTTGCATTTCATTAACAGCTTTGTATATGGGGATTCTTTTAATACCTTGAAGCGAAATCTTAGAAGATCATTAACACTTGGAGCTTTTTGATTACCAATCTCTATAAGAGCCTGTTGCAAATAAGTTTCAAAACAATATATTTTGTTCCTCTTCCTTGAAATGTCGATACAATGTCATACGTACCAAAATTATTTATGATACTTTTGATTTATTACCCATACATGATTATACTTATCTGAAAAAACTGCATTTTTCGCTGGAATTTCTGGGAAGTCTTTAATAGGAGAAATTACTTTCCCACCCTCTCTAACTACATTATCAAAAAACATTTCAATATCATCAACAATAAGATTTAACCATAAAGATCCTGTCCCAACTTCCCCAGGAGCAATTAATCCATATTCTTTGTTTTCATTTAAGACTCTAATTTCTATATTGCCTAGTTTCATTATTGTCTCATTCATTTCAGTCGTTTCATCAGTTTTTGATATTATTTCAGCTTTTAGTAATTTATCATAATAATCACTAGCTTCTTTTGCATTACTCACAACCATGTTAACTTCTACTCTCATTTATACACCTTCCTTTTCATTTTTTAATCCTATACAAAAAGCATTCCACAAATCTATGAATATGCTTTCTATCACCATCATCTACAAACCGCTCTTACTTATGATAAGGTTCACCAGTATTAATTCTAAAACTTCTATATATCTGCTCAAGCAATATAACTCTCATCAATTGATGTGGAAAAGTCATTGTAGAAAAACTTAATCTATAATCAGCTCTATCTAAGACCTTTTCCCATAGTCCTATTGAACCACCGATAATAAATGTAATATGGCTTTTCCCCTCTAGTCCTAGATTACTTATCTTCTTTGCCATTTTCTCAGATGTTAACATGTTTCCCTCTATCTCTAGTGCCATTACATAAGAGCTATCTTTTACATTCTTTAATATTTTTTGTCCTTCTTTTTGTTTTATTAATATTTCCTGGGTAATAGACATTTTATCTGGAGTCTTTTCATCCATCACTTCTATAATCTCTAACTTACAGTATTTGCTTAATCTTTTACTGTACTCATCAACTGCCATCTTAAGATACTTTTCTTTTAGTTTTCCAACAGTAATTATAGTTATTCTCATCCTACCATCCATTCATAAATATTTATTATATATAATTGATACAATTTAAAAAAGGACTTATTAAAAGTCCATTTTTTTATTATTATTTTAATTATTACTAAACCACCTTGAACATTGATTTCTCAGTTTTCTCTGCTACTCTAAAAATATCTGCACCAAGACTAGTTAGCTTTTGTTCAACATGCTCATAACCTCTGTCAATATATTCTACATTGGTTATTACTGTTTCACCTTTAGCTGCTAATGCGGCTAAGATCAGTCCTGCTCCTGCACGAAGATCAGGTGCTGCAACTTCTGCTCCAGTCAATTGCTTGACCCCTTCAACAACAGCAGTATTGCCTTCTACTTTTATATTAGCTCCCATCCTGTTCAATTCATCAGTATAGGAGAATCTGCTTTCAAAGATACTTTCTGTCATAATACTTGTACCAGATGTCTTTGATAATAGTGCAGTCATTTGGGGCTGCATATCAGTTGGAAAACCTGGATAAGGCAATGTTTTTACATGTATATTTTTTAATGGTTTATTAGCTGTAACACGAATAGCTTCATCATATTCTTCAATAACTGCACCCATTTCAATAAGCTTGGCTGAAATAGCTTCCATATGCTTAGGTATTATATTGGTTACAGTTACATCTCCACCAGTTATAGCACCAGCAATCATATATGTTCCAGCTTCTATTTGATCTGGAATAATCATATATTCTGTTCCATGTAGTTCATCTACTCCAGCTATCTTAATCACATCTGTACCAGCACCTTTTATCTTAGCACCCATACTGTTTAAAAAGTTAGCTACATCAACAATGTGTGGCTCTTTTGCTGCATTCTCAATTACAGTTGTTCCTTCTGCAAGAACAGCTGCAAGCATTATATTTATTGTAGCGCCAACACTACTCATATCCAAGAATATATTAGTACCTATTAAATCATCTGCCAAAGCCTCAATTATACCATGCTTAACCTCAACTTTTGCTCCTAATGCTTCAAAGCCTTTAATATGTTGATCAATTGGTCTACTACCTATATTACATCCACCTGGTAGTGCTACTTCTGCTTCTCTATATTTACCTAGTAGAGCTCCTAACAAATAATAAGATGCTCTTATCTTCTTAATATAATCATAATCAACTTTTAGATTGTGAATATTTCTGGTATCTACTTTAATTTTATGTTCATCTATATATTCTACTAGTACACCTAGTTGTTCCATTGACTGCAATAGAACTTTAATATCTCTAACACATGGTACATTCTCAATTATACAAACATCATTGGCTAGAATTGTAGCTGGTATTATTGCAAGAGCCGCATTCTTTGCACCACTAATAAAAACTTCACCAGTTAACTTTGTATTGCCCTTTATCACTAGTTGTTCCACTTTTACACCTCTCTTAAGTAAACTTTACCACTATTGGGCAGTAAAATGTTATTATTTCAGACGTTTCATTCCATCTAGTCTAATCTGCGTATTTTTTTAACCAAAATAAATTATAGCACACTTTACTAATTTTGTAAAAGTAGTATTTTATACTCTAATTTTCATCATCCTCTAGGTCAAATATACCTTTTGTGTAGAATGTATCTTTATTCGTATACGCATTAATATAATGGATCTCATTATTACCAAGCCTTATTCTATACCATGGTTCTGCTTTCATGATAGTGTTTGCATCAGTAATATCTTCTTCTTCAACATAATAACCAATATCTATTCCCATTATTTTTATAAGTTCATTATTATCCTTTTGCCTGATATTATGCATGAATTTATATAAAACTTCATCTATGGGATAGATTTTTTTACTATCACCTACAAATCTAATAGGTTCATAACGATTCTTTACCCTTGCCATTACTTTACCGCTCTTATAAAAAATAATACCTGCAGTATTACTGAATATAGTTTCATCTCTATAGCTATCATTATATTCTATTTGGTAATAACTGTTATTGTCATCAGGCTGATAGCTAGTTAAATTCATATTGCCTTCAATAGTTAGTTTTTTCATCAAATTCTTACCATACTTTTCTATTGTTGAATTGTCAAAATTCTCGGCTATCTGATTATCAAAACTGTTAGAATAAAATATAGTACCCTTCTTAGTTCCCTGGTATATAATAAGGTCTTCGTTTTCTTTGGTATATCGGTGATCTAGATTTTTATATGTAACAATTACATTACCAAATAACTGTTTCCTAATTTTATCTTCATCTATATTCCGAAATTTTACTTCTATTCTTTTCCTTGGACGAAATTCAGGTAATAAACAATATATATAAATATCATTCTTACCTAATGTTTCTCTAAGTTGTACTTTTTTCTCAGAAGTTATAGAATAGTCTTTCTTACTCTTATATTCATACATTCCATAGAGCACGACATTAGCAATTAGAAATAAAATTATAAAAATATTTAGTATCCTGCCAAAATTCATATCAACACCTACTTATTACTAAATAGTAAAATATTTTTTATTCACTACTCTTGGTCAACAGTTCTTGCACTATTATTAAAAATTATATTATCAGTAACTACTGTCCAATTCAGTTTCATGTTTTCTTCCAAATAATTAATCTTATACCCAAGAAACATGTTGTTTATTTTCGTTCCTTGCTCTTGGGGATATTTCTCCAACATACCATTTATAACGCTAATATAATCCACGCTGAATTTTTCAGGTGGTTTAATAAAATCATCTAGCTCCAAGTCTAGTATTATTCTCTTATAATTAATAACTTGTCCATCCAATACGGTTATCTCCATAGGATATCTCATATCAAGGGTTTCTAGATAATCTTTTGGAACATTAACATTAATATCATTATACTTATAAGAAAAATAAAATTTAGTTTCATTACCTGAAACAACATAATTAGTTAATGAATATTCTTGTTTATTAATAATCTTATCTTTCTTGTTGATAAACTTTTCTGTTATGTAGTATGAGTCTATTATAGATAGGTCTTTTCTATTTTGAAAATCATTATTAATATATTCAACTACACCTTTAGTATCATAATATACAAAAACACTTTCATCCGTATATGTAAATTTATCTGGGTCTTCATCATTAGCTAATTTCCATTTAATATTATTCTTAAAAAAACCATTAACATAGTCTTCTAACAAATTACTATCTAATTCTTCTTCAGAATAGAAAGGTTTTTTAAAATATACTACATCCGTATATAGAGAACCTTTTTCTGGCAGTAATACATTATTAGTAAATAAATCAAGACCCATATTTCTGGTTGACATAAAACTAGGAAGCACTTGTTTTTTCTCTATATCTTTCATTGATTGAGAAAGACTATTATTAGAGACTTCAATATCTTTTCTTTTTATTCTAAGTGCTTGAATATCGTTATAATATTTATCGTTAATAAAATATACAAAAACATATTCATTTAAACCATCTGTTGGCACAATAATAATCTCATTAAATTGATCTATATTACTTTCAAAATCTAGATTCTTAATATTGAGGTCTTTCGCTAGCAGATTAGATTCTATTAGAAATGGATACTTTAATAGTAGATTACTTTTATTCCATAAAACATCTGTAGGAATCTCCTTCTCAACAATTTCTCCATAAGCTACTATTACTTTTAAAAAGTTTATAGAATTAATGAATAGTTCTTGAAATTTTTTATTAGTTTTTTTAATTAGGGAATATTCTTCTTCAGGTGAGTATAATGCCATTGTATCAGGCTTAATAAAGTAATATCCATCGTCTTTTTTACTTTCTTCTGTAGGAGTATTATAATTTATTATATCATAAAAAAGGTTGTGGTCCGACAAATCATCAAACCATAACCTTGTTGTCTGATATAAACTAAACACTATTAATGCTATTAAGATCACTGTTTTTAGTATATTTTTTTTCATGGAAATCACACCATTACTTTTTTCTATAATCCTTTAATCATGTTAATTAGTTAAATCCCTACTGAGATTCTTAAATAAATCGAATGAGCTATCGTCAACAGATTCTTCTGTTGCTTTTTTATTAGAATCATCATCTTGTTCCTGATTAACCTTAAATTCAATTTCTATATTTTCAAGTTTTTCTCTTGTTTCTTCTTCTTTTCTATTAAGAACATAAACTCTATATTCTATATTATTATCTTTCATAACTGCAATGCAAATATAATTAATTCCAATAGTATTAAGTTCAATTGTTTCATCAAATATCTTAGAAAGACCTATTGTCTCATATTCAGATTGATATGTTATATTGAGTTTCCCATCTTCTGTCCAACTATCATAAACCATGATACCAACAGTTACACCTTCTTCACCATTACCAGAAATCTTCTTGGTAGATGAAAATGTTGGTGCGACATTAATAAAATTACTATCTAACTTTTGAGCATTTTCATCGCTGTCCTTAACATCAAAGCCCTTATTTAACTTTAGATATGAAAAGGAATTTATCTCTTCCTTAACTACATCTGAATCTTCTTTGTTAGTATCGGAAATATCTTTATTAAGGTCTATATATAAATCAGTCATTGGATGATTTTCCATATTATCTTTAGTCTCATTATAAATAAATTCAGCTTCATCTAATTGAAATTCTTCAAAGAAACTTAACTTCTCAGTTTCTTGACTATTCTCTCCATTAAAATCTGGGGCTGCACATGTAATTATTGGCATACATAGGACTAAAAATGCACTTATTATAATTATTCTGATTGTTTTTATACACATATGCTTACCTCTTTCATAAAATATTTCTTATTATATTAATTATATCTCTAATTAACCTATATTATTAAAGATAATTGGTTATTGAATAATAGATAGTATAAGAGGAATATGAACAAGGAACTATATTCCAACTATTATCTAATACAATTATACTAGATAAATATTACAATTTTATTACAATGAGTTAACTATTACATAACAATATAAAAATCTCTATACCTCATATGGAAAGTACAGATAAAAACAGGTTCCAACCCCAATTTCACTAGTAACATTAATATGTCCACCATGATAATCCATAATCTCTTTTGCTATAGCAAGTCCAAGTCCAGTTCCTCCCATAGCTCTAGAACGAGCTTTGTCAACACGATAGAACCTATCAAATATTCTAGTCAAGTCTTCATTTGGAATACCCATTCCTGTATCTTCTATCATTACTACTACGTAATCACTTTCTTCAAACACATTTATTGTTATAGAATCTCCTTCATTACTATATTTTACTGCATTTGATATGATATTCTTAATAACCTGTTCTATTCTATTGGCATCACCAATAATCTTATAATCCGTTTCAGTTGAATTATAGACCATTGTTTGATGTTTCTTCTTCGCATGAATCTGGAATTTATTGATACTTCCTTCTACTATATGTGATAAGTTAATAGACTGCATCTTGAATTTCGTCTGCTTGTTATCAAGCCTTGAAAGTTCTAACAAGTCTTGTACTAGAGCTGTCATTCTATCACTTTCATGATTAATCACATTAAGAAAGTCTACTGTTATCTCTCTATCATCTAATGCTCCATTAATTAATGTTTCGGCATAGCTTTTAATAGTTGTAAGAGGAGTCCTTAATTCATGAGAAACATTTGCCACGAATTCTTTTTGCATTTCCTCTAGCTTTTTATGTTTTGTTATATCTTGAATAACACATATACTACCCATAATATTCTCATTCTGGTCCAAATAAGGTGCAAAACACAGATTGACATACTTTTCCTTTATTCGTATGATATGCTGCCTTATTCCCCCCTTTATGTGCGTTAGAAGTCTATCATAAGTAATATCTAGATAATCTCCAAATATTTCTAAGAATGTATTCTTGTTCGTTAATCCTATAAGCTTTCTAGTTGCAGGATTACTATGTATCAGTAGCCCCTCAGTATCAAATACTAAGATACCATCTGTCATATGAGCAAAAACTGTTTCTAGTTTATTTTTTTCACTGGATATCTCCGTTATATTATGATTAAGTTCTTTTGCCATAATATTAAAATTCTTTGTTAGCTCTCCTATTTCATCGTCAGATAGAACTTCAATAGGATTATCTAGATCTCCTTCTGACATATCTCTAGCTTTATTGGATAAAGCAATAATGGGTTTTGTCAAGAAATTAGAAAACAAGAATCCAAATGCAATGGATAAGATTATCGCAAACATAATGGCTAAAATAATTATTTTGATTGTACTATATAAATTCACCTTAACCTGCCATGATGGTGCTAACATATAGATAACAGCCACTACTTCCTCATTAACTTTTATTGGTTTTGCATAACCAAGATACTCTTTATCATCATCTTTATTTCTCTCATATACTTTGTCAAATTCTTTTATAGTCTTATCATCAATGGCTGCCATAACCATAGGTGTCAGATATGTCTCTTGGACTATTTTTTCTGCATATATTACTTTTCCACTGGTATCAAGTAAAAATAATTTTCTTTCACTGTCTCTATACTCTTTAATAGCATTTTCCCATTTGGTGATAGCATCCCCTTTGGTATTACTCTCACCTATAGCTTCCATACTCGTGGAAATAGATTTTTTCAAACTACGCTCTATTTCTTTATATGCATTATTACTAATTTGTGTAACAATCATAGTTCCACAAGCGATCATCACGATTAGTACTAGAAGTACATATATAGTAACCATTCTCCATTTTAAGCTTTTCATTCTCATCTCACCTAAATTCCTAGATTAACCTTTAAAATAGTATCCAATTCCTCTTTTTGTTAATATAAATTTTGGTTTACTAGGTACATCTTCTATTTTTTCTCTTAATCTTCTTATGGTTACATCTACAGTTCTTACATCACCATAGTATTCATATCCCCATACTTTTTCTAGAAGCTGTTCTCTAGTGAATATCTGGTCTTTTCTAGTTGCTAAGAATTTTAACAATTCATATTCTCTAACTGTTAGAGCTATAGGTTTATCATCTATCTTAACTTCATAACGATCAACATTAATACTCATATTATCAAAAACCATTATATGTACATCTTTTGTGTCTTTACTATCTAATACAGTTCTTCTAAGGTTAGCTTTTACTCTTGCCATTAGTTCTCTTACACTAAATGGTTTGGTAACAAAATCATCAGCTCCAAGTTCAAGTCCTAGAACTTTGTCTACTTCTTCTGCTCTCGCTGTCAACATTATTATAGGTGTATCATATTTATTTCTTATCAGCTTACATACTTGAAGTCCATCTACCTTAGGCATCATGATATCAAGTAAAACTAAGTCTGGTTTTTCTTTTTCAAATATCTGTAATCCCTCTTCACCATCACATGCGGTTATAACACTGTAACCCTCTCTTTGAAGATTAAATTTCAGAATATCAACAATTGCTTTTTCGTCATCTACGACTAGTATTTTTGACATGTTAACTCTCCTCTCACGTATTCCCATTATATTACGATTTAATTAATTATCTATGTTTATTATTTTATCAAATAAAACTCTTCATGTAAATAAAACCAATACTTATACATCAAAAAACTCACCCTAGGGTGAGTTTTGATATTAAATACATTATAATCATTTCCTAATCGAGATATTTCTTTGGATTAGCTGCTACATTGTTGAATCTTATTTCAAAGTGTACATGAGGTCCGGTGCTATTACCAGTACTTCCTAGTTTAGCTATCTCTTGATATTGAGATACTTTCTGACCTTTTTTCACGACTACTTTGCTACAATGAGCATATCTTGTCATAACACCATTTCCATGGTCGATGTCTACAGTATAACCATAAGTTGAACTCTTCCATCCTGCGAAAGTTACTGTTCCACCATCTGATGCTCTAATAGATGTTCCTACTGGTAAACCTCCTAGGTCAAGACCATGGTGGAAACCTCCACGTCTATATCCGAATGGTGATGTAATTATACTTCCTACAACAGGGTATATAAAATTACCTGTTGAACCTTTTGAAGGGAATGGTTTTATACCAACTTCTATTACTTTTGCTTTTGGTTCTTTTATAACTTTTTCATCAATAACTGTTCTTGACTGCTCATAACCATTAACTTTTGTTACTACAGCAGTTACTTGCATTTCACCTTCCATACCATACTCAAGTACTGTAGTTGTACCATTGTACTTGTTCTTATTCTCTACCTTTTCAACTGTATATTGTATAGGTTTTGAATAGATTATCTTTTCATCACAAGCAACTGATAGTTCTGGCTCTGGAACAGTTACTGTGATTTCCTGTCCGATATTAATATATTTCTGTTTTTCTAACCCTGGATTAAGTTTCATTAATTCAGAGAGTTTCATATCATTTTTTTGTGCTATTTCTGATAAAGTATCTCCTTTAGCAACTGAGTATACTTTTTCTTCTTCGTTTTCTTTTGTAATGAGTTCAGTAGCATCAGTAACATTAGCTATATCTGCTCTATCAACAAAACCTTTTACTATCTGAACAGTTTCTGTAAAAGAAACACCAACAGTTTCTATAGGAATTTCTGCATCTTTCTTATCAGATGCACTTTCTTTTTTTATATTTGAAGTTGTCTTGAATATTCTTTCAGTTGATCCTATTTCGTTGTAATTATTTTTCTTAGTAATTACTGGCATTCTAACTGATGTTGTATAAGGAACACGTACTAAGTCAATATCATAATTATCTGCTTCATTAATATACATACTCTGTGCCCTTTTCAATACTTCCTTAACATCATCTTCATCTTTTAATGCTACCTGAAAATCATCACCTATCTTAAGAATGTATCCTTTTACCTCAAATGATTCCTTATCATTTGCCAAGGCAGTTCTTAGATTATTCAGTAGTGTATCTTCATCAGTAATCTGCTTATCGTCAGCATACTCAAGATAATACTTAAGTTCTTTGTTAACCTTCATATGTTCACCATTAGCATCTTTCATCTCGGCTTTAGCTATAGAATAAACTCTATCTGCAACAGATTTGTCATATACAATACCCATACTGTTACCATCATATACAACATTATAAGAATTGGCTGTTGCTGTTGCCTTAGTTTCAATTTTGCTAGAAATAAATACGTTACCTATTGTAAAGAATATAAATAGGGAACAAAATATTAATATTATTTCTTTTTTATATTTAAATAAAATATTTTCTTTATATTCTGACGCTCCATTCATAAATACTTCCTCCGAGTAATACTTTTTAAATCATCCTGTAACACTTCTGTAATATTTGTAATTTAATTTTACCAAATAAATTGGTAAAAGTAAAGCTTTTTATAAAAATTAGGTAAATATCTCATATATTGGTATAACTAAATACCTATAATTATTAAAACTTATATTACATTTTTGTAATATTATCACCAAATCCTTTCCATTTTTTATCACTCATAACCTATATTTTTCCCATAAATACATAGTTTTAATACCCTTCATTTATAACCATATTAACCACCTCTTATATCTTTTGGAAGATTTTGCGAGTTGATATTTTAAAATTTGTCTTATACAATAATTATTGTAATGGTTAACATAATCAGTCTACATAATAACCAAAACTTGATTGCAAGTATATTTTTTTGCAATCACCTATATAAGTTGTACATATCTAATGACATGGCACTGTCATTTTTTACTCTTTAACAACTTATAAAACCAAAGATAAAAAATCTGAACAACTCTATCGGTACTATAGAGGAAAAGTTCAATAAACTAAAAATTAATTTAATAAGGAGGAAAAGAAGTAATGAAAAAAGCAATGAGAAAAGTCATAGCGTTTGCACTTGCTGCATTCGTATTATTTTCAACTGTTCCTAGTTTTGCAGAAGCGTCAGTCTCTGATCAAGCGAAACTGGACAAACTCGAAGAACTAAACGTAATTAAAGGTGAGGGTCATGGTATAGACGGTACTAAGACTATGACTAGATATCGTTCAATCGTAATGTTACTTAGACTTTTAGGTCTTGAAGATGAAATGTTAGCATTCGATTACGAAGGAAAAGACTCTTTTGCTGATGCAGAAGGACAAAATGGTTATCAACAAAGATTGATGGCATACGTGAAAGCTACTAAAGAATTAGGTATTGTTGGTTATCCAGATGGAACTTTCAGACCATACAGAGAAGTTAATTCACAAGAATATGCAAAAATCTTATTAAAAGCTTTAAGCTACACTGAGCCTGACGATTATACTTGGGAAACAGTAGCTGCAAAAGCTAAAGAAATTGGTTTAGTAGACTCTGCAAGTGATATTAACTTAACTGATGAATTTATGGTTCTTGACCTTGCAACACTTACTTATGATGCATTAACTATAGTATCTAAAGGTGATAATGTTACATTAGGAGAAAAATTAAGTCACCCTATCGTAATTACTTTATTAGATATTAACTCAGTTTCATCATTAAATTCAACAACTCAAGACATATCTCTTAACAAAGCTATGTCAATAGCTCCATCAACTAGTGTATTTACATTAGTTGACGAAGACAATAAAGCTTTTGATGTTCTTAGTACTTCTCTAAGAGCTAATGACACAATGGTAAGAATTACAACAGCTCCATTAAAAGAGAATGCTCTATACACTCTTACTTATAATGGCGTTTCTTACAAATTCGTTGCTAAAGATGCTGATACTAACAAACCAGAATTACAATCAGCTGTTGCTTTAACAAACACTACTGTAAAATTAAACTTTAACGAAGAAGTAGACGTTAACGCTCTTATTACATCTAATTACAAAATTAATGATTTAAATGTATTAAAAGCAGCTTATGACGTTGATGCAGATGAAAACCCAATCAAAACAGTTGTAATATTAACTACATCATCTCAAACTCAAGGTACTATCTACAAAGTTGAAGTTTCTAACGTAACAGATTTATCAGGTAATATAATTAACAGTGATAATGATAGTTTCCAATTTGGTGGTTTAGCTAAAGACGAAGCAAAACCAGAATTACAATCAGCTGTTGCTTTATCTAATACAAGTGTTAAATTAACTTTTAATGAAGATATGGACGAAACTTCTGTTGAAAACATAGCTAACTATACAATAGAAGGAATCAATATCCTAAAAGCTGAAAGACAAACTGCTAAAAACGAAGTTATATTAACAACTACGGCTCAGACTTCTGGAACTATCCACAAGGTTGTTGTTGTTGGAGTCAAAGATGTATCAGGTAATATAATTAACTCAGATAATGATGATTTCTTATTCGCTGGTCTTGCACCAGATACAACTAGCCCAAGATTAACTTCTGCTGTAAGTTTAACTAACACTTCAGTTAAATTAACTTTTGACGAAGATGTTAATAAAGTTACTGCTGAGAATATTGCTAATTACGATGTAGAAGGGTTAGTAATAACTAAAGCCGAAAGACAAACTGATGAGAATAAAGTTGTTCTTACAACATCTGAGCATAAAGCTGGAAAGTTATACAAAGTTAACGTAACTAATGTTACAGACTTATCAGATAACAAAATTAATTCAGATCATGATGATTACTTATTTGCTGGATTAGGAAAAGACACTACTGCTCCAAAAGTATCAGGTGCTGTATCAGTAGATAACAAAACTGTAAAAGTAACATTTAACGAGCCAATGGACAAAATTACTGCAAAATTACCATACAACTACTACTTTGGTTCAGAACTTGGTTATCCAACAAAAGTTGTTAAAGACACTGTAGTTACTGATGGTACTGTATGGGTATTAACAACTGGTATTCAATCCTCAAAGATATATACTGTTGATGTAACAGGTGTAAATGATCTTAGCGGAAACGTTGTTGACGAAGATAATGATACTTCTGAATTTGCAGGAATTGGTTCTGCGGACGGAACTGCTCCAAAATTAAGTTCTGCTGTAGCAACTAATAATAATACTGTTGTTGTTAAATTCAACGAAGAAATTGATAAAGATACAGTAGACGCTAACGACTTTACTTTCACAGTAGAGACAGGTACTGAGAATCAAAGTAATAAAATTGCAGATGCAGCTAATCCAACAAAAGCATCTGTAGCAGATGATAACAAAACTGTAACTCTACAATTTGCTACTGCTACTATGTCAGCAGGTGTTATCTACAAAGTAACTGCTGCTAATATTGATGATACTACTGGTAATACAATTATAGTTGGTACTAATGATTCAGCATTATTTGCTGGTACTACAGCTGCTAACGATGCTCCAAGAGTATTATCTGCTGTATTATTCAATAATCAAACATTAAAGATTACATTTAGTGAAGCCCTTACTTTATCAAGCGCACTTGATAATACTGACTTCAGTATTACTCCATCTGATAGTAATGTTACTTTCACTGGTACTGTTAATAAAGTAGTAGTCAGCTCAGACAAAAAATCTGTGACAGCATATTATACTGGTGACACTTTTGAATCAGGTAAATTATATACTGTAACTGTCACTGCTACTAAGATCAAAGATTCTCTAGGAATTGCTTCTTTAGATACAACTAATAAGAGAAATGAAGCAGTCTTTGGCGGAATTAATAGCGGTGTAACTAGTCCTAAGATATCTGGTGTAATTGCTATTGATAAAAATACATTAGACATAATCTTTGACCAAGTTATTGAATCTACTTTAGATTCATCTAATGCTGATGATATAATCGTTAAGTACAATGGTTCAGCAGTATCCGCAACTGACGCTTTAGTTAGAACTGAAGGAACTGATGGAAACAAATTACGTGTATTCTTCTCAGGTACACCATTTGATAGTAGCAAAGTATATGATATAGAATTAGATGATAGTAAAATTGTCAACAAAAATGGTACTGCAATGAGTTCTTCTGACAATAGTGCTAAATTCGCTACAGTAACTACTGAAAACAAAGACCCTGAATTAGCTAGTGCAGTTGCACTTTCTAAGACTCAGACAAAAGTTACATTTAGTGAAAAAGTACAAGGTGTAACTACTGGTGATACTGCAGGTGAGTTTACTCTTAGTGATGGATTAACCGTTACTAAAGTCGAAGCTGGTTCAGATGGTAAATCATTTACATTAACTCATGGCTCTACTACAACTAATGATATGATTACTGTTTCTATATCAGCTGGTTCAATCAAAGACGAAGCTGGTGTTGGAAATGTAAATACTTCTAAAACAGTTAAGTTTGTTGCTAAATAAGTAAAACAATAAGATAAAAGGGTTATCTCACTAATAGATGAAAATCTATGGTGGGATACCCTTTTTTATTTGTAGTATTTTGGCGAAAATTGTATGAAAATAGATTTAAAAACTATTATATAAAATAAATATTAAAAAAATGCAAAAAATAATTGAAATATTTATATTAAAGAGTATAATTGATTGTAAAAAGAATAATATTATTAATATTTTATCGAAACGCAACATAAAAACGCTCAAATTTTACTTATCATATGAAAGTTACATAAATATTTTAAATAGTTATTAATGCTGCAGCTTAATATAAAAATAATATTCATATACAGTTATTGAGTATAACTCTATAAAATAACTAAAATAAAAAAATAAGGAGCGAATCTAACAAATTATGAAAACAAAATTAAAAAATAAAATAAGTTTGTGTTTGGCAATGCTATTAGTAGTAATTTCTTGTAATTTTAATGTATATGCTGCTGGAGAACAAATTACTGGTCAGGAAAAGGAAAGTAATAACACTTGGGATACCGCTAATGTAATAACTTTAGGAACTCCTATTGAAGGTACTGTTAGTAGCAGTAATGATATAGACTATTTTTCATATACTCCAGATGAAACCAAAAAAATAACTTATATCTTTATAGATAATAATAATAACACTTACAATCTATACATATTAGATAAAACAGATAACAATAAGATAGTGGATTATGCTACTACTAGTGGTGTTTACCAAAAAGAATTTAAATTTCAATATAACCATGAATATATTATGAAAGTCAGCTCTAACAGTGGAAGTAACCTACCCTATCAGTTAGCTGTATACGGAGAAAGAATCAAAGAATCAGTATGGATAGGCGATCAAGAAGTTGAATTTAATGGTGATTTAGAATACGCAAATATTTTAAAAAACCCTACTGCATTAGTTATGGGTAAATTTACTAGTTCAGAAGATCACGATTATTTCCGTTTTACACCTGACAAAAGCGGTACTACAAAACTAGCTTTCCACCCTTTTAATAGTGGAAATTACTTTATCTTCTTATATGATGCTATTAGACAAAATTACATATATGAAGGTAATATAAGCTGCGATGGACAATCATCACATATCATTCAATATGATGCAGTGAAAGATGGACTCTACTATGTTGCAATAGTTAGTACAGATAGCAGTACTAACAATAGACAATATTATATACAAAATTATTAATTATACTGTTAGAGTTAAAATTTAAACAAATAATTAAAAAAGGACATACTCGTTAAGAGAAATGTCCTTTTTTAATGTATGTTGTTATATTATTTTTTTTTCATAACCTTAATACCTGCCCCTATGAATGTAGTTCCAAATAAATAGAATAACTGAGCTGGTATTCCACCTGTTTTTGGAAGTTTATTAGCTGTTCCTAGAGGAACTTCTCCATCAAGGATTTCTATTATTTCTTCACCCTCAATAAATTCTTCTTTGTCATTATCTGTATCAGTATCAGTTAAATTACCTTCTGGAATTGGTTCTTCTGGTATTTCTATAAATGGCTCATCTGTTGCTGGCTGTTCTATAGGTTGTGGTTTTACTGGCTCTGGATCTTTTTTTGGTTCTTGTGGTTCTGGATTACCTGGTATATATGGAGGTGCATATAAAAATGATGCAAATATATTTAAATTTCTTTCTGCAGTAAACTCCATATTACACGAATAAGTTAGTTCACTATTCAATCTTGTATATCCATTTTCTTTACTAAATATATACCAACCATCAAAAATATAATCTTTAGATTGTTCAGCCTTTATTACAACGCTATCACCATATACATATTTAAATGATTCACTATTTTGTTTTATGCTACCCCAATCTTCTTTACCGGGCATTATCACAGCTTTTATATTATATTCTCTTTTTCCAAACTCTATAATCATACTCTTATTATTATTCATTTCTACATTTACATAATAGTCTCCATCTATTTGACTAATAGGATACTCTACCATAGATGAACTTGGATTCTCTAAAGAATTAACTAAATAAGCAACCGGATAGTATCCTTTATCGGGAACAATTTTAAATGTTGTCACATAGTCTTCTATAAATTCACCAGTATATCTACCACTAACTGCTGAATCAATAGATAACTCGAATTCATTAAGGTGTCCATTATTCTCTACATCTACAGTTAATATATAAGATACTATATCTTCGAATAAAGGTAAAGGTCTCCTATTTTGATTCATAAAAACTATCCTAGGGTTAGGATAATTAGTTAATACATTCCATTTCTTAAACTCATCAAATGTATTATGAGGTACACCTTTTATCGCTACTATAGTACCATAATCATATTTAACATCATTTCCTGCAACACATTTTTCAAAAGTAATTTGTGAATTACTTTCCAAGTTATTAACATACTCCTGCCACTTATTAGCTAACTCCTCAGTAATCTTATTATTTTTATTTTTCTTCATATAAGATATTGTGTTATTAATTTCATCTGTTAATAACTCTTGTGGAATTACCGCAACTTGAAGCTCTCCAAGCAGACTATTAATCTTGGAATTTGCCTCAATATTAAATTGCTTAATATTAAATTCAGCTAGGTATGTTTCATTGCTAGTAACTGGAACTGTTATTTCTTTATTATTTGAAACAAACTCTTTATTTTCACCAACTACTCTATACCATTTAACTAAGTACATATCATCTGTTCCATCTTTTTCTGGTACAGCTTTCATTGTAATATTAGTATGAATATCACTAGTCAATTGAGCTAATAAGTTATCACCTGAAACAACACCTGCATTACCACCTTCTGTGTAATTAACTGTTGTAGTAAATTGTTTCAAGCTATATGATGCTGATACTGTAACATCGGTATTAAAGTTATTAATCGTTAATACATTTCCATTAATACTATAATTGTCTTCATTTAATCCATTAACTGTCCATACTAGATTATCATAATTACTACTGATTGGACTGGAAGTAAATGTGATTGGTACATTATCTGCTAAATATAAATCCGAACCATAATTATCTTCTATAATCTGTGGAACTTTTTTCTGTCCAGAAATAACAACCTCAGCATTATTTTTAACAACAGTAATCTTATGATATTCTGGTATATCAATTTCTACTTCTAAACTTGAACTATCTGTTAAGCTTGCTGCCCAAGTATATTTATGCATATCAATTAAGTCAAATTTGTAAGTTAGGTTATTTAGATCAGTAAGTTCATTCCATGTAGGAATTGTTAGTGTATGAATGCCAGATAAACCTGGATCTGAAGGTATATTAATATGCCCTATATCATCTGACTTTTCTCCATTAACATAAACCCATAAATCATATAATTTAGCTTCTTCATTATCTCCATCAATACATGTCATTCTAGTATTAATATTGATACTTTCACCTGGTTTTGCTGTAATAGTATGGCTATGTGAGTAATCAATTTCATCTGTACTAGGATTATCAAGTTCAATAGTACCAGTTCTTACATCATCCATTAATTCTCCTTCTTCACCATAAGCAGTACCATCTAGTGAATAGAATTTATAGCCATAAATATCCTCTTTAGAATTAAAATATATTTCAATAGTTATATTATCAGCTATTCCTGTTTCATAATGATTTTTTGCTGCCCCTTCTATTCTGTCAAATTCATATCCTCGATATGAGTAAGCTGATAGATTAAATCTATCAGCTACTATTGAAGTTATAATCTTAGCAAAATCATAATTTCCATCTGTACTATTTATTAAGTTATTATCAAGATATACTTTTATAGTAGCTGCTTTAGTTACTAATTCAGTTTCAGCTTCTTCACTAGTCATAAATAAATTACTTGCAGTTACTTTATAGATATATTTAGTACCTGGAGTTAAACTATTATCAATTACATAATATCTATTAGTTACATCATCAAATTCAATAGCCAAACTATGATTTAATAGAACTCCATTCTCATCATATACTTTTATATCATAATCATTTGCATTAGCTAATTTCTCCCAATATACTTTTCCTGACTTCATGGTTACATCTGTTGTATTAAGTACAGGAGCATCTAACCATACATTAGAAACACTTACTTTGATATTTTGTGTAGCTGAATCTAATATTGTTTGAGGATCATCATTATATTGATCTACTAAATCAAACTCTAGATTTTTTGAATAAGTTCTACTACTAACATCAAATACAAAATTATTATCTAACTCAGTTTTAGTACTTGGTATAGTTATTATATCTTGAACAGTATAAGGGAAATTATTCTCGGCAAATAATGGACTGTTAGTATTATGTCTATATACCTTAACCTCATTTAAACTATTGCCGCCATTATCACCACTAATCACATTGTATCTGAATTCTAGATTAACGTTGTCACCTACTTCATATATATCTTTATTTGGTGATATATTCAATCCTGCATCTAATGGATTATCCTTTGGATCATGTCCATGACCTACTATTCCTGCAAAACTTCCATCTGCTGGATAGTAGTCTTTATCATATACCTGATCTTTAGATTCAAACACAACCTCTATAATCTCTTTTTGGTTAATAGTAATATCCATATTTTTAAATTGATCTTGTGGCTCATATCCTTGATAAGAATATGCCTTTAGATTAACAGCAGTACCCTCTTCATATATTGCACTATATCCATTATCTACTTTGGTACCATCAATATATACTTCTCCTAGTGAATTATCATAATTTACAGTAAGTGAATATATGGTTTCAACTATTGGAGTAGCTTCATATCTTCTATTCTTGTTAACTTTATAATCAACATCTGTATTAAATAATGTTGGTCTTCTTCCTATACGTATATCACTTTTACTAAAAATTGATTCAGAACCATTACTAGTGTCTGTTATTTTCCAACCTACAATTCTATGACTTTCGTCATTAGCTGTAGCTGTTAACTTATATCTATAATTTTGTTCTTTTTCAACTTTGACATCAGCACCAGTTACTTGATTTACTGCTAATGTAGCAGATTTATTAATTATCCAACTAATAATATACTCATTTTCATTTAACATTATAGCGGATAACATATCCATATCTCTACTAGCACTTTCTATTTCATCTAAGTTCTCGGATTCATCTAGTTTATCCTCTGACTCACTTGGATTTTCTCCTGGGTCTTCTGGTTTTTCAGCTGGTTCTTCAGGATTCTCCACTGGCTCTTCTGGGTTCTCCACTGGCTCTCCTGGATTCTCTACTGGCTCTTCTGGGTTCTCTACTGGTTCTCCTGGGTTCTCCACTGGCTCTTCTGGGTTCTCCACTGGTTCTCCTGGATTTTCCACTGGCTCTTCTGGATTTTCCACTGGCTCTTCTGGATTTTCCACTGGCTCTTCTGGATTTTCCACTGACTCTCCTGGATTTTCCATTGGCTCTCCTGGGTTCTCTACTGGCTCTTCTGGATTTTCCACTGGCTCTCCTGGATTTTCCACTGGCTCTCCTGGGTTCTCCACTGGCTCTTCTGGATTTTCTGTTTCATTTTCTGATATTATAATATTACCAGTTAAATCTTGTTGTTCTGTTTGAGCATATACTAAATTGCTCGTTAAGTACATGAAGGCAAACAAAAACACTAACGATTTCTTTAACAACTTCTTTTTCAACTAATCACCTCTTATAATAGTTTTCTGTCCTTCTTTCTTATAGAGGTAGGCTCTCTATTTTCAGCCTCGTTTTTTTTGGAACGTGGTTAACCTTAGGAAAATCATTATCAGTCTTATTTTGAATATAATATTGTCAACATGATGATATTTATTATTATGTTGTTAATATTAAAATATATTACAACTAAAGCAATATTGCTTTATTATTTTCGGAATCTAATAATTATAAAATTATATATTTGCTAGTTTTTGGCAAAACAAAAGCTGCTTTGAATATATATGTAATTCAAAGCAGCCGAACTGTCATAGTATTTTACCTTAGACTCTAGCTTTGCGTCCTTACTTTTCAGTAAGTTTGCCTTTTATTATAATTTATATATTAATAATAACATGCAACAAATTAATAGTCAATATATGTTTTTTTATAACATTAAAATTTTATAACATATGTATTAAATACAACTTACTAATCTATATATAATCTATATATAATCTATATATAATATTTATATTAATAGTATCTAAATCTAAATTTCAGGTATTATATAACATTTTTTCTTCTATTAGTTTGTGTCACACAAAAATTAAAATATTAAAAACGGATATAATGACAACTTTCGACAAATTATTTTCAATATATATGTTATATTATCAATGAAATTTCTGTGCACAAGATTTCAAAATTATTCAAAGAAAGGATATTATGACATGAAAAAATTTATTAGTATCATTTTATTAATCGCATCATTAACAACAATCTTTAGTTTATCAGTTTTAGCTGAAGAACAAAATGCAACTGACTTAACAATAAAATCAGTCATAGCACTATCTAGTACAGAAGTAAAAGTATTTTTTGATGGTATTGTAGATATAAATAGTGTTGAAGATATAGCTAACTATGACATACACCCCTTTAATTCTAATACATCTATAGACATATTAAATGCTAAATATAATTCAGAAGGTAATGCAATTATATTAAAGACATCAACTGATTTTGCTGCTGGTATACTATATAAACTTCAAGTAAATAATATATGCTCCAATACAGTTACTAAAATTTTTGCAGGTATAGCACCGAAACCTGAAATATCAATAAAATCTGTAACTGCTATATCAACAGATAAGGTAATGATTTTCTTTGATGGAAATATTAATAAATATACAGTTACAAATCTATCAAACTATGATATTTACAATAATGACCATATAGGTATCACAAATATAGAATATATTACCTACGATAATGCTGTTTTAATTACCACTGCAACTGATTTAGAAGTAGGTATGTTATATAAAATTGATATAAAGAATATATGTTCAGAAGGAAACGTAACATATTATTTTGCTGGTACAACTAGTAAACCGGAAGTATCAGTTAATTCAACTATTGCTTTATCCAATACTGAATTAAAAGTATTTTTTGAAGGTGATTTAGATATTTCAAAAGCAGAAAATATATCTAATTATTATATTATTGATAATCCTGCCGAGATACTTAATGCTAAATATAATAAAGTTGATAACTCTATTATATTAAAGATAACTTCTGGACTAGATGCTGGTCATCTTTATAAATTAGTAATAAGTAATATATGTAATGATGGTACAATAACATGTGCCTTCGTTGGTACGGAATAAACTATAAATAACTACAAATAGTTATTAACATATATAGCAAAAGGGGCTGTCGTTAAATAGCGATATTTGAGCTCTTAAATAAGAAATAAGTAAACCCCGCAAGATTAAGCTGTTTTGTAAGCTTATAATTC
Source organism: Vallitalea sp. (assembly GCF_025211055.1). Classification (GTDB taxonomy): domain Bacteria; phylum Bacillota; class Clostridia; order Lachnospirales; family Vallitaleaceae; genus Vallitalea. Next base: position 47 of record NZ_JAOARO010000084.1, on the reverse strand, counting down.
TTGTGGGTTTCTCTTTTGCTCTTATTACTTTCTATTACTTGCTTATT
>NZ_JAOARO010000083.1 GCF_025211055.1 Vallitalea sp. | reverse complement strand
TGGATATTTTAATAGTTTGATACTGGTGTTGTGGATGTTTGCGTTTTTATTCATCAGAATGGAGTGATACAATGCACAAGAAACAAATGTATTTATATGTTGGGGTTGAAACTCACCGTTTGACCCATACTGCTGTAATTATGAATTGTTGGCATGAGATTATTAAATCTATTACCATTAAGAATAAACCTTCAGGATTTGGGGAATTAATGGATTTAGTTCGTACATATGAGATTGTTTATTCTGTTACAGCTATTTATGGTCTTGAAGATACTAACGGTGTTGGTAGAGCCTTATGTCATTTTCTTATTGATAATAATAAACAGGTGAAATTTGTTAATTCTAGTCTTAGTTCACAAGAAGCCAAGAAAAACACTACTATTCATAAGACAGATGAATATGACGCATTCTGTGTTGCAAAGGTTTTACTTGATGAATTGGACAAACTAAAAGATGTGACAAAAGATAATGGAATTTACTACAGAATTAGTCAACTGGTTACAAGACGTAATAAATTAGTAGCCCAAAGAACATCAGTCATTAATCAATTACATATGCAGTTATCCTATCATTATTAAGTTATAGCAAGTTCTTTAATGATATTTCGGGTAAGACAGCTTTATCCTTTTGGTATTCTTATCCTAGCAGTAAATATTTAGATAATGTGTCTATAGAAGAATTAGGGGAATTTCTTAGAAAAGATAGTCATAATTATTTTACTGATAGCAAAGCAGAGACATTATTAGATTTTATCAAAGTAGATAAAGACATTATTTCTCATGATGATACTAGGTGCTTCCTTATTAAAAGCTATGTTGAAGATATACGTTATAAGCAAAGGGAAATATCTACTATTGATGAATTATTACAGCAATCCATTGACGAATTAAGGGTAAATCTACAATCATTTAATGGTATAGACCTTATTACATCAGCACAGTTACTATCTGAAATAGGTGATATCAATAGATTTAAAAATTCTGCAAAACTTGCTCGTTATTCAGGTATTGCCCCAGTTACCTATAGTTCTGGCAGTAAAGAAAAGAGCTTTCGTAACCAACGAGGAAATAGGAAATTAAACAGTATATTATTTTATATAGCACTTAGGCAGATATCCGTTAATAAAAATACTGATACACCTAAGAATCCTATATTATATGAGTATTACCATAGAAAAGTATCAGAGGGTAAAACAAAGTCACAGGCTTTAGTTTGTGTATCTAGGCGACGTGTAAATAATCTGGTATACAATATACATATAGTGGCATATCATTTTTATTATCCATCTTAGACCATTAGGCATAAATAGAAAACCTCTGTGTCCAACTTCTATACCAATAGCCATTAAGTAAAAACACTAGGGTCAAAGCCTGCGATGCACTTCCTTCGGGGGAAAAGCTTTTCAGGGTATTTCTCTGGGGTTAATAAACCACGAGCCATCCGAACAAAGGAAACGAGTAATCTTTAATTACCATATGAATAATCTCAAGCTCATTCTCCCACCCATTTAACGATTAACCATATCTTATTATTAAAGGCTCTTAGGTGATAGCACGAACTATTTCCAAGAAAAAATATGCTCAACTCATAAGAAAGTACCCCTTATATATGTGGTAAATTTATATAATAATAAGAGTGTGCTTTTTATGTATTGAAGTTTGTTATGTGATATAAAATGCCACAAGCCCATCTATATAGCCCTTGTCTTTATAAGCACTATTAATTAATAGTATTTTTTTAAAATTACTTTGAGTAATTTTCATTAAGAAAAATTTTCATGCGTATGCCGTGATGGTAGGTATTTTATTTCTTTACAAAGTTGATGTTTAGGTTTATAATAATGTAATATGTAGTGGTAGACGTTAAAAAGCCCTTCATCGTAACTTGATGTAAGGGCTTGAATATAATATACCGTTTATTATGTTTATATTTTATATAAGAAAAAATGAAGAAAACATATAATTACTTAGGAGGTATAAAGGTGTACAAGAAAGTATCCACTGATCTTAATTTTAGAGATCGTGAAAAAGAAGTTCTTAATTTTTGGAATGAAAATGATATTTTTAAGAAGAGTATAGAATTAAGAAAGGACGGACCAACTTATACTTTTTATGATGGACCACCAACAGCTAATGGTAAACCTCATATTGGACACGTTCTAACAAGGGTTATCAAAGACTTGATACCTAGATATAGGACTATGAAAGGTTACAAAGTACTTAGAAAAGCTGGTTGGGATACTCATGGATTACCAGTAGAATTAGAGGTAGAAAAACTATTAGGTCTTGATGGAAAAGAGCAGATAGAAGAATATGGTCTTGAGCCTTTTATTGAAAAATGTAAAGAAAGTGTTTGGAAATACAAAGGCATGTGGGAAGATTTCAGTGGAACCGTTGGATTCTGGGCTGATATGGATGACCCATATGTAACTTATCACAATGAGTATATTGAATCTGTATGGTGGATTCTAAAACAAATCTGGGAAAAAGATCTATTATACAAAGGACATAAGATAGTTCCTTATTGTCCACGTTGTGGAACACCACTTTCAAGTCATGAAGTGGCACAAGGCTACAAAGATGTAAAAGAAAAATCTGTTATAGCTAAGTTCAAAGTTAAAGGTGAAGACAATGTATATATACTAGCATGGACAACTACACCTTGGACATTACCTTCTAACGTAGCTTTATCAGTAAATCCTATAGAAACATATATCAAGGCAAAAGTAAAAGATGAGTATTATATCTTAGCAGAAGCATTAGCAACAAAAGTACTTGGAGAAGAATATGAAGTAGTTGAAACTTACAAAGGTAAGAATCTTGAATACACAGAGTATGTACCACTATTTGATTTTGCTACACCTGATAAAAAAGCTCATTATGTAGCTTGTGCAGACTATGTTACATTAACTGATGGTACTGGTGTTGTTCATACTGCTCCAGCTTTTGGTGAAGACGATGCTGTCGTTGGTAGAAATTATGACTTGCCATTCGTACAATTAGTTGATGAGCAAGGTGAATTTGTTGAAGCTGTTACTCCTTGGAAAGGTATGTTTGTCAAGAAAGCAGACCCATTAATCATTGATTATCTAGAAGAAAAAGGTCTATTATTTGCTGCACTTGATTTTGAACATTCATATCCTTACTGTTGGAGATGTGACACTCCACTTCTATACTATGCTAGAGATACATGGTTCATCAAAATGACAGAAGTGAGAGATAGATTAATCAAGAACAATGACCAGATTAATTGGTTACCAGAATCAATTGGAACCAAGAGATTTGGAAACTGGTTAGAAAATGTTATGGACTGGGGATTAAGTCGTGACAGATATTGGGGAACTCCACTTAATATCTGGGAATGTGAATGTGGTCACCGTCATGCAATAGGAAGTATAGAAGAACTTAAGAGCATGAGTGACAATTGTCCAGATGATATAGAGCTTCACAGACCATATATTGATGATGTACTTATCAATTGTCCAGAATGTAATAAAAAAATGAAGAGAGTTACACCAGTAATTGACTGTTGGTTTGACTCAGGATCAATGCCTTATGCTCAATGGCATTACCCATTTGAGAATAAAGAGATATTTGAAGATAACTTCCCAGCTAACTTTATTAGTGAAGCTGTTGACCAAACAAGAGGCTGGTTCTATTCATTGCTAGCAATATCAACATTACTATTTGATAAGCCAGCATTCAAGAATGTAATAGTACTTGGACTTGTTCAAGATGAAAATGGACAAAAAATGTCCAAATCCAAAGGAAACGCTGTAGACCCATTTCAAGCTTTAGACAAGCACGGTGCTGATGCAGTAAGATGGTATTTCTATAACAACAGTGCTCCTTGGTTACCTAACAAATTCTATGATAATGCGGTTATAGAAGGTCAAAGAAAATTCATGGGAACATTCTGGAATACTTATGCATTCTATGTGTTGTACGCTAACATTGATGAATTTGACCCTACCAAGTATGAACTTGAATATGATAAATTATCATTAATGGATAAATGGTTGTTATCAAAATTAAATACACTTATCAAGACAGTAGATACTAACCTTAATAATTACTTAATCACAGAATCCTCAAGAGCATTGATGGAATTTGTTGACGACCTTAGTAACTGGTATGTAAGAAGAAGTAGAGAAAGATTCTGGCAGAAAGATATGCCACAAGATAAAATCAATGCCTATATGACATTATATACTGCTCTTACAACCTTAGCTAAGATTTCTGCTCCATTCGTACCATTTATGGCAGAAGAAATCTATAGAAACCTTGAGTACAATTTCAATAAGAAAGCTCCTGAAAGTGTACATTTATGTAACTTCCCAGTTGCTAATGAAGAAATCATTGATTTGGAACTTGAGAAAAACATGGAATTAGTATTAAAAATAGTTGTAAGCGGAAGAGCTTGTAGAAACAGTGCTAACATCAAGAATAGACAACCTATAGGTAAGATGTATGTAAAATCTTCATTCAACCTACCAAAGTTATATAAAAACATTGTTTCAGAAGAGCTTAATATAAAAGAAGTATTATTTACTGATGATGTAAGAGAATTTACAACTTATAACTTCAAACCACAGCTTAAGACAGTAGGTCCAAAATACGGTAGACTATTAAACCAAATCAGAACATTACTTCAAGATGGTGACGGTAATAAGATGATGGATGAATTAAAAGCAGAAGGTGCTTTGAAATTCCATATAGATGGTACTGTTGTAGAACTTGCTGAAGAAGATTTATTAATCAAATCAACTAAAAAACCAGGTTATGAATCTAATACAGATAAAGATGTAACAGTTGTTATTGATACTAACTTATCTGAAGAACTTATTGAAGAAGGTCTTGTGAGAGAAATAATAAGTAAGGTTCAAACTATGAGAAAAGAAGCTGATTTTGAAGTTACAGACCATATTAAGATATATGTTGATGATAATGATAAATTAATTGATATTATAAATAAGAACAAAGAAGAAATCTTATCAGAAACATTAGCAGATGTTCTTAATGTAGGTAAAAATGATTCATACTCAAAAGAATGGAAAATAAATAGGGAACAAATCTATTTAGCTGTTGAAAGAGTATAGAATAAATAATGATTAACAAATAAGCTGATATTAATTTATCAGCTTTTTTTATTGAAAATATTGAGGTGGGGAAATAAGAAGCAAGGACTAACAAATTTCATTTTTTTATTAAATTATAAGTAAAAAAACACAATATTAGGCATAATATGTAAAAGAAGATATGACATATTGCTGAAAGGATTGATGTTAATGAATAGATTAGATGTTACTGTAGAAGAATTAAAAGAAGCTGTCCTTGAAAATATAAAAAATCAATTTAGAAAAACAATTGAACAGGCGTCAAAAGAACAGATATTTACAGCTCTAGCTTTTGCAGTAAGAGATATTATTATAGACCAATGGATTAAAACCCATATAACTTATGATGAGAAAGACCCTAAGACCGTATATTATCTATCCATGGAGTTTCTTATGGGAAGAGCACTTGGAAATAACATAATCAATATGAAAGTAGATGATGTTGTAAAAAAAGTATGTGATGAATTAGAACTTGACCTTAATGTCATAGAAGATATGGAGCCTGACCCAGGACTTGGGAATGGAGGACTTGGAAGATTAGCTGCATGCTTTTTAGATTCTTTATCCACTTTGGAATATCCTGCATATGGTTGTGGTATTCGTTATCGTTATGGGATATTCGAGCAAAAAATAATAGATGGATATCAAGTTGAAAGACCAGATGAATGGCTTAAGAATGGTAATCCATTTGAAGTTAGAAGAGATGAGTATGGTGTAGAAGTCAAATTTCTTGGAAGTGTAAGAGTATTAAAAACAGCTAATGGAAGAGATAAATTCGTACAAGAAAATTATCAATCAGTAAAAGCCATACCTTATGATATACCCATAGTAGGTTATGACAATAATACAGTCAATACCTTAAGATTATGGGATGCAGAAGCGATTGTAGGGTTTGACTTAGAATCTTTTGATAGAGGAGAATACCACAAGGCTGTAGAACAACAGAACCTAGCCAAATCAATAGTTGAAGTATTATATCCTAATGACAATCATTATATGGGTAAAGAACTTAGATTGAAACAACAGTACTTTTTTATTTCAGCTACAGTTCAACAAGTCATTAATAAATTCAAACAAAAGCATAAGGATATAAGGGAGTTACCAGAAAAAATAGCATTTCATATAAATGACACACACCCATCTTTGACTATACCCGAATTAATGCGAGTTTTGTTAGATGAAGAAGAATTGGAATGGGAAGAAGCTTGGGATATTACAACAAAAACTTGTGCGTATACGAATCATACAATAATGAGTGAAGCACTTGAAAAATGGCCTATAGAATTATTAAGTAGATTATTACCTAGGATATATATGATTATTGAAGAGATTAACAGGAGATTCTGTCTAAAACTTGTTGATGAATTTCACCTAAATAAGGAACGCATTCATAATATGTCAATAATTATGGACGGGCAGATTAAAATGGCTTGGATGTGTATTGTTGGAAGTCACTCTGTCAATGGTGTTGCTATGCTTCATACAAAAATATTGAAAAATGAAGAGTTAAAAGATTTCTATGAAATCTATCCAGATAAATTCAATAATAAAACTAATGGTATAACCCAAAGAAGATTTTTACTAGAAGCAAATTCAAAATTAGCAGATTTTGTTACAGGTCTTATAGGAGATAAATGGATAACATATTTACCACATATCAAAAAACTGGAAGAATATGTTGATAGTGAACAAGAACAAAAAGAATTCATGAAAATAAAATATGAAAATAAAATGCGTCTAGCTGAGTATATAAAAGAGCATAATAATATTGAGATAGATCCTAGATCCATATTTGATGTGCAGATTAAGAGATTACATGAATATAAACGACAGTTAATGAATATTTTACACATAATGCATCTGTACAATAAATTATTGGAAAATCCAGAAATTGATATGATACCTAGAACATTTATATTTGGAGCAAAAGCAGCACCTGGATATTCAAGAGCAAAACTAATAATAAAACTAATAAATAATGTAGCTGATGTTATTAATAATGATATAAATATAAAAAATAAGATTAAGGTAGTTTTTATAGAAAATTATAATGTTTCTAATGCCGAAATAATTATTGCTGCAGCAGATGTTAGTGAACAGATATCCACAGCTAGTAAAGAAGCCTCAGGTACAGGAAATATGAAGCTTATGCTTAATGGGGCTGTAACTCTAGGAACTATGGATGGAGCAAATATAGAAATAGTAGAAGAAGTGGGTAGAGATAATTGCTTCATATTTGGATTATCTTCAGAAGAAGTCATTAAACTTCAACAATATGATTCCTATAATCCCTGGGATTTATATAATAATAATGCTGACATAAGGAAAGTTGTTACTCAGCTGATTAATGGATTTTATGCGCCTGATGACCCGGATTTGTTCAGAGAAATATATGATTCTCTCCTTAATGGAGATGGAGGCAGACCTGATCCATATTTCATACTAAAAGATTTTGATAGCTACCAAGAAGCTCATAAGAAAATTGATATCGCTTATGCTAATCAAAGACAGTGGGCTAAGATGGTAATGCTTAATACAGCTAACAGTGGTAAGTTTTCATCAGATAGAACTATTGAACAATATGCTAAGGAAATATGGGATCTTGAAAAAACTACTGTTGTAATGAAGACTAATTAATTTCCCCTCATAATAATTAAATAATTAGCATATAAATGTTATTGAGATTGATTAAATGAAAAACAAAAAATAGCTGAATCTCATACAAGATATTGTAATTAAAATGTTGATTACAATATCTTGTATAGAATTAAGTATACAACTTTTAATTAAATATCTCATTATAAATACTTGATGTTTTCATTTTAATTGAGTAAATACATATTGAAAGTTGGGACAAGAGGAATATAAACGCTTTGGAAGGAAAGGGTTAAGATGAGGGAAAAAATAATATCAATACTATTAATAATCCTTATAATTTGTTTTATTCCAATATTTATTACTACGCTAATCAAAGGTATACCAAGGGAAAAACAAAATGTAGAGATTAAAGAGAGTATAAAAGTTCTAGTAAAAGAAAAACAGGAAAATATGAACTTGAATGATTACCTTATTGGTGTAGTGGCAGCAGAAATGCCAGTCAATTTTTATGATGAGGCTTTGAAAGCTCAAGCAGTTGCAGCTAGAACATTTACTTTGAAAAAAATACAAAATGATTCAAATCATATATTTAATAAGAAAGAACAGGCTTATTTGACCAAGGAAGATATGGAAGCAAACTGGGGAGCAGAAAATTTTGCTAAGAATTATAATAAAATAAGAAATGCTGTTGTTAATACAAATAATGAAGTTATTGTTTATAAAGGAGATCTAATTGAAGCTGTATTCCATTCAACAAGTTCAGGTATGACTCAATCAGCAAAAGATGTATGGGGTGAAGAAATCCCATATTTAGTTAGTGTTGACAGCTTAGAAGATATTAATTCACCTGAATACTTACATAAGAAGACTTTTACTCAACAAGAATTTATTGCCAAGATCGAAGAACATATAAATGATTTTAGTACATATACTGATGAAATAATTAATGAAATCCAGATTGTAAGTAGAACCAAAGAAGGATATGTAGCTCAGATTCAAATAGGTAATAAAATATTAAATGGAGAAGTTGTTAGAAGTTATTTAGGTCTAGAATCTAGTAATTTTACTATTGATAAGATGGATGGGAACATTGAAGTATCCTGTAAGGGGTATGGGCATGGAGTTGGCATGAGTCAATATGGAGCGGATTCATTAGCACAGAAAGGATATACCTATAAAGAGATATTAGAACATTATTATACAGATACAGCAGTAAATGTGATTTCACGTTAAATACATATAGTCTAATTATATATCTTATAACTGCAAAAGAGCTATTTAAGAGCTTTTTGACAGTTTAAGATATATTTTTTTTTGTATGAATATAATATCCAATCTCTGGTAATAATATAGTTGTAACAAAAGTATAGAAATCTTTTCTAGTAATACTAACATTTTTTAATAGAAATAAGAGGTGATTTGGATGAAATTAAAGAATATAATTGCATACATAAAAAGAAAGCAATTCTATTTTGCTTTGTTTACATGTTGTGTAACACTCTTTTTAATTGCAATTTTAGTATGGGTTAGACCTAAAGAAGAAGAACAAGAAATCGCTAATCTAAATAGTGATGTGGTTAGTAATGAATCTACTGATGAGTTAACAGCTAATCTTGTAGAAAATGAAGGAACAGATAATGAGGAACTAGAATCAAATGAAGATTTTACAGAGAATGATTATGACGAAGCAGATGTCTTAGAAGCTATTAATCCTATTACTATAAATACCGAAGAGGTCGTTGGTGAGGGAGATTATGGTGCCCCAGATACTTATGAAGAACAACTTGCCCCAGAACTTGTACCACAAGAAAAACCAGTAATGGTAGAGATAGCACCAGTAGTTAAACCTAATATAAGTTATAACGCTGATAAAGAAAAGATGATATGGCCTGTTGAAGGAGATATATTAATACCTTTTAGTATGGATACACCAGTTTATTTCAAAACGCTTGATCAATATAAGATTAATCCAGCATTATTTATAGCCGCAAATGTTGGAAATGATGTTAAGGTTGCAGCTGAGGGAGTAGTTGAAACTATAAAAACTGAACCTGAATCAGGATTGACAGTAACAATCTATCATGGAAATGGATATAAAACAACTTATGGACAACTTAATAAACAGATATCAGTAAAAGAAGGGGATATTGTCAAAAAAGGACAGGTACTTGGTCAAGTAGAAAAACCTTCTAAATACCATGTATTATTAGCTCCGCATTTATACTTTAAAGTAACCAACAATGAAAAACCAATAGATCCTACAAAATTAATTAAATAATATTAATCTAGTCTCCTGAAAAGGAAATAATTTAAGGGACTGTATCATATAATATACGTTTTCTTGTGAAGTGGACGTTATAATATGGGACAGTTCCTTAATTATGTCATTAATCTTGTTAATTCAATAAACTATGTTATAATTGTACATATTAAAATCCAAAAAGCACGAATAGAAAGGATACTCAATGAAAAAACAAATCATATTATTTATAGTCTTTATATTAATTGTACTTGTTGGATGCAATAATACCATCACTCAAAAAAATAAAAAAATGTCAGATGAAACATTCTTACTTGGTACACTTGTAAAAGTTACTATATATGGTGAAAATGTTAACGAAAAAGATTTTGATGGGATATTTAAGATTATTTCTGATATAGAAAGTAAAGTAAGTAGAAATATTTCCACAAGTGAAATCAGTAAAATTAACAACAATGAAATAGAAGAAATCAAGTTATCAAAAGACACATTTAATATAATAAAAAAAGGTCTATACTACTCAAAATTATCAGAAGGAAGATTTGATATAACAATAGCTCCTCTAGTAAGCCTATGGGGGATTGACACAGAAGATGCCAGAGTACCAGCTCAAAAAGAGATCAAAGAAGTACTGAAGAAAGTTAATTATAAAAATCTATTTCTCGATGAAGAGAATTTAACATTACATATAAAAAAGGATACTCAGATAGACTTAGGTGGAATTGCAAAAGGTTATATAGCAGATAAAGTGTCAAAATATCTAAAACAAAGCAAAATGGAAAATGCAATTATTAATCTAGGCGGTAACATATTAACTGTAGGGAATAAACCTAACGGAGATTCTTGGAAAATAGGAGTTAGGAACCCTTTTAATAAAAGAGGTAGAGAAATAGGAGTCGTAGCAATAGGACAAAAATCTTTGGTTACCTCTGGTATATATGAAAGATACTTAGAAGAGGATGGAGTTAAGTATCACCATATTTTAGACCCATATACAGGGTATCCAGTTGAAAATGATTTGGCAGGTGTTACTATTATATCCGATTATTCTGTAGATGGAGATGGTTTATCAACTGTTATTTTCTCTATGGGTTTAGAAGAAGGATATAAATTAGTAGACAATATTAATAATGTTGATGCTATATTCATTACTAAAAATAAAGAAGTATATGTAACAAAAGAAGCTGGCAAAATATTTCAGCTTACAGATAGTAATTATAAATTAAAAGATTTTATAGATAAATAGTAGGTAGATAGTAGTTTATATAAAATATTGTGGATATGTGTAATTTATTAATTGGTATTTATCAGTTGATTTACTATTTATTGTAATATTTTGTAGTACTTTTGTATTATTGGTTGAGATTTTACTAAGAATGAAGTATTATATAAATAAAGTAAGTAAGACCTATTAATATCATAATAACTGATCATTATTAATTTAACATGACTGTATAGGTTTTGGTAGTGAGAAATTTGAGTTAATGATTCTATAATTAACAATAATAAAATTCTAAGGAGGATAAATATTATGATAAATAAAATGCATCGAAAATTTTTAACTAAAAAGCGATACTTGGCTATATTTTTAGTCATATCATTATGTATTCAAATATGTTTACCATTATTTACACAAACAAATGTATTTGCAGAAACACCAAGTAATCTAACTCTAAAACAAGAAATACTTAGTAAAACAATTGGAATGGATGATGAAGTAAAAGTAAAATTATACTATAGTACAAGTGGAGATTATGATTTTTATAATACTGTAATAAGTTACACATTGCCTGAAGGAGCACAGTGTACTAAATTAGTAATGCCTAATACCGTGACAAATGCTAATGATTTAAGAAATAATTATCAGAATTTGAAAAAGCTTACATTTAATATGAAAAGTTTGGATAAAAATAATAATTATGAAGGTTATTTACGATCTGGTCAATCTGGAGACATTACTATTACATTTAAAATTAAAGGTCCCAAAAGCCCTTATCCAGATGGGAGAATTATCAAATTAGATAAAAGTGCTAAGATTAGCGCTAATCTAAAAAAAACAGATGGTGAATTAATAGAATTTTATGCAGATGGAGGAAGCTTGACATATCAATTACCTTCATCATGGTACATAGAGAAATCAAGCAGTATTTCAAATGTAATTATTTCAAAAGACACTAATATAACATATGTAGATGTAGATTATAAAATAGAATTAAAAGGAGGAAATATTGATCTTAGAGATGTTGAGATAATAGATATATTGCCACAAGATGTTGTAGTTATTAACTCTGATGGTGGAGATACAACAACAAATGGTAAAATAAAATGGGAATATAGTAATGTTAATTATGGTGAAACCAAGATACAAAATATAACTCTAAGATTCCCAATTAAAGGAAGAGGTAGTAATGTAACAGGTGTAGAAGATAAGGATAAAAGAATCAATAAAGTAAAAGTATCCGGTTATCCAACGGACTTAGATTCAAATGGTAATGTAATAAAAGCTAAAAATAAGTATACCTTTAGTTCAAGCACAGACCAAGTTTCAACTAATTTTACATTATCTAACAGAATATGGGGAGTATATGCTAGTGATGACAAAACTATTAAGATACCACTTAATCCATCAATAACTACAATTCAAGAGAGCTATTATTTAGGATTCGTAAATGGAGATAGAACTATTAAAGATGTAATATTACAATATGAAATTCCAGAAATAGCATCAGTAATAAATTTTGATGGAGGTACAGAAGTTTCTGAAAAAGGAAAAAAATATATTAGATGGTCAGTAGGCTCAGTAGATTCTAATACTAGTTATAGAAAAAATATTATACTATCTTATCCTATTATAAGAAATGATGGAGATATAGGAGTTAAAAAAGGTGATGAAAAATATAACTATGTTACAGCTACTGCCAAGTTTGATTCAGGTGAAGATGTAGTATTTAATCCAACTCTTGCTCAAGTTAAAACAAGTTTTATAGAAGATGATATAAAATGGAAATTAAGTAAATCAAGTTCACCTAAGAAAGTAATTATACCAGATGATTATAGTATAGAGACGGAAACGGTCACTTATACAATAAAAGTTAAGAGTACGGGTAAAAACCCACAGAACAATCTAACATTAAAAAAACTAAAGATATCAGATAATTTACCTGATGGGGCAAAATTCATATCTTCTAATCCAGCTATTGACTCATCAAGTACAATAGATGATCCTACATGGACGTTTAATGATGTTGGGCCAAGTACTACACCTACAGTACAATTAAAAGTATCTTATCCTATAAAACGTTATGCACATGAGAGTAATGATAGTGCTGTAATGCCAGATACAAGTGTTGAGAATAAAGCCTTTGTGGAAGCTACTATTGATGATGGATCAGATACTCCTTATAATTTTACCAGTAATAATGATAAAGCAGTAACATCCTTTAAACAAGTACAAAACCCTTCACCAAGCATAAACATAAAAATATTAGACTATAATAATGATACTAATAATGGGGGTTACAAACATTTTAATATAGGAGATAAGATATCTTATGAAGTTGAATTTAATAATAATAACCATAATGGACATGAGTTAAAAAATGTCAGCCTAGAAGGAGATAATTTTCCAGAACATATTAACTTAATAGATATTAAAACAGGAGTTAGTAAGTATAATCTTCAGTATAAACTTTTGTACAAAACATCTAAAGATGGAGGATGGCAAGAATATAGCAAAACCCTAAATACAGGAGAGAAGACCACTATAAATAAAACAGACTTAGATTCACATAATAAAATATATGGATTGAAGTTTACATATATAGATGACGTACCTGTTAATTTTTCTTATTCAGATAAAATGACTATAAATGGACAAATAAATAGTAGTGCAGTTAATGGTGAAAACATAAGTTATGGTTTTAAAGCTGAAGGAAAGTATCTAGGGTTCAAAAGTAATGAGGATTTTATTAAGAATTCAAGTATATCATTTGAGATTAGAATAAATACAGCATGGATATCTAAGTTTAACAAAACTATATTCAAAGATAGTGATAGTGGAGTCCAAGAAGACTATGGAAAAGCAGAACTTATTAATTTCCAGATTGATATAACTAACAAGGATAGATGGGCAACGGGAGAGCTAATTAATCCAGTTATAATTGATATTTTACCTTACGGAGTAGAATTCTTAAGCTTTGATAATAAATGGGGAGATGATGTAACCCTAAAAACTATAGATAATTATCCCATAGACGGTAAAACAACACTTATTTGGACATTCAATAAGAATTTACCTATAGGTCAGACTTTTAGCATAAAATATAAAACAAAAGTAGCAAATTATGCTATAGCAGGAACTTATACAAATAAAATATTTTTAATGAGCTTAGGAGCATATCATTGGAAGTATAATAAAAAAAGCGATTTGGACTTTGATAATGACGGCAAGATGGATACCTATATAAAGGGTGATGGTAAGGATATAAAAATAAGGAAATCAGCTGCATTAGATGCTACGAAATGGGTTAGAGGAGAGCTAGACTATAGAGATTATATAAAAAATCTCGAAGACTCTAATATACCTGATGATCCATATGAAGGATTTAAGTATAGAGATAAAGATGGAGATTTAATAAAAGGACGAAGTACACCCGGTGGTTCAGCAGATTACAGCTTAAGAGTTAAGAATGTTGGAAGTGTTAAAGTAACCAAGATAGAACTTATTGATATATTACCAAGAATAGGGGATAGTAGCGTTCTTAATTCAAGTAAACAAAGAGATTCCATGTGGACACCTTACTTAATAGAAGAATTAAAAAAAGGAAACCTGCCAGTTATTACTGATACATTTGGAAATAAAAAAAATGCTGATGTAAAAGTTTTTTATAGCAAGGCTTTTGATCCTATTAGACAAACTAATGACGGAACAATAGGTACACAACAACCAGAATGGACAGAAATACCTCCAAAAAATTTAACCCAAGTAAAATCTCTAAAATTCGTAATTAACTTTATTCCAGATGATTACTTGAAACCAGATAGTGAAGTAAGAATTGACTGGCGTATGAGAGCACCAATTAATGCACCAACTAATAGTGATATAGTTGCATGGAATTCTGTAGGACTTTATGGAGAATATAAATTTGATAATAAAATAGATGCTCTACCTTGGAACGAACCATATAGAGTAGGAATCAAAATACTAGAAAATCCATATGGCTGTATTGGTGATTTTATATGGTATGATAAAAATGGTGATGGTATTCAAAATGATGGTTATGATAATGAATATGCAGGGATAAATGGTATAACAGTATCACTTTATAAAAAAAGATTAAATGAGCATGTATGGAAAAAAGTAGATACTACTTTAACTGGAAATAATCATGAGGGAAAACCTGGATATTATCTTTTTCCAAGTCTTGATACTGCTGAGTATTATGTAGCTTATGAAATACCAGATTATTATAAGGTTACTAGAGCAGATAATGGTGATGACATCAAAGATTCAGATGGAAAATTGGGAACCATTGAAGAAGGAGCCGCTACCAGACAAGGAATACGTTCAGGGGTAATATACATTGATGGTACTATACCAGATAAAATATATGATGTTGATTTAGGAGTTATTAAATCGGATACAATACTGGGAGAAGCTAGTTTAGATATAACCAAAAAAGCGACCCATTATCAAAAGGTTAAAGAGACTAACAAAATACCCCTAGGTGATCCTAAGATAAGTCTGAATAGAGGGGAAACCATAATATACAATGTTACAGTACTGAATGACTCTAAGTTACCTATTAATAATATTACTATTAAAGATTATAGAGAAACAGCATATTTTGTCCTAACAAATGAACAAATGACAGATAATATTATCTATAATAAAAGTACTGATTCTAATACATTAAAGATTAAACAGCTCTTACCAAATGAAACTTATAATTTTGAATGTAGATATGTGGTGAGTGATTCAGACCTTAATAATCAACCATTAATTAATACTGTAGGTATATGGGCAAATGAATTAGTAGATCAAGAAAACTCTGATGAGCCATATAAAAGAGCAACAGACACTGTTGATATTGCAGACTTATCTCTTGATAAAAAAGTAGTTAAAGTTGAAAAAAAAGATGGTACTATTATACCGATTAAGGATATGTCTTCAATGGGAGTTGAAAAAGGAGATATTTTAACTTATCGTATCACAGTAACAAATGTTGGAAGTATTGCTCTAGATGATATAATAGTTGAAGATAAAAAAATAATTCTAGAAACCACAAAAGGATGGGAAAAAATAGATGATAACAAACAAAAAATATCTTTAGGAGTAGGGGAATCAGCATTTATAGAAGGTAAATATATAGTAAAAGATAGTGATGTTGATGTAATCTCAAACATAGCAACTGCTAAAAATGATAAAATAAGAACTACAAGAGAAGTAGATATAGATGTTTACTCAAAAGGTATGGTATTGACAAAAACTGTAAAAACTATAAATGGTAAATTACCAGTAAAAATCGATGGTAAATATGTGGCAAAGGTAGGAGACGTTATTGAATACGAAGTCACATTTACCAATACGGATGATAATACAACACTAAAGAATGTAATGATTACAAAAGATGAGCTAATATCTTCTAAGAATAATCAAGTCCCTAGAGACATATTGAATCCTAAACCAAGTAAGATATCCTTATCTCCAGGGCAAAGTAGGAATTATACTTATACATATAGAGTTCAAGAAAGTGATATTAGTAAAACAGGAGCTACAGTACCTATTACAAATACAGTGTATGGTAAAAGCAGTTATACTAAATTAAGACAATCAAGTCAAGAAGTTGGGCTTGCTAATTTGGAATTAACAAAAGAAGTAGACAAAAAAGTTTTTAGAATAGGTGAGGATATAACTTATACTATAAAAGTTAAAAATAATGGAACGATACCACTACATAATGTAAAAGTAACCGATCTTATGTTAGGATTTGACGGTAATATTAAAGGTAATATTGGAGAATTAGCTGTAGATGCAGAAAAAACATTGACAGGAGTATATAGAGCTGTGGATGAAGATTCTAGAGAAGGGAAAATAGAAAATACAGCTACTGCTGTCAGTGATGAAACTCCTATTAAGAAAGTAAAGGTAACTATAAATAAATATATACCCCCAATAGAACCTAAACAAGAACCAGATATTAGTATATATAAAAAAGGAGATAAGACCAATGCAAAAGTTGGAGATGACATTACTTATACCATTACTGTAACTAATACAGGGAAAAAGATATTAACTAATGTGGTAATAAAAGATACTATGCTGTCTATTGACAAACATATTTCATCATTGGCAATTGGTGAATCTAAAACAGTTGCAGGAACTTATACTGTTACCAAAGAAGATAGTGCGTTAGGAAAGGTTGAAAATATTGCATCAGTAGCCAGTTATGAAACAGATACAAAAAAAGACAAATGGGTAGTTAGTATAACAAAAGATGAAGAGACTAATAAAGAGATAGAGTCGAATACAAAAGATAAAGATAAAGAAAAAGATAAAGATAAGAAAAAAGAAGAAAATAAGAAGAAAGAAGATGCGAAAGAAGATAAGGAAGAAGATACGAAAAAAGAAGAAAGTAAGATTATACCAAAGCATAATGTGAAACCTATTGAAATAATTGAAAAACCTGAACATGGTAAAATAGATATTGACAATGAAGGTAATATTGTTTATAAGCCAAATGAAGGTTATAAAGGTAAAGATACATTTAAAATTAAAGTTATAACAGAAGACGGGGAAGAAGAAATTATGGAAATTGAAATAGAAGATGGACAAATACCAAAAGGTATATTTGATAAATTTGTCTTGCCAAAAACTTTACCAAAGACTGGACAAAAATATCCATCTCCATATTATCCAATAGGATATTCCCTTATCGCTCTAGGACTTTATTTAAATATAAAAAGGAAAAAATAACTGGAAAACTTTAGTCTGTTACAGTTGATAGGAGTAAAAAACATGTATATTTGTAAACGAAATCCCATATACTTAACTAAGTAATGATTCGAGGGGGATTTCGTTTTGAAGCAATATATAGAGGAAAGGGCTATTGAGGTGGCTAATTATATTATTACTTCAAATGCTACTGTAAGACAAACTGCCAAAAAATTTGGCATTAGTAAGTCAACGGTACATAAGGATGTAACAGAGAGACTAAGTAAGATAAATCCAGGGTTAGCTTTAGAAGCTAGAAAGGTCCTTGACATTAATAAATCTGAAAGGCATATTAGAGGCGGTTTAGCTACTAGGGCGAAATATGTTAATATGTCTAATACAAATACAAGACCTACACTTTACTAAAACCGAGTATTTCTCGGTTTTTTTGTTTTTTATTGATAAAATATAGGCTGTTTTTAATTTTTTTTGCCTTAAGCTAATAGAATGTGCAAAAAGTGCCGATATTAATAAAAATTTAATAAATTTCCCCTTTGAAATTTTGTAGTATTTGTATATAATATTATATATGGAAATACTAGTTAATAACGTTTAAATTAATGCTTAATCAGACATAATATATTAAAATAATTCTCAAATAATATATATACTAAGTATAAAATCTAAAAAAATATAAATAATTAAACTACGGAAGGGGATTGACAAATGTTTGGTACAGATATTGGAATTGATCTAGGAACTGCAAATGTACTCGTATATACTAAGGGTAAAGGTGTTGTATTAAGAGAGCCATCAGTTGTTGCAATAGATAGAGATACTAACAAAATATTAGCGGTTGGTAGTGAAGCTAGAAGAATGCTTGGTAGAACACCTGGTAATATTGTAGCCATAAGACCTCTAAGACAAGGCGTTATTTCAGATTATACAGTAACAGAGAAGATGATAAAATATTTTATTTCAAAATCTTTAGGTAAAAGAATAAGAAAACCAAGAATCACAGTTTGTGTACCTAGTGGTGTAACAGAAGTAGAAAAGAGAGCTGTTGAAGATGCGACTTATCAAGCTGGAGCAAGAAAAGTTGAAATTATTGAAGAACCAATAGCAGCTGCTATTGGAGCAGGAATTGATATAAGTAAAGCTTGTGGAAGTATGGTTGTAGATATAGGTGGAGGAACATCTGACATAGCTGTAATATCATTAGGAGGTACTGTTGTTAGTACTTCTATTAAAGTTGCTGGAGATAACTTCGACGAAGCTATAGTTAGATATATGAGAAAGAAACATAATCTATTGATTGGTGAGAGGACTGCGGAAGAGATAAAAATTACAATAGGAACAGCCTATAAAAGACCAGAAGTATTGACTATGGATGTTAGAGGAAGAAATCTTATAACAGGTTTACCAAAAACAATAACTGTTTCATCAGTAGAAACAGAAGAAGCACTTAGAGAAGCCACTTCCAATATAGTAGAAGCAGTTCATAGTGTACTTGAAAAAACACCACCAGAGTTATCAGCAGATATTTCTGATAGAGGTATTGTCTTAACTGGAGGCGGTAGTTTATTGCAAGGACTTGATCAATTAATAGAAAATAAAACGGGTATTAATGTAATAACAGCAGATGATGCTATTACTTGTGTGGCAATAGGAACAGGAAAATACGTAGAATATCAGGCAAATCAGAAAAACTAAAGGTTAGGTGAAAGCATGATAAGAGGTTTATATACTGCTTCAAATGGAATGATAGCACAACAGGAAAAAATGGATATTATCTCCAATAACCTGGCAAATGTGAATACAACAGGATTTAAAAAAGACGGTGTAATTATTGAATCTTTTGATAGTGTGTTAACACAAAAAATAAATGATACCAGTGTACCAGGGAATGAATCTATTGGTAAAATGACTCTTGGATGCAAGGTAGGACAAGTTTATACAGACAATTCACAAGGTGGAGCAACACCAACTAATGACCCTTATAATGTTGCTATACTAGGGGCAGGTATGTTGAGCATTGGTGTAGAAGATGCAGATGGAAATTTACAAACCAAATATACTAGAGATGGTTCCTTCACTGTTTCAACAGATGGAACACTTATGACTAAAGAGGGAAACTATGTTTTAGGACAAAATGGTAAAATAGTCTTACCTAGTGGTAGTGATAACGTTAGAATATCAGAAAATGGTACTATTTTTTACAATGATAAAGAGATAGATAAGCTTTTATTAACAGACTTTGAAAACCCTGAATCCCTTAGAAAAATAGGGGATAACCTCTATAAAAAAACAGAAGAAACGAAAGAAAGTTCCTTTGGTGGAAAAATCATACAAGGATATTTGGAAAGTTCTAATGTTAATACTGTTAGAGAAATGGTCGATATGATTAGTGTAATGCGAACTTATGAAGCTAATCAAAAAGTTATACAGACCCAAGACGAGACATTAAAGAAAGCAGTAAATGAAGTAGGAAGATTGTAGAGTGGGGAATAGTATTTAAAGTATTTTAGGAATTCGAAAGGAATGAATGTAGTATGATGAGATCACTGTATACAGCAGCATCTGGTATGAAAACTCAACAGATGAATGTTGATACTATATCTAATAATCTTGCTAATGTTAATACCACAGGATTTAAAAAGGAAAGACTAGAATTCAAATCATTATTATATGAATCAATGGCAAAAGCTGGAAATGATGGACAAGGTAATGGGAAGCCAGTAAATTTACAAGTAGGACATGGTGTTAAACCTGTTGGTACAGTTAGAAGTTATACTATAGGTACAATTCAAAAAACTGATAATCCATTGGACCTAGCAATTACAGGAGATGGGTTTTTCGTAGTGAAAGACCAATCTGATGAACAAGTATATACCAAAGACGGGAGTTTCAAGATTGCATTAGTTGATGACAGACAGATGCTTATAACATCTGAAGGATATCAAGTACAAGATGTCAATGATGAACCTATATATTTTGATTCAAATATTGATATTAAAAAAGTTAGTATTAGTTCTGATGGTTCATTCAGTTATGTAACTAATAATAATGAAGTAATTGCTATGGATTCTAAAATAAAAATAGTTCAGTTTAGGAACGTTAACGGATTGGAAGCTTTGGGGAATAACCTCTTAAGAGCTACATCATCTTCTGGAGACCCTATTTTAGAACAAGATGATGAAGACTTAGTCAAAAGTCAGATTGTACAGGGTTCATTGGAAGGATCTAATGTACAAGTAGTTGAAGAAATGGTTAATCTAATTGTTGCTCAAAGAGCATATGAAGTGAGTTCAAAAGCTATACAGACTTCCGATGATATGCTATCTCAAGCAAACAACCTTAAGAGATAGAGTGAAAGGATAATGACTTATGGATATATCAAGTATTAATGGTAATACTTATAATAATATGTTACTACAAAAAAAAGAGAAGATTGAAAGTAAATCTTTTGAGGCTACATTGAACGAAGCTGTAAAAAAAGAAGATGACAAACAATTAAAAGAGGCTTGTAAAGAATTTGAACAATATTTTGTAAATCAGTTGTTCAAAGAAATGAGAAATACAGTTCATAATGGTGGTCTAATACCAAAATCTCAAGGAGAAGAACTTTTTGAAGATATGTTATATGATGAGTATTCAAAAGAAATTTCTGAAGGAAGTGGAATTGGAATTTCTGATATGATGTATAAGCAGTTATCTAAATCATTAAAGTAAAACTAAGAGGCTGTCTCACAACACATTCTTATGGCTATATTATTTTAAGACATAAAATGTATTTTGAGACAGCCCTTTTTTCCCAATTCACATAAAAGGTGATTGAATGTTAATAGTAAGATTCATTATAATAGTTAATCTAATATTGAACCTATATTCTTATAATGACCCAGTAATTTATAACAATGAGAATATAACCCTTAATAATAGAACACAGCAAATCCACACTCTGGAGGTGGATTTAGAAGAACCAGGTGTATCAATAACCAATGCATTATCTTTTAGTAAGATATATGGATTCGAGAAAACCAGTATCATGGTAAAAGATAATGATGGTGCTATAGCTGGAGTTAATGGTATGTTCTATACTATGTATGGTCATCATATTGGTCTTATGGTAAAAGACAAGAAAATTGTTAGTAAAGCTAATAATTATACCCCTGTTGTAGCTTTTCTAGAATCAGGAGAGACATTTATTGGTGATATGAATACAGAAATGAAAATTAAGAAAAAAGATGATAACAATAGTATAATAGTAAGTACAATGAATGATGGGGCTAATGAAGAAACATGGGTATTATACTCTGATATTTATGGAAATTCAACACGTATAACTAGAAAAAGTATCAATTATGTGATAGATAATAATCGAGTAATTGATAAATTAGTAACCTCTGAACCTGTAGATATCCCTAGAAATGGTTATGTTCTTAGTAGAGTAACAGAAGATACTGACAAATATGATTTGTTGGAAATAAACGAAGTTGTTGAAATAGAAACCACCTACACTCCTTATATAGGACCTGTCCAAGAAGCTTTTCAATCTGGAGGATGGCTGGTAAAAGATTCTATAAATGTTGCAAAAGATTATGAACCTCTTATGGGTAATACTAGAATACCTAATCCAAGAACAATATTAGGTGTAACTAAGGATAATAGATTAATTCTAAAAGTTATTGACGGAAGACAGCCAGATTATAGTTATGGAGTAACTGGCAAAATCTGTGGAGATTTGATGTTGAAAGAAGGCTGCATTAATGCGGTATATCTAGATGGTGGAGCATCAAGTACTATGGTATATGAAGGTAAGGTAGTCAATAGTCCATCAAACAAGGAAGAGCGTAAAGTAGCTCATAGTATATTGGTTAAGTATGAAACTAATATCATTAACAGGATATTTTCTAAGATAAAAAATTTTGCTCGTAATATTATGAAATAAATTGTTAAAATATTATTGCATTTAAATATTTTATATGCTAAGATAAAGCTAGAATTTTTATACTAAAACTAAACAAAAATAATTGATACTTATCAAGAGTTAGGGTAGAGAGTTAGCTCAGTGACCCTACGCCAGCCTGCTTAACAAGTAAGGTGGTTCTGCTAACGTCGATGAGGCTTAATATAGTTATAAACCTTCTTGACGATAGAAGGTTTTATTTTATTATAAGGAAATTTCCTTAAAATCTTTTACAAGAAATAATGAATGTAGTTACCATTTGATGTTAAATTATTGAAAAGGTATTAATAGTAAAAGTTGGTAATAATATAATTATATAAGTTTTAATTACACTTAATAAGTATCTAAGTATCATACTTAGCCCTTTTTTATCTAATAGGAGTTCTACTTTTTAAGCAAATAAAATAGATAATTAGAAGTATAAATAATAATCAGGAGGTTATATATGGTACCATTCAAAATACCTTTATCCATTATAGAACTAATGATTGTTTCGGCAACACCTCTTATAGAGCAAAGAGGAGCAGTTCCTTTGGCAGCATTAAGTGAATATGGTGTAGGGCAGGCATATTTTTGGACATTACTAGGGGCTATTATCCCAGCGCCATTCATACTATTTTTAATACCACGTGTATTAGATGTATTGAAGAAAATAAAATTATTAAGTAAATTAGCGTACTGGTATGAAAATAGAGCATTGGAAAAAAGTAAAAAGGTGAAAGATAATTATAAGTATGTTAGTATTTTTCTATTTGTTGCAATACCCTTACCTGGTACAGGAGTCTGGACTGGTTCCACAATTGCATCGTTATTAGGATTAGACTTCAAGAAATCATTGATATCGGTTATCTTAGGAGCAGCAACGGCTGGGATATTTATGATTATCATATCATATGGTATAAAAATTCTAGTAGGATAGACTAGATTTTTACGTTAGAAAAAGTATGAGTGAAGAAACGAAAGGAGAAAGATTATGAGAAAATTATTTACTTCTGAGTCTGTAACAGAGGGACATCCAGATAAGATGTGTGATCAGATATCTGATACTGTTTTAGATTCAATTTTAGCGAAAGACCCTAATGCAAGAGTTGCTTGCGAAACTGCAGTAACAACAGGATTAGTACTTGTAATGGGAGAGATAACTACTAATTGTTATGTTGATATTCCAAAATTAGTTAGAGAAACAATTAGAGGAATTGGTTACGACAGAGCAAAATATGGTTTTGACTGTGATACTTGTTCCGTACTTACTTCTTTGGATGAACAATCAACAGATATAGCTATGGGAGTTGACGAAGCTCTAGAATCAAAAGAAGGTAAAATGTCAGAAGAGGAATTAGAAGCTACAGGTGCAGGTGATCAAGGTATGATGTTCGGTTTTGCTTGTGATGAAACTGAAGAATTAATGCCAATGCCTATTTCTTTGGCCCATCGTTTAACAAGAAGATTGACAGAAGTTAGAAAGAATAAAACATTAAAATACCTAAGACCTGATGGTAAGGCTCAAGTAACTGTAGAATATATAGATGATAAACCAGTTAGAGTTGATACAGTAGTTGTATCTACTCAACATAATTGTGATGTGCAGCTTGAGACAATCAAAAAAGATATAATAGAACATGTTATCAAACCAGTTATTTCAGAAGAGTTATTGGATGATGAAACTAAGTATCTAATCAATCCAACAGGAAGATTTGTAATAGGTGGACCACAGGGAGATTCTGGACTTACAGGTAGAAAAATCATAGTAGATACTTATGGTGGATACGCTAGTCATGGCGGAGGAGCTTTTTCAGGAAAAGATCCAACAAAAGTAGACCGTTCTGCGGCTTATGCAGCTAGATATGTTGCTAAGAATATTGTTGCAGCAGGTATAGCTTCTAAATGTGAAGTTGTATTGGCATATGCTATTGGAGTAGCAAAACCAGTATCTGTTTTAGTAAATACATATAATACAGGAAAAATATCTGATGATAAAATAACTGATTTAATCAATGAACACTTTGACTTAAGACCAGCAGCGATTATTCGTGATCTTGACTTAAGAAGACCAATATACAAACAAACTGCTGCATATGGTCACTTTGGAAGAACTGATATAGACCTTCCATGGGAAAAAACAGACAAAGCAGAAGAATTAAAAAGTGTTGTAAAAGCATAATATAGAATTGATTTAATAAACATTTCCTTAGACATTAAAAAGAAGCCATACAATGTGTGTGGGTTCTTTTTATATGGTTCAACATCTTTCTATAATAATCTAATTATATCACTATATCTTGAATTTTCATGATAAAATACAAAATATAATGATATAATTAGTTGAGGAGTGGAGGGCATGAAAAAAGTAATAGGAATATTATGTAGCTTAATTGTATTATCTTTAATGTTCTTTCTTTTTGTAAACAAGAATGCTGATAAATTAGGGTTAACTGATGAGGAAAAACATTTCATTAGCGAGAATGAAGATACTATTTTTCTTGTGGGATACTATCCAACATCTGCAGAAGAGATATTTTCGAAGAAACTATGTGAGAGGATCGAAGAAGATACGTCATTAAAGCTAAGAATTTATGATGACTCATGGAATAATAGCTTGTATTTATTGGAGAAAGGAAAACTACCTATTGTAATGAATATGTGTAAAATTCCTAAGAGAGAAGAATATACATATTTTACGGATGCATTTTTACCTATTCCCTGTGGAATATATTCTAATCAGAATCATATAATACAATCATTTGAAGATATTAAGAATAAAAAGATAGGTGTGGAAAAAGAAGTCGCTTTACTGGATAAGTTTATTTTAGAATTTCCAGGATTGAAGGAATCTATTATTGTCTTTGATACATTTGAAGAAACTAGAGATGCTTATGTTCGTGGTGAAATTGATGGATTTCTAGCATCAAAAAGTTATGATTCCGATGTTAGAGGACTGTATTTTTTTCCTATTGAGAGTATAACAGATGGTAGTAATCACATTGGTGTCAGTAAATCAAATCCTATTTTATATTCGATATTAAATAAAGAAGTAACTCATTTGAAAAAAGAAAATTGGGATGTATTAGTTTCAGAAGTGATTACTTTTGAATTGGAGAAATCTCTTGTTGAATTTAATCAAGTTGAACTTGAATATTTGAAGAATAAAAGTGATTTCAAAGTTGGACTTCCAACAGAGTATTTTTTATATTCATATGGCGAAGAATACAATCCCCATGGTCCATTGCCAGAAATACTTAAAAAAATAGCTTTTATTTGTGATGTGGATTTTATTTATGAATTTGATTCACTGGATAATCTAAGATTAAGAAATGATATAGATTTTTTTGTTGATTATGATATTGGTGACAGATTTACGTCTAAAACAATATTTGTTGATGAGATTGTTATAATTGCAACGTCAAATCACCGTTATATTAATGAGATTTATGACTTAGCACATTATAATGTTGGTGTGTACGGTGTACCTAATGCAAAATCTTATTTAAAAGAGAATATGCCAAATATAAGTGTTATGGAGTATGAAGATATTAAAATTGCAGTTAAAAATATGAAGGAAAAAAAATTAGATTATATTATTATACCAAGACTATATTATGAAACTACAAAATCGGTAAATCAATTAAGTATGAGGGGAAATTTTGAAACAAATATTAATAGTTTTGTTAGTAATAACTTATTATGTGTTGAAATCATAGATAAGTGTTTAACAATTATTGATACAGAGAAAATAGTATATAATGGAGTTGTTAAAGTTACAAAAAGTAATCATTCTTTTGTTATAATGATTTATATAGTAGGCATATGTTTAATTGTGATTGCACTTAGAAAATTCATATTATGGTATAGAAAGATGTATTATTATGATGAAAAATTTGATTTATATAATTTTAGATATATTAGTAAAAAACTAAAATGTAAAGATGTATATCTAGTATTAATTGAGATATCAGAGGATGATCAAATATGGTTTCATTATGGGCAAAAAATATATGATAAGTATTTAAAAAATCTTATTTACCACTTGAAGAAAGAACAATTGGATGGACAATATATGACCTTAATAGATAGAAAGACATTGTTAATTGTTAAAGATAGTCATGAAGAGGTTGAGAAGCTTGAAAATAAACTGATGGGGATTCAAGGTTTGATGGTAAATAAAGTTATGTTAAACTATAAATATAATTTTTGTTATGTTGATTATATGAAAAATGAAGAGCTTTCATATGCTATGGATAAATTGAATAATGGTATGATATTGGCTAAGAAAAGTAATCAGATAGTTTATTATACGAAGCAACGTCATAATGTTTATCTGAATAACTTAATAAGAAATGTAGAGTTCAAAAAAATGGTAGCAAGTAAAGATATCCAACTGGACTATATGAGAATTATTGATAATAATGGTAATGTTTTAGGAAACTATGTTTATCCAAAATGTAATGGATATAGAAGAGA
Source organism: Vallitalea sp. (assembly GCF_025211055.1). GTDB lineage: Bacteria > Bacillota > Clostridia > Lachnospirales > Vallitaleaceae > Vallitalea. The sequence goes on along the minus strand of NZ_JAOARO010000083.1, from coordinate 25,556 downwards.
TTTGATTTATAAGAAGGTAAGAGACCTTAACATATCAACTAAATTTGATAAAGTTGTTATTGAAAAAGTTTTGAAAAATAAACAAGCAAAAACTTTGTTTTTACATATAAGTGAAAGTACTTTAATTTCTGATAATTTTTATCCATGGCTTTCTAAAATGATGAAAGAAGATACTAAAATATATTTTGTCATAGATATGGATATTGCTTCTATGTATTGGGATGAGTTAGTTAAAAATAAGCAAATAGAATATGTTATTGATGGATTCTGCGAAAATATGGTTAGAGATTTACAGGTGAGGTATTATGATATTCCATATATAATCATTAACCAAGATTTATTTGATAGTGTCCCAGATAATGTTGATATATTGAATTTTATTACTTCATTTGCGGGTGAAAATAAGTTGAAAACTATTTCAACAAGTAGATATTACTTAGACGCTGATTATTATATTGAGGAGAAGTGAGATGAAGGTACTAATTATTGAAGATGATAAGAAGTTATTAATGACATATAAAAGAATTTTAACATGTAATTTTTTCGTCGAGACAGCAAGTAATTTGTTGGATGCTAGAAAAATAATTAACAATGAGGATTTTGATGTGGTTCTGTTAGATATAATGTTACCTGATGGCAAAGGATATGGATTGATTCCAAGTATAAAGAAAAAGCCAGAAATCATAGTTATTGTTATTTCAGCTCTTGAAGAGGAAGCCACAAGAAGAATGGCATATGAAATGGGTGCTGATGATTATATGATTAAACCTGTGACTTTATTTGAGCTTGAATATAAACTAAAAGCTATCAGCAAAAGAAGAAAAAACGAAAATTTGATTATTCGTATTGGTGACCTTATTTTAAATCTAGAAGATTTAACACTATCTACAGCACATAGTATGATCACAATTCAACATTCGCAAAGTATTGTTCTTAAAATGCTATTTGACAAGTATAAGGAAAATGATATTCTTCATAAAAATGAGCTTAATAATTTAGAGGTGGTGCGTAAGTCAGATAATTTTAGAATACATACATTAATGTCTAGATTAAGAAAGAATATCGAAGAATTGGAAAGTGACAGAGTTTTTATAGAAAATGTATATGGTAAAGGGTATAGATTAGTGGTGATGAAATGAAAAAACGTCTACTAGCTGTTATAATTATAAGTATTATGTTTAGTTTCTCATTAAATAAATTTCAGATGAATATCTCTAAACAATTGGTTAACCATAAGGAAGCTGGAAATTTCATTAATACAAAAGATATAGAAGCAAACAAAGTAACAATGTTACATTGGTTCTCTAAAGAAGTAGAGGTGTATTCAGATAATCAAAGAAGAATTGATTTTGTTATTTTTAATCCTTATGAGAATTACAATTTATACAAGAATAAGGAATATATTATACAAAATGAATCTAAAAGTTATCCCAAATATCAAGGTGGAAAGTATATATTATTTTCCATTAATGAAATGGATTATATTGATAATAGAGTTAGATTCTATTCAGAAGTCAATAGTAATTATAATGAATCATGGATTTTTAAAAATATGGATCATAAATATATATGTTTTGCAGGAAGTCATAGAATACTTAATGATTTTATCGTATTAAAAAAATCCATTGATATTATAGGTATAATCTTTCTAATAATTTCTGTTATAGTCATGGTGTTAACTCATAGAAAAGAAATAATGGGAATTTTATTATCATGTTCAGCACTAATTATATTGCTGGATTTTAGAATTGGTTTAATTCTAGTTATACATAGTTTTTACATTTACTCAGACACACTTGTAAGAAGAAAGCATAGAAAATTGTTAATCATTCCTTTGTTACTGAGCTTTTTCATTCCCACTAACTATTATATGTGGTATGTTTTAGCCCTTATTTTAATATGCACAATTAAGTATTATAAAAAATCCAATACAAAAAGTTTATTAACCTTATTGGAACTAAGTGTAATATTTGGATTATTGAATATGGATTTGGAATTTAGTCTATTTAAGTTATATTATGTTGATTTGTTTATTTTTAGTATATCTATATTTTTGCTTATTATAGGATTTATGAAAGGAAAAATGTACTTTTCTAAGGAGAAAATGATTCAGATTGATTTATTAAGAGGAGTAAGTCATGACTTACGAATTCCCTTATCCACAATTAGACTGAATATGGATATATTGGCTAAAGATGATTTTACATCGGAGATTAACAAAGACAGTGTTATTAATACTATTAATAGTGCATTGCAAGATCTTATTAATATGACAACAGGATTAACAGCTTATATTTCTAAGGAGCATTATGTACGTAGAGATATAAGCACATCTTTTCAAGATTGTTTAGCTCACAGTTTGAATTATTTTTATAATAATGAAAAGATGATTGATTTAAAGACAAAGATTTGTGAAGAAGAGATTTTTCTTCCAATTGAAGAAGTCTGGCTTAATCGCTTAATATACAATTTGATTGATAATGCTTATAAATATACGGATAATTATGGTGTGATTATAGTAGAATTGAAGAAGGAAAAGAAGACTATATATTTTAGTGTGGAAGATAATGGTATTGGTATGACTGAGGAACAAGTTTCAAAAATAATGAAGCCTTTTTATAAAGTGGATAAATCAAGAGGTGCCACAGGATTAGGATTAGGCTTATCAATAGTAAAATCCATTGTTGACCATATTGAAGGTGATATTAGTATACTATCAAAAAAAGGTGAAAGCACGAAAGTAATAATAAGAATCTAACTTATTGGTAAGTATTTCCTCTTATAGATATTAGGTGTGATATAATATGTTCAAAATTAATTAGAATTGATTTATCAAACTTAATAGGTTAAACAAGGAGGATAATAATGGTTAGAAAAAGTTCAAAAATATTTTTATTAGTATTATTAATTATTAGTTTTTCGGTAACAAGCTATGCAGGTGGATGGGATGTTTCAACTGCAAGTTCATGGGCGAAACAAGAAATTGAAGAGGCTTATTACTATGATCTTATGCCTAATCAATTAATGTCTAGTAATTTAAAGAATAAAATTACACGTGCAGAATTTGCTTCACTTGTTGTTAAAATGTATGAAACTATAACTGGTGAGAAAGTTAAGCAGGCACCAGTAAATACTTTTACAGACACAGATGATTCAGAGGTTTTGAAGGCAAATACACTTGGGATTATGCTAGGCTCTAATAAACAAGCTAAACCAAATGATCTAGTTACAAGACAAGGAATGGCTGTAATGTATTATAGAACTCTTAGTAAAGTATATAATTACTTTGGGGAAAAAATTAAAGATACAGATGGAAAGTTATCAGTGAAAGATAAAGACTTAGTTGCTAATTGGGCATCTAAAGCAGTAGATTATATTAATGAAAATAATATAATGAAAGGTAGTAATGGTAAATTTAATCCGCTTAATAATGCACCTATTGAACAAGCTGTAATTGTTATTAAGAGAATATATGTAGACGAGAAAGACTTAGCAGATGGTACTAGAAACATTGATATGTCTAAAAGCTATACATATAAACTAGATGCATATGGAGAAAATTTTACAGTTACATATAATGCAAATGGAAAATCAAATACTATAAAAGCAAAAGATAATGCAGTTCTAGGGATTTATGGAAATGATTCTATAAATGGAAAGATTTATTATAAAGAAGTTATTAAAGGTGTAAATGATGAAACAGGAGCTAATATATATAGTTATGATGTTGCAACTAACAAATCAATTTGTTTGGATGAATATTTTGGCTATGAATTATCTAGCATTGCTCTTATAAAAAGTGGTACTTACAAAGGTAATATTTTAGTATACCCATATGAAGATAGCGTAAATGTTTATACAGATAAACTTGAATTTGTTTGTTCTCTTGGGGGTATGGTAACAGCAGAAAATGCAAATACTATGATTAAGAATAAATTAAATCCACCAGTTGCTATGATGGAATTTGATAATAATCTTATATATAATGAAAATAAAGGGAATGCTACTTCTACTAATTACTTTAATCTATACGGAAGTAGTGAGACAAAAACAATACAACAACAAATGTTAGGATTAAAAGCAAATTCCACAATGGAAAGTATAGAAACAGGTACTGGCCCCGTGATGTTAGCATGTGATGCTAATGGAATGAATTATAAGCTTGATGTTTCTTTGCGTAGTATTGATTGTAGATTTAAAGTGAAGACAAAAAATATATATGCAGATGCAGCAAATGCAGGTATCGTACTTGGCGTTATTAAGCCAGGAAATGGAAATGATCAATATCATGGTTATTATATAGGTATAGCTCCAAAGAATAATAAAGTATATGTAGGAAGATCAGATTATAAATGGAAGCCTCTATTAAGTGAGAATATACCAGACTACATCGATCCATATGATTGTATAGTGCATGTAGCTATTGATGCAATCAATGCATTTGGAAGTACCAATTATAGATTAACAGTTACTTTGGAAGGTGAAATGGAAGATGCAGTTGTTATTAATAATAAATTTTTAGGTAGTACAAGAGGACCTCATTATTCTGAAGATGCAGAATATATAGCTAGTTTCTCAGGAGAATTTGGTATAAGATCTTATAAAGCGGATGTAGAATTTCCTTATTTTGAAATTACTAGGAGAAAATAATTTTAGATTTATTTAATATAATTAATATATTACTCTCTCTGCTAAATAATGTTAGTCGGGAGAGTGTTTATATTATGAAAAACCTAACTTATGGTAAGTATTTTATATTGTTGTATCTGTGTTACAATAAATTCCAAAATTATATATAGGAGGAATATATATGAAGAAATTAATATATTGTATTTTGATTTTTTTATTGGTGATGACTGGGTGTGGTTCTAATGCTGATAAAAAATCCGAAGAAGCATTAAAAGCAGAAATTAGAGCTGAAATGGAAGCCGAACAGAAAGCAAAAGATGAAATTAAGACTCATTTGAAAGATAAGAATGAAAACGGACAAGAAACTGTTGATATTAAAGATAAGAAATCTGTTATAGACTTTGTTTTTAATGAACTAAATGTAGGAGATAGTTATTCTAAAGAAAAAGGAATTAATGAACTGACATTTACATATGATGATTTTAATAATGATGGAAATGAAGATGTAGTTGTTTATTCAAAAAATAGAGAAGGATTTTATGAAGTCGCTTTCGTATCAGTTACAGAAAATAAATATAAACTAATTGATGAATTTGAAGTGATTGGACAATATGACCATAGTATTACTAAGGAAGGTAATTTCATTATATATAGAGGCTCAGGTGGAGGTACAGGTACATATAGAAAGTTTCTGAGAATTTATAGATATGTTGAGGGAGAGATTTTGTTTACTGGTACAACACTTGATATAGAGGGGCATGATACTGTACCTAAAGATGGAAATCCAAATGGTCAATCAATAATTATATCAAGTGAACTGATTGACAGGTATGGAAAAGATGATAGTAATGAAGATAAATGGTCTACTTTTGAATATACGTATATGGAAGCAGATAGAGATGATAAATTGTTATTAAAGACATCTAATGAGTATCATTATAATAGCGAATCCAACACATATGAAGTGAAAGAATTAGAATCAAAATTGGATGCAAAAGATGAAGATAAAAAACCGTTAATATCTAATGAAAAATATGATATCGAACAATTGATGGGTGTAGGTAAACTAGAAGAGTTTGTAATTAAAGATGTATCATATACAAAAAAGAATAAATTTTCTTTGGAATTAGAAGGCAAAATTTCTCTAAAGGGAAAAATAAAATTTGATGCTATGTATGAAGAGTATTGTTTTTATTCAGATGAAGCATTTTTGGATTATCCGATTAGAGTTGGTGATGATATGAGTATAAATAATTATATTAAATATGCTTATTTTAATCAAAAGTGGATTAAAGAATTATCTGAATCTGCACAAAAATCATTAAAGGATAAAGGAGTATTGAAAATAGCTTGTACCATTAATAATATTAAAGTAGTTGGTCAATGGGGATCTTCATGTGGAACGTCTGTTAAATTTGATAATTTTGAAGTTTTATCAGATAGTACATCTGAACTAAGTGAATTGGAAAAGAATTTGTCTAGGTTTAAAAATGAAATGTTATTTTCTGTAGATGAAGAGAAAAATATAGATTATTCCAAATATCATTTAGTTATTATTCCACAGCAGGAAAGTGCTAATGACAATAAGTTAGAAAATGAAATAGTGCAAGTTACTAATTCTGGTAATGAAATTTCAAGTCGATTTGCAGTTCTAGGTGAAGTGATGTCATTAGAATTTATCTACTATGAAAACCCTTTGGTTAAAGGGAGTGTAACTCAAAAAGTTAAACTTGATGGACCTATTAAAGACGAGATTATTACAGTTATGTCTAAAATGCCTTATGATCAATCTTTTGTTAAAGTTAAAGGGTTATATATGTATCAGTCTGCAATAGAAGAGTTTGAATTTTCACTAGACAGCGCAAGAGATTATGAATCTTATAAAATTCTAACATTTGATGCACAAGCTCCAAGAGGTGAATATTAGAAGTGGGGCAAAAATATTAAACAATTGTCTTTAACCTATATATATGGAGAAAACAGACAAAGCAGAAGAATTAAAAAGCATTGTAAAACCATATTGTAGAATTGATTTAATAATAAATGAATATAAAATAACATATTAGTGTATAGTTATTGACATTATTTTATTTAAGTGATATAATATAGAAAATGATAACTTTAAAGTTATTGGTGTGTTACTGTAAATAGCAGGCATAAACCATTTATTGGTTTGTGCCTTTTTTAATGTAAAATAAAAGCTTGAGGTGATTAAATGTTGATGAAGAGTTTTATTATAAGGGCTGAAACAGGATTACATGCAAGACCAGCAACATTATTTATCAATAAATCAAAAGAATTCAGTTCAGAGATAAAAGTAATAAAAAATAAGAAAGAAGTCGATGGGAAAAAATTTCTTCAACTTTTATCTCTAGGTGTATTAAAAGATGACTTGATATATCTTAAGATTAATGGCAATGATGAAAAAGAAGCAATGAATGCATTAGAGAAATTAATAGTAAATAACTTTGCAGTCTAAGGAGAAAAACTATGAAAGAGTTATTTGGAATTAATGTATCAGCAGGTTATGGTATAGGACCAGTATATTGCTATAATCCTACTGAATATATAATAACTAGAAGAAAAATTGATGATACAACTAATGAAAAAGCCAAACTAGAAAAAGCTTTAATACTTAGTATAGAACAATTACGAAAATTATACTTAGATTATGCTCATAATATTGATGATACAGCTGATATCATTGAATCTCATATTACAATGATAGAAGACCCTGATCTAAAAGATAGTATAGTCGAGAAAATTGAAAAGGGTTATAATGTAGAGTGGGCAGTAGATAAAACAATAAAAGAATATGTTGACATATTCAATAATATGGACAATGATTATTTCAAAGAAAGATCTCTGGATATAGAGGATATAGGTAAAAGGATTATAAACAACATAATCGGGAAAACAGATAAACCTCTAAGTAAACTAAAAGAAAAAGTTATACTTATTACTAAAGAGCTTACACCATCAGATACTTTATCTATGGATATAGATAAGATATTAGGTATAGTTACAGAAACGGGAGGAAAAACCTCTCATACGGCAATACTTGCTAGAACTCTTGGAATTCCTGCGGTTACTGGAATAGATACTATTACGGAAATAGTCAGCAATCAAGAACATATAATCATAGATGGAACAAAAGGTAAAATTATATTAGAACCAGAAGAGTTTCAGATAAATAAATATAAACAGATGATTGAAAGAAGAATAATTCAATTGGAAGAAGAAAAATCTTTTATAGGATGTAAGACTAAAACTAGAGATGGCTATAATTGTAAAATCTGTTGTAATATGGGTTCGCTAGATGATGTACAACAAGTATTGAATAATGACGGTGAGGGTATAGGACTATTCAGAACAGAATTTTTATATATGAATAGACAAATACCTCCTTCAGAAGAAGAACAATATGATATTTATAGTAATGTAGGCAAAAAACTAAAAGGTAAAGAACTAATAATTCGTACATTGGATGTAGGCGGGGATAAAAAAATAGAATACATAAATATTGAGGATGAATTAAATCCTTTTCTAGGTAATAGAGCCATTAGATATTGCTTGCAGGAAGAGAAGTTGCTATTGACTCAATTGAAAGGGATACTCAGAGCTTCAAAAGAATGTAATATAAAGATTATGTTTCCAATGATAACTGCATATGAAGAGATCATAGAAGCTAAAAAACTATTAGAGAAAGCTAAGGAAAAACTAATTGAAGAAGAAAAAAGTTTTAATGAAAATATTAAGGTAGGAATAATGATAGAAACCCCAGCAGCTGTACTTAATTCTGCTGAATTTGCTAGAGAAGTAGATTTTTTTAGTATCGGAACTAATGACTTAACCCAATATGTATGTGCGGTAGATAGAATGAATACAAAAGTCAGCTATTTATATTCTCCATATAATCCAGCGGTTATAAAAAGTATAAAAATGGTTGTTAAGAATGCCCATATGGAAGGTATTGAAGTTTCAATATGCGGTGAAACAGCATCAGATGAATTATTATTACCATTATGGATAAGTTTAGGAATTGATGAATTAAGTGTTATACCTAGGAATGTTCTTGGTATCCGTAAGCATATTAATAGTATTAGTAGAAATGAAACTTTAATCAATGAGGCATTAAAATGTAAAAGTAGAGATGAGATGATAAAATTTCTAAAGAATAAAAGTGGAATCTGATTGGAGGAGGCAGTTTTGAGTGGGGAAAATGCTTATCATATCATTAAAGTACTAAATAATAATGTTGTTCTAGCCAAAAAAGTTAGTAATAATCAAGAGATGATCCTTATCGGTAAAGGTATCGGCTTTGGCAAAAAAGCTGATATAGTTACTACAATATATGAAAATAAAATACAAAAGAAATATAGTAACTCAGAAGGAGTGCTCAAAGAAGAATATATTCAGCTAGTAAATGCAATAGATAGAAAAGTAATTGGAGTTGTTGAAGAAATAATACTTCTAGCAGAAAAAGAGATGGGTCATTTGGATGAACATATTCATATAGCTCTTGTAGATCACGTAGGATTTGCACTAGAACGACTAAAACAAGGTATGGTCTTTTCTAATCCATTTCTAGATGAGATAAAAACAATGTACAAAGATGAATATAATCTAGCATTAAGAGGAAAATCATTATTATATAAGCGTCTAGGCGTAATGATACCTGATGATGAAGTAGGATACATAGCACTGCATCTACATTCAGGAAGACAACGGAAAAATATTAAGAATACTATCAAAGACACCAGATTATTAAAGAATATACTTGAATTGATAGAAGATGAAATAGGATATGATATAGATAAGAATCTAACTATGTATACTAGATTGGTGACCCATCTAAAACAAAGTATCACTCGTGTGGAAAAGAAAAAAGGGATAGTGAACCCGTTGTTGGAGGATATAGTCACCAAACTTGATGTAGCCTATAAAATAGCTGAAAAAGTAGCTGTGATAATTGAAAATGAGAAAGGGATAAAAGTATCAAAAGACGAGAAAGGTTTTTTAGCACTACATATTGAAAGACTAAGAAATTAATGAGCGTGTTACTGGTAATGCAGGCATAAGCTTATGGATAGAAGATGGTATTTAATCAATATCATGTTTTAACTGTAAGTTTATGCTTTTTTAATTAATCCATAAAAAGTAAAGTAAGGATAGCTAAATTCTATACTAAACTACTTTTTTATGAATTAATCTTAATATTATATTAAAAAGATTAAAGGAGGAGTTTTTTTATGAGTAACAAGGCTGAGGCAACAAAAAAACAAAAAAGTGCATTATTGCTCCCAGTGGGTGTTCTGCTAGTAGCAGGAATTTTATTGCTGATAGGTCAACCAGGTGCTTTGAATATCGCTTTTTTTGAAGATATGGGAAAAACAGTATTTGCACATTTACCAATGATAGTTGCCATTATAGTAGCTATTGCACTGGCTGTTGATGATCATGGGACTGTTGTGTTATCAGCGGTATTAGGGTATTTTGTACTTAATAAAGGAGTTCAGACAATCAATGATGCCAGTAACATGGGGATAGTAGCAGGAATCATTGCAGGGATAGTAGCAGGATTATTATACAATAAGTACAAAAATGCTCAATTACCTACATGGTTGGCTTTCTTTGGAGGAAAAAGATTTGTACCAATTGTAACAGCGTTCACATGTATAATATTAGCACTTATATTTGGTTATGCATGGGTACCACTTAAAGGATTATTCTAAAATTATATTAAAATAAGGAGGATTCATAATGCAAGTATTCAGTAAGTTACAAAAATTAGGTACAGCTTTAATGCTTCCAATAGCAGTATTACCAGCAGCTGGTATTCTATTACGTATTGGTCAGCCAGATGTTCTTAACATTCCATTTATTAGTAATGCTGGAGATGCTGTGTTTAGTAATTTAGCTTTATTATTTGCCATAGGTGTAGCTATTGGCTTATCAAAAGATAAAAGTAGTATAGCTGCTTTTTCTGGCTCCATAGCTTATTTTATGGTAATAGCTGGAATTAATGCAATAGTTCCTGGGACTGATATCGGTGTATTGGGCGGTATAGTAACAGGTGGAGTTACTGCATTTATATATAACAAATTAAAAGATAACAAGTTCGGAAAATCGGTAGTACCTTTTGTTACATCTATAGCTTCTATTCCTTTGTCATTACTATTTTGTGTAGTATGGCCATTTATTGCTAAAGGATTAGATATGTTTGGTAATTTTGTTATTCAGTCAGGAGCTGTTGGAGCAGGGGTATATGGTTTCCTTAACCGATTATTGATACCTACAGGCTTACATCATATCCTCAACAATATATTCTGGATGAACTTTGGTGAATTCACTAATGCTGCAGGTGAAATAGTAAGAGGAGACTATGCTAGATATCTTGCTGGGGACCCAAGTGCTGGAATATACATGGCTGGATTCTATCCTATAATGATGTTTGCTCTTCCAGCGGCAGGTCTTGCTATGTATACATGTGCTAAAAAAGCAAATAAAGCTTTAGTTGGTTCAATGATATTCTCTCTTGCATTTACATCATTTTTAACAGGTGTAACAGAACCATTAGAATTTAGTTTCATATTCTTAGCACCAGTACTATACGTTATACATGCAGTTCTAGCAGGTTTATCATTAATTGTATGTAATATACTGGGTATATTGCATGGATTCATATTCTCGGCAGGTTTCATAGATTATGCTCTGTACTTCAAATTAGCAACCAAGCCATTACTGCTTCTACCAATAGGCTTATGTTTTGGAGTTGTGTATTATTTTGTTTTCGTATTCGCAATCAAAAAACTTAATCTACCTACACCAGGTCGTTTAGATGAACAAGGTGGTAATATTGATGCTCTTATTGCAGATCTTGGTATGGCAGGAATAGCAGCTGAGTTTGTAATGGCACTTGGTGGTAAACAAAATATCAAGGCAGTAGATGCTTGTATTACAAGACTTCGTCTGACTTTGAATGATTCATCAATAGTTGATGATGATGAATTGAAGAAGTTAGGAGCTTCAGGAGTTCTTAGACCTAATAATAAAAATATGCAGGTTATTGTAGGACCAAAAGCGGAATTAGTAGTTGATGAAATGAAGAAGATTGTATAGAACCCCATTAATCAGTTTTATGTTATAATAACAATAATCCTAGGAGGAAATGATGTTTAAAATATTGAAGAAACAAAAAGAGACCCTAATATATAGTCCAGCTAGAGGCAAAGTCGTAGAACTTGATAAAGTACCAGATGAAGTTTTTGCTTCTAGGATGATTGGAGATGGTATTGCTGTTTTACCAGAGGATGGTGTTATAAAAGCACCTTGTGATGGTAAGATAATTCAGATATTCCCAACAAATCATGCTATAGGAATTAGTTCTGAAGAGGGTTTGGAGATTCTTATACATATGGGAATAGATACTGTGGAGTTAAAAGGTGAAGGTTATGAGAGATTAATAGAGGAAAAACAGGTTGTTAAGAAAGGTGATCCGTTAATTAAGATGAATCTAGAGTTAATCAAAGAGAAGGGCAAGGAGGTAATAACGCCTATTATAATTACCAATATGGAAAAGGTTAAGGGCTTTTCTCTTTGTAATGTAGATGAGTTTATTGAAGATGGTGTTATAATGAAAATCAGATTAAAGTAGGGATTTATGTGATTATACAAGAAGCTGTACTTAGATATAATTTCCATGCAAGGCCATGTGCTTATTTTGTTAATCAGACGTCAAAATTTGGAGCTAATATCACTATAGTCAGGGGTAATAGAAGTGGGAATGGTAAAAGTGTTATTAGTGTGATGATGTTGGAGTTGGCTGAAGGTGATAAGGTTAAAATTGTTATTGATGGAAATGATGAAGAGGAAGCCATGAAAAAGGTAGTTTATTTAATAGAGAACCCTCTTGAAAAGGACTGGTAGAGATGAGATGAGGGTTACTTTTTTTTATTTAAATATATCTAACAACTCATTTTTTTGTTTAATCCGTTCAAGTCCTAAATCATTAAAACTTATTTCTAGATCAAAGCATTCTTTTAACGCTATACTTGTTTCAATAAATGAAAAAGAACACCAAAAATCATTACTAGTTGAAAGCTGTTCATATTTATCTATATCTTTATATAATGATTTCGCTTTATCATAATAATCTTTAGATTTAATATGATTAATTAATAGATACATATCTCCTAATAGCTCTATGTTTAATGCATAAGTATAGATAAATCTATCATCAATATCTTTTAAGTGGGTCAATAATTTTTCATTAGAGCTGGCAATATATTGTAAAAATGTATAATAATTTTCGTCTTGACCATGTTTAGAATAATAACAACTAATATTAAGTAAACTATTAGCATAAAAATTATATGTAAGAAAACTATCCAAATATAAATCATTAAGATTTCTACAATGCATTCCTAAAAGTTGATATATAGATGCTAACTCTTTATATTTTTGTTCCTTTAAAAGAGCTATTCTTGTTTTTCTCATATAATCATTTGAAAAAATCGGTGAAAGATAGTCGTTCTCATTAATTTCATGACATTCTTTAATTAAATTATATATATATTTTTTATAGTGTTCTTTATTCATAATATTAACTCCTCGTATAAATATACAGTAGGTATATTTTTTTAGATAAACATTTATAATGATAATTATTTTTGCATTTGATAAGGAGAAGCCATTGGTCCATTATATCCGTTCTTATCTAAATATTTATTATCTATACTTGGATTTCTATACATCTGTACAGACATTTGATTTTTATACCTCATAAATTCTATTTGTCTAGATGCATGAACGCCTCTTCTTATTTCTGCATGAAAAAATTTGGTTTCATTACCATCATCTCTATGGTTTAATTCAACTAAAACAATTAATTTAAATCCAAATAAATCTACATTATGATGAGTACGAAAATAAGGTATTCCCATAGGACTTGAAACATCTGAGAATATATGTTCATCAATATTGTACACTATCATTGCTTTGTCAGTAACTGGTGAATAATATAAATCAGTGTACGTATGTTTTTTTGTTATATCAATAACGGCACTTTTTTCTAAATGTTTATCTAAACTATTCGTATATACTGGTACAGTCATCTCTAAATTATTTGCTAAGTGATTATACAGAGCATATGCTCCAATTCCAGCTCCAACTAAAACTCCTCCAGCTATAATTAGAGGGTAACTAGCAGTTAAAGCAGAACATAATCCAACTCCAGATAAGACACCTTGCTCTAAAATACCTACATCACTAAAACTGCTATACATAGACTCGTTAGATATTATGTTTGAATTATCAGTTTTTTCAATTTGATGATTTTCTATTAATTTATTTGATGACGCACATACATCGAATTTAAATGTTATCGCTAATATAATTACTACCATAGATAAACTTACTAATTTATTTAATTTTTTATTCATTTTATTTTATTCCTTTCTTACTTAAAATTACGATATATCAGATCTGATGTTTAATATTATATATAATATTAAGAATTTTGTCAAATTATTATAAAAAAAATATATTAATTGTATTAAATTTTAAAAAAATAATATATTGCAATTAGTTGAAAAATCATTAAAATATAGTCGGATATATAATCTAAGATATTATTTTTTGTACTGGCTTATATTTGAGAATCTCAAAACCGACACTATTAATTGTCTTTGCTATACATATATGATAAAATAATCTAAATGACGATACAAATATTAAAGGTGATTTCATGGAAACTCAGCAAGTTATTGAAGGAATAATTGAAGAGATTATATATAGAAATGAGAATAATGGATATTGTGTGTGTGAGATTAGTATGGAAGAAGAGGATATTACCTGTGTTGGGACAATGCTTGGGGTATCTGAAGGAGAGCAGATTAGAGCGGTTGGAGAATATGTTTCTCATCATACTTATGGTAGACAATTCCAGATTGAAAGCTATCAAAGTTTTATACCACAGGATAGGCATTCTGTTTTAAGGTATCTGTCTTCGGGAGCGATTAAGGGGATTGGACCAGCTCTTGCTAAGAGGATTGTTAAGAAGTTTGGTGATGATTCTTTTAGGATTATAGAAGAGGAACCAGAGACTCTTGCTTTGGTAAAAGGCATAAGTGAGAAGAAAGCTAACGAAGTAGCTAATATTTTTTATGAGCAGAGAGAAATGAGAAAGACAATAATATTTTTACAAGAGTATGGTATTTCATTGACCTATGCAATAAAGATATATAATAGGTACAAAGAACGTACTATGGACATTGTTGGGAACAATCCTTACAAACTTGCTGAAGATATAATAGGAATAGGTTTTAAGACGGCTGATGAAATAGCAATGAAGATGGGAATTGATAAAGATTCAGTTCATAGGGTCAAGGCTGGAATTATGTTTATTCTGAGAAGAGCTTCTCTTAACGGACATACTTATCTACCTAAGAATGATTTGATAGATAAGGCAGAAGAGATGCTTTTGGTTCCTTATGAATTGATAGAGAATGCCATAATTGAGTTACAGATTAATAAACAAATCATAAGTAAGGAAGTTGAAGATAGAGTTATAACCTATAATATGATGTTTTATCATTTGGAGTTGAATGTGGCAAGAAAGATATATGATCTAGCTCAATATGATTATGATTTACCTAGTAATGTAGATAATGAGATTAAAGCTATTGAAGAAAGTTCAGATATTGTTTTTGATGATTATCAGAGACAAGCTATAAAAGAAGGAATTAAAAATGGGGTTATAGTTGTGACTGGAGGTCCTGGAACAGGTAAGACAACAACTATTAATTCCATAATAGAATTATTAGAGATACAAGGGTTAGATGTAATGTTAGCTGCACCTACAGGTAGGGCAGCCAAGAGAATGACAGAAGCTACAGGAAGGCAGGCGCAAACCATACATCGACTTTTAGAGATTTCTTTTATGAATAGTGAAGATAATAATAAATTTGAGAAACATGAGGATAATCCATTAGAGTGTGATGCTTTGATTATTGATGAAGCATCCATGGTTGATATTGTTCTGATGAATAGCTTATTAAAGGCATTAATACCAGGTACGAGGCTTATTATTGTTGGGGATAAAGACCAATTACCATCGGTAGGACCTGGAAATGTTCTAAAAGACATAATTGAGAGTAAGAAAATTAAGGCAGTAAAACTAGAAAAGATATTTCGTCAAGCCAGAGAAAGTGCAATTATTATGAATGCACATAAGATTAATTCTGGAGAACACATTGATCTATGTAATAAAAAAAGTGATTTTTTCTATATAAAAAGAGCTACATCAGGAAGTATTTTAGAAGAGATAAAAACTCTGACAAAGACTAGATTACCGAAATTTGCTAATTGTTCACCTTTTGATGGGATTCAGATACTCTCTCCTATGAGGAAAGGATTGCTTGGTACTATTAATCTCAACAAGGAATTACAAGCAACCTTGAATCCGCCAAAAAAAGATAAGAATGAGAAAGTATTCCGTGATGTTTTATTCAGGGAAGGCGATAAGGTCATGCAGATAAAAAACAATTATAACTTAGCATGGCAAATAAAAAATGAGTATAACTTTACTATTGATGAAGGTGTTGGTGTATTTAATGGGGACATAGGAACTATAATAGAGATTAATCAATATACCAATAAATTAAAGGTGAAGTTTGAAGATGATAAAGTAGTGGAATATGAATATGCTAATCTGGAAGAGTTGGAATTAGCTTATGCAGTTACAATTCATAAATCACAAGGGAGTGAATATCCAGTAGTTGTTATTCCTCTCCTTACTGGACCATCCATGCTTCTAATAAGGAACCTATTATATACTGCGGTTACTCGTGCTAAAAAGTATGTAGTCATTGTAGGACTAGATAGTACCATATATCAGATGATTGATAATGATAAAGAGATTGAAAGGTATTCTACACTTAGATTAAGAATACAAGAGATATTTGATACCATGAATGAAGTTGGTATATAGATTATAAGATAGTTAGTTTTGTTGATTAATCATAGGCAGGTTGGATTTTATGAGAATTAATAAATTAGGAGATGAATTGTTAAGTATAATTTATCCAAAACGGTGTCCCATATGTATGGATATAATACCTATAAATGAGGAAGAAAGAATTTGTGAGTCATGTGTAGAAGAGCTTCCTTATATAATGGAACCCAGATGTAAAAAATGTAGCAAGCCCCTTAATAGTGAATTAGCTGAGTATTGTTTTGATTGCACCAAAAATGAACATGATTATACAAGAGGTTGGGCAGTCTGGTTATATGAAGGTAAGCTGAAAAAAGCTCTACAAAGATATAAAAACAATAATAATAATAATTATGGTAGAATTTTCTCGAAAGAAGTAGTAACATTATATAAAAGGGAGATAGTAGAAGCATATGTTAATCTAATAATTCCTGTACCTCTGCACATAAAAAAACAGAGAAAAAGAGGTTATAACCAAGCTGAAATTATCGCCACATATATAGGAAAGTATTTAGACATACCTTGTAATACTAATTGCGTAATGAGAACAATAAATACTAAGCCTCAAAAAAATCTTTCAGATAAAGAAAGAGTTAGCAATATGAAAAAAGCTTTTAAAGTTATTAAACCTGATGAAATAACAGGTAAGACAATATTGATTTGTGACGATATATATACTACAGGAAATACTATTGACAGCCTTGCAAAGGAATTATTGATTAATGGAGCAAAAGAAGTATTTTTTATTACAATTGCAATAGGAAAAGGATATTAAACGGAGGTGTTTTTATATGAATGTAAGAAATTGTGTGAAATGTGGGAAAATATTTAATTATATAGGAGGCGTACCTATATGCCCCGCATGTAAAAGTAAATTAAATGACTTATTTGAAGTAACCAAGAAATACATAAGAGATAATCCAAATGCAAATATAGCTCAAGTAGCCGAAGAATGTGAAGTTTCTATTAAACTAATTCATCAATGGGTACGTGAAGAACGACTTATATTTGCAGAAGGGTCAGCCATAGGTATTGAATGTGAGATATGTGGCGATAATATTAGAACAGGTAGGTATTGTGACAAATGTAAATACGATATTCAACATAATTTAACAGGGGCTTATGATGAGGAAGATGCTATTAAAAAATCGAAGAAAGATGAAGTAATAGCTAAGATGAGATATCTAAATAAAGATAGCTAATCATAAAACAGTTATAATTAAAGGACTGCTTAATAATCCATTTTTATTAAATTATTAATTAGATATAATTATTTTTTTGATAATAACAAAAATAGATTATTGAGACAGTCTGTTTTTATGTTTTTTCATTTTTGGCTAAATATTATAATGATGATTGCCGATAAAATAATTGAAAACAACATATAATTAAAATATGTTAGAGAAATATAATGGAAGAGAGGGGGTTCTATCATGAGAATAAACAAAATTAACAATGTTAACAACGCTTACAAAGTTAATCAGACAGATAGAATATCCAAACTATCAAAGATTAAAAAAGAGAAAGACTCACTAGCTATATCAGACATCGCAAAAGAGTTGCAGATAGCTAAAAAAGCAGTTCAGGATGCACCTGATATCAGACAAGATAAAGTTAACGATATAAAAAAACGTATACAATCAGGTTCATATAATGTTAGTGCTAGAGAGGTAGCTGATAAAATAGTAGACAGCTATTTTGACAAGAGAGGTTAATAGCGAATAGTATTATTCTAACTGATATGTTAGATTGTTAATATTTTGAAAGGATTTGAGCACATTGGCTAGTTTAATAGAAGATTTGATAACAACTCTAGAAGAAGAAAAACAGTGCTACAACAGATTACTAACAATAGGTCAATCAAAAACAGAAATTATTATAAAAGGTGATATCTCTGCTCTTAATGAACTAACTAAGGAAGAACAGCAAATGGCTTCACGTGTTCTTAGAATAGATAAGATAAGAGAAGAAATAATTAATGATATTGCTCTAGTGACTAACAAGAATATAGATGAATTAACTATAAATAATCTCGCGGTTTTACTAGCCAAACAGGAAAAAGAACATAACCATTTAAATAATTTAAGAGATAATATCAGAGAAGTAGTTGAAAGCTTACAAGTAATAAACGATAGAAATAAGGTTTTATTAAAAGAATCGCTTGAGTATATTGATTTTACAATGAATGCTGTACAGAGTGAGAGCTATATGACAAATAGCAACTATGAGGCACAAGGAAATATATATAACTCACAAGATGCTAGAAGATTCTTTGATGCTAAACAATAAACATATACCTAACGAATAGTAGATAGATATATGATAGTTGAGTATTAAGAGGTATAGCCTAAATAATTATAAGGTTAGCTTATAACTCTTAATACTTAACTACAAAGGATAAAATTACAGTAATTAACAATAGAGGTGATAATGTGTCTTCAATAAGTAGTTTATCAAGAGCTGTATCGGGGTTGCAAGCTAGTCAATATGCATTACAAACAACAGCGCATAATATGGCTAATGTAAATACACCAGGGTATGTTAGACAACAAATTTTACTGAAAGATTCAAGGTATTATAAAATAGGCAATAATGGATATAGTAACCTAATGGTTGGTATGGGTACTGATGTACAAGCTTTACGTCAAGTAAGAGATATGTTTCTTGATGGAGCATTCAGAAATGAAGTTAGTAGATATGGGTATTATAATTCAGATGCAAAAGCATTAGATGAAATACAAGCAATACTAGGAGAAACAGAAGGAGAGAGTATGAAAAAGATACTTGAAAAGTTCTGGAAATCTCTTAATGAACTCTCTAAACATCCAGATGGTAAGGAAGCAAGAGGAACGTTTGTACAGAATGCTGTTCTTTTCGTAAATAAAGCTAATCTTGTAATGAAACAACTTAATAATTATCAATCAAATCTTAACAAACAAGTTATTGATAAAGTAGATGAAATTAATAAACTGGGCGAAGAAATAAACGCACTTAATGATAAAATAGTTAAATACGAGATAAATGGTGATAGAGCTAATGATTATAGAGATGCTAGAAATAATGCCCTAGACAAATTGGCAGAGATAATTGACATAAGTTATAGAGAAGATAAGAGTGGTAATGTTATAGTTAAAGCAGAAGGCTTTGATTTTGTATCAGATGGTATAGTTAATAAAATAGAACTGGAGCAGTCAGTGCCTAAAAGTTTTCTAGTATCACCTATATGGAAAGCAACTGGTAAAAGAGTATTCAATCTAGATACAGAGATTTCACCAGAAAAAGATAATGACAAAGGTTCGTTAAAAGGAATATTATTATCTCGAGGAACTAGGTCTGCTAACTGGACGGATACAGAAGATGCTAATATTGATGAGTATAATAAGAACGTAAAACCATCAATCATTATGAGAACTCAAGCAAAATTTGATAAGCTAATTCACTCAGTTATTACTACAGTTAATAATAAATTAGCACCAATAGGTAGAACAGGTGGACCTTATGGTTTAGATGGTTCACAGTATATTGAACTTTTTAAAAGAAAACATATGGATAGATATGACAGTAGTAATAAATATAATGGGGAAGATAAATCTAATGTTCATTCATTATATTCAGCTGGTAATATTGAGATTAATCCTGCTATATTAAAGGATTATGATAAACTATGTATTACTAAAGTTAAAGGGGAAGTTCAGAATAATGATGTAGTAGAAGATATCATTAAAGAATGGAAAAATGCAAAATGGCCAGAATATCCTGGAAGTGATTCAAAACTTAATATCAATGAATATTATGTTAGTTTTATAGGAGAAATAGGTAGTTCAGGAAAAGTTACTAAGGAACATATGAATAATCAAAAAATACTTATAACACAGATAGAGAATCAAAGAAGTACTATTATGGGTGTGTCTACTGATGAAGAATTAGGTAATATGATGAAATATCAGCATGCATATAATGCATCTGCAAGAGTGGTTACGGTAGTAGATCAGATGTTAGAGCAGGTTATAAATAGATTAGGTCTTGTAGGGAGATAGGAGGAGTTAAATGAGATCGTCATTTTTTGGATTAAATGTAGCTACACAAGGATTATATACAGCTAGGACATGGTTAGATATAACTAATCATAATATCACTAATGCACAAACTCCTGGTTACAGTAGACAATATGGAGTTCAATCAGCTTGTAGACCTCTACCTAATAATGGTATTGGTATGATGGGAACTGGTTCAGAAATACTAAAGATTAGTAGGTACAGGAATCATTATTTGGATGTTAAGTTCTGGAGTAATTCCAGTCATCTAGGAGAATATAGGGTCAAGAATTCACAGACAAGCAGTGTGGAAACAATTCTTAATGAAATAAAAAAAACTGGTATAACAAAACAGTTCGACGATATGTTTAAGTCATTACAAAAGTTATCTACAGACCCATCAAATAAATCATACAAAATTGGTTTTATTGATATGGCTAAGAGTTTTTCTAGATATTTTAATGATATCGGGGAGAAAATGAGGTCTTTGCAGAGAGAGGCTAACTACTCAATCAAATCTAAGGTTGACCAAATTAATTACTGTGCTAATCAAATAGCTACTCTTAATAAACAAATAGAAAATGTTGAGTTTTCTGGTGTGGAAGCTAATGATCTAAGAGATAAAAGAGCTAATATTGTAGATGAATTATCACAAATAATTAATGTTAAGGTTGATGAACATATAGATGCTAATGGCAAAAAAACTTTTTCAATTCTAGCTAATGGACAAAAACTTCTTGAAGGAACTAAGGTTAATCTACTAAAAACTAAATCAAGAAAAAATCTAAACAACCCAGAAGACGAGCCGGGATTATATGATATATATTGGGAAAATGGGAATAAATTCGATATGACAGATCCTGAGCTAGAAGGTGAGTTAAAAGGTTATATTGATATGAGAGATGGTAATAATGGTAATAACTTCAAAGGACAAATAGATAATTCTAATGGCAAGGTTATTGAAGTCATAGGTTTTAATAGAACTGATCTACCGGATAAAGGCAAAATTAAGATTGATAATATTGAGTATGAATATGAGAGTTATAATTATAATGAAAGTAGTGGCAAATTAACTTTTACACTAAAAACAGTTGTTCCTGCAAGTGCTGCTAATGTTAGTATGGGTGAAAATCTAAGTTACAAAGGAATCTCATACTATGTTGATAGAATGAACAACTTTGTTAGAACAGTAGCTAAGAAATTCAATGATATACACAAAAAGGGAAACGGTGCTCCATTATTTACATATGATGGTTATACTTCAGGAGATATTGATTATAGCAAAATGACCATTGATAACTTTCAATTTTCAAAAGAAATAGCAAAAGACGTAGATAAGTTAATAACAAGTTATAAAAAAGAATCAGGGGAAAGTGATAGTTCAATTATAAAAGAGCTTCTTGCACTAAAACATGATAGTAAAATGTTCAAAACAGGTGAACCAGGTAATTACATTCAAGCGGTAATTGGGGAATTAGGTATAGATAAAAGTCAAGCTGATAGTTTTGAAAAAAGTCAGTTAGCTCTTAACAAAATGATTGATAACCAGAGAATATCTTATTCTGGTGTTGATATTAATGAAGAGGCTACTAATATTGTTAAGTTTCAACAGGCTTATGTTATATCAGCCAAAATGATAAAGGTGTTTGATGAGATATTTGATGTAACAATTAATAGAATGGGAGCTAACTAGCTAGATAGAGAATAGTTATGTGAGATGATATAAGTGAGGAAGGTGTAATCTATATGCGAATAACGAATAATATGGTGTCAAATAATATATTACTAAGTCTTAATAGAAGTAAATATGCTCTTAGTATTTATCAAGGTCAATTAGCTTCTGGCAAAAAGATTCAAAGACCCTCTGATGATCCAATAGTTGCAGTAAGAGCATTAAGGTTAAGAAGTAATGTTAGAGAAATTGAACAATACAAATCTAATGCCAAAGATGCATTATCTTGGATGGATGTTTCAGAAAATTCGATTTCAAATATTATTGAAATAGTTAAAAAAGCTAGAGGATTATGTGTACAAGCAGCTAATGGAACATTAGGTACAAATGAAAGAAAGAGTATCATTACTTCTCTAAAACAGTTAAAAGAGCAGCTTGCTAATGAGGGGAATGTGGATTATGCAGGGAGACATGTTTTTTCAGGATTCAAAACTGACAAATCTTTAACATTCACAAAAGCAGTAAGTATGGATTATAAGATAACTGAAAAATTCACTAAAGATGATGTAGAATCAATTAAGAAGATAGTAAATGGTTCACCTAATCCAAGAGTTATTAATGTGGATAGGATAAGATTAGGATATTCAAATATAAAAGACACTAGTATCTCTAAGTTAAAGATAGATTCAACATCTGGAACTGAACTTGATGTTAAAGATAGGTTATCTAAGGATGCAAAAGCATATGAACCAGCTGAGGGAGAGGTTTATTTTCTTAAGGATACAGGTGAATTAATATTTAATTCAAAAGATAAAGGTAATATTAAAGATATAACTTTTGAATACAATAAGGATAAATTTGAGAAGAATGATCTTAATCCTATACATTATTTTGAGTGTGATCATACTGATGCTATTGGTAATATAACACATTATGATAATAAAAGAGA
Organism: Vallitalea sp.; assembly: GCF_025211055.1. Lineage (GTDB taxonomy): Bacteria > Bacillota > Clostridia > Lachnospirales > Vallitaleaceae > Vallitalea. Next base: position 2,277 of record NZ_JAOARO010000083.1, on the reverse strand, counting down.
TAATATTAGTTACCAAGTAAGTTATAACCAGAGTATCTCAATCAATGCTCTTGGAAAAGATCTAATAAGTGTTGATTTAATGAGAGATTTAGAAGAAATGATAAATGAAGTTGGTAAAGTATCACAAAATGGTTCCAAATATGATGACTTATTAAAAGATAGTTTAGGAGATAAGTTTAATAAACTTATTGGTAAAATTGATAAGCATAAAGATAATCTACTTAAACAACAAGCTGATTTGGGTACTAGAATTAATCGCTTAGATTTAACAATTAATCGCTTGGATGATGATAAAGTAAATCTTACTGATTTGATGTCTCAAAACGAAGATATTGATATTGCAGAGGTAATAATGAAAATGAAATCTCAGGAGATGGTTTACAATGCAGCGTTAATGTCATCTAATAAGATAATACAGACTACTTTGTTGGATTTTATTAGGTAGATAATTATAGGATAAAGATTTTATTATTTATTATAGACGCATGAAGATATGCGTCTATAATATTATCAAGTGGAATAAAATACCAAGATAATTTATATATTATATGTTTATATGTTAAATAATCAATGATATAATAATGTAATGGCATATTTTGTATGAATTACTTATTTATTCCTAGATTAAAAGCATGTTATAAATAAACTCATAAGGGGTGGTAGAATGCTAGTTGATACAAAGCATTTTGGTAAAATAGAAGTTGATAAGGAACAAATTAATACATTTGATGAAGGAATATTTGGATTTACTGAATATCACGAATTCACTATTATACACGAGAATGATATCTTTTGTTGGCTACAGTCAATAGAAAATAAGGATATAGTGTTACCAATGATATGCACACCTTTAGTATTTCCTGATTATACTCCAGAAGTTAATGATGAATTAATTTTACGCATTGGAGAATTAAAAGAGGAAGATTTACTTATATATACTATAATTGTAGTTCCAACAGATATTGAAAAGATGACTACTAACTTAAAAGCACCAATCATCATTAATACTAAGACTAAAAAAGGCATTCAAGTTATACTAGATAGCGATAAATACGAAATTAAGCATAATCTATATGAACCCCTAAAACAATTAAAGCAAAAGGTGGGTGAATAATATGCTAGCATTATCTAGGAAAAAAGGTGAAGGTATTATTATTGGGGATGATATTGAGTTAGTTGTTCTTGAGGTTTATAAAGATGGTGTAAGGATTGGAATAAAAGCACCTAAAAATATTTCTGTACATAGAAAAGAGATTTATTTGCAAATTCAGGATGAGAATAAAAAGGCGATTGAAACTTCAAATGGTGCAACAGATATTTTAAAGAAAATGTTTGAGTAATATATTAACAATAACCTACAAGTTTATATAATAATTCTAAAAAAAAATATATAAAAGTATAAAGTTGTTTAAAATATTACCGATATATTAAATGAGACTATAAAAAGTCATTTAAGTTGGGCCCAGACTTTTTATAAAAATTAATAAAATGACAAAGGAAGGTCAATAAAAATTCAAGGAGGAATTAACTATGATTATTAATCACAATATGTTAGCTATGAATACTCATAGACAAATGGGATCTATAGGAACAAATCAAGCAAAATCAACAGAAAAATTATCATCAGGTATGAGAATTAATCGTGCAGGTGATGACGCAGCAGGTCTTGCAATCTCAGAGAAAATGAGAGGACAAATAAGAGGACTTAATCAAGCATCAAGAAATGCTCAAGATGGTATCTCGTTAATTCAAACTGCTGAAGGAGCACTTACAGAAACACATGCAATGTTACAAAGAATGAGAGAATTAGTTGTTCAAGGAGCTAATGATACAAACTCTGATGAAGAAAGAGCTAATATAAAAGATGAGTTAAATCAATTATCTACAGAAATTACTGAAATCACTACAAAAACTGAGTTTAATAAGAAAAAATTATTAAATGGTAGTTTTGCTACATCAGCAATAACACTACAAGTAGGAGCTAATAATGCACAATTCATAGGTTTTAATGTTGCTACAATGGATGCTAGTTCATTAGGTGTAACTTCTGCTAGTATTGGAGATGTAGTAGGTTCAGCTACTCAAGCTACAACTATTAGTGCATTAACTAATACTATAGATACAGCTCTTAAAAAGGTTTCCACTGAAAGATCAAAATTAGGTGCTGTACAAAATAGATTAGAACATACTATTAAGAATGTAAATAACACATCAGAAAATCTTCAAGCTGCAGAATCAAGAGTGAGAGACGTAGATATGGCTAAAGAAATGATGAAT
>NZ_JAOARO010000082.1 GCF_025211055.1 Vallitalea sp. | reverse complement strand
TTAATTATTTATTGATATTTAATTATATTTGTGATATTATTTAAACATTATTAGAAAGGAGATTAATTATGGGAGATTTTGATTTATTCTCAATCAGGTTGCGTGAATTAAGAAAACAAAAGAAAATGACACAAAAGAAATTTGCAGAATTAGTTGGAACAACATCTGTAACTATTTCAGCTTACGAAAATGGTACAAAGAAACCTTCTTTAGATATAGCATTAAATATTGCAACGAAATGTAATATATCTTTAGACTGGTTATGTGGTTTGAGCGAACAAAAAGAATTTAAATTAGAAGTAAATACTTATGGAGATATATTCAGTTTATTATTCAAAATTGAAGAAACTGGATTAAATGTATATCCTGATTGTAAAACAGAATTTGATTTATCAAATAAGTGTTATACTGTTCCATTTATTAGTTTTTCATGTAATAAATATATTGAAAAATTTTTTGATGACTGGAAAAAGCTTAGCGAATTGCATAAAGATGAATCTATTAATAATGATCTATATAATCGTTGGATTGAAAGTCAAATTAAAGAATATGACTTTCCAATTAATACACTTGAAGACCAGAAGGAATTTATTCCTCCATTTTAGGCTTAAAATACATTATAAAAAATCGCCCCTACTACCAATAGAGACGATTTAAGAATATACCAATGGATCATGATATACCCAAACACAAAAACAATTATATCATGAACCTTTAATTTTTGCACCCAAAAATAATTATAAGGAGTGATATAAATGCCTGCATATAAGGACCAGGTAAAAGGAACTTGGTATACACAATTCTATTATGAAACATGGACAGGAGAAAGAAAAAAGAAATTCAAAAGAGGATTTTCAACCAAACGCGAAGCCCAAGCCTGGGAACGTGATTTTCTTGATAAGCAACAAGCTAATCCCGATATGCTTTTCAGTTCTTTAGTAGAGCTTTATATGGAAGATATGAAGTCTAGGCTAAGACAATCAACAATAGAGAATAAAAAAGTAATGATTAATCTTAAAATACTTCCATATTTCAAAGATTTATCTATCAGTAGTATTAAACCTACCCATATTAGAAGATGGCAAAATAAGCTGCTCAAAATGAATTATGCTGATACTTATCTAAAAACAATTAACAACCAGTTAGTTGCTATATTTAATTATGCTGTTAAATATTATGATCTAAAAGAAAATCCATGTCATAAAGCTGGTAGTATTGGTAAAAAGAACGCAACAGAAATGCAATTCTGGACACGTGAGGAATATAATCAATTTATCCCCTCTGTAGCCAATAAACCTAATTCTAAAGTAGCATTTGAAGTATTATATTGGACCGGTATGAGAATAGGCGAATTAATGGCATTAACACCTAATGATATAGACCTGGATAATAAACAAATAAGCGTTAATAAGTCTTATCAAAGAATCAATAAACAAGATATCATCACAGAGCCAAAAACTCCTAAAAGCAATCGAATAATAGCCATAACAGGCTTTGTATGTGATGATTTGAAAAAATATATGGATATGATTTATGAATTAGAACCAACTGACAGGATATTTAATTTTACTAAGCACTTTCTAACTCATGAAATGAAAAGAGGTTGCAAATTATCCGGTGTTAAAAAAATCCGTCTACATGACTTGAGACATTCCCATGCATCACTATTAATTGAATTAGGATTCTCACCACTTTTAATTGCTGAAAGACTAGGACATGAAAAAGTTGAAACTACTCTAAACACCTATTCGCATCTATATCCTAACAAACAAAATCAAGTTGTTGAAGCACTAGAAAAAATAAATTTAGAATCAAACTAGAATCACAAGGCAATAATAAAAGCTACAAACCCAGTTAATTAAGGGCTTATAGCTTTTATATATATTATTCCCACTCAATAGTAGCCGGTGGCTTACTAGTAATATCATAAACAATCCTATTAACATTATCAACTTCATTAACTATACGAGTAGACATTTTTTCAAGTACATCATAAGGTATTCTAGCCCAGTCAGCTGTCATCCCATCTATACTAGTTACACCCCTTAGAGCTATAGTATAATGATATGTTCTTTCATCACCCATTACTCCAACGCTTTTTGAGTTAGTAAGAACTGCAAAATACTGCCATATCTCTTTATCAAGTCCTGCATTTCTCACTTCTTCTCTAAAGATATAATCTGCATCTTGTAATATTGCAATTTTGTCTTTAGTGATATCGCCTATGATTCTTATTGCAAGCCCTGGACCTGGGAATGGTTGACGGCTTACTAAGAATTCAGGGATACCTATCGCACGTCCTACATCTCTAACTTCATCTTTGAATAGGTCTCTTAGAGGTTCAATAATTTCTTTGAAATCAACATAATCAGGAAGGCCTCCAACATTATGGTGACTCTTAATAACTGCTGCGTTCTTAGTCCCACTTTCAATAACATCTGGATAGATAGTTCCTTGGACTAAGAAATCAACAGTTCCTATTTTTTTAGCTTCAGCTTCAAAAACTCTGATAAATTCTTCACCAATAATCTTACGTTTTCTCTCTGGATCACTTACACCTTCTAATGCTGCTAGGAACTGCTCTCTAGCATTAACACGAATAATATTCATGTCAAATTCTTTCTTGAATATTCGTTCTACATCGTCACCCTCATTTTTACGAAGAAGACCATGGTCAACAAATATACAAGTCAATTGTTTTCCAACTGCTTTATGAATAAGTAAGGCAGCCACTGATGAATCAACCCCACCTGAAAGAGCACACAATACTTTTTTATCACCTATTTTTTCTTTTAACAATCTAATTTGCTCTTTAGCAAAATCAGTCATTACCCAGTCGCCTTTACAACCACATACATTATATAGGAAGTTTCTCAACATCTTTGTTCCTTCTGGAGTATGAACTACTTCTGGATGAAATTGAACAGCATATAATTTTTTATCTACATCTGCCATAGCTGCAACTGGACATGTTTTTGTAGTCGCAATAACTTCAAAACCTACTGGTGGTTTGCTTATATAATAAGTATGACTCATCCAGCAAGTTGTATTTTCTTCTACATCTTTAAACATGAGATTATTAGTGTTAACAGTCAAATCTGTTTTACCATATTCTCTATGCTGTGCTTTTTCAACTTCTCCACCAAGAACATATCCCATTAATTGAGAACCATAGCATATTCCAAGAATAGGAATACCCAGTTGAAATAATTCCTTTTCTAACATAGGTGCATTCTCTTCATATACAACACTTGGTCCACCTGTAAATATAATCCCAGCAGGTTTTTTCTCTTTTATTTCACTAAGTGGAGTATCGAAAGGCATAACTTCACAATATACGTTAGCTTCTCTTACACGTCTAGCAATTAATTGTTTGTACTGTCCACCAAAATCTAAAACCACGACTAATTCATGCTTCATGGGTCTTTCCTCCTAGATAAATATATTTTGTGTTTTATATATAATATTTATTATAATTATTACAATGTATCTATACCAATTCACTAATTAATATCTAACATAATACCTTAGTTATGTAAGCACTGTCAAACCTTTTTTATATTTTCATCAAAACCCAACATAATATTAGAATATAATTATTTGATTTGTGCATTTTTCCTTCACTTATTCATATTTATTACCTGTTCTTCAGTTTCATAATCCATATTTAAAAGGACACACAAAAGACATGCTTCTCTCACCTCTCTCACACACTATAATTCGATATATCTAATGAAAATAATTCTAGGAGGGATACAAATGACAATTAATCCAATTTATGCTACTATGACCTCAAGACCTTATGGCATCAATAAAAATAAAACCTCAAATGCTCAATGGTCAGCAGGTATCAATTTTTCAAGTAACGAACAAGAACAGAACAATAGAGCTTATTTATCTGATATTTCAATCCAGGACCACTATAATTACCTATCTTATAAAGCTCAATCTTCAACAAAAATTGGTTCTAATAAAACCTATAATATTGATGATCCAAAGAACAAAGCAAATGTTCAAGATGTATTAATTAATAGTAACAATGAAGAACCACAAAAAAGTTCTTTTGAAAATTTCATAAAAGATATTGGTATTCCAATAAATAAAATTTCTAAAAACGATTTAGAAAAAATGAGAAGCTTGTATAAAGAAGCCAATAACGAAACTGAAAATATTGACAAAATAAATAAATCTTGGAATGATTTATATAAGCTAGTTGATAAATATGTACCTAAACCAAATTTTGATACTTTTGCTAAAGAATTGGGAATTGATGTAAAAAAAATACCAAAAGCTGATTTGAATAAAATGAAAGCTCTATTCAAATCCTCAAATGACTCTGTGGTTAATTCTGATAAAGCAGAAAAAGCTTTAGATGACCTATTTAAAATTGCAAAAAAATATATACCTAAGCCAGAATTTCAAGATTTTGCAAAAGACATTAATCTAGATATCAATAAAGTTAAAAAAGATGATCTTGATAAAATGAAAACTCTTTTCAATTCTGCTAATAACTCTCAATCAGCTGATGAAATTGAAAAAAAATGGAATGAGCTAATGAAACTTATTGATAAATATATACCTAATAATAATAAATAATTCTATATTAAGTTGTATTATTGCTTTTATAGCAATAATACAACTTAACTTTTCACACTACCAGCCGTTACACTTTCAATAATCTGCTTCTGTGCAAAGAAGTAGAAAATAATAACTGGTATTATACTAAGTGTTAACCCTGCAAGTGCTAAATGCCATTGTTTAGTATATTGGCCGAAGAAATAGAAAATCCTAAGAGGTATTGTATGGGTTTCTTCATTATTAATGGTCAATGATGGTAATAAGTAGTCATTCCATATCCAAACCATATTTAATAGTGCAACTGTTATGGATATAGGTTTCAATATTGGAAATATAACATATAAATAAGTTTGTAAACTATTACATCCATCTATAGTAGCAGCCTCATCTAAGCTACAAGGTATACTTTTAATAAAACCATGGTAAAGAAATATAGACAAACTGGAACCAAATCCTAGATACATAAATATTATCCCTGGTATATTTAACATGTGCAAATTACCCATTAAACGAACTAATGGAAGCATAACCGATTGAAAAGGTATCAACATAGCCGCTATGAATATATATAGAATAAGATTAGCTATCTTATTATTTGTTCTCTGAATCATCCATGCAGCCATAGAAGCGAATATAATTATTACCACAATACTTATAAGTGTTATCAAAAGAGAATTAAAAAATACTTTTATGAAATCCATTTCTTTCCAAGCTTTTATATAGTTATCAAAATTCAAACTCTTTGGTAAGCTTAGAGTATTCAAGAATAACTCTTTCTTCGTCTTGAATGAGTTAGTAAGTATGATATAAAATGGTGCTATAAATAATAATCCTAGTAAGCTACCTATAATTCCTGTAATTAATTTATTGGCTTTCATTACATCTCCACCTCCCCTTTCTTAGAAAAATACACTTGAATAAGGGAAATCAAAGCTATAACTATGAAGAAAATAATTGCCTTTGCTTGTGCCTGACCCATTTTGTTGAACTTGAATGCTGTATTGTAAATGTTAAGAGCAAGCATCTGTGTAGAGTTTCTTGGTGCTCCACCAGTTAATGATAAGTTTTGATCATATAACTTAAAAGCATTAGATAATGTTAAGAATAGACAAACTGTAAATCCCGGTCTTATTAAAGGAAATATAATATGTTTCATTCTATTCTTGAAGTTAGCACCGTCAATCTTAGATGCCTCTATAAGCTCAGTAGGTATATTTTGTAATGCTGCAATATATATAATCATAATGTATCCTGACATCTGCCAACACATAAGGATAACTAATCCCCAAAAACCTGTTTCTGTAGTGGATAACCATCCAAGTAGCCATTTTGCGCCTGTTGCGTCACCAATCATATTAAAGACTTTAACAAATATAAATTGCCATATAAATCCTAGAATCAATCCTCCGATAAGATTAGGCATAAAAAAAATTGTTCTAAGTACATTCTGGCTTTTAAATTTTCTAGTTACTATTATTGCTAAACTAAATCCTATAATATTAATTAATAATACTGATGCTACAGCAAATAAAAATGTAAATAAAAAAGAACTGCCAAAATCCTTATCATTAAAAATTTCAGCATAATTACTAAATCCAATTAAGCTTACATCGCTTTTGATACCATTCCAATCAGTAAAGGAATAGTATATTCCAAATATAAATGGAATAATTACTGTAACAGTAAATGCTATAAAACATGGTGCAATAAATCCATAAAAAGCTACTTTACTATGTCTCATATGTAAACCTCCTTGACTGTTTTTGTTTCACTTATTATGCTATTTATCATAGCCTTTTATGATGTTAATACTTTATATCTATATATAAAGCAGAAAACAGGCTATACTTACTAACCGTTTACTGCTCTATATTATATATCATAATGTTAGTTTATTGTTTTCTACTTTCAGCCCATTTATCTTTGACATCTTTAATCAAGTCTTCCCATGATAAGTTATCTAATAAATATCCTTGGATATTAGCGCCTAATACATCCATACCCCAACCTGTTGGATATCCCATGAATACCCATGGCATTGTTCTACCTTCATTACGGTATCTCAAAATATCTTTTGCAAGTGGGTCTTTTGGTTGAAGTTCTTCTGTATCATACCCAGATAAAACAGGAATGAATTTGAAATCATTAATAATTCTTTTCTTTCCTTCATCAGAACTATATAACCAGTTCAAGAAATCTTTAGCCGCTGTTTTTTCAGTTTCGCTTTTAGCACTATTTACAGCCCAGTAACTAGGAACACCAATTGGAATAGAATCTTCCTTAACTCCTTCAAGTGGTAAAGGTAATAAGCCAATATTTGAAGCAAGCTCTTCGTCAATACCTGCTATACTACCATATGCCCAGTTACCTTGTTGAATAAGTGCAACTCTACCTATTGAGAACATCTCTTCAACTTGTGTAGAATAATCTACGCTGTTTAATGAACCTCTTGTTCCATCTGGCTGATATGCATAATCTGCTTGTAGGTCAAGTAATTTCTTCCATGCATCAGAATATGGCATCTCAATTGTTTTAGCTTCATAGGCTTCGTTAACAGATCCAAACTCATTAGCAAATTGGATATTTGCAAGATGTAATCCTGTTACCCAAGTCTCTTTAGCAGGAAGTGAAAATACTGCTTTGAGTCCTAATTCGTCTTTCATAGAATCTATCTTTTTAACAGCTTCTTCTAAAGCTTTGAATGATATAATTGCATCAGGATCTATATTAGCTTCTTCAAATATTGCTTTATTGTATATTAATCCATAACCTTCTTGATTAAAAGGTAATCCATATACTTTACCATCAACTGTAACAGCATCTAATGTTCCTTGAACAGCCAATTCTACCCATGGTTCTTGTGATAAATCTGTTAAATTGTCTTTCCAATCATAAACATCTTGTAAACCACCAACATTGAATATTGTAGGTTCTTTTCCCGATGCGAACCTAGATTTTAAAGCAGCACCATAATCATCTCCACCACCAACTGTTTCAATATTTATAGTTATGTTTTTATTCAGTTTCATATATTCATCTGCAGCAGCTTCTAGAGCCTCTTTTGCTTCTACTTTAAATTGAAAAATATCAATAGTTGCTTTTTCCTTATTATTTGTTGTAGTATTTGTTTTACATCCTGCTATAGTAAATACTACTACTAGTAAAACAGATATAGTCTTAAAAATCTTATTTTTCATTTTTGTTTCCCCTTTTCTCTGATTTTCTTTCAATCGCTTGCATCTATTAGTAATAGTCATTATCTAATGTAAATACATTCTTATAAATCCTTAGATAAATCTTTTTTCTTATTATGTAGTATAGCCATTGTTTGCCTTAATTATTTAATAATGCAACCGTTTGCCTTATAATTGAAGTATATCACGGGATTTATAAATTGTCAACAAAAAAAGAATTTTTCTACAGTTTACTGATATTCGACAAATTACCTAACAATATATGGTTTAGTTGATTTTAACTTATAATTGTTATATAATAATTTTATAATAAATCTTAAAAAGGAAGTGTATTAATGTCTGTAACAATCAAAGATGTAGCTAATCGTGCAAACGTTTCCCCTTCAACTGTATCAAGAGTTATTTCCAATAATTCCAGAATTAGTGATGCAACGAAAGAACGTGTAAGAGCTGCAATGACAGAATTAAATTATCAACCAAACTTGATAGCAAGAAGTCTTACTAATAAATCAACTAAAACCTTAGGACTTCTATTACCTGGTTCCAAAGCTGATTTGTTATTAAATCCATTCTTTGTTCAAGCAATGCGTGGAATAAGCTCTTATGCAAAAGAAAAAGGATATTATATACTTTTTACACATGTTGATAATGATGAAGACGAAGTTGAGGTTCTATCCAACCTAGTAGGTAGTCAATGGGTTGATGGAATAATCTTAACAACAGTTAAAGATAATGATAAAAGCATCGCTTTTCTTCAATATAAGAAACATCCTTTTGTAGTTATCGGAAAACCTGATGATGAGAAAAATACTTATTGGGTAGATAATGATAATATAAAAGCAATGTATGATGTTGTAGACTTATTAATTAAAAAAGGCAAAAAGAATATTGGATTTATTGGCGGTTCACATGAATTTAAGGTAACCAAATATAGGTTACTTGGTTATTTGAAAGCTCTAAAAATCAATAATATAAAATCTGATCTGAATCTTATATATGAAAAAGATTATACTGAAGAAGCAGCCTATGAAGCCACCAAGGAAATGATAAGATACCAAACACCTGATGCGATAGTTACAACAGACGATTTAATCGCTTTTGGAGTACAAAGAACACTATTGGAGCAAGAAATAAATAATATTTCTTTAGTGGGTTTCAATAATACTGTTATATCTCAGTATAAAAAACCAAGCATTTCATCCGTTGATATTAACGCTGAAAAATTAGGCATATTTGCTGCTAAACTTCTTATTGATCAAATAGAAGATAATCCTATGGAAACCCATAATTATATTATCGATACAAAATTAATAGAAAGAGATTCAACAAAATAAAGGATGTGCTATATTATTAAAAGTATATTTACCTTGATTTTATTAGTTATAGGCATTAATATTTCTAATAATATAGTACATCATTTTTATTTGTATATCTATAATAAAGTAAAGTTCTACTATATAATTATTCTATATTCTATTTTATTATTCTTGGTTATAGTGTATTTTTGTTTAAATACATTGATAGTAACATCATCACCTGATATTAATTCTATTATTACCGAATTACCCACTTTTACATTAAGAAGACTGTCTCTAAATAGAATCCTGAATGAATATTCTTGCCATGATTTTGGTAAAAATGGTGAAATGTATAATTCATTATCTTTAACTTTCAAACCTCCAAAACCATGTACTACAGACATCCATGTACCTGCCATACTTGTTATATGAAGTCCATCGTCACTATCACTGTTATAATTATCAAGATCAAGTCTAGCAGTTCTAAGATATAGCTCATAAGCTTTTTTTTCATAACCTAACTGACTAGCGATAATTGAGTAGATACATGGTGATAATGAGGATTCATGAACTGTTCTAGGTTCATAGAAATCAAAGTTACGTTTGATAGTATCTAGATCATATCTCTCATTGAAGAAATAGATACCTTGCATAACATCTGCTTGTTTTATGAAACAAGAACGTAATATTCTATCCCAAGACCAATTTTGATTGATTGGTAGATTACCTTCAGGTAATTCTTTCACTAATATCTGCTCTTTATCCATATAACCATCTTGTTGAGAGAAGATTTTTTCGTCTTCAATATATGGATAATACATCTTATCAATTATATCTTTCCACTTATCTACTTCTTGTTCTTTCAACTCTAACTTTTGCAATAACCTATCATAGATATCACTATATTCCTTCTTCACATAGTCGATAGATTCTATTGCATATTCTAATGTCCAACTAGCTATTGTATTAGTGTACCAGTTATTGTTTACATTGTTCTCATATTCATTAGGACCGGTAACTCCTAGAATCATATATTTATCTTTAACTTTATTATAATTAACTCTATCAGCCCAGAATCGACTTATCTCAACTAGAACTTCAATTCCATAATCCGCAAGATATTTCTTATCTCCTGTATAATTAATATAATTGTATATAGCGTATGCTATGGCACCATTTCTATGAATTTCTTCGAATGTTATCTCCCATTCATTATGGCATTCTTCACCATTCATAGTAACCATTGGATATAATGCACCCTTAAAACTTAGCTTTCTTGCATTTTCTTTTGCTTTTTCTAGATGATTATAACGATATATCAATAGGTTCTTAGCTATTTTACTTGGTGCAGTGCTTAAATAAAAAGGCAAACAATATGCCTCTGTATCCCAATATGTGCTACCCCCGTATTTTTCGCCAGTGAATCCTTTTGGTCCAATATTCAATCTTTTATCTTCCCCTGTATACGTCTGATTAAGATGAAATATATTGAATCTGATTCCTTGCTGTGCTTTTTTATCTCCTACTATGGTAATATCATTTTCTTCCCATTTACTGTCCCATGTTTCTTTGTGAGCCTCAAACAAATTGTCAAATCCAGATTCATAAGCTTTATTTACTGCATTAACAGCTTTATTAACTAAGTCTTTATTATCATAGTCTCTATTAGTAACTACTGAAATGTATTTGGTTAGACTAATTTTATCCCCAGTTTTAGCAGGTACACTTAATAGATTAGCAACATAATCTTCTTTACAAACTAAAGTCATTTCTTTTGGCTTAATCTTATCATTTTTGTTGAATAATTCATATTTCATAGCACATGAAACACGAAAATCCAACTTTTTGGTTCTCATATTAAGATAACATAAATTATCTTCTGCACTTTTCTCTACTTCTTCCCAAAAGTATTCATCATAATTAGAATCTTCATTGACTACTTTTCCATCAAGATATGGGCTTAATATTATTTCACCATTATAATTCAAAGGGATAACTGTATATTTTATAGCAGCTATCTCAGATTCATCCATACTTAAAAATCTTTTACTAATTATTCTAGTTTTATTATTGTTTTTATCAATAGCAACAAAACTTCTTTCTAAATAACCATGTTTCATATTTAGTATACGTTGAAAATCGATTACAGTACACTTTGCAATATCTAGTTCTAATCCATTAATTATAACATCAATTCCAATAAAATTAATACCATTAAGTACTTTTGCAAACCACTCTGGATAACCGTTTTTCCACCATCCTACTTTGGTTTTGTCAGGGTAATAGATACCTGCATAATAAGTACCTGAAAGACTATCGCCTGAGTATTTTTCTTCAAAATTACCACGTATGCCCATATGTCCATTTCCTAAACTCATAGCACTTTCAGATACCCTATTATATTCAGGTTCAAAACCCTCTTCTATAATAAGCCAATCATTACTATTAAAATATTCTCTCACTAATACCTACACCTACCTTTTCAGATTATTTTTTTATGTGCAAACGGTTGCGTTAATGATTAAAATTATATTATAGTTCCACAAATAAATCAAGTACCAAATAAATTATTTTTTAATAAATTAATTCATTATTATTATAATTATGAAAATAAAAATTACATGATACCATTATCTTGGAAGCCTGATTATAAAAGTTGTTCCTTCTCCAATATCACTATAAACTTCTATTTTTCCTCTATAAAGCCCTACAATGTGTTTAACAATAGAAAGACCAAGACCTGTTCCTCCCATGTTTCTTGAACGTCCCTTATCCACTCTATAAAATCTCTCGAATAATCTAGGTATATGCTGTTTTTCAATTCCAATACCTGTATCAGTTACTTCTATTATTACATCTTCTTCTAATTCATCGCATGAAATCATAATACTACCTTTTTCAGTATATTTTATTGCATTATCCATAAGATTAATTATCAACTGTTTTATCCTATTCCTGTTGCACTTATAAGTAATATCTTTCTTGACTCTAATATCTATACTAATATCTTTATTTTCCAATTTTTGGTTTAGTATTTCTGTAACTTCATTTATTATTTCTCCTATATTATTATCACTGGTGTTTTTTTCGTTTTCCATATTTTCTATTGCAGAAAGTGATAGTATATCCTTAATTAATAATGATAGTCTTTCTGTTTCGATGTCAATTATATCCAAGAATCTAGCCGCAACTTTTTCATCCTTTATGGCTCCATTTTTGAGAGTATCAATAAATCCCCTGATTGATGTTAGTGGAGTGTTTAGTTCATGGGTTACATTAGATACAAAATCACTTCTCATAGTCTCTAACTTCTTCATTTGTGTTATATCTCTAATTACAAGTAAAGTACCCATGTTTTTAATTCTAGAGCGCTTAGGTGCAAATATAGGATTAGCATATACTCTAACAGTTTTATCCTTTTTGTTATTTTTTATTTCTGTTTCGTCAACAATATACTCATTTTGTTCTATAGATTTTTTTAATACATTGAAAATAGTTGCATTACGTATTACTTCATAGATTGATTTACCTATTATATCTTCTTGTATGTTCAGTATTTGATTCAACTTACTATTATATAAAAATACTTTATAATCTTCATCAACAGCAATCACACCATTAATCATACTACTTAAAACCGACTCAAATTCCCGATTCCTTTTTTCCAATTTCCACATATTAAGGCTAAGTTTAACTGTCATATCATTGAATGCTTCCGCCAGCTTTCCTGTTTCGTCTTTGCTTCTTATATATATCTTATCATTATAATTTCCTTCTGATATTTTAATTGCTGCCTGTGTCAATTGACCAAGAGGCTCCATAAACCTCTTAGTTACTATATAAGCAATGATTACAGAGATAACAGCACCAATTAAAATACCATACACTACATATTTAATCATATCTATTACTATGTTTTGTATTTCAATCAAAGGCATAGATAGCCTTAAAACACCTTGAAAACCTTTCACACTAATAGGTAAAGCAGTATAAAAATAATAAGTTCCTAATGTATCGCTATATCTGAATTTGGATGCAATTTCTCCTTCAATGGCACGAGAAACTTCATTTCTAAAGGCATGATTATCCATTATACGATAATCTTCATCTGAATCAGCAACAACTATACCTTCCATATCAATTATGGTAATCCTAACTTTTGATTTATTAGAATATGCATCAGCATAATCTTGGAAGTCTAAGCTATCTTTTTCTGCTTCATTAGTTAATATATCTATTAATAACTGTCCTTTTGTTTCAGTATCTTTCCTAATAGTATCTCTAAAATATTCGTTACCTTTATTCCATGAAAATAATACAGCTATAATAATAGTTAATGAAATTATTAGTATATAAGTTGCCATTAATTTTTTTTGCATCCTATCACACCTTTACAATAGTCATTATTTATATTTATACCCTACTCCCCTAACAGTCTTTATGTGTTCTGGATTCTTATCATCTCTTTCAATCTTTTTTCTTAAACTCCTTATATGGACATCCACTGTTCTAGTTTCACCATAATAATCATATCCCCATATTTTATCCAATAAATATTGTCTATCAAAGACACGACCTCTATTTTTAGCTAATATATATAATAATTCAAACTCTTTTAAAGGTAATTCTAATTGATTACCTTTAATAGTAACCTCACGAGTAATCTTATTAATGGTAAGTTCCCCAATATATAGTATTTCTTCTTTTTTCTCACGGTTATTATTATTATCATTTATTCTCCTAAAAACAGCTTTCATCCTTGCTAATAATTCATGAATACCAAATGGCTTCCCTATATAATCATCTGCTCCCATTTCTAATCCGAGAACAGTATCAAATTCCTCATTTTTAGCTGTTAACATAATAACAGGGATTTCTTTGTAATCTTCTGTACCTCTTATTTTTCTTAATACTTCTAGTCCATCTATCCCTGGTAACATTAGATCAAGTAAAATTATATCTATATGGTTATCTCTTAGTTTCTCTAGTGCTTCTTCACCTGTTTCTGATTGTATAACTTTATAACCATTGCTTTCTAAATTATAACGTAACAATTCTAGTATATGTGTTTCATCATCTACTAAAAGTACATTTTTAGCCACTATTACACCTCCTATAATATATAAAAGTAGTTATTATTATATATTATATCACAAAAAAACACATCTTTTATATATGTTCTCCTGTAACAGTAAATATTATCCATTCTGCAATATTGGTAGCATGATCTCCCATTCTTTCAAGATATTTAACTATAAAAAGAAAATCTGTGCATTGTTTAACTACACTACTATTATCGCTCATGAGAAACATCAACTCATTTACTATCTTATCAAAATAGCCATCTATTATATCATCTCTTTTACATACACTTTTGGCAAGTTCCAAATCTTTATTGATACAACTGTCAATAGTATCTTTAATCATTTTTTTTACTTCTTCTGCCATCTGTGGTATATGGATCAGTGGTTTGATGTAATTTTCATCAGCTAGTTTGATTGTATATTCAGATATATCTGTACAATGGTCTCCTATTCTTTCTAAGTCAGTGATAATTTTAAGTACCGACGCTATATCCCTCAAATCAGCTGCTATAGGCTGTTGGGTTGCAATTAATAATAGACATTCTTTTTCAATCCTTAATTCCATATAATCAATTTCATCGTCTTTACTGATAACTTTTTTAGCTAGAGTTACATCCTGTTTCTTAAGTGCAGTAATAGCATCATCTAGTGACTGCTCTATAAGTGTACCCATTTTAATTAAGTCATAATGAAGTTCATTAATTTTCTTTTCAAAATTATATCTAATTGGCATAGTTTATCATTCCTCCCATTATTATAATCATCAACCAAATCTTCCTGTTATATATTCTTCTGTTTTACTATCCTGGGGATTACTGAATACTTTTTCAGTCTTATCGTATTCTATTAATTCTCCTAGTAAAAAGAATGCAGTCTTATCAGAAATTCTAGCGGCTTGTTGCATATTATGTGTAACCATAATAATTGAATAATCTTTTTTAAGTTCAGTTGCCAAGTCCTCAATCTTCATAGTTGAAATTGGATCAAGTGCAGAAGTAGGTTCATCCATTAATAATACTTCCGGCTCTATGGCTAATGCTCTTGCTATACATATTCTTTGTTGTTGTCCTCCTGATAGACTTATTGCATTTCTCTTCAATCTATCTTTTACTTCATCCCATATTGCAGCTCTACGTAAACTTTTTTCAACAATTTCATTAAGCTCACTCTTCTTCTTGATACCATGAGCTCTTGGTCCGTATGCAATATTATCATATATACTCATAGGGAATGGATTAGGTTTTTGAAATACCATTCCAACTCTTGTTCTTAATTTTATTACATCAATATCTCCATAGATATCTTCTCCATCTATTTTAATGGAACCATCAACTCTTACTCCTTCAATAAGATCATTCATTCTGTTTAGTGTTCTTAGAAATGTTGATTTACCACAGCCTGATGGTCCAATTAAAGCTGTTATCTCATTGGTGTTAATATTCATATTAATATTTTTCAATGCCTTGAAATCTCCATAAAACAAATCAAGATTTTCTACTGTAAATTTTACATTATTATTCATTTTTTCACCTCTATATTATACGTTTGACTTATTAAGTTTTCTTGATATTAATTTTGACATTGTATTAAGTATTAAGATAAGAATTACTACGATTGATCCAATGGCACATGCCATACCTATATCCCCTTGTTCCTCTGCTACAGCATAAGCTTTAACTGTTAATGTTGCCCCAGATGAAAAGAGATTTTTAGGTACTCTAGCAACTGTACCCGCAGTAAGTAATAATGCTGCTGATTCACCTACAATTCTTCCTATACTAAGTATAATTGCCACAACTATTCCTGATACCGCATTTGGTAATATAACATTTTTAATAGTTTGTAACTTAGTAGCTCCTAATCCTAGCGAGCCTTCTCTATAAGAATTAGGTATAGCCTTAAGTGATTCCTCTGTCTGTCTGATAATAACTGGCAGTAATATAATACTAAGTGTTAAAGAACCAGCCAAGATGGAATAGTTGAATTTTAAGAATACCACAAAAAAAATCATTCCAAATAATCCAAATATGATTGATGGAATACCTGCCAAACTTTCTGTAGCAAATCGTATTAAGCTTACTAATCTACCAGGTTTTGCATACTCAGTTAAATATATAGCCGCAAAGATTCCTATAGGACATGCAACTATCAAAGATAATAATATTGTCAACAAAGTGGTTATAAGCATAGGAAAGATTCCTTCACCTTTATTAGTTAGTTTAACTAAGATAGCATCTGTGTCAACATTGTTTATAACATCATTTAACTCTAATGCTGTTAAGTTCTCTACTGATTTCCCAGCAACTTTTTTAATTATGTCTCCCTTTCTCAGCTTGAATGGTTCACCTTTTATATCCACTGCTTCCTTAGCCTTTGACGACTTATGAATTGATGTTATAACAGGATAATTAGTATCTCCATATTCTTTTATTTCAAAATCAATCCCCAACTTATTATTTGTATTATTTTCAGAAACTGGTATAGTTACATAAGTTGTTTTTGAATCATAATCCGAAGTAATGAAATCTATATTAATATATTTTAATCCATTAACAAAAACGAATCCTATTATCCATAATAAAATTCCCACAGTAAAAGCTGTTGCCAAACCAATGAATCCGTACATTATTTTGTCTTTTATACTTCTGTTCATTATTTTTCTCCTGCCTTTGCTGTTATTCTATTTAAAATAAGATTAAGTATAATAATAAATATAAATAGTACTACTCCTGTGGAAAATAGTATCTCTTGATGCAATCCAAACGCATAACCCATCTCCATAGCAATGTTAGTGGTAAGTGGCCTTATAGGGTCCCATATACTAGTTGGAATTCCAGCAATTGGATTCCCAGCTACAAGCATAACTGCCATTGTCTCTCCTATAGCTCTACCTATACCAAGCACTACCCCTGCTAGTATACCTGATTTTGCTGCTGGTAATATGACTTTGAATATAGTTTGTATCTTGGATGCTCCTAGACCATAAGAACCTTCTATATATGCCTGTGGTACAGCATTGATAGCACTTTCTGATATGGTTATGACAGTTGGTAATATCATAATTGTCAATACCATTATAACAGCTAATAATGATTGTCCTTGAGCTCTGGGAGAAATATCCATAATCTTAGGTACGATAATCCCAAGTCCAAAGACACCATAGATAACTGATGGTATACCAGCTAATAATTCTACTGCTGGTTTTATTATTTTCTTAACATTTTTTGGTGCTATCTGTGATATAAAAACAGCTGACAATATTCCTATTGGCACACCTATGATTATGGCACCTATAGTAGCCATAAGTGAACCACATATCATATATAAGATACCATACAAAGCACTGCCTATATCATCATTAGGTCTCCACTGGGTACCTGTCAAGAAATCAACCAATCTATATGTTCCTTCATCATTACCAGAGAAAAATGGTTGTAATCCTTTGTAGAACACAAAAAAAGTTATAGCCGCTACACAAATAACTGCTATACATGCATTAAGCAAAAACATTTTTTTAGCTACTGACTCAAGTAATTCACGTTTTTTATCTATTTTCATATCAAATGTTTTATTATTATTTTTTTCTTTTACCATATTCAAATTTATATCCATACATCTTTCTCCTAACCTAAACGATATATATACCAAAAAAGACCGTATTAATTATGTTAAATCAATCAAAGGAGCTATCTCATATACTGGACAACCCCTTATATGACTTATTAATTTACCTTGATACCGCCTTTTTCTTCTACGATATCCTGTCCTTCAGGACTTAATATGAAATCCACAAAAGCTTTACTTTCTTTTGTCATATTCTCTTCTTTGTATATTAACAAAAATGGTCTTGATATACTGTATTTTCCTCCAACTACATTTTCTGAATTAGGTTGGGCACCATCAATTTTGAAAGGTTTTACTGTATCGTTTATATAAGTGAAAGATACATATCCTATAGCCTTATTATTTTTAGCAACAGTAGTCTGAACATTTCCGTTTCCTTTAGCAATTATAGCTTTTTCTGTTAGTGCATCTTCAAAATCAACTATTTCTTCAAAAGCTCCTCTTGTTCCAGAACCATCTTCTCTTGAAACAACTACTATTTCTTCATCTTTTCCGCCAACGTATTTCCAATTAGTGATTTCACCTTTGTAGATTCCTTGCACTTGTTCCTTAGTCAATTCACTAACTTCATTACTTGGATGAGTTATAACAGCAACACCGTCATATGCAATAGCAACTTCTGTTAATCCCCAATTCTTTTCTTCTGCCTTAAGGTTTCTTGAAGCTGTACCAAGAATAGTTACACCGTCTTTTGAATTTTTTACTCCGTTTGATGAACCAATTCCTTCATAAGTAACCTCTACATCTGGATTCAATGCCATAAATTCTTCAGCTGTTGCAATTCCTATTTTTTCAACAGATGTTGAACCTGAAACTGAAACTAAACCACTTAATTTATCATCTTGCTCTGAATCTTTATTATTATCTGTATCACTTTTACATCCTGCAAAAGCTAACATAGATACAACTATAAGTGCTACCATTAATACATTTCTGATTTTTTTCATTTACTGTGTCCTCCCAATTATTATATATTCTCTCGGAATCTCTAAGCCAGTAAATTCAACGCTTCTAGATTCCTTTTTATTAAAACCCCCCACTTTTTTGTCAAAAACCATTGACATATTCATCGAAAAATGTGCGCTTCGCGCCTTGATTATGAAATATA
>NZ_JAOARO010000081.1 GCF_025211055.1 Vallitalea sp. | reverse complement strand
CTTATTACTGTATCACCTCCTGTCTCTCTGTCTATCATAGCTATTCTGTCTCTATCGTCCATTATATGTACGGTACTACGCTCCAAGTTTAAGGTTTCATTGGTGAATGTACGGTAAATCTCGTAATCACCCAAATAAAAACGCTCTTCTATAATATTACCACGCTCTATTACCTTACGTGCTCTGTTGCCCTCTGTATCGTATACATAATAAGCGGTATCGCCAGATGCATTCAACGTAACCTGTTGCAACTCATCATTAACCGTTCATATCATTGATTGCAGATGCGGCATTTTGGTCATATTACCATGTGCATCGTATTCGTAATCATTTAATATCTGATCTTTATCGTGTTTTAGCAGGTAATTGGTCTGCTCAGCATATATATAACTACGTGTCCAGTCAAGTTTTTTGTCTGGTGTTGTATGCTGTTGTGTTAATACATTACCAAGCTCATCGTAGGTAAATAGCTGTGTATATTTATGTACAGCATGTTTATCTGCGACACAGAATAGTCTAGAAACCAAAACTTATAAAAAACAAAAATCTGAATTAGGCAATATTGCCTAATTCAGATTTTTAAATATTTTTGTAAAAACTGTTACAGTTTTTTAGGACAAAATATAATCAGGATAACTTCATTATATATTTAATACTTTTATTGTAACACTATTTTAGAACTTAGAAAGTTATTAAAAGATACTCTTTTTATTTCACCTCCAATTATTCTACATTAGTGCAAATACAATGACATAATATATGGGATAACTTTCTAAATCGACTCATATGCTATTCTTTTTTAAGTTGAGGGAACAACTTTCTTAAGATAACAATGAGTCATTTAAAGGCGAAGCTCAATGACTCGGATCAATCCCATAGGACGTGGTTTTATATATTAGAATAAACCTTTCATACCATTTTATTTCTGATAAATATTCTAAGCAATCATCGTATGTTCGAAAGCGATCAGCAAACTCTATAGCATTTTGTCCTGTGAATAATTTCAGCTAACCATTGATTTTACTGAAAACAAAGATATGTAATTATCTACCTACCTCTAAAGAGTTTTTTTATCAACAAAAGAAGCGTGATATCACAAATATAAATTTCCCATAATTAAAAGCTAATATACAGAAAATTCAATCACAACATCTTTCTCTAAAATAGAATAAGTCTCTAACAGTGTTTTATATAAATATTCCTCAATATAGATAGCATTTTTACCTATATTATTAACATAGGTAAAAATCCCTCTACACTCTTCAAAAAATAAATAATCCTCAAAATCATCACTCTGAAGAAATTTATCATATAAATCTTTTTTTGCCTTCGAAAAAAAATGCACTACCGCAAAATCCATTTCTGATCTAACCTCTATCCCTTTGGAAACAAAGTGTTTTGCCAACATAATTTGAAATAATATTTTTTGTCTATAATAGATATTAATATGTAAATTAACATGACCTCTATTTAAACAATCATTTATTCTTCCTGATACATTTAACTTATTCATTATTATCTAACTATCTTTTATAAAATTTTCTCTCTTTATTTTTCTTTATTCCTTCAAGTATACTACCACTTATACCTGTTATTGCAATCCCCCATCTAAGGAATTTGTTAGCATCATAATTTAACAACCCAGGAGAATCAAAAGAAGATAAAGGTTGTAAATCATTAAATCTTGGTATGCTACCTCTACCACAAGATATCTTAACTCTGGGTATAAACTGCCCTCCTTTATAAAATTTACCGTTAATATACATACCACCCTTAGGTGCTCTACTAAGCCCGTATCTCATAGTATATGACTCTGCAAAATCATCTAGAAATGGATTATAACCAGCAGCGTCCTTTGCTATTTTCGTCATATTATTCCTTAATAGCCTAATTTCCGCTTTGGAAGCTGTTTTCTTAAGAAATGAAAATAAATAATGTTTAGAACTTTTAAAACCACCATATAATGTCGGTGCTAAACCGATTAATTCAACAGCTGTTACAATATTCATTGCCATTTCAATTAAAGCTGTAGAGCCTCTCAAAAAATCTTTATATTTATCATTATATAATGCTACATTTCTATTATAGAAATATATCTCGTAAGCTTTAACAATCATTTTAGATAGAACCTCTTCATACTTTTCAATATTTTCCCGAGTCTCTTGAGCTTGATTTATTAGTTCTTTTTGTTCATCAGATAAATTTTCTGCTTTAAATATTTTATCCAAATAATAATAATAATATTTTATCTTTTCGGCTTCAAGTTTTTTTCCTATATTATATATTCCAAGATATAACCATTTTGTATTTTTAGGATTAATGAAACGTAACATCTCATTCAGTTTCTTATAATCTTTCTCGGAATGTTTTACTGATCCATCTGTTTTTTGTAAACCTTTCTCCTCTGTAGAATTATTTTTATCTTCATCCAACATACCATTAGGGTCAATCCTGTTTATTGGATTATTCTGAACATAGTTATAAGGATTTAACCATATACGCTCTTCCTTCATCGGATCAACACTCACAAACCTGCACATCCAAGCAGCATAGTAGCGGGCACCGTAGTAGTATAGGCCGGTCTCTTCGTCGCGCTCTTTGCCTACGTATTTGTAGCGTTTGAGCGAGGTTTCTGATTCTGTTCTACCGCTACGGTATGAGGTTGTGCCAAACGGGTGGTACTCCTCATAGGTTATAAGGTTTGCACTGTCGTCTAATTCAAGT
>NZ_JAOARO010000080.1 GCF_025211055.1 Vallitalea sp. | reverse complement strand
TGCAAGCTTTCTTATTTCTTCTGCTACTACTGAAAAACCTTTTCCTGCTTCACCTGCTCTTGCCGCTTCAATTGCAGCATTTAATGCCAATAGATTTGTTTGCTCTGCTATAGATGCAATAACACCACTTGCTTTTCTTATCTTTTCTGAGCTCTCATTAGTTTTACTTATAATATTAAAAACTTCATCAACTACTTTTCCATTTGCACTAGTTTTATGTGTTAAATCTTCAATTACATTTAATCCCTCGTCTATTAATGTATATACCTTATTAGACGATTTACTTACATCATTCATATAGACTTGATTTGCATTAATTAAATCTCCTAAGTCATTGATTTTCTGTACACCTACTTCTGTATCTTGAGCTTGATTCATTGCCCCTCTTGCTAATTCGTCGATAGTTCTTGCTACTTCTTCTGAACTATTTGACAGTTGTTCTGCTGTTGCTGTTAATTGCTCTGATGATGCTGAAACATGACTTGAAACATCTTGCACTTGCTTTAGTAAATCAATAAAACTAATTTGCATAGTTGCTAATGCATTAGCCATTATTCCTGTTTCATCTTTTCTTTTTAATAATTTTACTGTTTTATGATTTTCATCACAAGTAAGGTCATACTTTGATAATCTTATAATTATATTAGAAAGCAAAATTATTGAATCAACTACATACTTACTATTACTATAAAGAATAGTACCTATTATAATAATTCCAAGCCCCGTTACAATAATCATAATATAAATCATATGATTAATATCCTGCATCAATTCCTTTGTTGGAACAATAGTTGTATAAGACCAGTTAAGATTACTATGTTTTAAATTAATAGGAGTGTAGTACTTATACACATTTTTATTCAAACTAGTTGACCAAGATGTATTTCTGAATTTCTCTCCATTAACAATCTTCTCTAAATATTTTTCTCCTACTTCCCCTTCAAATTCTCCCCCTATTTTATTAACTCTTTCTCCTTGAGGATGTGCTAATACTATACCTTGATCATTCACTATTCTACCAAATCCGTTATCATATAACTTAATAGTAGAATTAATCTGTGTCAGCTGTTTTAGAGAAATATCTAAACCTACTACACCATAAAATTTATTATCAATAACAATAGGCTCACAAAAACCAATAGTTATAACTTCTTCACCTTCTAGGTCAAATTTGATAGGTCTAGTTATATGACTTTTTTTTGTTTGTTTTGCTATAGAATAATAATCTTTATTTTCTATGTCATCATCATCAAACTCTAATATAAGTCTATCATTACTTCTTTCCCAAAATGGTAAAAAACGTCCTTTATTATCACTACCTGGTTGATTAATATAACTTGAATCTTGATTGTCAAATGCATTAGGTTCCCATATAGTCCATGCATATATATAGTTATCATTTTGTTCCATTTGATTTTTTAATAATTTAATAATAACGTCTCTGTTAGTCCAATTATTTTCTTTCATATTTATAAATGTACTTGCGAGTGCTTTTACATCTTTTGATGCTTCATTTAAAATCTCTTCCATTTCTTTAGAAATGTTATGTGTTTGCATCTGGATGTTTTCAACACGTTCTTTCTTTACATTTGTATAAGCATTGACCATTAAATAACCCACAACTAAACCTGCTAAAACAATTAGTACTCCTAAATTAACAACTATTAATCTTGTTTTTAATTTCATATCTATAACCTCCCTTTATATTAAATAAGATTTATGCACTCCCTCTTTCATTAATTATATGTTTTCCACATATTTAGATATTGATGGTTGATTAATGTATAATTAAATCCATTATATCAGTTAATTATATTTATTTCTTTAACAAAAGACAAGTTTTTTTCTAAAACCTTATTTTTTTCTATTATTATACTAAATTTCACAAAATATAATTCAATAATAGATTATATATTAATTCATAAGAACAAGCAACTACTAATAATAATTGTTAGTAATTGCTTGTTTATTCGCCCTATTTTAAAGTTATAGTATAAAATAATCAGATGAATTCCAATCAAGGTATTTATGTATATGAAGGTATTACAAATTTGCTTGAGTAGAATATTCTATTACAACCGCTTGATGAAGCAAAACCTCTGGTACAGTGAATTTCAGAATATTATTACTATGCACAAAATCCAATGCTGCGGTCTAAGGTACAACATAAACCTTGCTTATTGATTCCTCAGTTCTAATAGTAACATCAATATTATTAAGTGGTGGTATATCTTCTATGACACTTGTTCTACCTTTTTTTACTGCTGCTGGATACTCTGAATCTTCAAGTTTATATGGTGTATTTTGATGAGAACAGTATGTCTTGTAAGTTCGATTAAAATAAGGTTCACGAATGTTTGCAAGTACCTCTCCATCAATATTCTAGACCCCCACCCACATCTACATAAATATTTTATTTTGCTTTTAAATTAACACTTAAAGTTAAGCCATCTATACAATCAAACGCAATTTTTGTTTTGCCACCTTTGGATTTAACAATTTTCACTCCTTTAGAAGCACCATCAATTTTCCATTCTCCTTTTATTTTAATAGTTGCCACTTTCATAGTGCTTGGTCTTTCTACTCCTGAATTTAGTTCATCTAAAAGCTCCATGTCAGGAAGTCTTAAATCAGGGTCACTTAAATATAATGATACGTTTTCAGCGTTATTTTCTTTTACCATTGCTAAAACAGGCGTGTCTGTAGATAGTATAAAGTCGTTACCACTATATTTATCAGCATCAAATATTGCATATCCAACAGCATTTGAAACATTACTTTTTACAATGTGAGCAGTACTGTCTTGTTGTATTACCTTATAAGTAGGCTTTTTAGAAAAGTCAGACATTTCTTGTGGTGTAGTTTGAACTTTTATTGCATATTCATAACTTGCACTTTTTGGAGCTTTGCCGTGGTCAAGATATGCAGTTGCATATTCGCCAGATGTATCAATTTTGTTTCCACCATCTCTTGAATGCTGAGTATCTCTATATATATTTAGTTCTGATGAATTAGGTATATAATATCCGTTATTATAAGGATCAATAATCCAAGAAACATTTTCATTAGTGCATTTGTATGGGAAATCAGTTATTTTGTCGTCACTATTTATATACATAGGCATTGATTTATCACCATTAAGGTTATTTTGAAATAAAGTAGTTTGAATAGGGTTATTTTTATCATCACATCTTATATCTGAACCAAGTCTAACTATAACATCATCAAAGAAAAATACAGATTTATTA
>NZ_JAOARO010000079.1 GCF_025211055.1 Vallitalea sp. | reverse complement strand
TTTTAAAGCATAACAGCAGTTATGTCTATTTCTTTTACCCATTTTTCTACTTTTATTTGTAATTCAGACAATATTTACTTGTCAAAGTGCTTTTGTCAGCTTTGCTGACATGATCTCTCAAGATTCCGAGAGATTATTATAATAAAGGTGCTGAGTCACTTTATGTCACTCAGCATCAATCCTTTTTACTAATTAAAATCCTAATGAATCTGCATTTTCATTAGTAATATTTAATGTAGCATCAAATATCAAAACATTTCCATTATCAACTTTTGGTTTTCCTATTTCTGGAACATCAATTGACTCTACGTCTTTACCTTCAAGTAATGATTTTGCTACATATACAGCAGCATATCCTGAGTCAGATGGATTCCAAAGTACTCCATGATCTATAGAACCATCAGCAAGATATTGCGCAGCCTGTGAAGGAATAACTGTACCTGTTACAGCGATATCATCTGTCATCTTTTTCTCTCTTAAAGCTTCAGCTGCACCAATTGGACCAAGACTTCCCCATCCGATTATTGCTTTTAGGTCAGGATAAGATTTGATAAGTTCAAGTGTCTTAGTACGTGATAATTCTGTATCTTCTCCACATGGGATACGGTCTGTTGCTTCTGTCATATTAGGGTAATTTTCTGCAAGATATTCTGTAGCTAAATCAGCCCATTCGTTATGTAGGGGAACTGAAAGTCCTCCAACAAACAATACATATTGTCCTTCTCCACCAGCAGCCTTAGCAGCAGCTTCAGCAGCGGCGATTGCAAAATTCTTATTATCTATCATTTCTGTATCATAATCAGCTCCAACTTGTCCTGGTGACTCGTTTGCAATAACTAGAATACCTTTTTCCTGTGCACTTTTTAACGTTGGCTCAAGAACTGTTGCATCATTAGGTACTACTACAATTGCATCAACACCTGTTGTAATAAGGTCTTCTATAATCTTTTTTTGTAATGCTGGATCAGCATCTGTTGCGCCAGTTACATATGCATTTACGCCCAAATCTTTTGCTGCCTTCTTAACACCTTCCTCCATAACATTAAAAAATGGAATACCTGTTAACTTTACAACTACTGCAACTTCATATTCTTCCTTAGAACTATTATCTTTATTACTGTTATCGGTAGTACTATTATCTGTAGGTGTTACCTCTTTCTTAGTTTTACAACCTGCAAAAACCAACATTACCATAGCCAAAATCATTATTATCGTTACCGTTTTTTTCATTTTGTCCTCCTTAATATTTTTTTTGCTCCAGAGTCCTTATGCTATAAATCTTAAGCACCAATTTGAATCTCTTTCTTCATAAAAACTTACACCCTTTAGATAATGATAAACAACCTACTACAAAGAGTATTAGATAGCCATATCTATACTTCCTTGTTTCAATGTAACTTGTTTCACTTATTATATTACTACTTTTTAAGTGTCTTGTCAATAATACCTAAAAAATTTCTTTTCCCTCATATTATTTTAGTTATTATTCAATTATGTGTTGATTAATTAATATTATATTTGTGTATCATTATTATTTTACCAAAATATATGTTTTCTTTTTTGTATTTAATTAACCCTTTATTACATTATTTTCACTGTTTTAAACCAACTTAAATGGATAATAATATCTTATTTGGGTTTACTTGTTTCAGTAAATAATTAAAAAAATAACAATACTTCGTTAAGATAAAAAATCATTTTATATGTACTGGAAAAATTATGCATTATTTTTTTGCCAAAAGTTACAATAATAATCAACTAATTGGTCTCTCTATGATTGTCAAGATCGATAGTTTTTATATCCTCTATATATTGTATGAGATGTTATGTAACAAGGTACATCTTGTAAGAATACTATATTAAAATACCCATGAAACCCTGCTTATACTATAGCAAGGCTTTATGGGTATATAGTATCAATTATATAATGGGATAGTGAAATATTAGATGTTTACTATTTATTGGTTATCTTATATATGATATTACCTTTTGTATTTCATTGTCTCTATCAGTTATAATTTCTTCTAATTCAAAAGTTAGTTTGTCTATATCGGCTAATTTAATATCTTTTTCATGTTTTAAATTATTATAATCTTGTATACCTTGTTTTATTATTTCTTGATGTTTTTCCAATGTTATAAGTGCATATCCTGAAAGGGTTTTATCTTGTCCATTAATGTTAAATATTTTTTTCTTGTTTAAGGTTCTTAAGAACACTCTATAAAACTCATTAATTTTAATATCATAAACACCGTTAGATTCATCTCAAATTTACCAGCTTTCACTATATAGAAATAGAATTTTTTAACGCATTCATGTTACATAATATAATAACCTATAATTTTTTAATATATGAGTCTTCTTTTTATTAAGCTTATACGACTATTACAATAGGGGCATTTATCTATATTTTTCATTTTTTAGCTCCTTCTAATCAAAATTAAATTCTCGTATATTTGATTCATGTCAATTCATTCACCAATTTCCTCTTTTTTATTTCCTTCTGCCCAAGGCTTTCTTAATTATTCTACTGTCCATAGCCAATCAACAGTTTTGAATTACTTAATTTAAAATTATATCTACAAATATTCAACTTTTTAATTTCTTCTTAAGAAATACTAAAACTGCTCCTATCACAGCTATCCCCAATACAATAATAATTATTATCTTTGTTAACTTTGTATTATGACTATCTATCTCATCGTTCTTCTCTTTATTGCTTGCATTAACAGTTGCATGTATTTTAGTCTTGTCATTTTGGATAGTAATTTGCTCTTTTTCATTTTTCTTATCACCTTTTTTATCTTGGTTTAAGATAGTATCTTCATTTTGTTTTACAGTACTAATAAACCCTTTTACATAAGCATTCTGTGGATTATTGTAGCCATATAAAATAATATCACTTATACATATATCTTCATAAGTACTACCTTTCTCAGCTTCTATTATCGTTAATTTTATTTTACTTATATTAGAATAACTTTCTCCATTACCTTGGTAAATATCTACATAATCTACTTGTCCAAAGTCTTCAACATTTCTATTTAACAATTTTTCTTTTGTAATTATTTGATACTCATTGTTAGAATCATCCATACCATATAACTCTACTTTTATCTTTTTAATAATCCCATTCTTTAAATATATATCTTTATTAGCTATATATCCGTTTTTAATCCCTATTTCTAATAATTCTGTTTCTGGTTCTAGTAATATTTCAACACTTTCACCAATACCAATACCTTTTTTCCCTTCTACCCATGCAGTATTAGTATCTTTATCAAATAGATTTGATGGCTTATAAGTATATTTCTCTTCATCTTGTAGAACCGAAGATACAATAACCTCAGCAATTGCATCATTGTTGAGTACATATTTTTTATCCTTTATAAAGTTTTGCCTATTATATTCAATAGACAGATTTTTAACTATGTTAAAGTTAATATCTTTTTTAGCATATTTCATCATAAGTATCATAACCTTGGGTTTTTAATTTTATAGGAAAAGCATATATAACATTTTGACTAGAACCCTTATTTAATAGTTTATAAGTTACTTTTACATCAATGTAGAACTCATTGATATATACCTCTAAGAACTCAGAATTTAATTGTATATCATCTACATCTATAAAGTGTATATTGCCCCCTTGGGCGACTCCATTCCATTCTATTGGACCACCATTTGCAAAAGCTTGTAATCTAAATATTATCAAACAGATAATTATAGGTACTATATATTTCTTAAATAAGTTTGTCATTTTAGTCTATCCCCTTATACTAACTAGGTGCTTAATTTTACTCAAATTATATCTCATACTTTAAAATATCCTTAGTTCAGCAATACATTTATCATCATATTTTCCTCATTATAAACTTCTAATATTGTTATTTTAATTAAATCACTTTCTCTCCTATGAAAGAGCTCTTGTATATCTCTATTATTAATTAATAATTAAAAGAACATCTCTGTATTGTCAGTTATTTCAAATGTTTCTAAGTTCACTTTTTTATATTCATATTGACCTGGCATTGGCATATTTCTTATATAAAGAAAATTACCTATCTGTATCATATCAATAAAACCAAGATGAATTATTTTATCATCTATCATACCTGTTTCTATATCTATCCTAGCTATACCCTCTTTTTCAAAATCGTAATAATATATATAATCTCCTGCCTCAAAATAAAACATATTCCAATCTCCCACAACATATTGAGGGTTGCTACCATCTAAATTAGCTTTATATAATCCATCTTCACCAACATAATAGATAGTAGTGTCTGTTATAATAGGTCTCGATGCATTATTAAGCACCTTATAATTATCAGAACCATCTACATTGATACAATATATAGAATCAGAGCTATCACCAAAATAAATTTTATTTCCTTTTACTTGACTCAAATATATTTTTTCATTTGCGAGTAATTCATTTTCTATCTCTCCATCAAAATTTGCTGTTAATAATTTTCCTTCTTTATTGATATATACTATTTTATTATCAATTATACAATAATAATCCCTCTTTATATTTTTAATAATATCATTACATGTTCTATCTAATAAATTAATCTTATAAAGAACTCTATCCTCTGTATAAAATAAAAAGTTGTCCTTTAATATAAAACTTCTATCATCTGCAGCTACATTAGCTATTACCTCTTTTTTTCCGGTCTTTAGTTCATACTGCATAATAGCTGCTGCATTTACATCACCTTCACCGTGAAATTTACCATTATCATCTATATAATGCCCCCAATTGCAATAATATGCATAATCTTCATTAGTTACAACCATAGATGGATTATGGTACTCTACTTTTTTAGATTCTTTAATTTCTTTAACTTCTTCTTTACTAGCATTTGATTTTGTGCTGGTTTCTTTTGTTTCCTCTTTTGTATTAGCAACTATATCTGATTCAGTAATATTTTTTTCTACTGACTGTTTACAACTACATAATAATAACAATGATAATATTATTATAATTAAACGTTTCATAATATCTTCTTATCTCCTTTCTTCCTGTAAAGCATATAGAATAAAAACCTATATGCTTTTGATTATATTATTACTCTTTAGTACCATGTTTTATATATTCTATACCATAATCCCCCAACACATCTTTATAGTTATTCTCATTAGGATCATGATATCAATGCCTTCTTCTACCATTGATTTTATCTGCATCATAGCCTTCTTAGCAAACTTACTAAAATGATTTTCTCTTCAAAATCCTCTAATTCATATAGAAGACACTCTGTTATCATTTCGTAGGAGTTCTTTACCTTCGCCTTACCTAAGAATATGACGAAGAATAAGAAGATGCTGTATTGCTCTAACATCTATATGGAATATTTCAGCAAGTCTTTTTATTTTCATAGGTTCATCATTTAGAATAGCCCTTATCAATTCTTCTGTTCCAATATTTCCATGTCCTTGGCTCCATATATTTCAGTATTGCTCAGTGAAGGTAATTTTAATAAATCCGCTATTGATAAACTCATTCTTATGTCTCCTTAATATAGTCTCAACATCAATATTTATTATATATTATACCTTAAAAATAACAAATCATGTAATTAATTATAGAAAGTTGATTCCCATGAGTAACAGAAACCAACTTTCTAATTTCAACAATGTATTAACTTTTATAGCACTGGGCTATCATTCCTAGCCTTTAATCTATCCCATCTTCTATCAACTTCCTGCTGAATATCTCCTAGCAAATCTTCATATTTAGGTTTCAATAAGTGTTTAGTTCTTCCCATCATCTTGAAGAAATCTGCCATCTTGATTTTTTTATTCTTAGTCTCAGGATTATAATTTATTGTAGTAATACCATTTTCAATTTCATATAGAGGATGATAACAGCTGTTAACTCCTGCTTCAATTACACTTCTTTCATATCTTGGTTCATCACCCCAGTTAAGAGGACAGGCTGATAATGCTTTTATAAAAGCTAAGCCATATTCTGAAGCATATTTCTGAGCCTTAGCAGCTTTCCTGATAAAATCTGTTGGCATGAATTCTGCAACTGTAGCAACATAAGGAATATTAGTAGCTGCAAATATCATAGGAGTATCCTTATTATAGTTAGCCTTACCTGCTTGAGCTTTGCCAACATGAGAAGTTGAAGTCTTAGCTCCTCTTGGTGATGAATAAGATAATTGATATCCTGTATTCATGTAACCACCATTATCATATTCCATTATTATCATTTTATGATTTCTAAGTGCTGCACCTAGAGCGGCTCCCATACCTATATCAAGACCACCGTCTCCACTAACCATAACAAATGTGAAATCATCTCCTTCTGGTATCTCTCCTCTTTTTTGTTTTTGATGGAACATCTCTACAACACCTGATAGAGTAGCTCCACCATTTTGGAATAGATTGTGAATATAACTTACTTTAAATGCTGTTTGTGGATAAGGAGTTGTTACAACCATACCACATCCTGTTTGGAATAATAAAACTACATTACCTTCAATACCTTTTAATAATAGATTAACATTAACAGGGATACCACAGCCTGGACAAGCTCCTGAACCTGGCCCCCATCTTTTTGGCATTTTGGTAGCTACCTTGGGTAAGCCCCCTTTTGCAATAAACCTGCCTGTTTTTTCATCTTTAGTTACAGTAACTACCCCTGGAGATGATTCCTCCTTAGTTATAGGCTTGAATAACTGCTTAGGTTCATAACTTTCATTACCTTTATAATTACCATAATAATCAAATCTATTATCTACTTTTTGGCTCTTAGCTATGTCAAGCGCCCTATTTAACATCTCTATGGCATCTTCAATATAGAAGTCCTTTCCACTAAGTCCATAAACCAGTGTTGCAACTTCAATATTTGATTTATAATCTTGCAAAGTAGCCTTTAACTCTATTGAGAGATTACCACCATTAGCACCATAACTATCTTGTCTGTCAGCTACAACTATAGCTTTTGTATTCTTGACCATATCATATATTTCATCTCTATACCAAGGTCTAAGTGCATTGACTGCGAATACACCAACTTTTTTACCTTCTTTTCTTAATTCATCAACTGCAAGAATTGCAGTATCATAACTTGAACCTATTATGAATAGAGCAGCTTCTGCATCTTCCATTTTATAGCCTTCAACTACATTATAAGTTCTACCTGATAATTCACCATACTCTTTTAAGACATCTTTAATGACATCTCTAGCTTCATTCATAGCTTCATGTAGTTGGAATTTGTTGTTTATCAAGTCTGGTTCATTCATATAAGAACCCATAGTTACTGGTTTATCAGGGTCCAACAGATGATAATCTGGCTCATATTTTCCAACGAACCCCTGAACATCTTCATCTTTTGCAAAAACCTTTGCTCTTCTCTTTTGATGACTGGTAAAGAATCCGTCAAAAGCAACTATTACAGGTAATTTAACTTTTTCAGCAATCTTGAGAGCGCATATATTCATGTCATAAACTCTCTGAGGGTCTTTTGCAAAGAGAATCACCCAGCCTGCATTTAGAGTATACATAATATCACTGTGGTCACCTTTTATAGAAAGAGGACCAGATACCGTACGACATACTACATTAAGTACCATAGGGAGTCTAGTACCTGACTGTACAGGTAATTGCTCTAAAGCATATAGCAGACCATTAGCTGATGTAGCATTGAAAACACGTCCGCCACCAGCAGTAGCTCCATAGCAGATACCAGCTGCTCCATGCTCTCCATCACCTGGTATCATCATTACATCATGTTCTCCTTCTGCTTTTAGCAGATCCAAGTGTTCTGCAATCTTAGTTGATGGAGTAATTGGATAATAACCCATTATATGATAATTTATTTGTTTAGCAGCATAAGCCGCCAGCTCATTCCCACTATCAAAAACAATCTTTTGTTCTACCATTATTAATCCTCCTCTACTTTCTAATTTCCGCTCTCAGTATTGACAATTGAATTAGCGCCCGTATCCTGAAATTCCATCTGTTCTGCAATCAAGTCTTTATTTCTTACATGTAATTTATGAATATCTATATCTCTTTCTATTTCCGCTGTTAATGCTGCTGTTGGACAGACTTCTACACATCTAAGACAACCTTTGCAATGATGATAATCCAATCCTTTATTAACCATTGCAGGTTTCCCTTTGTACTTACCTTCAACAAATTGGAATACCATATCTGGACATGTAGTATCGCATAGACCACAGTGTATACATTTCTCTACATGAAATATCGGAACATAACCTTGCCTGCTAGCAGATAAATCGTTAGTCACTGTACTGCCGGGTATGGTATTGACACCACCTATAGGTGCATTAGCATAACCCCAATCCCTTTTTACTTCTTTATATTCTTGATATGGATATTTACCATCATCATTATATTTTTTGATTGTAATTTCTTCATAACCTCTTTTAACTCCAGCCAAGTTACCTTCCAATGCAGCTGGATACTTCTTACCTATAGTCTCCTTAACTACTTGTTCCAAAGAGTCTAATGAAATAAAGCCTGTAGCTTTTCCTATTGCGCCTAGTAAGACCATATTGATTCTTGTATGTTCTTCCAATGATATTTTGAGAGCATCTACACATATTAAGGTTCCGGCATGCATTTTTAATCTATCTCTTATAACATCTGGCTCGTCATTTGTATTCACTACAACCATAGTACTTTTATCCACACCAGCCATTACTGGTATTTTTCCAGCTAGATTCTCATGGAATATCCCTAATACATGGGGTTTTTCTATTGGACTGTTGATTCTTATTTCCGTATTTGGATCACAATATCTAATAAACGCTTTAACTGGTGTTCCTTTTTTTTCTGAACCATAACTTGCGAAATTAGAGCTGTTAAGGTCAAGATATAGAGCACCTAACTCACCTAAAATTTTACCAATAAGATTGGCTCCTAGACCTCCAATACTCTCAAGCCTAATCTCATAAAAACCATGTTCATTTGTAACAGGTAGATTTACACTCATCTTCTTTCCTCCTTTTATGTGTTAGAAACAATTGTATAATTACTAAATATATCCTTTGACAATCATTATAACATAATAATAATTATTATCAAGTACTTATTATCTAATTCTATGTTCTATTTACGTACTCATACCACTTTCAGTATAAGTAAAAATATAACGGAATATACCAATTATTTATTAATACTGATTCTAACATTAATAAAGATAAACTAATATAATGTTTCAGAAATTATTGCTTTATCTAAAACAACATGTTATATTGATGAAGATAGTCCAACTATTACACTTATTAGGAAGGATAGCATAATTTGAACATATTAATAAAAAGAAGATTAGTAATAATTGTTATCATTAATCTTTTAGTTTTAACAAGTATTTTGATATGGGTATGTAAAAAAGAGACACCTATGCCTATTAGTAAAAAAGGAATATTGGATTTGACAAATTATAATTTGAATCGAGAGAAATATATTAGACTAGATGGAGAATGGGAGTTCTACTGGAAAACATTATTAGATAATAATCAACTAGAGTCAATAAATACTGGTAGAATAGTGACAGTACCACAAGCTTGGAATCAATCCATACTAAAGGATGAGTCATTTCCTTCAAAAGGCTATGGTACATATAAACTCCGAGTCAAAACGTCACTTCCTGTAAAAACCAAATTAGGATTAAGAGTATATGCTTTTTCTAGTGCATATAAATTATATATAGACGAAGAATTAATTGGTACAAATGGTCATGTTGCAAAAGAACCTTTGGAAGAAGTGGCTGAATATAAACCACAGCAATTATTTTTTGAAATACCGGCTAAAACATTTGATATCATAATTCAAGTATCTAATTACCATCATAGTACAGGTGGCTTTAAATATTCTCTCTATATAGGAAATCAAGATAGTATCCATTCTCTTGGTAATAAAATAATGGCAAGAGAATTTCTCTTAATAGGCACACTTTTTATTATAGCACTATTCTATATAACCCTATACTCGTTACACAAGGAACAAAAATATACATTATATTTTGCTTTGATGTGTATATTCACTATATTTGGAATTGATTTAATTGAACTCATGTTTGTTCTTCAATTATTTCCAAGTATTAATTTTAATGGATTTATGTTTTTATTATATACAATAATAATGTGGTGTGTTTTTTGGCTTATATTATTTGTATCTGAATTATACCCATCAAAATTCTCTTGGTGGATTATTAGACTATATGCGTTGTACGGCATAATTTCACAAATCATGTATATCATAACACTACCAATATATTATTCAAAATTTGATTTTATAACTAATTGCTGTCAATTATTAGGGATTCTGTCTACTATTGTTATCGTAGGAATAGGCATAAAAAAAGGGCATA
Source organism: Vallitalea sp. (assembly GCF_025211055.1). Taxonomy (GTDB): domain Bacteria; phylum Bacillota; class Clostridia; order Lachnospirales; family Vallitaleaceae; genus Vallitalea. The sequence continues at coordinate 28,800 of NZ_JAOARO010000079.1, read as the reverse complement.
AAGAGGGATGGCTAAATATTATTAGTATGTGTGTTTTTTTAATAATTTCTACGTTTGATTTAATCGATAAAACAAACTCTAATAATTACAATATTGGTCAGATTAATTTTGTGGGGCTATTAATCTTTATATATATTCAAATACTAATTCAAGCCATTAGGTTTAGGGAATACTATGATAATAAAACAACAGCTGAATTAGCTTTATTGCAAGCCCAGATTAAACCACACTTTTTATTTAACGCATTAAATACAATTATTTCTATATCCTATTATGATATAGAAAAATCCAGAGAACTTTTGGAGCAGTTTAGTAAATATCTAAGAAGAAGTTTTGATTTTAAGAGTAGAAGTCAGCTAGTGTCTTTAAAAAATGAATTAGATTTAGCCAAAGCTTATGTAGAGATAGAAAAGGCCCGATTTGAAGAACGTTTAGAAGTAAAATTTGACGTTGATGCTAATCTAGATACTAGAGTACCTATACTAATACTACAGCCTTTAATTGAAAATGCAATAATACATGGTATTCTACCTAAGTTAAAAGGAGGTTGGGTGCTTGTATCCATCCATACAGAGAATAATAAGCTGCTATTTAGTATTGAAGATAATGGTGTGGGATTAACAAAAGACCATCTTATGGAAACCGGTGAAAAGGATGAAAAAACAAAGATAGGAATTTGTAATATTGATAATCGATTAAAAGAGCTTTTTGGAAAAGGTCTTACTATTGAAGGATGTAAAAATAAGGGAACACATATTACATGGAATATACCAATACGTAGGAGGGATTAATGGTAACATGTTAAACGCAATCTTAGTTGATGATGAAAGACCTGCACTTAGGGCATTGCAAATATTGCTTAATGATTATAATATAGAAGTTGAAGGTATGTTTACAAATCCTGCAGAAGCCTTAGAAATCATATTGGAGATTAAACCTAATGTTGTTTTTGTAGATGTGAGTATGCCACAATTTACAGGTATAGATCTTGCATCAAGAATCATAGACGGTAGTCCTAATACAGATATAGTGTTTGTAACAGCTTATGAAGAATATGCCGTAGATGCATTTGAACTCTATGCATTAGATTATCTGATGAAACCATTAAATAAAAGAAGATTAGAAAAGACTATTAATAGAATTATAACAAAAAATAAAGTATATTCTATTTCAAAAGACGAGGAACAACCTCTAATAATTAATTGTCTAGGAGAATTTGAAGTTAAGTTCTATAATAAACCTCCTATAAAGTGGCGTACTAAAAAAATAAAAGAATTATTTGCTTTCTTAATATGCCATCATGGACAAGTAATCACCAAAGATATGATAATTGAAACAATATGGCCACAATGGGACATTAAAAAAGCTATTCATCAGTTACACAATGGTATATATTACATAAGAAAGACATTAACAGATTATGGTGTGAAAAATCAAGTAGAGTTAAAAGGAAAGTATTGTTTAGAATGTAATAAGGCAGAACTTGACATAGATCTGTTTAAGAAACAATATATAGAGATTAATAAAATGACCAATATAAATGAAATCCAGAAAGTAAAAGTTCTTTATAAAGGCGAGTATTTTCAAGGCGAAGATTGGATATGGAGTACTTTAGATAAGGAACGATTATCAGAGATGAATAATAATATATTTATTAATTTAGCTGAGAAATATATAGAAATAGAAAAATATTCAATTGCAGAAGAATATCTCAAAAAAGCATTTTATTATAATGTATATGATGAAAAAACAACTAAAATCCTCTTAAGTCTTTATAAAAAAAATAATGAAAAAGTGAAAGCTACCAAGCACTTTATAGAGTATAGACAATTACTATATGAGGAGTTAGGTATATTACCCCACAAAGATATTGTAAATCTATTTAATACTATAAAATAATATTTATTCGTATAGCAGATATTTTGCTATACTATTTTTTTATCTTTTTGGGGGTTTTATGTAAATTTTGGGAGAAAAATGGGAGAATAAAAAAGTATAATGATAGTAATAAATTAATATTAATTCAATAGGATAATTTATAATTTAATTATGTAATTTTCCTACGTATTAAGGAGAGGTAATGGTGAAAAATGAAACAAAAGAATAAGTGGAAAAAAATAATATTATCACAAACTATTATGGCATTATTGTTAGTAACTTTTTTTGGAACTAATGTAGAAGCACTAAAAGATGAAGGTTCTTCTGTAGATGTATGGAATGGTACTGTAGCTTCAGGTTATGCAAGTGGGAGTGGTACAGAAGAAGATCCTTATGTAATATCAACAGCTGCTGAATTAGCTTATTCGGCACAAGATATATCAAATAAATGTGTAAAATTAATAAAAGACATCGATTTGAATAATATAGAATGGGCTCCATCAAAATTCAGAGGTTCTTTTGATGGACAAGAACATGTTATTCGAAATATCAAAATAAGAAAATCTAATCAACAGAGAATAGGTTTTTTTGAGACTGTTGTACCAGACAAAATTATTAAAAATCTAGGGCTTGAAAATATTGATTATGTTATAGATCCTACAAAAAACTCTAGTTTTATTGAATTAGGGGGATTTGTTGGACATAATAAAGGAGAGATTAAAAATTGTTATGTTAAAGGTGGAACTATAAATATTGATATACCAGAAGGAAATACAGATAATGTTACTTCATCTGCAATTATAGGAGGATTTGCTAGCTCTAATATTAATACAATCGAAAATTGTTACTCTAATATTAATATCAATATATCTAAGTTAAATAATTTAGCTGTAGGACTATTTATTGGAAAAACTGATAATTTTATGGGTAAAGATTATAAGATTAATTATTGTTATGCAGTTGGAACAATACAGTATGAATCAGCCATATCAATAAATAATATTAGTAGCTTTGTGGCAATGAATAGTGGTAAATTAGGGGAGTGTTTTTATGATAAAACAATTCTTGAAACTAGTCCAAATCAAATAACAAAACTAGAAAAAGATACATCAATAGGAAAAACTACAGAAGAGATGCAAGATGAAGCTACATATGCCAATTGGGATACTAATATATGGCATTTTAAATTAGGAAATTATCCATCACTAATTGAATTTGAAGTTATAGAAAATGAATTTGAAGGTGGAAAAGGAACGCAAGAAGATCCTTATCAAATCAAAACTATAGAGCAATTAAAGAAAATAGAAAATCATAACGAACAATCAACTCACTTTATATTAGTCGATAATATAGAATTATCTGCTAATCCAAATTGGGAACCGTTATGTAAAGAATATAACAAAGGATTTAAGGGAGTTTTTGACGGAAATAATAAAACAATAATAGGATTAGATATTAGTACTACGGTATTACCTGATAAAACAAATGAACCTATAGGATTGTTTTCTAAGATTGAAGGAGGAACAGTTAAATACTTAACTATAGAAGCTGATATTAATGTTCTAAATTCCAAATATGTAGGGGCATTAGCAGGGCAGATGCTAGGAGGAACAGTTGAAAACGTTCATATAACCAACTCTTCACTAACTGCTGAAATAAGTGATGGTATTGGTGGAATGATAGGTATTATTGGACAAAGACCAATAGGAGGAGATACTCCAGATGGTACACTTGGAAACACAGAAATAATAAATTGTTATGCAGATGCAGTAGTGAGTGGTAAAGTATTTGTAGGAGGATTAATTGGAAGAATAATAGATAATGTTGGTACCCAAGTGAATAAAGATATTAAGTTAAGCTATGCCAAAGGAAAAGTGACAGCAAGTTCATCTAATGCAGGTGGGCTAATAGGTGGTATTGCAGATAAAAACAGTAACGTAGAAGGCTGTTTTTCTATGAGTGATATTACTTCTAAAGTAGGGTATGCAGGAGGATTAATTGGAGCTAATAATGGGGGTATAATCAGCTATTCTTATGCAACAGGTAAAGTTATTGGGGAAAACGGAAAAGATACTGTATTAATTGGCGGATTAGTAGGTAACATGAGCAATGGAGAGTTAAATAATAGCTATGCTATAGGAAAAGTGGAAGGTAATAGAAAAATTGGTGGATTAGCAGGAGGTGCTATGGGTGGAACAATAACTAATTGTTTTGCATCTGGTGATGTGACCTCATTACAAGATGGAGAATCTAATGCTTTAATAGGACTTAAAGCAAATGGTACTCTAACTAATTGCTACTACTACAAAGGACAGATAATAACAGGAAAAGATAGTAATAATTATGGAACAGAAGCAACTATAGCTCATCTTCATGATAAAACGTGGTATAGTAGTTTGGATAAGCTAAATTGGAATACAGATAAATGGTTAATTGATACAAAGGTAGATAATAAATACTATCCACATATTAAAAAAACAACATCAGAGGTGTTGCAAGGTCAAGTAGATATATCACTTCCATTAGAAAAAAAGGTATTTGAAGGTGGAAGTGGAACGCAGGCAGATCCATACCAAATTAAAACTATACAACAATTAAAACAAATAAAAGACTATAATAAACAAGGAACACATTTTAAATTATTAGATAATATTGATTTAGCATCAGAAGGAGACTGGAATCCATTAGTTCAAAACTCTGACAAAGGATTTCAAGGATTATTAGATGGAAATAATAAAACAATAACAGGATTGAAAATAGATGTTACAGCATCAGAAGAAAACAAAGCTGTACCCGTAGGACTATTTTCTAAAATAGAAGGTGGAACAATCAAGAACCTTAACGTGCAAGCCAATATTAATGTACCAAATAGTACATATGTTGGAGCATTAGCAGGACAAGTACTAGGAGGAACTATAGAAAATGTTCATGTAACAGAAACTACAATCACTGCTAATATAAGTATAGGCGTAGGTGGAATTATTGGTGTTGTTGGTCATAAATCAATGATGGCTGAAGATGGAACAGATGGTGATACTACTATAACAAGTTGTTCTTCACATGCCACAGTTAATGGAAAGCAATTTGTAGGAGGATTAATAGGTCATATATCAATGATAAGACAAGGAGAACCTGCTATTAGAACTATTGAATATAGTTATTCTACAGGAAACGTTTCAAATAGCGGTGATGTTGTAGGTGGTTTAATAGGTAGAAATGCAGACGGTAATATAGATAGCTGTTTCGCTACAGGTACTGTGAACTCTGAAAAAGGAATTGCTGGAGGACTAATTGGAACTAATATAGGTGAAATTAATAACTGTTATGCTGTAGGAAATATCATAGGAAATGATAAAACATCTGCATTTATAGGAGGATTAATAGGGTCTAATAATGGTAACATTAGTAATTGCTATGCACTAGGAAATGTAAAAGGGCATTATGCTGTTGGAGGATTAATAGGTAAGGGAAGAAATGGAAATGTAACTAACTGCTTTTTAGTAGGAGATATAGAATCAACACAGGAAAATAAAGCAAATAAATTAGTAGGAGATAAGAATATAGACTTACATATAGCTAACTGCTATTATTACAAAGAACAAAAAGTAATCGGAGAAGATAATAATAATTATGGAAAAGAAGTAACAACAGATGATTTACATGATAAAACATGGTATACAAGTTCTGATAAGCTTAAATGGAATACAGATAAATGGTTAATTGATGACAAGATAGATAATAGTTTCTATCCACACATTAAAAAATCATCACAAATACTAAGTGGGCAAAAAAACATTCCATTACCTAAAAAAGACAATGATCAAGGACAAGAGAACAATGGTAATAATAATGGAAACAGTAGCGAAAATAATGATAATAGTGATGATAGTAGCTACACTCCAAGCAGTGATAAAAAGACAAAACAAACAGCATATGTTAATGGCAAAAAGGAAGTAGTAGGAAAAACAAAATTATCAAGCAATAAAAAAGAAGTTAAAATAGAACTAGATGAAAAACTAGTAGATAACATACTTTCTAAATCTAAAAAACAATCAGTTATTATACTACCAACAATTGAAAGTGCCGACAAAATGGAAGGACATCTTAATGGAAGATTAGTAAACAAAATGGATAAAAAGGAGACTATATTAGAGATTGCTACTAAAAAAGCCAAATACAAATTACCTACAAAAGAAATTAAGATTAATGAAGTAGCAAAAAAACTAGGCAAAAATATTCCTTTAGAAAAAATTAAGGTAGAAGTATCAATAAATAAAACAAGTCAAGATATGGTTAAAGTAATAGAAAATACAACTAAGAAAAGTTCATTTTCATTAGTTGTTCCACCTGTAGATTTTGAGATAACTTGTACATATAACAATAAAACAGTAGAAGTAACCAAATTTAATACATATGTTGAAAGAATGATTGCTATACCAAAAGGAATAGACCCAAGTAAAATTACAACAGCTATAATTAGTTATAAAGATGGCTCAACTTGTCATGTGCCAACAAAAATAACGATTATAGATGGAAAATATTATGCCAAAATTAATAGTTTAACTAACAGTACATATTCTGTAGTATATAATCCCAAGAAATACAGTGATGTTAAAGGACATTTGGCAGAAGATATATGTAATGAGATGGGTGCAAGAATGATTGTTGAAGAAAAATCAGCCACAACATTTTGTCCAGATGAAAAAATAACTAGAGCATTTTTGACACAAACAATTGTTAGAGCATTAGGTTTAGGTGATAAAGGACAAAAAGTAACTTTTGATGATATTAGTAAGGACGAAGAACAGTTTGGCATATTTGCAACTGCATATGAATATGGAATTATAAAAGGCTATAGTGACCAAACTTTTAAACCTAATCAACTAATAACAAGAGAAGAAGCAATAGCCATGATTGTTAGAGCAATGAAAATCATTGGTTATAAAATTGATTATACACAAGATGAGATAAAAGAGACTATAGATCAACTAGAAGACAAAGATAAAATTTCATCATGGGCAACAGAAAGTATAGGTATATATCTAAATAGTGAATTAACACAAGAACAAGTAATAGATATTTTTCCTAAGCAATATATCTCAAAAGCTGAAATTGCAGTTATAGTTAAGAGATTATTAAATAAAGCTAATCTTATATAGTAAATAAGCCTTAGAAAACCTGTCTCACACAGGTTTTTTAAGGTATTTCTAGTATTGTAAGTTAACTATCCCTAAGGTGAATAAAAATGTAATATATGGTTCGATTAACACTAAGACATTATTTCTTTAATAACATCTTCCAGAACATTTTCATCTAATAAAGGACTTTTTCTTTTTGGTTTTGTCCCTCTTGGAACTTCTGAACTGCTTGATATATCTTCATCCCTGTTCCTACTAGCCCTAGGATAGTTTGAAATATCGAATATACCTTTTTTGCCCTTCTTATAAACTTTTGTGTTTTCTTTACTTTCACCATAACCTTCATTAGCAATCTTAACCCCATTCATAACGATTTCCAACTCATTATCCAGATGGTTACACAGATAAATTGCAGCAATTTCCTTCTTATCTTCTAACCGACATATCATTCTTACTCCAAGAAGTATTAATCCAAGTACTAAACCTACTATACCACATATTAAAACATTAGGTAAATTATTTATATTGACTTTATTTAACAATGCTATTTCAAGAAAAGTAAATGTGAGACCAATAAGTATTGTAAAATAAAGTGTATTTACCCCTATATCCTCCAATATACTTATTGGTATCTTATTTATTTTAATATCATACAGATTCTTTTCAATAAAGATTTTTGTATTTAACGGCTTAGTTCCCGAAACAACCCTGTGTCTATATTTATGTTCAATCATCATGACATCCTTGTCCATAAATTTTCCATCAATAGTCTTTAGAATTCCATTATATTTATTATTAGCCGATAAACAGCTAAATACACCTATAATAAAAATTAAAAATAATATTGAGCATACTATTAAATTAATTGTATCAAACATAAAAAACTCCCCTTCCAATTATTTACAATTATTATACATCAATATTAGAATTATTGGAAGAGTTATTTGGAAATTATTTACATTTATAAGATTTCAATCATTCCTTCAATTATTTTTGTTGAATTATCGGCAGCAATCTTAGTAAATTCTGCAAAATTAGTTTCCGCTGAATTATCTGCTTTATCTGATATTGATCTTATAACAACAAATGGCACATTATTAAGATGACAAACATGAGCTATAGAAGCACCTTCCATCTCAGTACAGAACCCCCCAAAATTCTCTAATAATCTTTTTTTCACTTTCATATTAGAAACAAATTGGTCTCCACTAACGATTCTCTCTACAAAAACATTATGATCAGTAATTTTATTCTCACTTGCTTTACTTGCAAGTTCAATCAACTTTTCATCTGCTTTGAAACAGCTTACATCCATTCTTGGTATCTCACCAAGCTTATAACCGAATGATGTAGCATCCATATCATGTTGAAGAGCATCACTTGAAATAACTATATCAGCGATATTCAATTCATTACTAACAGCACCAGCTACCCCTGTATTAACTATCATATCTACATTGAACTTATCAATCATTATCTGAGTACACACTGCTGCATTGACTTTTCCAATACCACATCTAACAACTACTACCTCTTTGTCAAACATCTTACCTATGTAAAATTCTAGACTTGCACAATGTTTAACTTCATCAATAACCATCTTTTCTTTTAAAGCTGCTACTTCTTCTTCCATAGCACCTATAATTCCTACAACGCTCATTATTCTCCTCCTAGATTATATTTAATATTTATATTTCTAAAACCTTTATAATTGCTTGTTGCTATATATATTGAACTTAAACATCTATACCCATTTCATAAGTACAATATACTTTCTCTGAGTACAACTAATATATTTATTATAAATCATATATTTTTATAAAAGATTTCAAGAAAAAAGTGTTTACATATATAATTATCTCATAGTACTAATAATTTGTGAACACTAATTTTTCTGGAGAAGATCTATTATACCACTTTTTTCATTGCCAAAATAATTTGATTAATGTATACTATCTACATGAATGGAATCAAGTTACAACAAGGATTCAATCAATCATAGTATTGATATATGAATAAAAATATTTCTCTTCTCCTAATAACTATCGAGATATTAAAATGCTGATTACTCAATAACATCTCAGAAAGGATAGATACATATGTACGAATATCATACATCAGGAACATGTTCTACAAAAATAACCTTTGATATCATGGACAATAAAGTAACTAATGTAACATTTACTCGTGGTTGTGCTGGTAACTTATTAGGCATCAGTACTTTGATTGAGGGTATGGAAGTAGATGAAGTTATAAAGCGTTTGGATGGACTTCCTTGTGGCTCCAAATCCACATCATGTCCAGACCAGTTAGCACAGGCATTAAAAGAGTATAAACAACATAACGTATAGTCAACATAATTTTAGTATCTAGAGTTTTATAGAGCCCTATGATAGATAGGAGGTTAGCTGAAGTATTCAGCTAACCTCCCATAATTATCACCTAAAGAGTTAGTATTTCTTAGCTATTCAAATTTTAATACTTTATCAACTAGGGTCCAATTCTCCACATTTTCAATAGTTTCATTAGGTATAATAGTTTGTTCTTCTGAAAATGTTTCCATTTCAACCATAAAATTATCTTTTCCTACAAATACAGCAATATTACATCCTCCAAGTGGATAATTGCCATCTCTTTTACATTTACTAGATTTTATAAAAGTTAAATTCTCCTCTGGATAAGTCATTGCTATCTTTCCTTGTGGTGCATATACTGCTCTTTTTGTCACTATTCCCATTGGATTAATTAACATATAGTTACTATTAAATGATATTTGAGGATCATCTATTCTAACTGTGTTACCAGCAAATTTTCTTGGTATTATTATTTTTACTATATCCCAAGAAAGTGAATCATCTCCTAATGGTATTGAATACTTAACTCCTTCTCTTGGTTTAGTACAAGTAGGAGACCAAACACCACCAGAATATAACATAGGACCACAATTTGTTATAAAATTAGTAACTCTAATTTCATTATCACTTATTACTTCTATATCCATTCCTCTTGTTATTTTCATTATAGGATTCATTGGAGATGTTATTTTAACTCCTGTTTCTCTAATAGTATACTCACACTCTTCGTTATCAGCAAGGTACGTATCTTGAGATTCATCTGCACCAGGTCTTGTAATCCATACTCTGTGACCTCCATATAGATTCCAATCATCATATTTAATTCCATCTTTGTTCCAATACAATAGATTTTCTCCATTCACTTTACCATAAAAAGCTATACGAGGGCCAATTTCTGTTGTAATTATCATTTTTATTTTATTTGTACGAAGCTCAATACAATTAAGCCCATCAAATACTAACTCTGTAATCATCATACTAACTCCTCCTCTAATACAACATTCTATAAAGAAATTTCATATATTTTTCGAACATCTTCTTTAGTAATAGGTGGTACACTTGCTAGCTTCCCATTATCATCAAAACTTACACTTACTACGTTCTCTACTAGCGAATCTATATCCTCTTTTATAACACCAAACTCTGATATACGTGTTTGTACACCAATAGATTTCATAAGAGATTCAAACTCATCTGTAGCTTCAGTTATTGATTTACCAAATATTCTATTTGCAAATTGCTCATATCTTGTATTATCACTTCTATTAGCGAAATATCTCATCCAAGCTAATATCATTGTAGCAAGTGTAGCTCCGTGAGTTGCATTATATTTTGCACTAAGTACATGACCCATCTGATGCATAGGAGCCCAACCATATGTCCCTGATAGCAACCATCCATTAAGAGCAATAGAAGCCGCCCACTGCATTACCCCTCTTGTTTCTACATCATTAGGATTTTCAATGACTTTAGGAATATTGTCTATTACAGTTCTAATAACTCCTTCTTGCATACGATCTTGTAAGTCTAAATTACCATCACCACCATTAAAATATGATTCCAGTATATGAGCAATAGTATCTATTGCACCACATGCAGTTTGGTATGATGGCAAACTAACTGTTAGCTTAGGGTCAATTATAGCTACTTTTGGATAAAGACAACATGGAGCCCATACATAAGACTTCTTAATTGATACTTCATCAGTAATAACAGCAGTTGGATTCATTTCGCTTCCAGTTGCTGGAAGTGTAGGAATCATAATAGTTGGTAACGCTTCAGTAGGAGGAACTTGAGAGCTGTCGCTATGACTAAATGCAATCATATTAACAATATCTCCATTATTATATTCAACTCCTGCTGCAATGACTTTTGCACAGTCCATTGCACTGCCTCCACCGATGCCTACAATTAAATCTACTTGTTGAGATTTACATAATTGTATTCCTTTTCTAGCCTGTTCAAGAGTTGGGTTAGCTGTAACTTCAAGAAAGTCAACATATTCTAACCCTTCTTCATTAAGTAAATCATAAATTTGTTCAAATAAATCTCCATAAAAAGATATATCAGTATAAGATACAATCATTACTTTTTTTCCATATTCTTTTGCTATAGTTCCTATTTTAGTCACTTCATTTTCCCCAAAAATAACTTTCACTGGATTATAATATTCAAAATTATTCATAAGACAATTTCCCTACCTTTCCTCTTTGTTTATTTCTAGCTATATTAACTATTGCTACCCCAAGAAGTAGTAACGCACCTTTTATAATCTGAGACATAAAAGATGACGAACCTAGTAATGTCAATCCATTAACTAAAATAGCTAGTAAAATAGAACCTATTAGTGTACCTATAACATTAGGTTTTCCAAGCTTAATAACTACAGCACCTAAAAATACAGCCGTAAATCCGTCTAAGAAAAATGAAGAACCAAGTTTTGGTTGACCTGATTGTAAAACTCCCATCATAATTACTCCACCAATAGCTGCAAATAAAGCAGAGAATATAAAAAGGCTACTAAGTATTTTTTTCTCACTTATTCCTGCTTCTTTAGCAGCTTGTCGATTCTCTCCTATTGCATAAATATGTTGACCAAAAACAGTTTTTTCTTGTATAAATACACATATTACATATAATATTACTGCTACTAAAAATAACATAGGTATTCCTGCAACTTTACCCCATACCAGATTATATACAATACTACCTCTAATATTAGAAACATTTAAAGGCATACCTTTACCTATAATTGCGGCAATAGCTTTTGCTATTCCTGAAACAGCTATTGTTGCAATAAGTGATTGAAATTTGAATCTTACTACAAGTATACTTGTTAATACACCAAATAATGTACATAATGCTATAGCAAGAAGAGCTGATATTTCAAAACTGTATCCATTTCTAATTAATAAAGCAGTAATCATACTTGATAAAGCAGCTATATCTGGAAATGATGCATCCATTTCACCTGTTGATATAACCCATGTTACACCTAGAATTAAAATAGCACTTGTGCTACACTGACGTAATATTTCAAGTAAGTTAGATGCCTTACTAAATACTGGTGACATTATAGAAAATATAATACATACAATTGCAATAATCCATAATAAACTTGATTCTGGCTTAATTAGTTTTCTTAAATAATTCATATTATGCCACCCCTCTTTTCTTTTTCATTTTAATACCTTTAGAAAATTGTATTTTAGAAAATAATATTGCTACAATTAATACAACACTTATTACTAAATCTCCATAATAATAAGGTACATTAATTAATGTGAAACCATTAAGCATCATTGATATGAAAACAGCTCCAAAAAAAGTTCCAATTACACTTGGCTTCTTAAAAACCGAAGATCCAATATATACAGCCGAAAAACATGGCATTAATAAGTTAAGACCTGATTTTACATTTCCATTACCTTGAGCCGCTGTAGTAATCATAGTAGAGATAGCAGCAAGAATACCACATATTACAAATGAAATAATTATTACTCTATTCACTTTTATCCCAGAAAAAAATGCTGATACTTTGCTTGAACCAGTTGCATAAAAATATCTACCGTATTTTGATTTTTCCATAAGTATGTACGCAAATATATATAGAACTAACATAATTATTACAGGTAATGGGACTCCTATTACTTTTGCTTCATTCAGCATCCCTATTCCAGAGCTTAGAAAATTTTTGTAAATAAATGCTCCATCACTAAATAAATATGCTGCCCCAAATGCCATTGAACCAATAGCAATTGTAGAAATAATATCTGGCAGTTTAAATTTACCTACTGCTATCCCAGAAATAGTTCCCCAACAAGCACCCGCAAGCAAACCTGCAATTATACATACAATTGGAGTTACTCCTTTAGATATTAACCATGCCATTAACATTGCAGAAAAACATGCTGTCATATAAAAAGATATATCACTGTGTCCTACTGATATTACAAACGTTAACCCTAGTGCTGCTATAGCCGTGATAGATACATGCTTTAATATATTAATAATATTTCTTGTACTAAGAAAATCTTTACTTAGAAATGAAAAAATAGAAAACACTAGTATAAATAGAATGAAAAATATAACAATCGTAAAAATTTCATCACTTATTCGTGACTGCTTTTTATTGACTTTCATAATATAACCTCCAATTTTGTCATGCATTTAATTGGCAGAGATAGCATGCACAAGCATATTATTAAGATTTGTTTTTTCTGCTTCACACTCCAAAGTAACTTTTCCTTGATGAATTACCATTACTCGATCTGCCATACCCAAAACTTCTTCACAATCTGACGATATAATTATTACAGCAGAATCTTTTGATAGCTCTCGCATTGTATTATAGATACCTGCTTTTGCTCCAACATCTACACCAATAGTAGGTTCAGAAAAAATATATACTTTTGCATCTGTAAATAGCCCTTTTCCAATGACTACTTTTTGTTGGTTACCACCAGATAATAGTCTAACTTTTTTATCAATTCCTGTTGTTGCAATTTGTAATTTTTCTACAAGCTCATTAGATTGTATAGCTTCTTGTTTTCTATTAACAAGTTTTATATTATTAGTGATTTTTTCTAGTTTTGATAATGTTAAATTAGTTGCGATAGTTTGCTCACCAATTTGTCCTTCATGTCTACGATCTCCAGGAACTAGAAAAATGCCATTATCTATTGCTGATTTTGGACTTGATAATTGAACTTCTTTACCATTAATGTTCATCTTACCTCCAGTTTTTGACATTGCACCAAAAAGAACTTTTGATAATTCATCTATACCTGAGCCCACTAATCCAAAAATACCAAGTACTTCTCCTTTTTTGGCATTAAAGCTTATATCTTTAAATTTGTTTTCTAGGAATAGATTGTCAACTTTTAATATGCACTCTCTATTTTGGGTATTAGATTTATTAGGGTAAATAGCTTCTAGTTTCTTTCCTAACATAAGTTCTGCTATATGCTCTGTATTTATTTCTCCTTGTTTTACTGGAAGAGTAGCAACGTTTTGTCCATTTCTAAATATTGTCATACTATCACATATTTCACTGACTTCATCCAAATGATGAGTTATATATATAATTGAAACACCTTTTTTCTTTAACATTTTAATTAAATCAAAAAGCGTATGTTTTTCCTTTTCTGTTAAAATAGATGTTGGTTCATCTAATATAAGAATGTTAGAACGTTTTGATAGAGCTCTTAACACTGCTATTATTTCTTTTTCAACAGCACTTAATTTGAAGATAGGCTTATTCAAATCAATCTCTAATGGAAATTCCTTTAATAATTCTTCTGCCTTTTTTTTCATTTTTTTTCTATTAAATTGTGCAAAAGCACCTTTTTTTTCACTTTCTGAACCAAGAAATATATTTTCATAACCAGTAAATGACGTAACCATTTGTGGATCTTGATAAACTGTAGCTATTCCAGCTTTCATGGCATCATTTGGTTGATTAATCTCAACTGGTTTTCCGTCAATGAATATTTCTCCTTGCTCTCTTTTATATACCCCTGAAAGAACCTTTATTAATGTGGATTTTCCTGCACCATTTATTCCAAGTAATGCATGGACTTCACCTGCTCGTAGTTTAAACTGTGCATTATCAAGTGCTCTTAATGATAAAAATTCTTTTATAATACCTTTCATTTCTAAACGATAGTCACTCATTTCTGCGTCGCCTCCTACATCTTGCTTTATTAAAAAAGAGAGGCAATATTAATTTGCCATATTACCTCTCAAGTAAAATTAAATTAGATAGTTGGTTCCCAACCAATCTTCTTGAAATTACCTGGAATATCATAATCTCCAATACCATTCCAACCATCTGGAACTTTAACATCTAAAATCATCTGACGAGTAATTCCAATACCTGGTGCCATAACAACACGAGGAACTGATTCTCCACGTAAATATTGATGAGCATAGAATACACATTGATATGCCATTGTATATACTGATTCTCCAACTGTTGCAATAAAGTTTGGTGATTGTGTCATTACTTCAAAACAATGTTCTCCGCCATCAGAACCTGTGAATAATATTTCTTCACGTCCAGCAGCTTTTACGGCTTGTATACCTTCAAAAACAGCACCATCCCATGCACACCATATTGCATCAAGATCACCTTCGTTAGGACAAGCTGTAAGCATATTATCTATTGCCATACGAGGTGTAACAGCACCTGTAGAATCCCATGACCAATGCTGTACAATTTCTATATCTGGATATTGTTGTAATGTCCAATTAGCACCTTGACCACGAGCATCCCAACCTTCATTAGAAGGTAGATCAATTATTGCAATTTTACCTTTTCCATCTAGTGCTTGACATATCTGTTCCATAGTCCAAGCTCCACCAGCAAAGTTATCAAATGCAACTGTTGTTGTTACTGCTGCACCAGGAACAAATCCATCTGAACAAAATACGGGAATACCTGCATCAATAGCATGTTTTACTGCTTCACTAATACCAACTGGATCAGAAGGCGTAATAAATAATGCATCTGGCTTAGCTTCAATAAAAGCTTCTATTTGCTCTGATTGTTTTTTAGGATCATAGTTTGCATCAACTATTGAATATGTACCACCTAACTCTTTAATAGCTGTTTCAAATGCGTATTTTTGACGTTGTCCTGATTCATTCTCCATCCATCCTAGAGAAATTGCAAAAACCATATCCTCTGGATTCTTTTTACCTACTGTTTGTTTAGAAGTATCTTTTTTTGTTTCATTGTTACTAGTGTTTGAACCATTATCCTTGGTAGATGCTGGTTCATCGACAGAACATCCTACAGAAAATACCATTAACAGAGTAACTAGTAATAAAGATATTATTTTTTTCATGTAATCCCTCCAATATAATATTTAATGATTTACTTATATTTATAAAAGCTAGGTGTCCTAGCTTATATACAATATGAAAAAAATCTCTGCTTAAAATTCAATTATAAATTTACTAATACATCTCCAATATCACTTTGCATCTTTGATACCTGTTTATAAACTTTGTTGATTTTTTTATATTTTTTTACATTCTGTATGTTAGGTCTAATAACACTAATATCGTTATTAATATCTTTTAATAAAGTAAAATCCTCCCATAAACCACAACCTACGAATGCTATTGCCGCAGCTCCTAATGAACCTGTTTGTTGTCCATTCTTAGTATAATTAATGTTTTTATCATAGATATCTGCAAATAATTGTCTCCAAAATGAACTTTTGCTTCCACCTCCAACAATTAACATATCATTTTCCAAATCTACGTATTCTTGTAATACTTCTAGTGCATTTTGTAACCCCATTGTTATACCTTCTAATGTAGCTCTTATAAGGTCTTTTTGTGTATGACCTAATGTTAATCCAATAAAAGCACCTCTTATATTTTGAGATTCATCTATTGATGATCCTCCTGCTAAACTAGGATTGAATATTAACTTATTACTCCCTACAGGCGATTCTTTTGCTAGTTCATTCATTCTAATATAACTATCTCCTAGACCTTCCTTTTCATCTTGTAAAATATCTTTACAAATATTATCTCTTACCCATCTATAAGAATTTCCTGCTGAAAAAATAGCTGTGGCTGAAGCATACATTCCTTTTATACAATGTGCAAATACATACGGTCTTTTATTTATATCAATTACAGGTTTATGAGAAGTAACAGCTACCCATGCAGATGTACCTAATGAAGTATAAGACATACCTTCGTCAATACAACCTGCTCCAAGTGCCATACAAGAATTATCAACCCCACCACAGGCAACTTTAATTGTTTTTGGCAATCCTAACTGTTGTGCTGCATCTTCATTCAAAGTTCCTAATATATATGTTGATTCAAAAATATGGGGAAACTTATTTTCTGGTATACCAGATTCACTAATGAATTCTTTGTTATATTTCCAATTATTGATGTCAAATACCCCGCTACCAGATGCATATGAATAGTCAGTTGCTAAAATCCCTGTCAACTTATAATTAATATAATCTTTTGTACCAATAAACTTATCAGTTTCTTCAAAAAGCTTAGGATGATGTTCCTTGAACCACATAATTTTAAATACAGAGTATAAAGCTCTTGGAAATCCATTCCCAGTTTTTTCATACCAATCTTCTTCAGAGATTTCATTAAAAAATTTCTCTGCTTGAGTAGTCGCTCTATTATCTGACCAAATAGGCACTAATTCACTTAGCAGTTTACCATCATAACTGATTGGTACTGCTCCTAGACTATGTCCTGAAACAGCAATCCCTTTAATATCTTCTACATTAATATCTATGTTAGAAATCAATTTTTTTGTAGAAGTTACCACACTATTCCACCATTCTTTTGGTTTTTGTTCTTTAATATACTCTCCTTGATAGTATGTTTTGCAGGATATAAAACTGCTTTTTAATAATTTTCCGTCAATCTTATATAGAGAGGCTTTTGTTCCACCTGTTCCTAAATCATATGCAATTATATAGGTCATAACTTTCCTCCTATCATTGATTTAATAATTACTAACAGATTCTAAATTAAACTCCTCTTCAAATGCCATATCTTCTCTGTCATAAGCTTCTTTTAATATTTTTAATGCTGATGTCATACTAATTCCAAATCTTCTAGCTCCTGCTTCATACATTTCTTCAAGAGTAGCTAAACTTCTTACACCTCCAGCTACTTTAATTAACGCATCATCTTTAACCACTTCTTTAATAATCTTTACAGTATTTACTGTAGAAGGTTTTGAAGCCCATCCTGTTCCAGTTTTTACATATGTAACGCCTGCTTTTACTGCAAGCTTACTTGCTATTTTTATCTCGTCATCAGTTAAATATGCAATTTCAATTATAGCCTTTACTGGAATATCCCCCACTACATCTACTACAGCTTTGATATCATTGTATACTAAATCGTATTTTTCAGATTTTAAGGCCCCCACGTTAATAACCATATCTATTTCATCACAACCAGCTTGTATCATACTTATTGTAGTATCTACTTTTGTCTTAGTTAAATCTGCTCCTGAAGGAAAACCAACTACTCCGCCTACTAATATATTATCATCATTTTTAAGCTGTTTTATTAAAATATCTGTGAAACAAGGCATTACAAATGTACAGATAAAATTGTACTTCTTAGCAATTGCTACTATTTCATTTACTTCGTCTAATGTAACATCCGTTCTAACAGCACTTATATCAATAAGTCTTGGTATTTCTTTAACACCTAATTTTGTCATTATATATTCGCCTCCATGTATATTACGTTTTCTATTTCTTATATTATATATAATAACATCATTATGTTTACCAGTCAATATCAGTTAATAATAAATACATAATGTATTTTACCACTTGATTTTATGTGTATTTTGCACAAAATAAAAGAATAATTGGTATCTAATATATAATGTATCAGATACCAATTATTCTAAGTATTATAATCTTCCAGTTGTATTAACTTCTAATTGATATTTATCTGCTCTAATTTTTAAGTAATCATAAGTTATAGGTTTATTTTTACAATAGGTTGTTCTCTTCATACATATCAATGCTCTTTCATATGGAATTTGAAGTATTTCTGACTCCATAAAATTAGCATTTTTAGCAAATATTTTATCAACTGCTGATTCTAGAACTATCCCATACTCACTTTCCAAAAATTTATATAAAGATATTATTCTAGAACTTTCTTTTTCAATATTTGGAACCAAATGTTTGCTTATGTAATTTTCCATTATTGCAATGGGTATATCATCAGCAAGCTGTATTCTCTGAATACGAATAACTTCTTCTGTATTTTTTACCCCAAGAGCTTTTGCTACTCGTGAACTAGGTACAACAACATCAATACATACGTTTCTCGGTCGCACTAAGCATCCTTGTTTTCTCAAAGTTTCAGAGATAGATGTTACTCCATTGAGATATTGATTAAAATTCACATCAAGCACTTCTGTTCCACGGCCTTGCTGTACTAATACGAATCCTTCTCTTGCTAATAATTCTATAGCCCTTCTAATTGTTGTTCTACTTACATCATACTCTTTCTCAAGTTCTTTTTCAGCAGGTAAAAATTCACCTACTTCATATGCACCATTATTGATTTTCTTCTTCAATAATGCATATACATTCATATATGCTGGGACTTTCGCCATATACTCACCACCACTTTAGTAATACAAACATAATAATGTTTATCAATACAAATCATATAGGTTACTAATTTGTATATCTGATAGTATAGTCTAATTCCAATATAATTACAATATTTTTTTCTGTTTAAACCTTAGACACTACCCCGCACTAATAACATAAGTAATTATTTTCAATCTTATAAATGTCTGATATAATATATGTTATCAAGAATATTGTGAGGCGAAAAAATGTTAGAATGGAATAAACTTGAAAAATTATGTAATAATTGCACAAGATGCAATCTATATAAAACAAGACATCAAATGGTATTTGGCAAAGGAGATATCAATGCAGACTTAATGTTTATCGGGGAAGGTCCCGGTGAGCAAGAGGATTTGACCGGCACTCCATTTGTAGGAAAATCAGGTCAGCTATTTGATAAAATCTTAAAAGCCGTAGATATAACTAGAGAAGAAATATACATAGCCAATATTGTAAAATGTAGACCACCTAGAAATAGAAATCCCCTAGAAAATGAAAAAAACGCCTGCTTACCATATTTAAGAAATCAAGTGAAACTGATTCAGCCGAAAATAATTGTATGCCTTGGACGAGTATCCGCTCAATGTATTATAGACAAAAATTTTAGAATTACAAGGGAACATGGAAAATGGGTTAACAGAAAAGGATATAATCTAATAGCAACCTATCATCCTTCTGCTCTATTACGTGACTCATCCAAAAAAAGAGATGCTTGGGAAGATTTTAAGAAAATCAAAGAAAAATATGTATCTTCCCACCTTAATAGTATAGATTAAATCACCTTACATATCACCACTTTAATAATTGCTCTTTATATATTTTTTTAATTGATACTAATACAACAACAATACCAACAATCTCTGCTAAAACAAATGAAATCCATACTCCATCTAAACCAAATAATTTACCCAAAATGAACGCTCCAGGTAATAATACTACTAATTGTCTTAGGATTGAAACAATCATGCTAATATATGCTTTTCCCATTCCCTGAAACGCAGTACCACACATTATGGAAACTGCTGCTAGAGGAAATACATAGCTAATAATCCTAAATGCTGGAACTCCAATTTTCATCAT
The DNA here is from genome assembly GCF_025211055.1 of Vallitalea sp. Classification (GTDB taxonomy): domain Bacteria; phylum Bacillota; class Clostridia; order Lachnospirales; family Vallitaleaceae; genus Vallitalea. The sequence goes on along the minus strand of NZ_JAOARO010000079.1, from coordinate 8,178 downwards.
TTCATCTGAACTATCAAATAGCTCTAATAACTGTGCGGGCATTATCTGGAATACCAAGAATCCCAGTGTCATATATACAACTGCAGCGATAATACCAAGCTTTAGGGCTTTTATTAATCGCTTTCTATTCTTAGCTCCATAATTATATCCAATTATAGGCATGACTCCTTGAGATAATCCAAAAACAGGCAAAAATATAAGTGATTGGAGTTTATAGTAAACTCCTAGAACAGTAACCGAAGCCTCTCCAAATCCTGCGAGAATTAAATTCAAACCAGTAACCATAACAGAGCCTATGGCCTGCATTATTGTAGCTGGCAACCCAACCTGCATTATCCCTTTTAAAATCTTACTGTCATATTTGAAAGTTCTTAAATTCAATTTTACACTGTTTTGTTTTGTAAACAGTACAATCAATATATAAACCATAGATAATATTTGAGATGATATAGTAGCAATGGCTGCACCCTTAACTCCTAATGCTGGAAATCCAAAATATCCGAATATAAGGATTGGGTCTAAAATAATATTGAATACAGCCCCACATAACTGTGATATCATTGGATGAATCATGTTACCGCTGCCTTGTAGGATACTTGTTCCTGCTTGAGCCAGTAATCTACCAAATGAGAATATCATTATTATCTTTATATATTCAGTTCCTAAGCTAATAATATTTTGACTATCTGTAAATAATGTGAAGAAGCTATTGACAAATAAAATACCGATTAATAAAATAATTATATATAAAACTATACATAGAAGTATACCATGTTCAGCCGCATTAGATGCTGCTTCATGATCTTGTTCCCCTAATTTCCTTGAAATAAGTGAATTAATTCCTATTCCAAGTCCCACAAAGCAAGCAATTATTATTAATTGTATAGGAAATGCTAGTGATACAGCTGTTAATGCATCATCACTTACTCTTGAAACAAATATACTATCTACTATATTATATAATCCTTGGACTAACATAGATAATATTGCTGGTAATGACATGGTAATCATAAGCTTGGATACTTTCATAGTACCCATTTTATTCTCTTTAGTATTATTATTCATTACGATGACTTTTCCTTTCAGTATGAATTTTTACTATATATACTAAAATATATCATGTTTTAAACTTTTTGGCAAAAAACTTATTTAGCTGCAAATTCCTCTCTCATTTTATTTAAGTCTTACATATTTTTCTCTGCAATCTTAGCTAATGGACTACGTTCGACTCTCTTAAGTGCTACGTGACCTGTGATATTAAAGGATTTCATTTTTTCTACGGTATATACTAAGCCATTGGATTTTGAATCTATGTAATTATTATCAATCTGATTATCACTAGGATCTCCCAAAAATACAAATTTAGAATGTTCTCCTGCTCTAGTTAACATAAGCTTAGCTAAATGGGGTGTCATTTCCTGTGCCTCATCTACTATAATTAAAGAATTAGTGAATGTTCTTCCTCTCATATAGGTAAAGGTCTTGGTCTCTATGACTCCTCTCTGGCGAAATTGCTCTATAAAATCCTCTACTGTAAAAGTTGGTTTTCCTCCATTATTCTTATTGGTTTCTTTTATATCAGATAAATTCTCTATGGCATCATAGAAGCTTCCCATCCAGGGTTTCAGTTTTTCTCTTTCTGTCCCTGGAAGATAACCTATATCATTTCCTGCTGCTATTACTGGTCTTACAAATACGATTTTCCTATATTTATTTGTTTCTATTACATTTTGCAAAGCTGTGGCTGTTGCCAAAATTGTTTTTCCTGATCCCGCTCCACCTATAATTGTTACAAAATGTATATCCGGGTTCATAAGTAATTCAAATGCCATCTTCTGCTCTCTATTAATTGGGTTCAACCCCCAGGCATTTTCATTAGCATGTGTAAGGGGAACTATTTTATTTCCGTCATATCTAGCTAATATTTCGTGAGAAACTTGGTCCTTACTTTTAATATGGAAGAATTCATTAGGGTATATTTCCTCTTGTAAATCAGGGACTTCTAAACCTCTATCAAATATTTTGTTAATGTCTTTTGACAATAATTCAATCTCCGTATAACCTTTATAGATAGTATCAATGTCAATACGGTCACTTTGATAATCTTCTACTTCAATTCCTAATGACCTAGCTTTTATAGCCATATATAAATCTTTTGTTACTAGTATTATTGGACCACTATCATTAACTTTTTTTAGACTTAATATAATAGCTAATATTCTTGAGTCATTTTTATTGGTATCAAAGCCATTAGGAAGAATGTCTATATCCATATGATTCAATTCTACACGCAAAACACTTTTGTTGGGTAATCTTATTCCTTTTTCAATATCTCCCTTTTCCATTAATAACTTCATTTCTTTAGCTACCGTTCTAGCATGGAATCCAACTAATCCTTCTCTTCTTTTTAGATTATCCAGTTCTTCTATGCAAAGTAACGGTATGATTATATTGTTACCTGCAAAATTATGCATGAATTCAGGATCATGAATCATTACATTAGTATCAATTATATAGTTTTTAACCGTATAATTTCCTCCCTTCAAAAATACCGTTAATGTCATGGGACGTTTCCTTCGTCATACTCTTAAGGCATTCTTATGATAATAATATTCTATTCCGTTATATTATCTTTTATGTGCTTAATAATTCCTTCCAAACTTTTGTCATTACAATCAATAACTATATTTGCATATCTTTCATAGATCTCAACTCTTTGGTCATACACATCCTTCAATGTATGTCCTTTTGCCTTGGCAATACCTCTAGTCGTTATATTATTGACTCTTCTTTCAATTTCTTCATAAGAAACTTTTAGATACATTATATCTCCCAGTTGTTTTAGATGTTCCATTGTTTCGTGTCTAAAAATTACGCTTCCACCAGTTGCTATAATGGAATTAGAAACATCTATACTTAGAACCGCTTCTTTTTCTACATCTAAAAATCTCTCCATTCCAATATCATCAATAATCTCTTGTAATAATCTATTTTCTCTGTTTTGTATAACTAAATCTGAATCAATAAATTTCATGCCTAAAGTCTTTGCAAGAACTACTCCTACTGTACTTTTACCTGCTCCTGGCATCCCAATTAATACTATATTTTTCACTTTTCTCATTCCTTTCAATTGAACCCTATTATACTTAATAATTTTTATTGTTTCAATTCTAATTTTATAAAACTATTATTCTCCCAATTTCCATTTAACATAAGTATATTATTATCTTGAAATGTATTATCATCAATATACATATTAATTGATGTAAACTTTTACCTTGTTTAATCTCCCTTACCAAAAAATACCCCTTTACCTCGAACATATGTTCGTGTATACTAATTTAAGAGGTGTTTTTATGGAACATATAATTTTTCATATTGATGTAAATTCAGCTTATTTAAGTTGGGAAGCTACTTACAGATTGAACACACAGATATCCTGCATTGATCTTAGAACTATACCTGCGATCATAGGAGGTGACGAGTCTAAAAGACATGGGAATATAATTAATGTCAAGAGTGTTCATATTTTTTCTTAAAATTTCTCAAAAAAGTTATACACTTTTATAACTAAAATATATCATAATTAGCATTTATTATGAAACCAAAAACAGTAGATTTAATAATCAATAATTGTCGTACACTTTTACGACCTGAAGGTTGTGAGTTTTATGAATAAGTTTATTCTACACATTGATGTAAATAGTGCATATTTGAGTTGGATTGCTGCGAGAAGAGTTAGTAATGGTGATCCCGTTGACCTGCGTGAAATTGCTGCTGTTGTTGGCGGAAGCGAGAAAAGCCGTCATGGAATCACCCTTGCCAAATCTCGTATTTGCTCTAAAATGGGCGTAAAAACTGGCGAACCTTTAATGACTGTACGTCAGAAATGTCCTGATGTGACAATTGTTCCTCCAGACTACAATCTTTTTGCACGTGCAAGTCAATCAATGTATGAATTAATTTGCGAATACAGTGATGTGGTTCAAAGGTTTAGTGTAGATGAATGCTTCACACAAATTTATATAAACGGTGGTAGAGACGAAATTATTAAGATTGCTCATAAAATCAAAGATCGAATCTATAGAGAACTTGGCTTTACTGTAAATGTGGGGATTTCTGTGAATAAAATACTTTCAAAAATGGCGTCAAATTTTAAAAAACCTGATCGAGTTCATACTTTGTGGCCAGAAGAAGTGCCCCAAAAAATGTGGTCCCTCCCCATAAGGAGCCTATTTATGGTAGGGCGAAAAACCGAAAAAAAACTTTTGAATCTAGGCATTTACACTATTGGCAATTTAGCTAATGCAAACATCAACACGCTTGAAAGCCACCTTAAGAGCTACGCTTATTTAATTCAAACATATGCTCAAGGCTGTGATGATTCTCCCGTAAGGCTTTCTAACCGTACAGTTATCAAAGGTATAGGAAATGGTACTACCTCTTGTTTTGATGTTAAAACTAGACATGATGCTCACCTTTATATTTTATCACTAACAGAATCAGTAGCTTCAAGATTACGTGCAGCTGGATATTGTGCTGGCCTAGTAGCTGTAGGAACAACCTCAACCAAATTCATAAGCCAATCCAGGCAAAAAAAGTTGAACGTTGCAGTAGATTCAACCACTTATATATGCAAAATAGCCACTGAACTTTTTAATGAACTGTGGGATGGTGAGCCGATACGAAAGTTTCGCGTCCGAGTAAGTAATCTACATGAAAATGATTATGTCCAGCTATCTCTTTTAGAAGAATTTGACTTTGAAAAGCATAAAAAAATTGATAACGCTGTAGATGACATAAGAAATCGATTTGGAAGCAATGCAATTCAAAGAGCTAGCTTTTTACATTCAGGAATTAAATCTGGTGCTGGTGGGGTTGGAGATGATGACGACTATCCTCTAATGACTAGTATATTGTGAGGTGATAATAATGAAAACAATTGTAAAACCAATAGAAATGAAATCAGTTACAGATGTTAATGGCACAATTAGGCCACTACGTTTTAGAATAACGGATCAAGAAGAAAGATTGCATACCGTAAACGTACTATCAATATACTCAGTTGAACAGTCAAGGATTGCTGGCGAAAAGAAACGCATATATACATGTGAAATCCAAATAAGAGATAAAGTTAGGATATGTGAACTCAGATATAATCTAGATACAACAACTTGGGAGCTATATAAGGTATAATAATTACTTGTAGTGATATATAAATATAAAAGGATCGCATAGCATTCCCTTTCTCTTGATTTTTTGATTAATTGTGCGGGAGCAAACTCTTACGATCAGGTTATAACAAAAGATGCATATGAATTATCGTAGGCAACAAATCATTTAGGTTCTTTTTCTTCTAACCAACTTGCTGAAAGCTCCTTCTGCACGTATTGTAGACTTGTCATCGGCTATGGAAGGATATGCACATATTGATTTTGAAGCAATTTTTTCACCTATAATGAGGTTATTCGCTTCATCCCCTGAAGTCGGTGCTAACAGAATTTTATTCCTTGCAACATCAAAAGAATATGAAGGTGTTTCAGTAAAATTAATTTATGAAGATTATGTTAAAGAGTCAAATCCAGAAGCATTAGATGAGAATATTGTTAATAGAGTTTGAGAAATGTGAGTCGTCATAAAGTTTGAGAATGAATAGACCAAAACATAAGGGTTTTAGACCCTTATGTTCAAATAGTTTAGGAATAAATATGGCGGAAGAATAAAGTTTGCCCTATATAGAGCTATTTATAATACATAAATATTGATTTAAATAATAAAGATTGCCCGGAAGATGATTTTAAATTTTAGAATTTAGTAGAGGGCCATGGATTTATTTCTTATGCCATGGCCCTCTACTAATAGGGGTACCGCCAACATTTCCGACAAAACTCACGTTAAGACAATATTTGGAAATAAGGAGTAATAATTACACAAAAATCCCATGAATACTTAACGTTTTAACTTCTCATTTCACTGGCTACCCTTAAAAAATAATCAATAATCTAAAGTTCCTAAAATTTTTTATTTTATGTCGTGTTAATGTCGTATTGGATAATGTTATGATATATTCAAGCCAAACAAATTGGCTATGTTATATAAAATCGCGATTTATATATATATAATATTAAATTAAGAAAGAAGGAAAAAATATGTCAAACTTAAGATGGGCTTTAAGAGACGCTGATACATATTCTACGTCTCAAGCCACTAAAAAAATAGGTAGTATTGATGCAACCGAAGAAGTTGAATATCTTAATCAAAAAGTAAATGGATATGCGTATATTGAATATAGTACTTCCAACGGCAGAAAGAAAGCTTGGGTTTATGCTAACAATCTTACGGCTACTAAACCACCTAGAGAAATAGGGATTATGCCAGTAGGTACAAAATTCAGATCTCCAACGGATTTCCCAAATTATCAAAGTGGTGGTTTTCATGGGGGGACAGATATTGCTAGCGATGAAGGTGCAGCAGAAGGAGATCCAATAAAAGCATCATTTGCTGGAAAAGTAGTAGACGTTGTGACAAGTGTAAAAGGAGTCGATCATTCTAAGGGTTTCGGTAACTATGTAAAAATTAAATCATTAATTAATGGAAAAAATTATTACACTTATTATTGTCATATGCTTTATGGTTCTGTAAAGGTATCTAAAGGAAACACTGTATCTAAGGGGCAAGAAATAGGCAAAATGGGGAATACAGGACACAGTTATGGTGCTCATTTGCATCTGGAATATAGAGTAATGCCTTATAGCCCACGTGCCTCACACGTTGTGGATCCAAGGAAATTTTATTAATGGTATAATCGATTAAGCATAGGTATAAGAAAAGAGGCTCCGTTAAAAGGCCTCTTTTCTTTAAAATATAATTAATCATTTTTTCTTTATAATATTACCAGCTAAAAACTTATACTCTCCATCTGCAAGTTCTATTATAAAAGTGCCATCATAAAGGGTAGCAGGCAATTCTTCGTCGGGTTCTTCATTTAATGTAAATGTAATGTGTGCTATTTCATCCTGAAAGACCACCTCATCGATTTCTTGGGATGAATAAAGCCCCCCAACGAATGGAGTATAGGTATAGGTGTCGCTGTTTGCATCATATTCTTCTATTATTGAGTGATCTATTATGGTATTAAATTTACTTAATATATAGTCATCAATAATTTTTGCTGGAACTGTAATACTAAATGTCTCTTCATTGAAGTAGGGATAAAGCTCTGGTCTTATATAAGTAAAAGAGTAGCTAGCTATATAGGTATCATTAACAATAGGAAGTTCAGTAAAGTAGGATGCATCTACTTTTTTCTCTAAAATCAGCTTATTCACTTGTTCTATAGGAAGAATGTATTTTTTTGATTCTCTATCATAATACGGATCTATAAGTTCTTTTCCTCTAAAGCGTTGTAGAGGGTATGTACCTCCAGTTACAATGTAATTAAATGCTTTATTAAAATTAATATAATCATCTTGTGTAAAAGAAAAATCATTATTAAAAGTTAGTAGATAATTAGAGATTATCATCTTTAAAATAGCATCATTTAGCTCAGTTATATTGTCTTTTATTATAGGATATGCTGAATCTGATTTTTGTTCTATACTTGGGTTATTTAAATTGTCTGATGTTTTTTCTGTACTTGTATTAATTGAATCGTCTAATATTTTATCTTCCTTATCTTCATCTTGTATTTGAGTGTTTTTCATACAACCCGAAAAGCATAATATAATTAGTAATGACAAAAGTAATCTTTTCATAAATTAGTCTATCCCCCTATAATTTTTTAGTATTTTCTTATTTAGTAATACACTTTTCATTTATTATATGCATATAGAAACAAAAAAGTCAAATTTCTCACGCCCTATCAGGTTATGGAAGGAGGGCTTGAATTATTTTTTTCATTCATGTGATATTTAAATTCCCTTTTAACCTTATAGGGGTCTAACTAACAAAACGAAAATATTGTTTTTTTTAAAGTGTAACTTTAAGTCTTCATATGGCAAATTTTTCTTTTGAGTAGTGATAAAAAATATTTTATATTGTAAGCGACAAACCCACCACACATTCAATTATTAGTATCTCCATGATATAATCCAATTCATGGAGGTGTTTTAATGTCAGATATTAAAACTGATAAAGAGTGGAAAGAAATTATTAGTTTATTTAAGAAAAGTGGATTAA
>NZ_JAOARO010000078.1 GCF_025211055.1 Vallitalea sp. | reverse complement strand
TACCTAATGATTGCAAAGTACCTATCAAAAAATAATACCATCAGAGCCTCTACTTATATAACAACTATAGGTGAGGCTTTGTTATTTATTATACCAGATAGAGATTAGCATTAGTATGTGTGCAAGGTTTGACGCTTACTTCAAAAACACAATAATTCTCATAACCACGATCAGCAACAATAATGGTTTTTTCTTTGCTATCAGCACGTTTAATCATATCAACTAAAGCTTGTCTTTCATTCATTTTTCTTCCAGGTAGAATATTCGCATCAACAAAGACCCTGTTACATAGATCATATAACGCATTCAATTGTAGCATATTAAATCCTTTGGCCTTAGGTCCATTAGGGAAATAAGACTCTTCATCGCTAGGGTTATGATAAATACATATATCAGAGCCATCAGCTGCTAAAAGTCGATAACCGTTATACGATTTTGACGATATGCTTTTCTTCGTAAATTCATGAAAAAGGTATTGAAAAGCATCAGGCAGGATTTTATTACGTTGTTGGACAAAAGCAGCAGAAGTAGGGGTGTCTATATCATATAAAAAATTATCCATCAACTCTAATTTTAGGCTTTTACCACCCATAGACAATAAAATGTGAATCATTTTTTTGAAATCAAGTTTTCTTTTTCTAGTAAAATCCTTCTCTGGATTTTTCAAAAATAAGTAAGAGCAGGTATCGATTTCAGATACTACGTTCTCAAGATTTGTTTTCACTAGATTTGCGTATTCATTCATAAGTTAACCTCCTTGAAATATATATTCAAGGGGCTTCGCCACATTTTTTTGATAATTTGTCAAGGAGTTTTTGAATTTATTCAGGAATTATTGCAGAAAAAAAGAGCCTTACGAATTTTCATGCGTAAGACTCTTTATGCTCTGTCTTAACTTAATGACATTGGCCTTCAAAGCCTCTTTGTCCTGATTCTCTAATGCTTCAATTACTTCTTCCAATCTAGTATTTGCTATTGCCTCTTCGTCAACTGCGTTAAGCATCTTTAGTCTTATATCTACTAACGAACATGAACTTAAAACTAACATACTAAATATAAGTATAAAACTGATTTTTAGTTTATTCATTAAAATTTCTCCTTTCTTAAAATTTATATGTTAGTTGATATTTATTATCTTTGTCTTTGGACCATTTATCTTTACTTTCCAAGTAGTCATCTGATTTAATAAAATTATTGTACATATCTTTATGATTAATAAAATTAATAGTGTAGTAAGCAGTCAAATTTTCAGCATTTATATCCTTATAATTGGAATTGAATCCTGTTATCCACCATTGATTTTTAGTTGGATTGTAATCAATTAGAGTGTTTCCTTTATTATCTTCTAGTTTCAATGACATAGGTAAAGCAAGGTCTTTGTCCACAAGCCAGTGAGGTGTTGAAGAACCAAATGCTTCTAATCTTTTGTATATTCCTAATTCAGCACCTGAACCTAGATTTACATAATCGCCTTTCCACGCCCAAAATCTTAATTCCTGACTTTTATGGGTAAACTGAAATTTAGCTGTTTCCATACTAGTTCCTAAATCAAAAACTACATCGTACAGACTATTATAACCTCCATATTGCTGCCAACAATCAAAGTCAGCATGGTAAACACCTTTATATTTTTTATCTTCTTCCATCATTAAGAAAAATGCCCCTATATCAGCAGTATCTATTAAACCAAACGTCTGCATTTTAATATAAGCATTTGTACCCTTTTCTGCACCGTCTACAGTTTTTCTTATAACATTTTTAATGAAATTTCCAATATCAGCTAGTGATGGGGAATTCCCTGATGAATCAATATAAAGAACTGGATTGTTATGACAATACGTATAAAGGTTAAGGCTAAGTGGGTCATTTGCATTGCCTTTGACACTACCTCTGTTATTAACCTATTGTAACATGGTTTATAATATCAATTCTATAATGTCTCGCACCCTTTGTTTAGATGGACAATTATAAGTGAGTTGCTCAAAATCCCCATGCCTCCTTAGAAGATAATAGAGATGGAGTTATTTTTTATGCAAATAACAACTCTATCCCTAGGCTTCACATTGTATTGTTAACAATTAACTTTATTATTCAATTTTTTATTAAATAGTAATACCAATAATAATAGTAATATATAACCTATTATCTTATTGAGTAGCTGATATAGTATCAATGCTTCATTTTGATGAAACGCTCTCCATAATGATAAGTTATTATTTCGAAAAAGGAGATATACATACAATTTTGAATTTAGCATTTTCATAATTAAGTAACCTATCATAATAGAACTATAAATTATTTTTGATTTAAGTAAGTTAGTAATCAATAAAGCTCTATCGTCAAATATTATATAAATTAAAGCAGAATAGTATGCTATATAAGATGAATAACTTAATGTAGCTGTTATAAAATATGAGGTGTGTAACTTATCTAATATAATATTGATAAGTAAAACACCTAATTCAACTAGAACTACTTTGAATAATACTTTTAACAGATGCTGCTTTCGTTTAATAACATATTTTATAATGATTAAGCCACCTGTTATAATTATAATCTTTGCTACTGCATGTAAGATAAGTTTAACAAAATCATTTGTAGGTACTCTAGTAATTAATATTTGTAATATTATATCATATGATAAATTCATTTCTAAATTTATTTTAATAAATGAATCTAATATAAACATAGTAATTATAGTGCTATAAATTAAGGCTGTTTTTTTAAACTTCATTTTTCTATCCTTTCATAACTCTTTTACTTATTAGAGAATATACCTATATCATTATGTTTATCATATATAGCATGATAAATTGCTTTTTGGTAGATTTCACTTAAAACATTAGACCTTTCATATAAAAATCTTGCGTCATAATCTCTTTTCCATCTTTCAAAAATCATACCTTCCATGTGACCAATTTCAGCATCATCATTTTCATATAATTTAGGTGTAAAAATTAGTTCATCTGATTTATTATATGATAAATACCCTACTGCAGGATCAGTAGCATGCGCTTTGTCAACGGTATACTTTACGTCATATAAGTGTCCTTCTAATCCTAAATATTTAGATATTTCTTTTTGCACATTATGTTGTGTGGTAACATCTTTTTTTGCTTTTAACTTTGAATATGTAATACTTTTACCTGCATAAGAATTTAATAAAAACTTTGAATCTGAGTATTGAATAATAGCTCTTCTATTTCCATTATTTTCTTGAAAAATAACATCTAAAGAAGTTATTTTTGTGGCAATAAATGCAGCATTTGCTACATTTATTGCACTAGCAGCTAAATTCCATCGTTGAGTCATAGCATTATCTCTAAATTGCATATTATCATTATCACCTTCTAATGTAATATTTTGAAGGAAGTCAGACCAATCAAAATCTCTATTTATAAGATTGACTTGATCAGTTACTGACCAACCAGCATCATTAAAATTAGCATTAGACCCATTGTCATCAAAATTAGGTACGTGTATATCGTATCTTTCGCCTTGATAGAGAATATACCCCGTATCAGTAGGGACTGGATTTGGCGCTTGCTCAAAATACATATTATCTTTATCACTAACTCCATCTTTACCATGCCCCGTTGGATCGATATACATAATAGGATTATTAGCTACATAGGCATATAAATTCAGTCCATCCCCCCGAAAACTATCCTCTTGTATAACCCCATTTTCCATTAAATCATTAATCCCAATCATATGCAAAGCTTGGAAAGTAGCTTTATCTAATTGACCTGTTACATCAACATTTAATCCTTTTTCTTGAATATACTGTTGTAATTTCTTTA
>NZ_JAOARO010000077.1 GCF_025211055.1 Vallitalea sp. | reverse complement strand
AATTTCAAGATGGCTACAGTTATGATTTCTGTAGTACCAATACTTTGTGTATATCCATTCTTACAAAAGTATTTTACAAAAGGTGTAATGTTAGGCTCAGTTAAAGGTTAAGAGAGGAGATTGATACATAATGAATAAATGGTATGATGAAGCATGGGAACAATCAATCAAAAAAGTGTCACAAATAAGTCATAGAATAAAAGATACATTTCCACATGTATCAATAGAAGGTCAATATAATAGCGAAAGATCAGGTTTTTGGACAGCGGGCTTCTGGCCTGGGCTATTATGGCTTAATTATAAAGAAACGCAAGATGAAAATATAAAAAAATATGCTGTATCATGTGAGAGTCAATTGGATAAGGATTTACATAATTTTATTGGGATACATCATGATGTAGGATTTATGTGGATACTCTCATCGGTAGCTCATTATAAGCTTTTAAAAGATGAAGAATCAAGAAAAAGAGGACTTATTGCTGCAAGCCATCTAGCGGGTAGATTTAACATTAAAGGAAACTATATAAGAGCATGGACTGATAAGGTTTACGCAGATAGTCAAGGATGGGCTATCATTGATTGCATGATGAATGTTCCTTTGTTATATTGGGCATCTGAGGAGTTAAATGATCCACGATTTAAACATATTGCTATGGCTCATACTGAAACAGTCATGAATGAATTTATAAGGAATGATGGTTCAGTACATCATATTGTATGCTTTGATCCAAAATCAGGAGAAAGAGTAGGTGCATTAGGTGGTCAAGGGTATTCAGAAGAATCAGCATGGGCTAGAGGAGCAGCTTGGGCAATCTATGGATTATCTATAGGTTATGGTTATACAAGAGATAAGAGGTATTTAGATAAAGCTAAGCAGGTTGCACACTTTTTTATAGCTAATCTTCCGGAAGACAAGGTTCCATGTTGGGATTTTAGAGCACCAAAAGAACAAAGAGATGGTAAAGATTCATCAGCCGCCGCATGTGCAGCTAGTGGTCTTCTTGAATTGTGTAAGTACCTTGATGGAGTTGAAAAAGACTTTTACCATGAAAAAGCTGAACAAATAATACATTCATTATATAAAAATTATGGAGCATGGGGTAATGATGAAGAGGCCTTAATTACTATGGGAACAGTGAATTATACACGTTCAAAATATGTTAATACGCCAATTATATACGGAGACTATTTCTTTGTAGAAGCATTATCCAAGTTAAAAGGTGAGGAAGAATTATTCTGGTAAGGAGGTTTTTTATATGGAAAAACCAAATATTCTTTTTATTATGACGGATCACCAAAGAGCAGATAGTATTGGTATGAAACAATGTGGTATAGAGGTAACACCTAATTTGAATAAGTTGTTTGAAGAAAGTGTTATATTTACAAAAGCATATAATACATGTCCTCTTTGCGTACCATGTAGAACAGCTCTTGCAACAGGAAAATATCCAACTCATAATGGGGTAGTATTTAATGATTGGGATGGAATAAGAGCTAGAGATCATGAAACAATTCATGAAATATTAGAAAAAAATGGTTACAATATAAATCATATTGGAGTTGATCATATTAAGGTTAATCCAACATTAAAAAGTAGGGTTAACTTTGATAAGTGGGTTGATCAACATGACTACAATGCTTATGTAAAGAAACAAGGGATATCAGTTAAAAGAGATAATAAACACTCAAAAGAAGTGAATGAAAGTAGAGAAAACGGTGAATTCTTCGCGAAAAAATACTCAAATACATATGTATCAGAGTGGGAATATGATTCGAAAATTTATAAAGATACATATTTTACTAGAGAGTGCTTGGATGTTATAGAAAATATTGTTGATAAACCTTTTGCTTTATTTATTAATTATTGGGCACCACATCCTCCACTTAGGGTACCTAAGGAATATCTACATAAGTTTAATCCAGATACCATCAAGCTACCTGACAATGTAGGTAAAATAGCACAAAATGAACCTAGTAATAGAAGGCTAGGGGTTCCTGCTCAACTTGCAGAAGATGTATCACAAGAAGAATGGAAACAAGTATGGTCTGCTCATTTAGGTCTAGTTAATTACGTAGATAATCAAATAGGTCAAGTGATTAACAAATTTGAAGAAAAGGGTTTGATGGACAATACAATTATCGTATTCACAAGTGATCATGGAGATCATTTAGGTCAACATAGTATGTATCAAAAAATGGAAATGTATGAACAAGCAATCAAAGTTCCATTATGCATAAAAATACCACATGTGGATTCTATGAAGATAGACGATATAATGTCTAATTTAGATATTTTACCAACATTATTAGATGAATTAGGAATCAAAAAGTCCAATGAGTTAGATGGAATATCTCAAAGTGAAAGAATACATAACAATGAAGAGATAAAGGATAGAAAAGTATTTTGTCAGTATTCAGGTAATCCAGAATTGGGTTGTATACGAAGAGCTGTTATAACAAAACAATATAAATATATATATGATGACAAGATGGAACAAGAATTATATAATTTAGAAGTAGATCCATTGGAAATGAATAATGTGGCAAATGACGAAAAAAATAAGTCAATAGTTAAATCTTTACATCATGAATGTGTAAAGTGGGCAAAAGAAAAAGGTGATTGGGTATTTTAGGAGAGGGTGATGAGGTGAACAAACCAAATATTTTATTTATTATGTCAGATGAGCACAATGCTTCAGTAATGGGAACTGCTGGAGATAAGATTATAAAAACGCCAAATCTTGATCAATTAGCAGATAAAGGAGTGTTTTTTGAAAATTGTTATACACCGTCTCCAATATGTGTACCTGCAAGGCTCTCAATTACTGCAGGTAAATACATAAGTAAATGTGGAGCGTGGAGTAATGAAAGTAAGTTAGAATGTAATGACATAAGTTCCATAGCTACTGTATTAAAAGAGCAAGGTTATGATTGCTATCTAGGTGGGAAGATGCATTATTCAAAAGAGAGAAGATATGGAATGGATGAATTATATCCTTTTTGGACTAATACAAATATAAGAAAACCTTATAACAAACGTATTGATTTGACTGATGGTGAATTTGAAAGCCGAGAAAGTGAATTGTCACCTAGATTTGATAAGTTTTATGTTGGTGATGACAATCGTGTAATGGATCATGACAGAAAAGTAACACAAATATGTTCTAATGTTATAAAAAAAAGAAAAAAAGAAGATTCGCCATTTTTCCTAATAGCGGGCTATCTGGCACCTCATTTTCCATTAATTGTTCCAGAAAAATATTATGAGATGTATAGAGATAAAGTTCCTATGCCTATAATACCAAAAGATCATATTGAGTCTTTGCCAAAACATTATAAAATTATGCAAAAGGCGTTTAAAAACGATCAAGTTGATTCAACAATAACAAAAAAAGGTCGTGAGCTATACTATGGACTAGTAACATGGTTTGACGAGGAGGTTGGAAAACTTCTAGATTCATTAAATGATTCAGAAATAAAAGAAAATACCATTGTCATCTATACGAGCGATCATGGAGAGAACATGGGAGAACATGGACTGTGGTGGAAGAACTCTATGTATGATTGTTCGGCAAAGGTTCCTCTTATTGTAAGTTGGCCAAAGCAATGGGGGCAGGGTATACGAAAAACAGAAATCTGTAATTTGCTAGATGTAATACAAACAATTTGTGATGTGGCGGGTGCAGATGTTCCACCAGATTGGGATGGTAATTCCATGGTTAATCTTCTTGATAATCAGAAAAGTTCTTGGAAAGATTATGCAGTTAGTGAGTATTATGCTCATGGTATTGCAGCAGGACATTGTATGATTAGAAAAGGTGATTATAAATATGTATACTTTAATAAAATTGATGAAAACAATGGTGAAGAAAGACAATTATTTAACATGAAAGATGATCCTAGTGAATTTAATAATCTTATTAAAGATCAACGATATGAAGACATTGTAAAAGAGCTACATGATTTATTGGTTAAAGAATTAGGTAGAGAACCATGTGAAATTGAAAAAGAATCTAGAGAGATAATAAATAGATGATGAGATTTTTAAAGGAGAATGACTATGGTAGGATATGAATTAGGAGATGTACTATATGAAAATAGTCTTTCTAAGAAATCGGATATAGAAGATTTCATATTAGAAGGTCAAGCAGAGATATATTTTGTCAAAGGTAGAATGAGAATGGAAAATAAATTAGATCCTAAAATCGTAGGAAATCAAAAAGGTAATTTTGTTTTTTGGTGTCCAGAGGAATTTCCAAGTAATATAGCTGTTAAATGGGAATTTAAACCTCTAAATGAGCCTGGACTTGCAATGATGTTTTTTAGTGCTAAGGGGCGAAATGGAGAAGATATTTTTGATGAAGTTTTATCCACTAGAGAAGGAATCTATAAGCAGTATAATAGAGGAGATATTAATGCTTATCACGTATCTTATTATAGACGCCGTTTAGATAAAGAGATTGATTTTCATACTTGTAATTTAAGGAAGAGTTATGGATTTCACTTGGTGTCAACAGGTCCAGATCCTATACCCAATATTGAAGATATAAAAGAGCCTTATTATATTACTTTAATTAAATATGAAAATGAAATTTCCTTTTATATATATAATCCCTATACAGAGAAGGATCAACTTTTGTTTAAGTGGATAGATGATGGTGAAAAATATGATGCGGTATTAGGAGAAGGTAAAATAGGACTTAGGCAAATGGCACCTCTAATTGGTGAGTATGCAAATCTAAAAGTATATAATGTCACAAAAAAAAGAGGTGAAAACTAATGCAAGAAAAATTAATCTACCATAATCCACTAGCATGTACTGAAGATGTTAAGGATTTTATATTAGAGGGAGATGCCAGTATTTATTTTGTTAATGGGAAAATGAGAATGGAAAATAATATTGATCCAAAGCTTGGTCAAGTTTCTAATTTTGTTTTATGGTGTAACAAAGATTTTCCAAGTAATATAAAAGTATCTTGGCAATTTAAACCTATTAGAGAACCAGGACTTGCAATGTTTTTCTTCTGTGCTCAAGGAAGAGATGGGAAATCCATATTTGATACATCAATAGCAAAGCGTGAAGGTATATACAAGCAGTATTATGAAGGAGATATTAATACATATCATGCATCATATTTCAGACGAAAAAAGCAAAGAAAGTTTAATATGTGTAATCTAAGAAAAAGTCATGGTTTTCATATGGTTGCTAGTGGAGCTGACCCAATACCTAGTGTAAGAAATGTAAATAGAGATTATAGAATAATGGTCATAAAAAAAGGAGCAGAAATAAGCTTGTATATAGATGATTTACTTATATTTAACTATATAGATGACGGAATTAGTTATGGTTCTTTGTTAGGTGATGGGAAAATAGGTTTTAGACAAATGGCTCCACTAATAGGTGAGTACAGTAATCTTCAGGTATTGGAATTGTTAGATGCGAAGATAAAGTAAGTGACGTAAGGGTTTTATTAATCATACAATTATGATATAATAGAGAAGCTATCAAAAGTAAAAGGTAAATTTACATAATATGGGGTGGCTTTTATGAAAAAACTTGCTGACGTTAATGTGATTAATAAAAAGAGTAGAAGTGTAACATTTTATAAGTTTTTTTTAGTAATATCTATAAGTATAATGATACCTGTTATCATGATAACGTCATTAGTTGGTAAATTTAGCAATGATCATTTACTAAAACAAGTTAATCTATCTAGAGAAAATGTACTTAATCAGACAAGATTAATGGTTGAACAAAAGTTAACGGATATAGATGCATTAGTTAATCAATTTGTAAGTAATGATAGCGTTTGGAAGTTGGTAACAACTAGTGAATATACATATAGTAGTAGCCTATTCATGCGTGATGCAATAACTTTATTTAATAAGAATATTATTTCTCATCCATTGATTCATTCTATCTACTTGTTTAACGATACAGAAAATATTGTAATAAGTAATTCAAAATATTCAAAAACCGAGTTTTTGGATAAAGAAATATTAAACATTAAGTTCGATAGTACCAATTATGTAACAAAAGCAAGAACAATAAAAGATAGGAAAGTTTTTAGTTATGTTAAGAAATTTCTTTCTTTTGATAGAAAGGAAAATTCATACATTGTAGTTAATCTTAATTATGATAGCTTTTGGGACGAACTTATTGCTGATTCAACAGATGGATTATTCTATGTTATATTTTATGATAATACAATGATTTATTCGAATGTACTTAACGATAATAATATTAATACAACGTTGTTTCAAGATATTACTAATGGATCAAGTTCTAATCAAAAATTATCTTATAACAATGAACAATTATATGTATGGAAAAGTTTCTCATCTAAATATAATTGGACGTTTGTTGTTGCACAAAAGTTAAATGATTTATCTAAACCAACAATTGTATTAAGAAAGATTAACATTATATCTTGTTTTGTTATTTTGTTTATCGCTCTTGTATTAGCTTATTTCTTTTCTGATTATCTGTATAAACCTATTAGAAAGTTAATTGATAAAGTGAATCAGATAACTCAGATTGATACAATTAATTCCAAAAACGATTATCAGCTTATTGACAATGTAATAGCCTATTTGTTCACTGAAAACCTGAAACTGAACAATGATTACCAATATGTATTCCCATATTTCAAACAGCATTCCATCAATGACATAATCAACAATAATTACTTTGATCTAGATAACTTCAAACAAGTACTAGATTTATTAGATGTTGAATTCAGTTTCACAAGTCATTATCTCATGTTGATAGAACTAGAAAACACCAATATGAATAATAAGATAAAGGATAGATTGGATAAATACTTTGATAAACCTGATATTAAAAAAATAATAAGTAAAATCAATGAAAAAAGAATCTTGATTATTATGAACACCAACAAGGATATCAACCATGTATATGCATTACTTACAGAAATACACGAAGATTTTAATAATGATAATATATCTTTGACCGTATCTCTAAGTGATGACTTCAATAATCTAGAAGATATCCATGAACATTACGAAGAAGTCCAAAAACAACTAGAGTACAAATTTTTTGTAGGTAATAACAAAATATTATCACATATGGTACCACAGCAAATAGAGAAAAATATATTCTATGATAAAAGTATAGAAAAAGAACTATTGAATTACCTTAAGAAACAGGACGAAGAAAAGGCTTTTGTTGCATTAAGAAAGCTTACAGAAGGACTAAAAGGAAGTATCAAAAATATAGATTATATAAAATATGTCTACTTCCAAGTATGCCTAAATATAATAGAACAAATGACTAACTTTGGCTTTAGTATGAAGGATATTGACATAACCAATAGAGAAATATTCGCTAAAATAAACGAAGCAAAAACTCTAAATGAAATGTACGAATTAATTTACAGTATCATTAGAAAATGTATCCAACTTTTTTCAAAATTGAACATAATGCAAAACGACAATATAATCAACAAAGTAAAAGAATACATCAAAAACAATTACAATAAAGATCTATCTTTGGAAATGATAGCAGATTACGTATATCTATCCCCAGGATATCTAAGCACATTGTTCAAAACAGAAAATGGAATTACTGTCTTTGATTATATAACCAACTTAAGAATGGAAAAAGCAAAAGAATTATTACTAAACAACAAAAGCATGAAAATACAAGATATTGCAATCAAGTTAGGATATAACAGTTCACAGAGTTTTATTCGATACTTCAAGAAGTATTATAATGTTACTCCAAACCAATTCAGAAAAGCTTGACATGGAAATGTTTTCTGACAAGAGGACGTTTCAACTGATAAAATTAATTAGAAAGTTGGAATCAGGTATGGATAGATTAAAGAGTATTTCTAAGTGGAGCCTTATATTATTACTACCTATTGGAATATTATTAACCAATATAGCACAATCTTCACCAGCATTTATCGAAAAATATTATTCAAACGGTATATATCATTACATTAGCCAATTCCTTAGTAACATAACCGGAATTATACCAATTTCAATAGCTGAACTACTTATTATATTTCTTATTGCACTATTTATATACAAGCTAGTAAGAATAATAATAACATTAATAAAAACCAAAAACAAAAAAAGATATATACTAATAGATTTCCTACGAAAAATATTGATATTCATAAGCGTTGGATATTTCATATTTGTACTAATCTGGGGTCTCAACTATTATAGACTACCCTTTTCTGAAATAGCCAACCTTAACGTACAAGATGCAACCATACAAGAATTAACTGGTCTATGCGAAAGCTTAATTACAGAAGCAAATGACCTAAGAAATCAAGTTCAAGAAGATGATAATAGCGTTATGTATGTACCAAAGGGCTACAACGACATCTTCAATCGAGCACATAAAGGCTACGACAATATTGCAGACAAATACAAAGAATTAGGAGGTAATTATGGAGCTCCCAAAGGTGTAGTTTTCTCCCAAGTAATGTCCTATTCAGGCATTACTGGTATCTACTTCCCTTTCACAGCTGAAGCTAATGTCAATAAAGACAGAACCCATGTATTACTCCCCGCAACAGCATGCCACGAAATAGCACATCAAAGAGGATTTGCCAGAGAAGACGAAGCCAACTATATAGCCTACCTAACCTGCATAGCCCACCCAGACCTAGACTTCCAATACTCCGGAACAATCCTAGCCCTTATTCATTCCATGAATAAACTCTACCAACACGACACCAATGCATACTATACCCTAAAAGCTACGTTTTCACAAGGAGTACTAAGAGATCTACAAGACAACAACAAATTCTGGCAAAAATACTCAGGACCAATAGATAAAGCCTCAACAAAAATAAATAACACTTACCTCAAACTAAATAAACAACAAGACGGTGTCCAAAGCTACGGAAGAATGGTAGACCTTCTAATAGCAGAATACAGACTTAATTATAATAAATAATAATTAAGTAAAGATATAGATGATCCTAATAATATGTCTATGATAGTTATTTAGATTTTTATTCACCTATACTACCTACACGACCGTAAACCACTATTTACCCCCATCAATTTCACTCCCCCTAACCCCATAAGCCTTCCCATGAGAACAAAAAATAGAAGTCGAAGTATAATCCTTATCAGCAGCCTTATTATACCCCAATCTCTCTATTACCTCATCTGTATTATGACATCTATCATACCCAGCAAAAACAAAAGTAATACTCCCCTTACCAGACGAAAAAGAAGCCAGCGTACTAGGATAATTCATCGCCGTCGAAACAGGAACCCTACCACTAATCATAACATGCTCATCCATCGTAACAGGAGAATCAAAACTACCATACATCTTAGTTATATCAGTCATTACTCTACCCGACAAATGTTTTTCAATCTTCACCTTGAATTGATAAAAAGGCTCTAAAAGTATATTATCAACTTTTTCAATCCCTTGCCTAATAGCTCTAAAAGTAGCCTGTCGAAAATCCCCTCCACTAGTATGTTTAACATGAGATTTACCAGTAGTAAGGGTAATATGCACATCTGTCAAAGGAGAACCAGTAAGAATCCCTTTCTTACAAGCATCTGGAATATTTTTCTGACTTAACCTCTGCCATCTTGTATGTAATACATCCACACTGCAAACTGAATCAATTGATATCCCAGAACCTCTAGGAGCTGGTTCAATATCAAACTCTATTTCAGCATAATGCTTCAGAGGTTCAAAATGTCCAAAACCATGAGTATTACTAGCAATAGTCTCTTTATATAATATTTCTGGAGTACCAAAATCAATAGTTTTGCCAAAACGATCTAATACAATCTGAGTTAATATTTCAAGCTGTATAGTCCCCATTACTTTTATATGTATTTCCTTTAATTCCTCTATCCATTGAACATCAAGAGAAGGATTTTCCTCTGTTAACATTGTGAAAATCTTAAATATCTCTTTTGGATTCTCAGCCAAATCATATATCACTTTGGATTTTAATGTAGGTATCAACAAGAAATCAATATAATCCTCTATATCACCTATTCCTTCACCAATATAAGATGAACCAAGACCAGTTACTGCAATAAGTTGTCCCGGACAGGCTTTATCACAAAGAGTATATTTAGTCCCATTATATATCCTTATTTCATTAATCTTTTCTGTAATCTCATTATCCATAATCCTATGAGTTACGGTATCTTTAACCTTAAGTGAACCATTATGCAATTTTATAAAAGTAAGCTTATTACCTGTATCATCATATCTAATCTTATACACAGTTCCTGATGGAAAATCACCATTACCATCTGTATGTCCAGAGATTGTTAAAGTATCTATAGCTCTTAAGAGTTCCTTGATTCCGATACCCTTCAAACCGATACCACATAAACAAGGATATATAACATTATCATTAAACAATCTCTTTACAGTATTAACTAATTCTTCCTTCTTTACTTCTATTCCATCTATATATTTATTTAATATATCATCATCATAGTCAGCCAAAGATTCTATTATTTTACTTGTTGGATTATCAAGTAAATAACTAATGTTTTCACTAGATATAAGCATTAAATCTTTTGTGAAAGTACTTCTTATTTCATTAACTGTATTGTTAAAATCAGCACCTACCCTGTCCAATTTATTAATAAAAAACATAGTAGGTATATTGTACTTTCTAAGAAGCTGCCAAACAGTTTCAGTATGACCTTCAATTCCTTCAACAGCAGATATTATTATTATCGCATAATCCAATATCCTAATGGCTCTCTCCATCTCTGTAGAAAAATCCACATGACCAGGAGTATCAACTAGCTGATATGTACAATTATTATAAGTAGTTACAGCTTGGTCAGAAAAGATGGTAATACCTCTCTCTTTTTCAATAGTATGATAATCAAGGACAGTATTTTTATTATCAACTCGACCAGCTTCTTTTATTGAATTAGTATGATATAAAATTTGTTCTAGAAGTGTTGTCTTACCTGCATCAACATGAGCTACCATTCCTATTGTTTTATACATGAGTTTAATTCCTTTCAAAATTAAGTTAATTAATGCTTAGCCAACATTATATCATATAAACTATACATAATACATACATAGCTTAATCTTTTAATAGCATCCAAATCTTAGTATATTTTAACCTATCTAAAAAGGCAGGTTTATTTTTATAGCACTTATTATTATAAATTTTAAGTGATATAAATAAATATACATATTAAATAAATTTTATTACTAAGATATAAAAATATTTGTTGTAAATATAACCAAATAATATATAATAAAACTAGTTAGAAATATAAAAAATAAAAAAAGAGAGTAATAAATTTGCTTCTTTTTATTAAAAGAATTTTTGCTTATACGATTCAATTGTAAAAAGATGGTGAAAATATGAAGTCTGAAGAAGAAAAGCTTTAGGGCAGATTGTCGAATGTCTGTAAGTTCACTTAGGTGAACTTTTTTTATATGTTGTAATTCTTTGTTATAATGGACAGTTTGTATTTCATATTATTAATATGACGCTACAAGTTTGTATTGCTAAGTACACACTTAAAAGGAGATTAGTAGTATGAAATATATGTACATAAAAATTGTATTAACTGTTATACTTGCTGTTAGTGTAGCAAACCTTATATGTATGAAAAAGACCAATGAAAATCTGTTGGAAGTGTTTTTTAGTCAAAAGAATAACCCTTATTTTATACATGTAGACCTTGATACTTATATCATGTACGTTTTTAAAGATAATGAAATATATAAGCAATATCCTGTTTCTGGGGGGAAGTATAGTACGCCATCACCTCTAGGGACATGGAATATTGTTAGTAAAGCCAATTGGGGAGAAGGTTTTGGTGGAACATGGATGGGGTTCAATGTACCCTGGGGAAAATACGGTATACACGGTACAGATGAACCATGGAGTATAGGAAGTGGACTCTCAAAAGGTTGCATTAGAATGTATAATAAAGATGCTAAGGAGTTAAAACAATATATACCTTATGGAACAAAGGTTACCATAGTTCAGGGACCATATGGACCTTTTGGAGATGGATTTAGAACATTGAAACCTAGTAATATTGGTTCTGATGTCTTTGCTGTTCAAAAGAGACTTAGAGAACTGGGTTATTATAAAGGTTTTTGCGATGGAAAATACGGTGAACAAATGAAGCTGGCAATCTATGCTTACCAAGATGATAAAGGATTACCTAGATCTTATTACATAACTGAGACTTTATATGAAAGTCTTGGGTTTGTTCAATATGAATAAAAAACTATACTAACTTATAATTGATTAAAATGAATACAAGTGTTAAACTAAGATAAACTATATAATTAACGGAGGTAACCATGATTACAGCTTATTTAGTAGGGATTTCAACTTATCAAGAGAATGAAGATATAGAAGTTAGATATTGTATATATGATGATGACGAACTTGTGTGCAAAGAATCGGCTTGGAGAGAATATAAAAAACCTCTTGTTGTCACTCACTGGGCACTACTCACATTATTGAAGAAACTCAAAGAATATGGAGATAGGGATATTACAGTTAAAATTAATGATGGAGCATTATATGAGCAGATAAAAGGTACTTCAACATCAAAAAATAAAGAAGTAATGATGACTGCTAAGAAGGTAAGAGAAAGGTTAGGGCAATACCCAAATGTTACAATCAAAAACGTTGGAACAGATAATAACGAACTAAAAAAATGGAATAAAGTACTAGAATCATAGATAAAGAAAATATAATTTATAAGACATTTTATAAAAATATGAAGTTTAAAATTTAAAATAATTGACTTTGTAATAATAAGATGATAAAATAAATGTGCTCGAGCACATAATATTATTTGAGAGGTAGGTTGTGTATAGATGGGAATTTATATTGGAGAAAAAACAAAAGAAATATCATTTCCTTTAGGGGGAATAGGGGCTGGATGTATTGGACTAGCAGGAGACGGAAGATTAATTGATTGGGAAATTTTTAATAGACCTAATAAAAATAGTAATAATGGATTTACACATTTCGCTATTAAAGCAGAAGATGGACAAAAAGTTATTGATTCTAGAATTTTACAAGGTCACCTTCAACCTCCATATACAGGTAGTGGAAAAAAATGGAGAGGATTTGGTCACGGTGTCAATCGTACAACAATGAGTGGGCTACCAAAATTTGAAAATGTTGAATTCATAGGAGAATTTCCTATAGCAAATATTAATTTATCAGATAATAACTTTCCAGGATTAATCAAGCTTACTGCATTTAATCCATTTATCCCACTTAATGATAAGGACTCAAGTATTCCAGCTTCATTTTTTGATATAGAAGTTAAAAATGTAACTGATAAACAGTTAAACTATACAATTAACTTTGCAATGAGTAATCCATTAAAAGGAATAAACATCAATAAGTACAAGAATGCTGATGGGTTGCATATCATGGATATGTCTGGTGAATATCAAGAAAAAGATTATAACTATGGAAATGCTTCAATAGCTACAGATGCACACGATGTTAATTATCAAGAATATTGGTTTAGAGGAAAATGGTTTGATAACCTTGAGATTTATTGGCGTGAGTTTACTTCTTTTGGATCATATAATAATAGAACATATGATAAAAATGAAAAGGTTGAAACGGATAATTTGACAGAAAATGATGTTTGTATGATATCTGCAACAATATCTATTAATCCAGGAGAAACTAAAAAAGTAAAATATATTCTATCATGGTATTTCCCTAATTGCTACAACTATTGGGATGCATTTAAAAATGAACCTGAATACAAAGATACTAATAAAAATTATTGGAAGAATTACTATAGTACTATATTTGAAAATTCTACTGATGTAGCTACATACTGTTTTAAAAATTGGGAAAAATTATATAGGGATACATTGACATTCAAAAAAGCATTATTTGAATCCACTTTACCTGTTGAAGTGATTGATGCATTATCTGCTAATATCTCAATACTAAAATCTCCTACTTGCTTAAGACTAGAAAATGGTGAATTTTATGGTTGGGAAGGTTGTCATGAAGATACTGGAAGTTGTGAAGGAAGCTGTACACATGTATGGAATTATGCATATGCACTCCCTTTCTTATTCCCTAACTTAGAACGCTCCATGAGGGATTTGAATTATAAATATAATCAAAAAGAAAATGGTGAAATGTGTTTCAGATTACGATTACCATTAGGTAGAGAAATCAGTGATTTTAGAGCATGTGCCGATGGACAATTTGGTGATGTAATTAAAGTATACCGTGAATGGAAGATATCTGGTGATACTGATTGGTTGATATCCAATTGGAAAGCTGTAAAAAAATCCATTGAATATGCTTGGGAACCAACTAATTATGATAAATGGG
Source organism: Vallitalea sp. (assembly GCF_025211055.1). Lineage (GTDB taxonomy): Bacteria > Bacillota > Clostridia > Lachnospirales > Vallitaleaceae > Vallitalea. Next base: position 187,312 of record NZ_JAOARO010000077.1, on the reverse strand, counting down.
ACCCTGAAAAATCAGGTGTGTTGACAGGAAGACAACATCATACCCTTGATATGGAACTTTTCGGACCTAATTCATGGTTAACAGGATTCTATCTTGCAGCTTTAAAAGCGGGAGCTGAGATGGCTGAAGTATTAGGAGAACAGGATACAGCTGATGAATATAGAGCTATTTTCAATAGAGGGAAAAAATGGGTAGATAACAATCTATTCAACGGTGAATATTACCACCAACAAATAGACCTCAAAGACAAAGAAATATTAAATAAATATGTTACTGATAAGGATAATAGTTCTATAGACTCTTATTGGAATAAAGAGTCTAATGAAATTAAATATCAAATTGGAGAAGGTTGTATTATTGATCAAGTAATTGCCCAATGGCATTCAAATATTATTGGTTTAGGGGAAATATTTGACCCTAAAAACACAAAAAAAACTTTACAATCCTTGTATAAGTATAACTTTAAACCAACAATGGTTAATTTCTATAACCCATGTAGAGTATACTGTTTAGACAAAGAAGGTGGAATTGTAATATGTGATTGGCCAGAAGATAAATATAAGCCTATAGTTCCTATTCCATATGCTGAAGAAACTATGAATGGTTTTGAATATCAAGCCGCAATACATATGATACAAGAAGGTATGATTTCAGAAGGATTAGAGATTGTTAAAGCCGTAAGAGATAGATACGATGGTTATAAAAGAAATCCTTGGAATGAATTTGAGTGTGGTAGTAATTATGCACGTTCTATGGCTAGTTATGGTCTTTTATTAACACTAAGTGGTTTTAAGTTTGATATGGTTAATAAAACTATAGGATTCAATCCAGTTATCAATCAAGATAATTTTAAGTGTTTCTGGGCTATTGGTAATGCATGGGGTACATTTACAAGCAACAATGAAACTGTACAATTAACTGTATTATATGGAGAGCTTGACATAAAAACCTTGCAATTATTATTTATTAAAGATAAAATTAAAACTGTTAAAAATAATGAAGAGGTAATAAATTACGAATTCAAGGAAGGTATTATTAATTTTAATGAAGCAATAAGCATTAAACAAAATTCAAAATTAATTATTTATAGAAAATAAAAATCCATTTAGGTGATTATATGGCTGTAACAATTAAAAATATCGCTGATGCATGTAATGTTTCAAGAGGAACTGTGGATAGAGCTTTGAATAATCGAGGAAAGATTAAACCAGAGAAAAAAGAACTTATATTAGCAACAGCAAAGAAACTAGGATATAAACCTAATTATATAGCTAGAAGTTTAAAAAAGGGTAAAACAAATACAATAGGTATAATAGTTTTTAATCTATATAATGAATTCTTTTCTAGTCTAATTAATTATATGGAAGTAAAAGCTAAGGAAAAAGATTATCATATTGATTTGGCATTAACTCATTATGATAAAGATATTGAAAAAAAATGTGTAGAGAATATGATAAAAAGACAAGTTGATGGTTTAATACTATGTTCTGTAAATAATGAAAAAGATTATTCATTATGGCTTCAAAATTTCAATATACCGTTAATAACATTAGCTAATAAAGTATCCGATAGAATACCTTATATCAGTGTAGATAATAAATTAGCAATGAAAGATGCAGCGCAATTTGTGCATAATAAAGGTTATAATAGAATTATTTACATAAGTCCGCCGCTAGCCTATAAAAGTACACATAATATTTATGCTTTGAAACAAAGGTTTGAAGGATTTAGTCAAATTAATATGGAACATAAATCTATTATTATTGATTCAAAAGATTATATTAGAGAACTTGAAACTATTAATATCTTGGAACACAAAACTGTTATATTATGTTCAAGTGATATATATGCTTTAGAGGTCCTTAATTATTTGAAGGAAAAGAAAATAAAAATTCCTAGCCAAGTTGGAGTAATGGGATTTGATAATATTAATATGTTAAAATATATTGAACCACATTTAACTACAGTGAGTTATCCAATTGAACAAATAGGAGCAATAGCTATTGATTCCATAAGTAAAGCTATTGAAAGTGATGATAAAATACAAAATGTGGTTATAAAACATAAAATTATTCAAGGAGAATCTTTATAAAGTTTATATACAAAAGTTTATTTCATTAAAAAATAGGGCAATAGTCCTATTTTTTTTGTTGCTATTGATAAAAACAACAATAACAGAAAAATAATCATGTTGTTTTATCTTTTATTATACTAGTTTTTTGCTGTGTTATATTGATTTTTTCTGTGTTTGGTTTTATAATAGTAATATCTAATAAATTCTATAGAATTTTACTATTAAGGTTAATTCACAATAAGTAATCTAATATAACTTTCTATAAAAGATATTATAATCAATTATAGGATTACAATATTATGTATAGATTGTCATACTAAGGAGGTATAAAGAAATGAAATGGAATGATGTGAGTAAAAATACAGAGCCTACGGCTAGAATAAGAAGAATTATTGATCGATTATATGAGACAACTCCTGTAATAGAAGCTGAACGTGCAGTACTTATTACTGAATCATATAAAGAAACAGAAGATAAACCTATGATTCTTAGAAGAGCATTGGCTCTTGAAAACATCTTAAAAAAAATACCAATTGTAATTAGAGAAGATGAATTAATTGTTGGTAATTTAACAAAAGAATATCGCTCAGCTCAAGTATTTCCAGAGTTTTCTAATCAATGGCTATTAGAAGAATTTGATATGATATCAAATAGAGATGGAGATGTTTTTATTGTTTCTGATGAAGTAAAAGAACAGTTAAAAGATGTATTTACATACTGGAAGGGTAAAACAGTTAATGAACTAGCTACATCCTATATGCTAGAAGAAACCTTAGAAGCAATGAAATCTAATGTTTTTACAGTCAATAATTATTATTATAATGGGGTTGGACATATAAGTGTTGATTATGAAAAGGCGCTGAATATAGGATTCAAAGGTATTATTGAAGAAGCACATAGTGAATTACTTAGCTTAATGCCACAAGATGAAGATTTCATAAAGAAAAGACAATTTTTACTAGGGGTAATAATATCTAGTAAAGCTATTATTATTTTTGCAGAAAGATTTGCACAAAAAGCACTAGAATTATCCAGAAGCACAATGAATACAGCACGGAAAAAAGAATTATTGAAAATTGCAGATGTTTGTAATAGAGTTCCAGCTAACCCTGCTACTTCATTTTATGAAGCATTACAGACATTTTGGTTTGTTCATGCTGTTATACAAATAGAATCAAATGGACATTCAATTTCACCAATGAGATTTGACCAATATATGTATCCATTCTTAAAACATGATATAGAAAATAACATAATTACATATGAATTTGCTCAGGAATTGATTGACTGTGTATTTATTAAACTTAATGATATTAATAAAGTTAGAGATGAAGCATCAACAAAAGCATTTGGAGGATATCCACTTTTTCAAAACTTAATTGTTGGAGGACAAACAAAAGATGGTAAAGATGCCACTAATGAGTTGTCTTTTATGTGCTTAGAGGGAACAAATCATACTAGATTATCTCAACCATCTATATCTGTTCGTGTTTGGAATATGTCACCACAAGAATTATTAATAAAGGCAGCAGAGATTAGTAGAATAGGTGTTGGTATGCCAGCTTATTATAATGATGAAGTAATAATTCCATCACTTATTAGTAGAGGATTGACATTAGAAGATGCAAGAGATTATGGTATCATAGGATGTGTAGAACCACAAAAAGGCGGAAAAACTGAAGGTTGGCATGATTCAGGTTTCTTTAATATTGTAAAAGTTCTAGAAATTACACTTAACAATGGAAAAGTAAATGATAAACAAAATGATAAACAAGTTGGATTAGAAACGGGAGAATTTACTGAATTTAAATCTTTTGAAGCTTTTCTTGAAGCCTATAAAAAGCAAATGGAGTATTTTGTAATGTTACTAGCTAATGGAGAAAACAGTGTCGATTATGCTCATTGTGAAAGAGCCCCATTACCTTTTGTATCTTCATTAGTAGATGATTGTATAAAAAGTGGTAAATCAATACAAGAAGGAGGAGCACATTATAATTTTACTGGTCCACAAGGTGTTGGAGTAGCTAATGTTGGAGATTCTTTAGAAGTTATAAAAAAACTTGTTTTTGATGAGAAAAAGATATCATTGCAAGACTTAAAGAAGGCATTAGATAATAATTTTGGGAAAGATTTATCAGATGAGAAGGACGAAGATAAATTACTAAGTAAAATCATTATATCAGAAGTGAAAAGAGTTTTAATTGAGCAGTGTAAGATCAAGGGAAATGAATTTAAGGATTATCATCTTGGAACATATAATGATGGAGAATATGTTCGTCAAATGCTAATTAATAAAGCACCAAAATATGGTAATGATATAGATGAAGTTGATATGTTAGCTAGAGAAGCGGCATTAATTTACTGTAAAGAGGTAGAAAAATATAAAAATCCAAGAGGAGGTTGTTTTCAGCCTGGTTTGTATCCAGCATCAATTAATGTAGCAATGGGAGAAGCAACAGGGCCTACTCCAGATGGAAGAAAAGCACATACACCACTTGCGGATGGTGTTTCACCATCTGCTGGAATGGATAAGACAGGACCAACAGCTGTAATGAGTTCAGTGGCAAAACTAGATCACTTTATTGCATCTAATGGTACATTACTTAATCAAAAATTTCATCCTTCTGTATTACAAGGAAATGAAGGATTATGGAATTTGATTAATCTTGTTAGAAGTTATTTTGACCAAAAAGGTATGCATGTTCAGTTTAATGTTGTAAGCAGAGATACATTGATAAAAGCACAAAAACATCCAGAAGAACATAGGAATCTAGTAGTAAGAGTTGCAGGATATAGTGCACAATTTGTTGCATTAGATAAATCTGTACAAGACGACATTATTAATAGAACAGAGCAGTTGGTTTAGAGAGAGGTATATCTATGATTAAAGAAGTTAATTGGGAAGAAAAAGGGACAATTTTCAATATACAGCGTTTTTCTTTACATGATGGTTCTGGTATTCGTACAATTATTTTTTTTAAGGGATGTACACTAAGATGCAAGTGGTGTAGCAATCCAGAGTCACAGAATTATAAAAAACAGATTATGTTTATCAATAAAAATTGTATCCAATGCAACAGATGTGTAGAAGTATGTCCAACTGGAGCGATAGACTTACAATTAAAGAGCAGAATAGCCTTTGAAAAGTGTAACCAATGTGGAAAATGTATAGAAGTGTGTAATGCTGAAGCGTTAGAAATGTCAGGGAAAAATGTTACAGTAAAAGAAGTATTTGATATAATTATGAAAGATTCAGTGTATTATAGGCGATCAGGTGGAGGAGTTACGTTATCTGGAGGAGAAGCTTTACTCCAGCCTGAATTTGCTAGAGAGATTTTAAAAGCATGTAAACAGATTGGTTTGAATACAGCTATTGAAACTGCTGCTTTTGTCACAAAAGAATCATTACAGCAAGTATTGCCATATACAGATCTAGTTTTACTTGATATTAAGATAATGAATAGTACACTGCATAGAAGATTTACAGGGCAAAATAATGATAAGATATTAAAAAATGCAGAATATATTACCCAGTGTTGTAACAGAGTCATAATAAGGATACCAGTTATTACTGGTGTAAATGATACTGAAAAAAATATATTAGATACAGTTAAATTTGCTAAAAAAATACATGTGAATGAAATACATCTTTTACCATATCATCGTTTAGGTACGAATAAATATGAATATTTGGGGTATATATATGAAATGCAAAATATAGATATTCCTCTAAATAAAAATCTTAATAAATTAAAAAATATTATTAGTAACTCTGGTTTAAAATGTAAGATAGGTGGTTAGTTAGTAGAAATAATAATTGAACTTTACTTTAATGTGATAATGTGATAACATAACAAGGTAAAATCACTTTACAATTAAAGAAAAATTATATTATACGAGGAGAACAACTATGAAAAAGAGTTACTTACTATTTATAATAATCATTTTACTAATAAGCGTTACAGCTTGTTCAACTAAAAAAACTACAGACGATACATATGGTGAAGGCGATGAAGAAAAAAGCACTTTCACAGTAGGATTTGACCAAGATTTCCCACCAATGGGATTTGTTGGAGATGATGGAGATTTTACTGGATTTGATCTTGACCTTGCTGCTGAAGTTGCAAAACGTTTGGATTACGAGCTAGTTCTACAACCTATAGCTTGGGATGCAAAAGATATGGAATTGAAGTCTGGAAATATAGATTGTATTTGGAATGGATTTACAATTACTGGACGTGAAGATAATTATACTTGGACAGATGCATATATGTCTAATAAACAAGTATTTGTTGTAAAAGAAGATTCAGATATTAGAACTTTTGCTGATTTAGCAGGTAAAACTATTGTGGCACAAGCTGATTCAAGTGCAGAAGCTGCATTATCTGAACGTCAAGACTTGGTAGATACTTTTGGTGATTATATAAAAGCAGCAGATTATAACATGGCTTTAATGGATCTTCAATCAGGAGCAGTTGATGCAGTTGCTATGGATTATATTGTGGCAGGTTATCATATTGAGAAAAAGAAAGCTGACTTTGTTATATTAGATGAAACTTTAGCTTCTGAAGGATATGGAGTTGGATTTTTACTAGGAAATGAAGATCTAAGAGATAAAGTACAAACAACATTAGAAGAAATGGCTGATGACGGTACTCTAAAAGAAATTTCTACTGAGTGGTTTGGAAAAGATATCACTACTATAAAGAAATAATTATATGGAACGAGGCATAGCTTTTTTTTACAGTAGTTACGTTTTATTAATGTTAGGAGGATAACCTTTTGGATTTACTAGTTTTATTATCTAAATTAGGTGAAGGTATGTTGAAAACTATAGAGATATTCACATTTACTTTGGTGATATCTCTTCCTCTTGGTCTATTAGTTTCAATTGGAAGGATTTCTAAAAACCGTATAATTAGGAACATTATAAAGATATACATATCTGTTATGCGTGGAACACCTCTTATGTTGCAATTAATGGTGGTTTATTTTGGACCATATTATATATTTGGAATAAGTATGCCTAGAAGCTATCGTTTTGGGGCAGTAATCATTGGTTTTTCATTGAATTATGCAGCATATTTTGCTGAAATATATAGAGGTGGAATTGAATCTATAGCTGTAGGTCAATATGAAGCAGCTAAGCTTCTTGGATACAATAGAGTACAGACATTTATTAAGATTATCTTGCCACAAGTCATAAAACGAATATTACCTTCTATAACTAATGAAGTCATAACACTTGTAAAAGATACTTCTTTAGCTTTTGTAATTTCTTTTTCAGAGATGTTTACAGAAGCAAAAGCTATAGCATCTGCACAATCAAATATGACTCCGTTTGTAGTAGCGGGTATTTTCTATTATGTTTTTAATCTTATAGTAGCAATGTTAATGGAGAAAATAGAGAAGAGTTTAAATTACTATAGATAGGAGGTCATTGTAAATGAAATTATTAGAAATAAATAATCTTAAAAAAAGCTTTGATGACCTTGAGGTAATTAAAAATATATCCTTGAATGTAAAAAAAGGCAAGGTTGTAGCCATAATCGGTCCATCTGGTTCAGGAAAATCAACATTACTTAGATGTGCAACAATGTTAGAAAGAATTGATTCTGGTGAAATAATCTATAATGGAGAATGCGCAGTAAATACTGATGATAATGGGATAGTGAAATATGCTTCTAATAAGGAGTTAAGGAAAATATACAGCTATTATGGTTTGGTATTTCAGAATTTTAATTTGTTTCCTCATTTTTCAGTAATTAAGAATGTGACTGATGCTCTTATTCATGTACAAAAAATGAGTAAAAAAGAAGCTTATAAAATTGGCAAGGAGTTACTTCTCAAAATGGGTTTGTCTAACAAAGAGGATGCTTATCCATGTCAACTATCAGGTGGACAGCAGCAACGTGTGTCAATAGCAAGAGCCCTAGCTCTTAATCCCAAAGTATTATTTTTTGATGAACCAACTTCGGCCCTTGATCCTGAGCTTACAGGAGAGGTGTTGAAAGTAATAAAAGATTTGGCTAGAGAACATATGACTATGGTAATAGTGACTCATGAAATGAGTTTTGCAAAAGAAGTTGCCAATCATGTTATATTTATGGATGGGGGAGTTATAGTGGAACAAGGTTCACCAGAAGAGGTATTTGGTAATCCTCAGAATGAAAGGACAAAGGCTTTTATCAAAAGAATTAATATATAATTAATTGACAAATAACACTTAGTAAAGTATATTATAACTATACTTGTAATTACAAGTAATTACAAGTAACAATAAACTAATAAAATATGGGGTGATCAGTATATGAAAATGTTAGCATTTGATTTTGGAGCAAGTAGTGGTAGAGGTATAATAGGAGAACTTAAGGATAATAAGATTATTCTAAAAGAAGTACATCGATTTGAAAATGAGCCTGTAAAACTTAGAAATCATTTACAATGGGACTTTCTAAGATTAGTTTATGAAATTAAGAAATGTCTTATAAAATGTAAAAATAATGGTGAAGACCTAAAAAGTATTGGAATTGATACATGGGGCGTTGATTATGGTCTAATTGACGGGGATGATGAACTTATAACAAGCCCTTTCCATTATAGGGATTCAAGAACAGATAATATGACCAATAAGTGCTTTGGATTTATTTCAAAAGAGGAATTAATACGTCTTAGTGGTATTGATTGTAATCAATATAATACCATCTATCAGCTGTTAGCAGAAACTGAGACTACTTCAAGCCGCTTGGAAGATGCTCAGACAATGCTACTTATGCCTGATTTATTTAACTATATTTTAACAGGGGTCAAAAAAGCTGAATATACAATAGCTACAACTACACAACTGTACGACTACCATAAAAATGATTGGAATTATGATTTAATAGATAGAGTTGGGTTACCTACTAGAATATTCCCAGAGATAATTCAACCAGGTAATGAAATAGGAGATATTACAGATGATATTCAGAAAGAACTTGATATAGATAATTGTAAAGTGATCAGTGTAGGAAGTCATGATACATCCTCTGCTATCGCTGCTATACCCGCTATAGAAGAAGACTTTATTTTTATTGCTACAGGAACATGGGTAATGGTAGGCGTAGAAAACGAAGGTATTCTAGTTAATGAAACCACACAAAATTATGGTCTCAGTAATGAAGGCGGAGTTGGTGGTAAAGTTAATCTTCTAAAGAATATCATGGGACTTTGGCTGATTCAAGAATCAAAAAGACAGTGGAACAAAGATGGAATAGACATAGGATTTGGTGAGATGGTTGAAGAAGGATTAAAAGCAAAAACCACGTCTATAATTAATCCGGACCACAAACTCTTTTACTCTCCTTCTGATATGCCTAATAAGATTAAGAGATTCTGTGAGGAAACAGGACAGCCTGTACCAGAAACAATTGGTGAGATTGTTAGAGTTATTGAAGAAAGTTTGGCATTAACAATAAAACATACTATAGAAGGAATTGAAAAAACTACTAATAAAAGATATAATACTATACATATGTTTGGTGGTGGAATCCAAGATAAGTTATTATGCCAATTAGTGGCTAATGCAACTGGAAAAGAAGTAATCACTGGACCAAAAGAAGCTACATCAATGGGGAACATATTACTTCAAGCAATTGGAATGGGAGAAATTGATAATATAAAACAAGGTAGAGAGATTGTACGTAATTCAATTAAAATTTCAAGATATATACCAGAGGACGATAATGATTTGGATAATAAGTACTGTAAGTTTCAAGAAATAATAAAATAAGGTGAAAATATGGATATACAACCTAAGTACAAAACTCTAAAAAATTATATTCAGCAGCGTATCACTAGTGGAATTTATAAGCCAAAAGAAGCTATTCCAAGTGAAAACGAGTTCTGTAAATTATTTAATACAAGTAGAGTAACTGTAAGAAAAGCCATTGATGAACTGGTTATAGAAAGTTATATATATAGAGTTCAAGGTGTGGGGACATTCGTTCAAGAGGATTCATTACGAAATAAACAAGAAGTAAGTAATAGGGTTGACCTTATTTTCCATGATAATAATTTATTATTTTCGGAATTCAATTCTAGTATTATATTAGGTGCAGAGAAGATATTGAAACAAGGTGGGTTAACTCTAGCTACGTATTACTCAATGAATAATACTAAGACCCAATACGATAAAATCAACAATTCAATAAAAGACGGAGCAAAAGGAATAATATTATGTGGTTGTCTTGAAGATGAAGAAACTACAAGATTAAAAGAATTTATTGATTCCCCTATACCAATTATATGTATTGATAGATACTTTGAATCACTTCCTTTTGATGCAGTTGTTGGAGAAGATTTCAACGCTGGTTATGAGGCAGGTAATATTTTCATAAAGAATGGGTATAAGAATATAGGTTATTATTATCCGTATTCTATAGAATCATCAGTAACCAGAGAAAGAGTAAATGGGCTTATACAAGCAATGCAAGATAATAGCATTGAAGTAGATAACAGGCTGATAGTAAGAAGCACTGAAACTAAGAAAGAAAATGTATATGACTATAATGTAATTAGTAAAAATATTAGGGAATATTTGTATAATAACCAAGATTTACAAGCAGTATTAGCCTTTAATGATATAACAGCATTATTATTTTATAAGGAAGCAGCAAGATTAGGTCTTAAGATCCCACAAGATATTGCATTAATCAGTTTTGGTGATTTTTATATTGATTCAATATTTGAAGTAGGTCTCACATCTTTTGATCAACATGCTGATAAAATAGGGCAAGAGGCAGCCAAAATCCTTATTAATAGATTAATCAATAAAGATAAAGTTAGTAGAAAAGTAAAAAAAATAAAATATGAATTAATACAAAGAAAATCATGTAGCTGGTAGATAATCAACCAGCTTTATTTTTTTTTGAACCACTAATAATATTATCTATTTCATCAATAGTATCCAAGACGGCCTGTAATTCAATATCTGTAAAAGAATTCTTGAAATGATCTATAAAGACATCGTAGTCATTTTTAAAACTTTCAAGCTTTTTCTTAGTACTATCTAATTCATGTTTTAGATGTTCTAATTGAATAAGAGCATCTTTTTCAATTTCAAATGCACGTATTTCGGCTTCTTCAATAATTTGTTTAGAAGTAATATGAGATTCAACTAAAGCTTGCGAAATGTACTGCTCTTTTAATTTGTAATTGTCAATAGTATCTTCTAACTCCATAATGAAGTCATCAACTTCCTGTAGTGAATATCCTTTTTTGGTAATAGAGAATGAATTCGACATATTGTACCCCCTATAAAATCTGTATTTTTCTTATAATAACCTTAAACTGATATAATTTTAGCATTAATTTGCAAATAAGGCAATAGAATAAATACAATCAAGATGAAAAGATTATAATTTATATGCCTTTATATAACTATAGCTTTTACTTGACAATAATTATCAATAAGTATATTCTATAAATAAGAAGAATGAATAATAAGGAGGATGGTAATATGAAACTTTGGAGATGTATTATTTGTGGAGAAATATTTGAAGGAGATGAACCTCCTGAGATTTGTCCAGTATGTGGTGCCCCATCGGAAGAATTCGAATTATATACTGAAGAGAAACCAGTATTTACATCAGATAAAAAAGAAAAGGTTGTTATAATTGGTAATAATGCAGCAGGTATTTCAGCAGTTGAAGCAATAAGAAAAAGAAATACAGATGCTGAGATTATAGTTATTGATAAAGATCCTAATTATGCTTATTATCGACCTAGTCTATCAGATTATATAAGTGATAGCCATGATGAAGAATATTTTTATCTCCATAAAAAAGAATGGTATAGTGAGAATAACATAAATTTGATGCTTGGTACTACAGTCACTAAGATTGATGCCAGTAACAACCAGATTATATTAGATAATGGAGAAATTGTAAGCTATGAAAAGCTAATATTAGCAAATGGTAGCCATAATTTTATACCAGAACTTTCAGGTATCAATAAAAAAGGGGTCTTTTCTATTAAGACACTATCTGATGCTGATGAAGTAAAATCTTATGCAAAAAATAGTAATAAAGCAGCTATTATTGGAGGAGGATTATTAGGTCTTGAAGCAGCTTGGGAATTAAAGAAATTAGGCCTTGATGTAACTGTTATAGAGCTGGCTGATAGACTATTACCAAAACAATTAGATGAAGAAAGTTCTAAGATATTAGAAGATGGTATTAAGAAAACGGGAATCAACATCAACAAAAGTGTAACTGCTAATGCTATTATTGGGGAAGATGAAGTTACAGGAATTCAACTTAGTAATGAAATGATAATAGAAGCAGATATAGTCATTGTTTCTATAGGAGTCAGAGCTAATACAAAATTAGCCCAAGAAGCAGGGATAAACATTAATAGAGGTATCATTGTTGATGAATATATGAGAACCAATATTAATAATATCTATGGAGCAGGAGATGTAACTGAGTTTAATGGTATTAACTATTATATATGGCAGCAAGCCATAGAACAAGGTGAAGTTGCAGGGGCTAATGCTGTTGGAGATACTCTTACTTACAAAAATATTATACCTAATAATGTATTCAATGCAATGAACATGAATATATTTTCAACTGGAGATCTAGGAAGTAAAAAAGACTTGTCATATAATAGTGTTAATAAGCAAGATGGAGATAAATCAATCTATAAAAAGCTATATTTTACGGGGAATAAGTTTACTGGTGGTATCCTAATAGGAGATATAACAAAATCATCTGATATGATAAAAGGTGTTGAAGAAAAAACTAGTCTGAGCCAAATGGTAAAAGAGATAATATTATAAGATAGTTTATAGAGATATAAGATATGTTTGCTCCTTTAAGTTTAGATAAGAATAATTATCATTTGTAATTTTTATATTTACATATTGATATATTTGTGATACAATCATAAATGTTCTAAAAGGGAGTAACTGTGACGATAGTCATGAATAAAGTCAACATAATGGAGAAATCCTGGTTTTATTCGCTTTAAATAGAATTTAAAGAAGTGAGACTTTTAGATTGGTTTAGCTATACCAATCTAAAAATTTCACTTCTTTTTTTGTTACATATTGCTCATTATCTACTAATATTGAGTATCTTATGAAACTCTTATTTAATATAACTAATGATAAGTTCTACCTTTTGGATATTCTTAGAGATTATTGGAGGATTAGAAATGTTTTCAGAATTTATTAAAGCTTTTGGTCTCATTTTTATTGCAGAAATGGGTGATAAAACTCAAATATTAGCAATGGCATTTGCAACTCGTTACAAAGTTAGGTTCGTTCTAGGGGGGATTTTTTTTGGAGCACTATTTAATCATGGTTTAGCTGTTATAATGGGAAATTATCTATGTCGCTTTATTCCTGTTAATATTCTTGGGATAATTGCTGGTTTTGCATTCATAGGGTTTTCCATATGGACATTAAAAATTGAAGAAGAAAATGGTGAAGATAAGAATAAAACCATGTCTTTAGGACCGGTTTTTACTGTGGCTACAGCATTTTTTATTGGTGAATTAGGTGATAAAACCCAACTTACTGCAATAACATTATCAACAGATGCTTCTTATCCATTAATAATACTTCTTGGTACTGTATCAGGTATGATCGTTACTGGAGGATTAGGTATATTCATTGGAAGGAAGTTAGGAAACAAAATCCCAGAATTTACTATTAAATTAATTGCCGCTTCTATTTTCATGATTTTTGGTATAACCAAATTGTTTTCAACAGTACCTAGTAGTTATTTACAATCAGTATATGTAATATTATTTTTTATACTAGTTACTACCATTTTTATTATAAGAGTTAAACCTTTATTAAAACTTCGTGCAGAGGAAAAGGCATCAAAATATCTAAAGACTTCACAAATGATATATGATTATTACACTCAATTAGATAATAATATTGAAGAGATATGTTTAGGTAAAAAATATTGTGGTAAATGTGATAGAGATAAATGTATAGTAGGCTATTCAAAATCCTTGATGGAGCAGGTTAAGATTAATAATGATTATGATACAATCATAGAATTTGATGAAAAATTTATTAGTGTAATTAATGATTCAAAAAGAGATAGGGTAATAGAAGCTCTAATTACTGCTATCGCTATTCTTAATAATGATAATATTAATGAAAAAGATAAAGATAATGTAAATAAAATAAGAAGAAACTTTGAAAAGATTCTATTTAAAAAAAGCATCATTGAGTTTGATAGTTGGACAAGATATATTGAGATTGTTAACAATCAGGATAAAAAGATTGGTGAAAGACTAAGTAGTATTTTATGTATAAATAGATAAAATACATAAGGGATGTCGTATAATACATTTTTTTGAATGACTTAGATATTACGACAGCCCCTTAATATTTTTTTGCTTGTTTAATTTTGATTATGATTCTTGATAATTAGAAATAGTATTATTTACGCTAGTTAATGCGTTGTTAACTGCATTAAGAGTATCCTGAATTCTCTTTTTGTTTTCTGGTTTTTCTACTGTGCTTATTGCTTGATTCAAACAACTTTTAGCACTTTCTAATTGTGATTGTACATCATGTACATGTTGAATAGCATTTTTGCCTTGTTGATTTTGATTATTCATTTGATTATGCATATATTTTTCCTCCTAATTGTATTAGTTATAATTTAACAATACTAGTATTAATTATTTTGGAAGAAAATATACTCCATTTTTTTCATTTATTACAAATTATTTGAACTTCATTAACTTGTAACTTGGCTAATCAATTCATTAAGTATATAATATTTATATAAACAAGATGGAGAATGACGATGGATATAAAAGAAACGGATTTATATAAACCTATTTACAATTATTTTACGAATTTAGGATACAAAGTTAATGGCGAGGTTAGATCTATTGATGTAACGGCAGTAAAAGATGATGAACTAATTGTTATAGAGCTTAAAAAAGTTCTTAATATGAAACTGTTGATTCAAGGAACTAAAGGGCAAAGATTAACTGATAGAGTATATCTTGCCATAGAACGACCAAAAAAAATATTTTCAAGGCAGTGGAAGGACAAGCTTTATCTAATCAGAAGATTAGAACTAGGACTGATATTTGTTTCATTCAAAGGTAATAAACCGTTGGTTCAGGTAGTATATCACCCTAAGCCTTTTGACAGAAATCAAAGTAAGCGATTATCATCCAAGAAGAAAAATAATATTATTGCTGAGATTGAAGGACGATATGGTAATTTCAATGTAGGTGGAAGTACTAAAACAAAGCTTATGACAGCATATAAGGAAAATTCTATACATATCGCCTGCTGCTTAGAAAAATACGGGGACTTATCACCTAAACAACTTAGGGAACTAGGAACAGGTGATAAAACTACTTCCATACTATATAATAATTTTTACGACTGGTTTACCAAAATAGATAGAGGAATTTATGGAATCACCCCAAAAGGCATTGAAGCCATTAAACAATATAAAGAATTAGCTGATTATTATTACAATCAATTACCTATGGATGAAGCATAGTATTATTATAATAATCAGTATCTGTATAGCAACATGTGTTTAAACAATATATTTAATACTTGTAAGAAAATAAAACCTTGTAAACCTTTTTTTATAAAGGGATATAAGGTTTTTTAGTTTTATCTAGTGCATAGAATTATACCAATCATCATATGGACAGTAATATTAACAAAAAAAACACATTTTCTAGATAATAAATAGATATTGAATATGTATAATCATGTTATAAGAATAAAATTAAAATTAAGAGCTAAATAAACTAATAAAAAGGAGTGATAAAATGATTAAAATAAAAGGTATTAAAAAGATATATAATCCAGAAAAGCAAAAACCTCTTACAGCTCTAAATGATATTAATCTTGAGTTTGGACCAGGGGAGTTTGTGTGCATAATTGGGAAATCTGGCTCAGGTAAATCTACACTGTTAAATATTATTGCTGGTCTTGATAAGCCGACAGCAGGTTCTGTTTTCATTGATAATGAAGATATCGCAGGCTTTTCAGATCTAAAACTAGCAAATTGTAGAAAAAATAAAATTGGTTTTGTCTTTCAAGATTTTCAATTGATGGAGCATTTGACTGTGCTTGAAAATGTTGAACTTGGTCTATCTATGAATGCTGTTGATAGTAAAGAAAAACGAAGAAGAGCAAAATCAATACTTATGAATATTGGACTTTATGAACATCTTAATCATAAGCCTAGTGAATTATCAGGAGGACAAAAACAAAGAGTATCTATAGCAAGAGCCTTAGTTAAAAATCCGGATATAATTATTGCTGATGAACCAACGGGTGCACTTGACAGCAAAACATCAATAGAAATGTTAAATATATTAAAAGATATTGCTGATTCTGGCAAACTTGTGATTGTTGTAACACATGATTATGAAGTAAAAGATTATTCAACAAGAATAGTGGAATTAAAAGATGGTCAAGTTATAAAAGATGAAATCAAACAAAAGGTTGTATATAAACATGAAAAATCAATAGTACAAAAACGTAGTTTTGATATTAGAGCAGCTTTTAGATTATCATGGAAAAGATTGCTAGAAAGAAAATGGAGATATTTACTTGTATCTGTAAGTATGATTATAGGAATATGTAGCTTGGCAATAGCATTTGGCATAAGTAATGGTATAAAAAGCTATTCAGAATATGCTAACAAACGTATTATTGATAATAAAAAGCTTACATTTATTAAAAAAGATGCTTTAACAAGCGAAGATTATTTTGCATTAAAGAAAAATAAAAAAATAAAATTATTACAAGATGAATATGTATTAAATGCCAAGCACGAACTTGATAATAAAGAAGAAATATCTTTTAAAGTAAAATCAATTATTCAAGAAGAGTATCAAAAAGATTATACGACACCAGAAATATTGCATGGAAGATTACCTCAGGATAATAAAAACGAAATAGCTCTATCCTATAACATTGCAATGAAGTTGGCTAAAGATGGTAATATCCAAGAACTAATAGGCAAAAAGATTGAATCAAAATTCTTAGCAGTAGATGATTTGAATAATTATCCGTCACGTTGGGACAAACAATCCCTTAATATTGTAGGAATAACTCAAAAGACTCTAATTGGTGAAGATTATGCGTATTTACCATATGAAACCCAAAAGACATTTGTAAGACGTTCCAGATTTCTAGGTAAGAATGAAGATATACCAACAAATAAAATGAGTGTTTATTTGGAGGATAATAAAGATATAGGTCAGGTATATAATACTTATGTTAAATCATATGATATCACAAGACCAGAAGATGTGTTAAAAGGATTAACTAAAGTATTTAAGAATTTTAATCTTATCATTTTAGGAGCGGCACTTTTAATACTTCTTATTTCAGCATTAATGATAGGTATAATATTATTTATTAGTGTACTTGAAAGACAAAGGGAAATAGGATTACTTATATCAATTGGTGGAACAAAAAAAGATATTAAGAAGATATTTGTTACAGAAGGTTTATTATTAGGAACATTAGCTTCAACTGCAGGAGTAATATTGTCAATAGTAATGTTTTTGGCAATCAACCCAATGGCAATAAAACATATGAATTATCCAATTTATAATCCTAATATATTAACGCTAATGATTGCTTTAACGGTGGGCATAATTGTAAGTTTAGTATCTAGTATTGTACCAGCAGTAAAAGCATCAAAATTATCACCTATTGAATTACTAAGAAGAAATTAATAAAAAAAACCATTAAAAACTAAGGAGATGTATATAATGAAAAGAATTTTTGTAGTACTTTTAATTAGTATACTAATAATTAATTTAATCGGTTGTCAAATGAAGAAAGAAAACAATTCCCAATCAATTGATAGTGGAAAAGTAAGTAGTCAAACCGCTGAATCTAAGGTAAAAGGTACAGATAATGGAAATATTGAAGGTCTCCAAGATAGTAATGCTTTTAAAGGAAAAATGGTTCTTCTACCAGAAGGTATGGAAATTCCAAAAGGAGCAGAAAAGATGCCGGTTGAAGGATTGACAGGAAATACAGTATTCATACCAGAAGGAATTCCTGTTCCAGAAGGGGCAGAGGTATTATTTGATACTAATGATACAACAGTATTAACGGATTCAGAAGAAGCAAATGGTAATGTTATTATTACAAAAGAACAAAAGGATAAATTAAGAGAAATATTCCCACAGCTTTGTAGAGAAACAAAAGAAACTCTAATTGATAATGCTCATCTAATCGACCCAATGTTTGATATGAAGAAAATGCAAATTCTTTTAATAAGTAATACTCTACATACAGCGTACTTAATTAATAGTCAAGATAAAAAATATGGTGAAAAAGATGAAATGGTAGAATACTCCACAGATACATTTAAAGATAAAAGAATCCTTGTACAAATTTATAATATTGTTGAGTTTAATAACAAACCAACTTATATCGTTAATGTTGATTATATGATAGGTATTGCATTTGATCTTAACTCTATGAAAACTGAAATCTTTAAATTTATTGTACATGAAGCTGTTCATCTTGTTCTACAAAAAGCAAAAGATAAGAATTTGACAACAATGGAAGAAGCAATGGGTAGGAGTAGAGCAGTAAAGTATCCAATGGAATATCAATCTCGTATATATAGAAATCAAATGACTCATTTTTATAAACAAGCTTTATCTACTGTTGATGAACAAGAAAAAATAAATAATATTAAAAAAGCTAATTATTTTTATAAGAAATACTTAGAACAAAGTGAAGACAATAAAGAAAAGAGTAGTTATGATAAAATAGAAGGCGAAGCAAGATTTGCAGAATATAAAGCATTATCTATATTAGAAGGTAATAAAACAGTTGATGAAGTTAATAAAAATGCTGTAAAATTATTAAACAAAGATATGAATATAAGAATATTAGGAATGAAGGAAAATATGGAATACTATATTATAGGTTCAGCAGCGTATGGGTTAATCTATGATTTGGGTATTGAGAATAATTTAGACTATAATAATCCTGTCAAATATTTATTAAAAAAATACGGTGTTACAGAAAATGAAGGAAATAAAAAGTTAACTATGAAAATAACTAATGAATATGAAGCATATAATAAAAATATTAAAACTAGAGTTGAAGATATTGAAAACAAACTACAAAGCAATGATTATAATATAATTGTAATACCTATAAATAATAAATATACTGAGAATCGTAATGTAGTCTATAATAAAGAATCACTTCAATATGAGTATAAAAATAAAAAAGTCACAATCGATAGTATGTCAAAAGAAATACGTTTAGGAAATGGTAGAATATTATTAAAAAATGCTCAAGTATTAAGTGAATCACTAATTTCTGAACAATTAACTAAAAAAAATAAAGAAGTAATAGAAGGTAATGAATCAAGTAAAGAACAAGAAATTCCAAATGGTATATCTGACATTGTAATAGAAAATATTTATGTAACGGTTCCTAAAAAAGATGTCGATATTGATAATAGTAGACTATCAGTTCAGACAAAGCAAGTACAAATATATGATGCAAAATTCAACGAAAAAGATGGGATGTATTATTTAGAAGATAAATAGGTGATAATATGTATAAAGTGTTAATTATAGAAGATGATTATAGAATCGGTACATTAGTGAAAGATTATTTTATTAGGGAGAAATTTGATGCATTATTAAAAGATGATGGAATTGAAGGCTATATAGCTTTCAATTCTGATTCTTATGATTTAGTTATTTTGGATGTTATGTTACCGGGAATAGATGGTTTTGAAATAGCAAGCCGTATTAGAAAGACATCCAATGTCCCTATTATCATGGTAACAGCTAGAAGCGATGATGAAGACCAAATAAAAGGATATTCCTATAAAATTGATGACTATATAACCAAGCCTTTTAATCCTGATATACTGCTTATAAAAGCTAAAATCCTCTTAGAAAGAATTAATATTAATACAATCGATAATAATGAAGAAATGATTAATATTCAAGGGCTTATAATTGATTATAATAAAAGAAAAGTGTTTGTTGATGGGGAACACATAATATTAGAGCCAAAACAGTTCAATATATTAAAATATCTAGTTGATAATAAAGAAAGAGTGGTATCAAGAGAAGAGTTGCTTAATAAAATATGGGGATATGATTACTTTGGAAGTGACAGAGTAGTAGATACCCAAATAAGAAAATTAAGAAAGAATTTACAACATAAGGCATACCTAATTAAGACTGTTTTTTCAGTAGGATATTCATTTGAGGAGGACTAAATGAAGAGAAGTAGATTAAGAAATAAATTATTATTTATAAATATATGTATTTTCGGATTAGTTTTCTTCTGCCAATTTATCTTTCAAAATTTCTTTTTTGAGTTTTATTATCAAAAATACCAGGGAGAAATATTGGATAAAAAAATAAATCAATTTGAAATGGAAATGAACAAAGATAATATCAATAATGAAATAGTGAATGGATTAACTAAAAATGATATATTAGTAGCTCACTTAGATAATAATTTAATGCCAATATCAGGAAATATTTTTAATGAAGATTCTATTACTATTAAGACAGATAATAATGAAATGATAACAGGGTATCTTATGATAGGTAATATTGATACCATATTTGAAATAGGTAGTCAAGTTGAGGTAGCTCTTTTTAGACTGAAAGGTGATGATAAATACTATATCAGTTCTCTTATGATTGATAAAATAATAGAAAATGGTTCTATAAATGCGAATAAAAAAATTATTTCGGATGAATTAATAGGTTTATCTAACCGGGATAAAACCGATATAATTAATATTAGTGGAGAAATTATTAAATATACAAATAATTACCATATTAGTTTTGAACATCAAACCACCATAAGTAATTATTTATTAAATAATAAAGAACTAATTGATGGTTTGAAAAAAATTAATGACACTAAAAATGATTATCTATTAAGAACTAAAAAATTAAATGATGGGTATTTAATTGCTTCAATATCTCTTGAACAGTATCAAGATATTATTTTGATACTAAATAATTTTAATAGATATATTATTATATTTACTATTGTTTTAGTTACATTGATTATATTTAATTATTCAAGAAGTATAATTAATCCTATATTGAAGATGAAAAAATGTGCTCAAGCTATAGCTATTCAAGATTTTGATAATAAAGTACAATTACATTCAAAAGATGAATTACAAGAGCTAGGAGAAGCTTTGAATGATATATCAAAGAATCTTGAAAATAAGATTGTGTCATTAGAAAATATAAATAATAAATTAAAAATAGAATATGAAGAACGATTGGAGATTGAAAAATATCAAAAGCATTTATTAATGAATATATCACATGACCTAAAAACACCATTGACAGTTATCAAAGGATATTTAAAAGCCATAAAAGATGGAATGTATAGTAAAGAACAGTATATTGATTATACAATAGATAGTGTAGATCAGATAAGTAATTCATTAAATGAAATGCTTGAACTAACAAAGTTTCAATCAAAGTCATATAATCTATCGTTAGAGAAAATTGACTTAACAAGATTAATTTATAAAACACTAAATAATATAATATACCTTAGTAAACAAAAGAAACAAGATATAGGATTAGATTTATTAGATGATGTATTTATTACAGCTAATGAAGAAGCAATGAGAAAAGTCATTCAAAATCTGTTGAGCAACGCAATCAAATATTCGCCAGAATGCAATAAAATATTCATTAGACTTATTGAACAAGAAAAGCATTATTTGCTTTCCATAGAAAACACAGGTGTTCATATACCAGAAAATGATCTAAAGCATGTTTTTGATGAGTTTTATAGAGTAGATAAAGCAAGAAATAAAAATGTTAAAGGGAACGGACTGGGTCTGGGAATAGTGAAAATAATTCTAGATAGACATGGATTAAAATATTCAATTGGCAATACTTCAAAAGGTGTTATTTTTATTATTGATTTTAAAGAAGAATAAGGGTAACAATACTAAGTTAACGTCTTCTATAATAAGAAGGCGTAACTCCATATCATAGGACAATTCTCTAATCAGATAAGTGTATAATTGGATAACATTCCTTTTATCTGAATTTCATAAAAAGGAAGTTTGGATTCATATTGATTAATTATCATGGTTATGGTATTCTGCAGCATATTAGCGAAATCAGTAATGGAAGTGTTCAATTAGGTAGTGGTACCCTCTATGGTGCTATCAATACTTTGCTAAAAAAAGGCTGGATAAAAATATATCACCAAGAAGGTACTAGCCGTAAGAAAAAAGAATACGTAATAACAGAACAAGGCTTACATATAGCAAATCAAGAATTACTACGTTTACAACAGCTAACCAAATTGGGTGAAGACATTTTAGGAGGTAATAATAATGACTAAGCTAGCTTTTAGGTATTTTATTGATTATGAAAAAATTGTTAGTGGATTATATGTTATGCTGATAATATTTGTGATTATACATGGTGCAAAGACGTATTTGAAAATGAATAGTATACAAAAATATATGAATCTACATGAATAAACTGAATGGGGCTGATGGATAATACAAACTTGTAGCCAATAAAAAATGTATTATAGCACAACCTCATTTTAGTATAGGGATCTATTTTGGTTTGTATTTACTATTTATAAAAGAAGCTCTTTTAACAGAATTGTAACCAAAACGTCCACGAAGCTCATCTACTAATTTATCAACTTGCTCTTTTTTTACCGTATTTTCCTCATTTTCAAAAAGAGATAACTGCTTATAATCTTGGATGCCAAAATTACCTATGCCAACACCAAGTAATCTTACTGGTTTATCTAATGGTATATGGTTTAGTAGATTACATGCCATACTATAAATTGTATCAGTTACATCCGTAGGTTCATCAATAGTAATACTTCTAGTTATGACATTAAAATCATTATACTTTATTTTAATCCATATGGTTTTACCCTTTGAAATGTGTTTCCTAAGTCTCCAACTAACAGAGTCTGCTAATAGAAGGGCTTCCTTTTTAAGTTCATCCAAATCCCTTACATCAGAAGAAAAAGTAATCTCATTACTAATGCTTTTCATATCGTCCTTTACATTAGGAGTAATGATATTACTACCAATACCATTTGCAGAATTATGGATTTCTCCAGCATATTTATTACCAACAATCGTTTTTAATACACTAATTGGACACGTAGCTAAATCTCCGATTGTAGATATATCCATTTTATTAAAAGCTACAGTAGTTTTTTTACCAACACCATATAATTCTCCAACTGGTAGATGCCATAATTTTTCTTCAACATCCTTTGGATATATTTCTGTAATACCTAGGGGCTTCTTATAATCAGATGCCATCTTAGCTAGTAATTTATTTGACGATATTCCTACTGAACAAGGTATATCTAATTCACTTAATAATCGGTTTTGAATAGTTATAGCCACCTCATGGGGCGAACCAAAAAGATTCTCTGTCCCAGTCATATCCAAAAAAGCCTCATCAATTGAAAGTTGCTGTTTCAAAGGAGTATACTCATCAAATATACCCATTATTTCTCTTGATATATTACTATAAAGATTATGAGTGGGCTGCACAACAGTAGCCTCAGGACATAACTTCACAGCCTGCCAGATAGGCATAGCCGTTTTTACACCATAAGCTTTAGCATCATAACTAGCAGCTAATACAATACCACGTCTCTTTTGTGGATCTCCACCCACAATTAAAGGCACATCTTTCAATCTTGGATTGTTAGCCTGCTCACAAGAAGCAAAAAAAGAATTCATATCAATATGAAGTATTGTTCTCATAATTATCCCTCTTATTATATGGGTATATAATTCTATATCAATTATAACCCGAATATATGTTCTTATATAATAATACCATAAAAATGCATAAAAAAGAAACCATATGTATAGATTTTTAAATTTATAGATATGAATTATTGTAAGCCCTAAAGTTTTTCTTCTCATAAATTCAAATATTAACTTTGAAATAGCCAAAAGTAGTCCACAGTAGAAGAAAAAGTTTTTTGTAATCCTATTAAAGGTTACTTCAAGCAAAATGGACTCGATGTTCAAAAACTATAATCGATATTATATTGCATTTACCTATCAATGAGTATATAATATACTTTAAATAATTTGCATGATATGAATTTACTTACTTATATTAAGTATTTTGAATTAAACACATTTATATATTAAAAATATATTAGTAACAAGACATTTTTTATAGTTTTATGATATTATTAAAAATAAGAATATATTCAAGTTAGTAAACTTAAGTATGAAATTATAGGAAAAGATTTTCCTTATATTAAGAAGGGGGCATTCAAATGCTAAATATTAAATGTGAATTAACCAAAAACCTTAAGCAAAAACCAGATTTTAATAATCTTGGATTTGGAACAGAATTTACTGATCATATGTTTATTATGGATTATACTGAAGGAAAAGGATGGCATGACCCAAGAATTGTACCATATCAACCAATCTCATTAGATCCTTCTGCTATGGTTTTTCATTATGGACAAGAAATGTTTGAAGGAATGAAAGCCTATAAAACCGAAGATGACAGAGTACTTTTATTCAGACCTGAAAAAAACATTCAAAGAACTAATGTAACTAATGAAAGATTATGTATTCCTATGATAGATGAAGATGATATGTTTCAAGCTATCAACGAGCTTATAAAAGTAGAAAAAGGATGGATTCCAACTCCAAAAGGAACATCTCTATATATTAGACCTTTTATCATAGCTACTGATCCTTTCTTAGGTGTAAGAGCATCTAATTCTTATATGTTTATGGTTATATTATGTCCAGTTGGTGCTTATTATAAAGAAGGTATTAATCCTGTGAAAATATGGGTTGAAACTGAGTATGTTCGTGCAGTAAAAGGTGGCATTGGTTTTGCTAAGACAGGGGGAAACTATGCAGCTAGTATCAAAGCTCAAATGAAAGCTAAAGAAAGAGGATACTCTCAAGTATTATGGCTTGATGGAGTAGAAAGAAAATATGTTGAAGAAGTAGGAACTATGAACGTATTTTTCAAAATTGACGGAGAGGTTATTACACCATCTCTTGAAGGTAGCATATTAGCAGGTGTTACAAGAGATTCTGTTATTGAATTATTAAAAACTTGGAATATACCTGTTTCAGAGAGAAAACTCTCAATAGAAGAAATCTATGATGCAGCAGAAAAAGGAACACTTGAAGAAGCATTCGGGACTGGAACAGCTGCTGTTATATCACCAATAGGAGAACTTAACTACAATGGCAGAGTAATTAGTATCAATGATGGAAAAATAGGTGAAGTGTCTCAAAAGATTTATGATACAATCACTGGTATCCAAACAGGTCAAGTAGTAGATACTTATGGATGGGCAAAAGAAATAAAATAGATAGTATAATGATAATTTGAATTAACTATGAAAAAAGAGGGTTTTAATTAACCTTCTTTTTTTATATTCTCATTTTACTGTCAAGATCATTAAGATTAAATATTATTAATAAAATACATATGATGGTTTATATAATAATTATCTTTTGATAATTTTCTTTATTAACTAAATACATGGAATAAGTTTGCTAGAAATCTTGTTTGTTATATTTATTAATGTTATTATTAATTAAAGTAGTATAAATTTAGGGAATATTTTTCGATTTACTACATTAATGTATTTGAGTGGTGGACTAATATAATATATCTGATAATTGGTAAAAATGCACAAAAATAACATGAAAAAATTAATGTGTATTTACTACTTAATTCTCATTATATATTGGAAAATTAGCTTTGATATGTTATTATATAAATATAAATGGCATAAAACACAAACTATTTATTGAAAACATATAGTTGGGATTAATAACTAAATGTGTTTCTGGAAAGGACATTATTAAATAAACTATAGCAAAGGAGCGTAATATGGTAAAGGGATTAAATATTACTATTTTTACAGGGAATTTTGGCAGTGGTAAGACTGAAATGGCAATCAATTCAGCTTTAAAGTCTGCCGAACAAGGAAAGAAAACGGTACTTGTAGATGTTGATGTGGTTAATCCTTTTTTTCGTTCTGCAGAAGTTAAACCTTTATTGGAGGAGAAAAATATTAAGGTGATAACCCCTAATTTTGCAACAACGAATCTGGATATACCATCTTTACCGGCATCTATCTATAGTGTTTTTAGTATGGAAAATACTAATGTTTTCTTTGATGTAGGAGGCGACGAAGACGGGGCAACCAGCCTTGGTCAATTCAAAAGTTATTTTGATTCTTGTGATTATAAAATGTATTTTGTAATTAACACA
Organism: Vallitalea sp.; assembly: GCF_025211055.1. Classification (GTDB taxonomy): domain Bacteria; phylum Bacillota; class Clostridia; order Lachnospirales; family Vallitaleaceae; genus Vallitalea. The sequence continues at coordinate 160,923 of NZ_JAOARO010000077.1, read as the reverse complement.
AGAAGACCTTTTACTAATAATGAAGAAGATATCATAGGTCTTATGAAACAAGTGGAATTAAGATCAAGATTAAAGATAACAGATCTAGTAAACAATACTAATCTGTCCTACGAAACAACAGAAGATATTATATTACAAGGTCAGAGAATTATTGACAACGTATCGGATATGACAGGCATACCCATAACTTATATAAATGCAAAGAAAGATATATCTATAGAATTACCAGAAAAACATAAAGGCAAATTATTTTATATGGATTTATTCATGCAACCCAAATTTTAGGATAGAGTGATTATTCTTAATCACCTTCCTAAAGTATTTTGCTAGATTATGAAGTATTAATAATTATAGGAGCATTTAAATATAACTTTATCCAAACTTACAAAAGATGAACTAATATTTAAGTGTTTCCTTAGGTGAAAGGAGATTACATATGGCAAAGGTAACTTTTAATGAGGAGTTATGTAAGGGATGTGGGTTATGTACCACAGTATGTCCTAAAAAGATAGTGGTTTTATCAAAAGATAAGATTAATACAAAAGGATATCATCCTGCCACTGTTACAGACATGGATCAATGTATTGGTTGTGCTTTTTGTGCTACCATTTGTCCTGATGTCGTCATTAAAGTAGAGAAATAATTAGAGTATAGAATGGAGGAGTAATAATGGAAAAGGTTTTAATGAAGGGTAATGAAGCCATAGCAGAAGCTGCAATACAAGCTGGATGCAAATATTTTTTTGGTTATCCTATAACACCACAAAATGAAATTCCAGCATATATGGCTAAAAAATTACCTAAAATCGGAGGTGTTTTTTTACAAGCAGAATCCGAGGTTTCAGCCATAAATATGGTATACGGAGCAGCAGGAGCAGGAGCAAGAGTTATGACATCATCATCAAGTCCTGGAATAAGTCTAAAACAAGAGGGCATTTCATATATAGCAGGAGCAGGGTTACCATGTGTTATAGTTAACATAGTAAGAGGGGGCCCAGGTCTTGGAGGAATCCAGCCAGCTCAGTCAGATTACTTTCAAGCTGTCAAAGGTGGAGGACATGGAGATTATAATCTAATCGTTTATGCTCCATCAACTTTACAAGAGATGGTTAGTCTTACAATGGAAGCATTTGATATAGCTGATATGTACAGGAATCCAGTAATGATTCTTGGAGACGGAATGCTTGGACAAATGATGGAACCAGTTGAATTCGTTAAACCACCTGCTAGAGATTTACCTGCTAAAGATTGGGCTACAACAGGCTGCGATGGAACTAGAAAACCTAATATTATTAATTCATTATATATAGACCCAGCTGAACTTGAAAAAGAAGTAGATAAGACATATAAAAAATATAAACTCATAGAGGAAAAAGAAGTAAGATATGAAAAATACAATTGCGATGATGCAGAGATAATCGTAACTGCTTATGGAACAACAGCAAGAATAGTAAAAAGTGTAATCGAAATGGCAAAAGAAGAAGGAATCAATGTAGGATTAATAAGACCTATAACATTATGGCCATTCCCTTATAAATCTGTTAGAGAATACGCTGACAAAGACCATGTAAAAGCATTCATGAGTGTTGAAATGAGCAAAGGTCAAATGATAGAAGATATAAGACTTGGAGTGAACGGAAAAAAAGACGTATATTTTTATGGCAGAACAGGTGGTATGGTACCAACTCCTAATGATATTATGGCAGAGATTAGAAAAATAGTGAAGGAGGTATAATAATGAAAGTAGTATTTGATAAACCAAAGGCCCTAACTGAAACTCCTTTTCATTATTGCCCTGGTTGTACTCATGGAATAATACATCGTTTAGTTGCTGAAGCAATAGATGACCTTAATATACAAGATAAAGCTATAGGTGTAGCACCTGTAGGATGTTCTGTTTTTGCATACAAATATTTTGGCTGTGATATGCACGAAGCAGCGCATGGTCGTGCTCCTGCTGTTGCAACAGGTATTAAAAGGGTTTTACCAGACAACATAGTTTTTACATATCAAGGTGACGGAGATTTAGCATCCATCGGAGCAGCTGAGATTGTTCATGCAGCAGCAAGAAATGAAAATATTACTGTAATTTTTGTTAATAATGCAATCTATGGAATGACAGGTGGACAAATGGCACCAACAACATTAGTTGGTCAAGTAACAACTACATCTCCTTATGGAAGAGATCCAAAACTTGCAGGATTACCTATAAAAGTATCAGAAATGTTGGCTACCTTGGATGGAGCATATTACATAGAAAGAGTATCGGTTCATGACGTGAAACATATAAAACAAGCTAAAAAAGCTATTAAGAAAGCTTTTGAGAATCAAGTTAATAACAAAGGATTTTCATTAATTGAGGTGTTATCAACTTGCCCTACCAACTGGGGAATGTCACCTTCTGAAGCACTTGAATGGGTTAAAGATAGCATGGTTCCAGTATATCCTTTGGGTGTTAAAAAGGAGGGGGAGTAACAATGACTGAGCAACTAATTATTGCTGGATTTGGTGGTCAAGGTGTTATGTCTATTGGCAGGATACTAACATATGCAGGAATGACTGAAAAAAAAGAAGTGTCATGGTTACCATCCTATGGACCAGAAATGCGTGGCGGAACAGCCAACTGTAATGTAATTGTATCAGACAAACCAGTTGCATCACCTATAGTGACAAAAGCTACAGCAGGATTGATGTTAAACAAACCATCATTAATTAAATTTGAAAATAGTGTCAAGGAAGGCGGTAATCTATTAATTAACAGTTCGCTGATAGATATAAAAGCAACTAGAGATGATATAAATGTATATTATATCAAAGCTAATGAGATTGCAGTTGAACTTGGTAACACAAGGATAGCTAATATGGTAATGCTTGGTGCTTATTTGGAACTAACCAAAGTTGTTAGTATAGATTCAGTTATTGAAGCACTCAAGAAAGTATTAGGAAAATCAAAAGAACATCTTATTCCAATTAATATAAAAGCCATGGAACGTGGAGCTGAATGTGTTAAGTAATGAATATAAAAATCTCAGGCTATCTAAAGTCTGAGATTTTCATATTTATAATATTTGTAAAAGTTAACTTCATTTAGGATATTTTTCAATTACCTGTGTTGAAGAGTTATATATTTTGATATCATAGTTATTGGTATATTCTTGTATGCTAAACCATATATTAAAATCATTTTTTCTTATTATTGTAGCCTCTTCATTATTAACTATTATTTTATTAACATCGTTACTATATATTACTCCATAAAAAATAGGTATTTGAATATTCCCATTTTTTAAATGTGTCCATTGCCAAGTTGTTTTACTTTCATTGAGATTCCATATATTTGGCAGAGTATTTTCTAAAGAAATACCTCTTTTTTTAGCAAGTACCTTCCATCTAGAATTCCATCTTTTTTTAAGTAATGCTATATTTAAGAGATTATAATTATCCTTATAAAAAACTAAGTAAGCATTATTAGTTTTAACTTGATATATTAACTCATCAAGTTTAGTATTGGATTTATTGATATTATAATAATAATTTAATGTTTGAATAATTGTACTACCATGTTCATAGTTTGGGTTAGACCAAAGTCCATCAGTATAGTCCCCTAATATAATAAATACTAGAACTAGCACACAAAAAAATAGGTATCTTTTTCGTGACAATTTATCACTCCCAATATTTTTATTATTCTGATATATGTATCGTATCTAAAAGTAAAAGCTAAAAGATATTAATAATTTATATTTGTAATATATGCTACAATGTTCCATTGTTTTGAAACATCTTGTAATGTAAATCCAGTACCTATTCCACTAGGTGAAGCATTAATACTAATTGTACCTTTTGCGGATTGATAAGTATGTATATATTTTAATGCTACAGTTGTTGAATTACCATTACCAGTTGGTGTGTTTTTAGAAATATGAATTAATGCTTCTGTGTGTTTTGCATATTGAGACATAATTGGGTATTGTTCTTCAAAACTCCAAACAATTCCTGCGTTATGAACTATATCCTCTCTATAATAGTTTATAGGAGAATAATTATTATAGTAACCAGATATTTCAGAGTCTCCAAGGTTGAATCCTCCTCCCCAACTAAATCCTATATAATCATATCCAACTGCAGGACCATGACTAACACCTAAAAATGAAGGACCCCAGTCGGCTTGACCTTTTAGATAGTAATCATAATTATCTTCACTCCATCCATTTTCTGTACCAATTTCAATTGTAATATTTAGAGTTCCTCTTTTTACGGAATCTATTCCATCCCATATTATATCACTTTTTGTAGAGAATTTTTCTTTACCTATTTTGTTGATTTCATCTAATGATAATAATCTGCTTTCTGTACAAATAATTTCATGATCAGTATTTCTTGTGTATTTTTCTTCATAATAAACTGTAGCAATGCCTATTTTTAGTAGGTGAATTTGAAATATTATTATCCTTTGATAATAAACTGCGGTTATGAAATTTATTTATGTCTATTATTTCTTTTTCAATATAAGCATTAGGAAATTATTAAAACTGCAGATTAATATATGTTCTAGCTAATTCATAATTTATTATATTATTAATATTTAAATAATCAATAGAATTGTCAAAAATTAGTCATTTTTACTTACATATAAGATAAAATTCTACTATATAAGAGTAATTATGAGCAAAAGATTATATGTAAATTTATTTTTGTGAAATTAAACCATATATATTGTATAATTTTAGTGATAATTATGATTGTTATCTTAATAAGAAAATTTAATATTTTTATTTTGGTTTATTCCTATTCTATTATTATACAAGATAATTTCGAATATATAAACCTAAATACATTATAGTTTTTATAATTATATAATCGATGATGAACTTTTTGTGTTACAAATTGAATACAATAGTTAACTGCAAATTGACATTATTATAGTACATATATATAATTTATATATAGCAATATGGAGATAAATACTTCATAAGTAAGCTGAATTCAAAAAAAGAGAGGAGTAATAATTATGTATAAAGGAAAAAAAATCAGGTTAAGAGAATATAGGAAATCTGATGCGGAAGTAGCACAAAACTATATTAATGATAAAGAACTGAAAAAAAACTTAAATCCAGGAATACCCTACCCCTATACGTTGCAAGATGAAGAAAAGTGGTTTGAAAGTAATACTGCATTGAAAGACACATATAATTTTGCTATTGAAACTCTTGATGATAATATATATATTGGTGGTTGTGGAATAAATCAAGTTGATTGGAAAAACAGTAACGTGGAAATAGGCATATTCATCGGAAACAAAGAATATTGGAATAAAGGATATGGAACTGATGCAATGAATGTACTTATAAGATTTATCTTCAACGAGATGAATATTAACAAAATAAAATTAAATGTATATTCATTCAACAAAAGAGCAATGAGATGCTATGAAAAATGTGGATTCATAACAGAAGGAGTGTTACGTAAAGAACTTTATAGAGAAGGAAATTATCATGATATCATAGTAATGGGATTACTGAAAGAAGAATATATGAATTAAATATAAAAAAACAACGGGAATGCTGAATATGATTATTATGTAGTTGACAGCTGATAAAATTACATGACTTAACTGAAAAATTATGCATGTCAATTATTACCATCTTGACAAAAAATAATATTGTGATACAATATTCTACAATCTATATCATAGATGAATGATTCAACAAATCAAATGAAAACTCAAACTAGTTATATTAACTGGCTTGAGTATATTTTATAATAAAAATTAATTGTTTCGTATAAATTCTCTAATATGGTGAGAAAGTCTCTACCCTGTAACCGTAAAATACAGGACTACGATTTTATAGTATAATTAGTTAGTACCCATTTATTATTTATAAATAGGTGCTTTATAGATTAAAGGACTCAGTTACTCATAAACCAACTGATGTTTTTTTGGTCTTACTAAAATTTATGCAATGCATATCTACTATGAATCAAGAGACTTTCTAATAGAAAGTCTTTTTTATATGTTCAAGAAATCATCCTTACTTTCTATTATAATACATACCAGACTACTTAATATGAAACTTCCCAATAACCAAATAAAAATTATATATAATCGCCATAAGGAGTCTTGTGTAATGCTTGTAGATAGAATAAAAGCAGCAACAAAAGAAGTAAAAGCGGATTTAGTAATTAGTAATGTAAAGATCGTAGATGTATTTAATCTAGATACATATACATCAGATGTAGCAATTAAAGATGGATATTTTGTCGGAATAGGTGCTTACAAAGGAAAAGGTGAATTAGAAGTAGATGGAACTGGTAAAACCATCATTCCAGGCTTTGTAGATGGACACTTACATATAGAATCCTCCATGGTTACACCAATTCAATACTCTAATGCAATATTACCTTTTGGAGTAACGACTATTATTGCTGATCCTCATGAAATAGCTAATGTGAGTGGAGTTGATGGAATAAGATATATGATGGATATGGCTAAACATGTACCATTGGATGTCAATATAATGCTTCCTTCATGTGTTCCAGCCACTAGTCTTGAGCGAGGGGGTGCAATTCTAACAGCTAAAGACCTAAAACCACTATATGAAGAAGAAAGTGTGCTAGGGCTTGCAGAAGTTATGGATTTTCCAGCGGTAGTATCTTGTAATGAGGACATGATAGAAAAATTGGAAGACGCAAAAAACAAAAATTGTATTATCGACGGTCACTGTGCGGGATTTGATATCAATAAGTTGAATGCTTATGCAACTGCAGGAATTAGAACTGACCATGAATCCACCACAGCTGAAGATTTAATAGAAAGAAACAGAAGAGGAATCCACACTTTGGTTAGATATGGTTCAGTATGTAAAGATCTACCTAATATTATACCAAGTGTCAATGAGAGAAACCATAGGTTATTATGTTTTGCAACAGATGATAAACATCTTGACGAGCTGGTGACTATTGGTGGAGTCAATCATAATGTAAAACTAGCAATCAAGTCAGGTCTTGATCCAATTATAGCTATATCAATGGCAACATATAATACTTGCCAATGTTATAAACTCCACGAAAAAGGAGCAATAGCTCCAGGGTATATTGCGGATTTTTCAGTACTAGATAATATTCAGGACCTTAACATTATTGATGTATATAAAAATGGAAAATTAGTAGTAAAAGATAAAAAGCTGATAGATGAAGTTTCAACAATTATATGTGAGAAACCAGAGAAATTAATAGCCTCTATAAATATACCTGAAATAAAAAAAGAAGATCTGATTATTGATATGAAAGGCTATCATAAAGCTAATATTATAGAAGTAATCAATAATGGAGTAGTCACAAAAAAATCTATTGAAAAGGTCATAACCAATGATCGAGGACACTTTCAACCAGATATAGAAAAAGATCAGCAGAAAATTATAGTCATTGAAAGACATAGAAAAACTGGTAATATAGGTAAAGGTATTCTGAAAGGTCTAAAACTAGAATCAGGAGCAATAGCAACTACTATTTCTCATGACTCTCATAATCTAATTGTTGTAGGAACTAATGATAACGATATACTAAAGGCAATTAAAGTTATAGAAGAGATGCAGGGTGGAATTGTTGTTGTAGATGATAATAAAGTACTTGCTAAGTTAAATCTTGAAATCTGTGGATTAATCACTACAAGGGACTCTGAAACAGTATTAAAGGATTTAGGAAAACTTAATGAGATGATAAAGATAATTGCACCAAAAGTTGATATTAATCCATTATTGACACTTTCATTCATGTCACTTGTAGTAATACCGGAAATCAAAGTTTGTGAAAAAGGGTTATTTGATTTTTCAACATTTGAATTTATCAATATTTACGCTGAAGAATAGAAATTTATGGTTTACCATCCCACAGATTATAGATGGTTCAATGACTATGCTATAATCTAAGTCATATTTAATTAACTCCTTGAATATAAAAATATTCATAAAAAGTAATATATATGAATATATTATTACTAGGACAAGGAGGAGATTTATATGTTAAGAGGATTCAATAAGTTTTTATGCCTAATATGTGCTATATCATTGATTGCAATACCTACACGTAATGTTACATATGCAAAAGATAATGGAAACTATAATGTTGGGACAGGTATTTATGATATAACAGGACCAGCAGCAGAAGTAGTAATGATGGGTTACGCAAGTAATGAACAAATAACAGAAGGGATTCATCTTAGACTTCGGTCAAGGGCATTTATAGTTGCTGATAATGCCAATAACAAGAGAATTGTGTTTGTTAGTGCAGATTTGGGACAACTATTTCAGGGAGTCAAACAGGGTGTAATGAGGAAATTACAGGAGACATATGGTGATTTATATACAGATGAAAACGTTATGTTAAGTGCTACTCATACTCATTGTGGTCCAGCAGGTCATTCTCATTATGCTTTATATAATATTTCAGCATACGGTTATATTGAAGAAAATTATGACTGTATAGTAGATGGTATATATAATTCTATAGTAAGAGCTCATAATAACCTTGAATCAGGTTATATTGAGATTAATTCTTCTACTCTTAATGGAACAAGCATTAATAGGTCTATAGTAGCTTATAATAATAATGATGAAGATGAGAGAAATATATTTGCAGATGATATTGATAGGGATATGGTAATGCTTAATATCAAAAATAACAATGGAGACTTATTAGGAATAATCAACTGGTTTCCAATACATCCAACATCAATGGGTAATACAAATCATTATATTTCCAGTGATAATAAAGGATATGCATCATATCTATATGAAAAAACTCTAGGAACGGATTATAGGGCAGATAAAACATTTGTAGCTGCATTTGCCCAGAGTGACTGTGGTGATGTATCTCCTAATATTTATGGGGGAGAACAAGGATATGGGGATAATGATTTTGAAAGTACAAAATTTGCAGGAGAACAGCAATACTTGAAGGGACTTGAACTAAGTAATTCTGCAGCTACTATTGTAAGTGGTAACATTGATTATAGACATAAATACATAGATTTTTCGAACATAAGTGTAGCGCTAGAATATACTAGTTATAAGTGCAATAGTGAACTACCAACTGAAATAACAGAATCAGACCATAAGTTGACATATGATGCAGCTATAGGATATTCATTTGCTTGTGGAGCAGAAGACGGTCCTAGTAATATAGATATGTTCCATGAGGGAATGACTTCAGATGATTATCCGATAGATGAGGGATGTAATCTAGTAAAAACTGCTCAACATTTTCTCAATATAATTCCAGAAATAAATACTGTCAATGGATTAAAATATCCAGAACTATGGGAACAACACTATCCCAAACCAATACTTTTTGCTACTGGAAAAGGAGAACCTTATCCTTGGACTCCAGAAATATTACCTATACAGATTATGAAAATTGGTCAATTAGTCTTAGTGGCAGTCCCAGCTGAATTTACCTCTATGTCTGGTAGAAGGCTAAAAAGAATTGTTAAGCAAACTATGGACAAAGACTCTAATATAGAGCATACAGTTGTTTTAGCAGGACTTTCCAATGGGTATAGTGGTTATGTAGCTACTCAGGAAGAATATGATATGCAGCATTACGAAGGAGCATCAACTCATTTTGGTAAATGGACATTACCAAGCTATTTACAGGAATTCCACAAAATAGCAAATGATATGAAAAATAATGTGACAACTGAATCAGGTCCTACACCTAGAGATCTAAAAGACGAACAAATGTGTTTCCAAACAGGAGTTGTGTTTGATAATGTTCCTATAGGTAAGGATTTTGGAGAAGTTGAAGAAGACGTACACTCTTCGTATAACATCGGTGATAGTGTATCCGTTTCATTCTGGACTGGTCATCCTAAGAACGATCTAAAAACACAATCAACTTATCTAGAAGTACAAAAACGAGTTGATAATCAATGGGTAACAATCGCTAATGATTGGGATTGGGAAACTAAATACAGATGGATAAGAAAAGATCCAGTATGGGGTAGTTCTCTAGCAAAAGTAGAATGGACAATACCTAACGATACTTTGCCAGGAATATATAGAATTCTTCATCATGGTGCATATAAAAATGGATGGACAGGTGATATCATAAACTTTGATGGATTATCAAGTGAATTTCAAATAAATTAATAATATGATATATAAGATGTTGATATTTCAACATCTTTTTTTTATGTAATACAGTTGATTCACTAGTACATGTTTTTTGGTAATTAGAAAAATTTAATTTAATTCTAAAAATTAATATTGACTATCATTATCGGTTGGATTATACTAGTTATGATATATTCTAATTAATTAAATAAATAACTATTATATCAAAATATTCATTTTTGAAAAACAAGATTTAGAAATTAAGGAGGTATTTATGTAAAGATTTAATTAGATATATTATGAAAGCTATAACATCTTTGTTAACAATCTGTAGAACAGGCATAAGTTATCTAAACAAATATAAGATAGAGGGATATGAATGAAGAAAAAAAATTGGTTAAGCATTGTTTCATTTTACGCAAAAGAATGTAAAGTAAAATTAGTAGTTTCGGTATTCTTTGCCATTATAAGTGTATTTGGAGGAATAGTTCCTTATATGGCAGTTTATCGTATTTTTAAATTATTCTTTGATGGAGCTCAAACAGTGGATAATATAATATTGTGGTCGGGAATTGGATTAGCAGGATATGTGGTAAAGGTAGCGTTCCATGGGTTCTCTACGGTGTTATCACATATATCTGCGTATAAGATATTAGAGAGTATTAGGCTTTCTATATGTGATAAATTAATGAAAGTACCATTAGGAGTGGTACTCAATGAATCAGCAGGGAAAATAAAAAACACTATTATTGATAGAGTTGAGACTATAGAACTTCCGTTGGCACATATGATTCCAGAGAGCCTTTCTAATCTTGTATTATCCATATGTGTATTAATATATCTCATAAGCATCGATTGGAGAATGGCATTGGCGTCATTAATTTCTGTTTTCATAGGAGGTATTGCTTATGGAATAGTTATGAAAACATATAATAAAAAATACGATGATTACATGGAATCAAGTAATTATGTTAATGGTGTAATTGTAGAGTATATAGAAGGAATTCAGGTAATAAAAGCTTTCAATCAATCAGCAAAATCATATGAAAAATTTGAATCAGCAGTTAAAGAATTTAAAAATTATACATTAGATTGGTTTAGAAGCACTTGGAAATTAGTTAATTTTGCTAGTTCTGCATTACCAACATCTCTACTTGGAACATTACCTATTGGTTTGTATTTATATATAAAGGGTTCACTAGATCCAGCTGAATTGACAATGTGCTTATTACTGTCACTTGGAATAGTTGGTGCACTTACTAACTTTACTATACTTGTAAATGATTTAAAAGCTATACAATTTGCTTTGAGAGATGCCTATGAATATGTGGGTATTGATGAATTACCAAATGTTTCAAAAGAAATGAAATTGAATTCATATAATATCGAGTTTAATGATGTATCTTTTTCTTATGATGATGAAAAAGTTAACGATGAGAGTAAAAGTGCATTATCAGACATTAATCTAAATCTACGAGAGGGTCAATTTACAGCTTTTGTAGGCGCATCAGGAAGTGGAAAATCTACAATAGCAAGAATGCTCGTAAGATTTTGGGATGTAACTAAAGGAGAAATAAAAATAGATGGAGTTAATATTAAGGATATTCCAATAGAACAGTTGATGGATTCAATAAGCTATGTGACACAGGATAATTTTTTGTTTAACTGTTCTTTAATGGAAAACATTAGATTAGGAAATATTGGCGCATCTGATAAAGAAGTAATCAGAGCATCAAAAGCAGCCTGTTGTCACGAATTCATTGAAAAACTTGATAACAAATATGAGACTGCAGCTGGGGAAGCAGGAGGAAAACTATCAGGTGGTGAAAAGCAGAGAATAGCTATAGCTAGAGCAATACTTAAAAATGCTCCTATTATTATTCTTGATGAAGCTACAGCTTTCACTGATCCAGAAAATGAAGACAAAATACAAAAATCAATAGCGGAACTTACAAAAGGTAAAACACTTTTGGTAATTGCTCATAGACTATCAACTATTAAGAATGCAGATAATATTGTTATCCTAGATAATGGTAAAATCAAGGATATAGGAACCCATGATGAATTGTTGAGTAAGTCAAGTATGTACAAAAATATGTGGGATGCCCATATTGGAAGTAAACATTGGGCTGCAAGTAGTAGTAAATCAAATGATAGTGAGGTGCAATTAAGTGTTTAGAACAATAAAAAGAATAATTAAATGGACAGGAAATAGAAAAAAACGTATATATATAGGATTTGTATATTCTTTCTTTAATTCATTATTCATTGCAATGCCTATTATGGGAACTGCCATTGGATTAAATCTTGTTATTGAAGATATGAATGGGACAAAAAAACTAACTACTGATTATGTTTTTTATTTATTAGGTTTTATGATTGTTGCTTTATTAGGTAGATTCCTATTTTCTTATCTAAAAGCAAAATCTCAAGAAAGTGTTGGTTATGAAGTCACTGCGGAACAAAGGATTGAGATAGGTAATATATTGAAAAGAGTATCATTAGGATTCTTTGATACACATAATGCTGGAGAAATAGCCGCATCAGTTACAACTGATCTTTCATTCGTAGAGATGTATGGAATGAAAATGATAGATTCTGTAGTTAATGGATATATTTGTGTTTTTACAATGATATTGTGCTTATTATTTTACAAGATTGAAATTGGTTTAATATGTCTTGCTGGGGTTGGATTATCAGCAGTTTTCTTGAAACTATTAGGTAATAAAACTGATAAAAATGCACCAGAACACCATTTTGCTCAAGAATCAATGATAGCAGCTACAATTGAATATATAAGAGGAATACCAATTGTAAAAGCTTTCAAACAAGAAGGTGTATCAAGAAAAGGAATAGAAGATGCTTACAAAAAGAGTAAAGATATAAATGTAAAGATAGAAAAAGAATTCACTTTATATAATAGTTTTCATGTTATATCTCTTAAAATAGCATCTATAGCTATAGTTTGTATAGCTGCATTAATGGCTAATAATGGAACAATGGATATGTCAACAATGCTTATGATGGTCATGTTCTCTTTTGTAATTTTTAGTAATGTTGAAGGTATCAATGATGCTACACACGTATTGGAACTCATCGATGAGACAATGGATAAATTAGATAAAATCAATAATGCTAAATTTATTGATGAAAATGGTGTAAATAAAGAATTATTCTCATATGATATAGAATTTGACAATGTAACTTTTGCGTATGATAAGAATGAGATATTGAAGAATGTATCTTTTGATATTCCTGAAAAATCTACCACAGCAATAATAGGAGGCTCTGGTAGTGGTAAAACAACAATATGCAATTTGATAGCTAGATTCTATGATGTTAATAAGGGAAAGATATTAATAGGGGGACAAAATATCAAGAATATGAAGTGCGAAAGTCTATTAAAAAACATTAGTATGGTGTTTCAAAACGTGTATTTGTTTCACGATACAATATATAACAATATTAAGTTCGGTAATCCAAATGCAAGTAAAAAAGATATCATTAAAGCAGCTAAAAAAGCTAGATGCCATGATTTCATCATGAGTCTGCCAGATAAATATGACACAATTATAGGGGATGCTGGCTCAACATTATCAGGTGGAGAAAAACAAAGGATTTCTATTGCAAGAGCAATATTGAAAGATGCTCCTATAGTAATATTAGATGAAGCTACTGCAAGTATTGACCCAGAAAATGAATATGAAATTCAAAAGGCGATAAGTTCATTAGTAGAAGGTAAAACTATGATTACAATAGCTCATAGACTAGCTACCATCCAAAATGCAGATCAAATATTAGTTGTAGATAATGGAGAAATCATACAAAAAGGAAGTCATGAGCAATTATTGTATGAGGAGGGTATCTATAAGAATTTCTTATCAATACGTGAGAAAGCTGAAGGATGGAGTATCGTATAACTTAGATATTAATAGTAATTCTGATTAAATAATAATAAATTAAAAATAGATTAAGGATAGATACAATGAATAGAATAGACTTTAAAACATCAAAACCTGATCCTCGAGTATTAATATTTTTGGTTATAGTGGTATCTGTATTAAGTTGTATGCTTTTTCAATTGGCTATGGTATATGCATTATTCCTGATTGTAGACATATTGATGTTTAGTCAGAAGATGAAGGAAAAAGCCATTCGTTTTTTTGTGGCTTATAATATATTAATTATTGTAAGAAGGGTTTTAACCCTTATATCAACCTATTATATAAGCATGGTTATATCTATGATAATTATTTTATTATTACATGTAATACCAATTTATATAGTTTGCTTTATCATGTTCAATAAGAACTATATGAATGAGATGATAACTGCTCTAGAACATATGAAAATACCAAAGACATTTATTATTCCACTAGCTGTTGTATATAGATATATACCTACAATTACTGAAGAGATAAGTCTTGTCAGGGTCAGCCTTAAAATGAGAGGGTTAAATCCTTCTTTTATAGGATTTATAATGCACCCAATGAAAATGATTGAAAATTTCATGTTGCCTTTATTAATACGAAGTGCAAAAATTTCTGATGAATTGTCAGCAGCTACTCTTTGTAAGGGTTTAGATCTTAATAACAATAGAACTTGCATCACAAAAGTTAAATTTCAGCTTATTGATTGGTGTTATTGTATTATTTTTATATGTATAGCGGTTTTAATTGTTTTTATTGACAAGAATTATATATTATTGTGATTGATAATAATAAATTATTAGAGGAGTATGTTATGTTAGAAGGAAACCCAACGGTAATTGACTACAAACATTTATATTTTAAATACGAAGGAAGTAATGAACAAGCATTGTCAAATATAAATCTTTCAATAAAAAAAGGAGAATTTATTGTACTTACAGGAAAAAGCGGATGTGGAAAAACTACTTTGACAAGATGTGTTAACGGATTAATTCCGAATTTTTATAAAGGAGAATTTAGGGGAAAAGCCAAGATAAAGAATTATGATTTAAGTACAGATGGAATAAGAGAAATTTCACGTGAGGTAGGGTCTGTATTTCAAGATACCCGTTCGCAATTTTTTACTTTGCATGTTAGGACGGAAATTCCATTTTCAAGTGAGAATTATGGAATTGATTCTAAAGTTATCCAAGAAAATATGAAGAAATCAGTTGAAGACCTTAAACTTAATAATCTAATTAATAAAAAACTTCTAAAATTATCAAGTGGTGAAAAACAAAAAATTGCTGTTGCTTCTGTATATACCCTTGGAGCATTGATATATGTATTAGATGAACCTTCTTCTAATCTAGATTATGAAGGAACTAAACAATTAGGTGAGATATTAAGAAAATTAAAAGATAAAGGACACACAGTAATAATATCAGAGCATAGACTTAATTATCTAAAAGACATAGCTGATAGAGTAGTATACATGGAAAATGGAAGTATCAAGGAAATAATAAATGGAAAAGATTTTGTAGAAAAATCACCTCTATGGCTTGATAAAAATAATTTTAGACAATTATATATCAGTCCTATAGATTTAATGAAATATACGTATAATCCTCACACAAGAAAAACTAATCCTTTATTAACAGTTAAGAATTTGTCTTTTAGATATAGAGCAGGAAAATACATATTTGAAAATGTCTCGTTCAATTCATACGGTGGAGACATAATAGGAATAATAGGAAAAAACGGAGTTGGTAAAAGTACCTTATTAAAAGTCTTAATGGGACTTGAAAATCCTAGTGAAGGTAAAATATATATAGATGCTAAGAAAGCATCAAAGAGTGTAAGGATTAAGAATTCCACTTATGTTATGCAGGATGTAGATTATCAATTATTTGCTTCTAGTGTGTTAGAAGAAATGATTATCGGATTACCAGAAACAAAGAAAACAAGAGATAAAGCAAAAAGATATCTTGAATACTTTAATCTAGGTAAATATATAGATAGACATCCAGCATCACTTTCTGGTGGTCAAAAACAAAGATTAGCTATAGCAATGGCTTGTATGAAAGATTCTAGATTACTATTTTTAGATGAACCAACAAGTGGATTAGATGCAGCTAATATGAAACAAGTCAGTAATGCAATAGGAAAAATATCAAATAGTAATAGGTGTATTTTCGTAATTACCCATGACGAAGAATTTGCTAATCTTACATTTAATACAGTATTAAAACTTAATGATAATAAAACCATCACTGTTTTTAATATTAAAAAAACAAATAAAAATTATGAAAAGGAGAATTTGGCATGAGTAATAACCAAAAAAACAGTAAAGTAAAAGATTTAATAACAATAGGGATATTTAATGCTCTGCTTATAGTAGTATTTGGAGCATTAGCTTGTACAATAGGATTTTTCCCACCTATATTGATTGTACTTCCATTGATTCTATCAACAATTGGTGGATTGATTTTTATGTTAATGATAACAAAAGCACCTATGAGAGGTATATTTGTAATAAGCAGTGCTTTGTTAGGACTTGTACTTTTTAATATGGCACCTGGTGGTATTATGTTTATAACTACATTAGCAGGAGGGGTAGTAGGAGAGATAATATATAACTTATTAGGTAGAAAAAAATTCTTATCTATTGTGTTGGGATACATATCTTTTATGTTGGGATTAGCACTTGGTGAATATTATCCATTCATCTATATGCAGGAAGAATATATTGAGTTATATGCAAAAAAAGGTAGCCAGTCTCTACCAGTTGCAGAAAAATGTATAGAGATTATGACCCCAGAATTAATGATAATATTAAGTATTTTAACAATAATCACATCTATATTAGGTTGTCTATGGGGCAGAAAGATGTTAAATAAGCATTTTCTAAAAGCTGGTATAGCATAACAATTGTCTAATATCTAAAATAGGAAGGAGTCAATATGCACCAGAAAAAAGTAATAAAAACAATAGTATGTGGAGTAGGGTTCGGACAATTTTATTTAGAAGCAATACAACTTATAAAAGATGAAGTTAAATTAATTGGTATATTATCTAATGGTAGTGAGAAATCAAAAAAATGTGCAGAGTATTATGGAGTTGATTTATATACAGATATTGATGATGTTCCTAGTTATATTGACTTAGCATGTGTTGTTGTAAAATCTGAAAGTATGGGTGGTCAAGGAGTTAATTTAGCAATAGATTTTCTTCAAAGAAATGTTAATGTAATTCTTGAACACCCTGTCTGCCATAAAAATATTGCAAAATGTATGAAAACTGCTAGAGAACATAATGTGTTTTTTAAAGTTGGAGATCTTTATACTAATTTACCTTCTGTGGAAAAATATACAGATTGTACAAAAGAACTATTAAAAAAACAGAAACCTCAGTACATAGAGATACAATGCTCTACAAGAGTTTTATTTCCAATGGTGCATATTCTATCTAAACTATTAACAAACATAAGCCCTATAAAAATTGTAAATTGCACCAAAGGATCTGGCATATATCAGATAATATCTGGAACAATAGGCAAGATACCTTTTTTGCTAAAAGCTAATAATGAAATTAATATAAATGAACCAGATAGTTATATAAGAGAATTTCATAGTTTTTCTATAGATGTTCAAGGTGGAAGATTAATACTTACAGATACTCATGGTCCGGTTATATGGCAGCCTATTTTGAAATTACCAACTTTAGATATAGAACCAAAGGATAGGTTTACAAAATATCCTAGGGAGCTTTTTAATGAAAGTACTAAAATTATTGGAGATGAAAAAGCACCTTCATATGATGTAATATTATCTAAGCTATGGCCAACAGCTATAGCAAAAGATATAAAAGAAATAAGAGGGATGATTTTGGATGAAACAAAAAAAGAATATGATTTGTGTAATATGCAGCAAATGATTCTATATGCAAAACTATGGCAGCAGTTAACTAAAGAATTAGGGTATCCAGAGTTAAATAATCATAAAAATGATGTATGGGTTGATCCATCTTCTTTTGAAAAGTAGGTGTAAAATAGTTTCGTTAGATTAACAGGAGGAATATGTATGGAAATAAGTATCGAGAAGTTGTTAGAAGATTTATATATAAAAGGTATTTCTCTTTGGATGGAGGATGGTAAATTACACTTCAAAGCTCCAAAGGGTAGTATTAGTAAAGATGAATTAAATATGTTAAAAGAGAATAAGGAAAAAATTATAGATATACTAGCAGTAAATGAGACCATAAAAATAATTCCTGATATTGAATCAAGGTATGAGCCTTTTCCTTGTACTGATATACAATCTGCATATTTGTTAGGACGTAGGGATAGTTTTGAATATGGTGGAGTGGCATGCCATATATATCTAGAATTAGAATATGATCAATTAGATCCGAAAAAGACAGAAAAAATATGGAATAAACTAATTAAGCGGCATGATATGTTACGTGTGAAATTTGACAAAAGTGGTAATCAATACATTCAGAAAGAAGTGGATTATTTTAAGATAACCTATAACCAATACAGTGGACTCAATGAAAGTGTACTAATAGAAAAAATGAATGAAATACGACGAAATATGGGTAATAGAGTATATGATATTGAGAAATGGCCATTATTTGATATACAACTTACTAAGACTAACAATAATTACATAATGCATTTCTCTATTGAATTCATAATAGCAGATTGGACAAGCATTAGATTATTGTTAAATGAATTTGATATTTTGAATAGAAATATTGATGAAGAACTTCCTAAGTTAGAGCTAACATTTCGAGATTATATATTAGCTGCCAATAAGTTAAAAAAATCAAAACAATATATTGAAGATAAAAACTATTGGATGCAAAGAGTAGATACTCTACCTCCAGCACCCAAATTACCAATATTAGTTAATGAGAAAATTGAAAAAGTAAAATTCAAAAGACATACTTTACATATAAAACAAGAAAGGTGGAATATATTAAAAGATTTTGCAAAGAAAAATGGATTGACACCTACTGCAACTGTTTTAACCGCTTTTTCACTTATAATAGAAAGATGGAGTACAGAAAGCATATTTTGTCTCAATCTTACTTTGTTGAATAGAATGCCTATACACCCACAAGTCAATGATATTGTTGGTGATTTTACAACTATTAACTTATTAGAAATCAACCTTAAGGATATTAAAACATTTATAGAATATGCACAAGAAATTCAAAAACGTCTATTTGATGACTTAGACCACAAATTATTTTCTGGAGTAGAAGTAATAAGAGAATTAGCAAGAAGACATAGCAATAAAGAACTGATGCCTATTATTTTTACTAGTGCCATAGGAAGCGAATCAACTAATGTAGCTTCATCCAAAATAGAGGTTAATGAAAATGGTATTTCGCAAACGCCACAGGTATTTATTGATTGTCAAGCTATGGATGATGAGAATGGACTTAGGATAAATTGGGATGTCAGGGATAAGATATTTCCACAAAACATGATTAAGGATATGTTTAATTCTTTTGAAGAATTATTAAATAGATTAATAGAAATAAAAGAAACTTGGAATGAAAAAGATATTGTGAAACTGCCACTATGGCAACAAGATGAAAGAATAATTGTTAATGATACATCTAAGGTTCTACCAGATAAATTATTACACCAGCAAATATATGAACAAGCAGGGTTAACACCAGATAATATAGCAGTAAAAGATGGAAATAATTCAATAACCTATAGAGAGTTAATAAGATTAAGTGATACTATATCAGCTTATTTATTAGATGCAGGATGTAAACCTCAGGATAGAATAGCTATAGTAATGGAAAAATCCATTTATCAAGTAGCAAGTGTCTTAGGGATATTAAATATTGGAGGTATTTATATACCAATATCCAATAAACAACCTGTATCAAGGATTGAATCAATAATTCAACAATCTTCTTCAGATATTATATTAATGACTTCATTATTAAATATAAAACTAGATAATAACTATAAAGTCATTGAAGTTGATAAATTAGTATATAAAGATCAAGAAATAGAAAGATATGCAGGTAATTCAGATAACACAGCATATATAATATTTACTTCTGGATCGACAGGTGTACCAAAAGGGGTTACTATCAGTCATAAAGCTGCCATGAATACTATAAATGATATTAATGATAGATTTAAGGTTACTTGTGATGATTCTATTTTAGGAATTTCAAAACTTAGTTTTGATTTATCTGTTTATGATATTTTTGGGTTATTAAGCGTGGGAGGTAAGGTAATATATCCTAGTGATAGCAAATTAAATGATCCTTCTTATTGGCAATCATTAATATCAGAAAATAATATAACTATGTGGAATACTGTTCCTGCGATTATGGAGATGTTGATTAATTACTTGGAAGTATCTAATAATAGCCTCACTTCAATGAAAAAAATATTTTTATCTGGAGATTGGATCGGAGTAAATCTACCAAATAGAATTAAAAATAAAATACCTAATGCAAATATTATATGTATGGGTGGTGCTACAGAAGCTTCCATATGGTCAATATACCACATATATAATGATAGTGATAAAACATATAAAAGTATACCATATGGTAGACCTCTAGCTAATCAGCAATTTAAAGTTTTTGACTCCAAGCTTAGAGATTGTCCTGTATTAGTTGAAGGAGAACTAGGAATTATGGGGCAAGGATTATCAAAAGGATACCTAGAGCAGAAAGAGGTAACAGCTAAATGTTTCATAGCCCATGAGGAAGACATAATATATCGTACAGGCGATTATGGAAGATATCTTCCTAGTGGAGAAATTGAATTCTTAGGACGAAAAGATACTCAAGTTAAGATTAGAGGGCATAGAATTGAATTGGGAGAAATTGAATCGGCTCTAAATAGACATGAGAAAGTTAAATCAGCAGTTGTAATAGCTACTACAGAGAATAAAAAACAATTATATGGATATGTTATATTAGATAATGATCAAAAATATTCAAAAGTTACAGAATATGAATTGAAAGAATATTTAGCCTTATGTATACCAAAGTACATGATTCCATTTTCTATTTTAATATTATCTAATTTCCCTTTAACACAAAATGGAAAAGTAGATCGAAAGAAATTACTTAATATAAAAATGCAAAAAGCATGTGATAAAAATAAGAAAGAAGTATTTGATCAGCTAGAATTAAAACTAAAAACAATTATTGAAAGTGCTTTAGAAGTAAAAGAAATCGGTAAGAAAGATGATTTTTATGATTATGGAGCAGATTCTCTCATAATGGCACAAACTGCTGGTGTTTTGCATGAAGAATTATTAACTATAAATATAGATATTTCTTATGATGCTTTGCTGCGTCAATTGTTGAATTACCCAACTATTAATTCACTTGCTGAATTTGTACGACAACAAGTAAGTACAAAAGATCAAATAGTTGATTCAGTTAGTGATTCTAGTAATGCTTCAATTATTGAGTACAGCAAAAATGAAGATGGACCTCTTAGAGTTATCTTACATGCAGGATTAGGAACTATGAATTGTTTTAGATATCTTATAAAGTATCTTGTAAAACAGGATATAGGTACTCTAATAGGAGTAGCAGTTAAAGATGCAGAAAAATACTCTTCCATAAAACCAGAGGAATTAATAGAACATATTGCGGATGATTATGTTGAAAGAATTATGAAATATAATAATAATGATGTACAGATTATTGGATATAGTTTAGGTGGTTTAATAGCAGTAGAAGTGGCTAAACGCTTAGCAGAAAATAATGTAAATATTGTTGACTTGGTTTTGATTGACAGCTATTCGATACAGTTTGATATAAAAGACAAGTTGTTTTTAGAATCAATATTCATAACTAATTTTTATATTAATTTATCACAAGTCTATGATGAAGTTACTATAGACGAACTTGATTATACATTTAAAAAATTGTTTGATAAGCATAAAGATGATATTCCAGAAGATGCTTTATGTAATCTTGATGGGGATAACATAATTATGAAAGTCAGTAATTTATTTAAAAGACTAAGCACATTGACTAGAGAACAAAGATTCAGTGATTACGTAGATATTATGTATAATATAACAGGAGAAAAAATACCTGTAGATATGGTAATTGGTATGTTTAATATTTTCTATCAAAGCTTCAAAGCGGCACAATTCGAACCATCAATCTATATGGGAGATGTAAGATTTTTGTTGGCTCGGGAAGAATTCCAATATCTAGCAGATTCTAGTGAAAGAACATTGGATTTTTGGAAACAATACTGTTTAGGGGAATTTGAAGTAACTAGAATAAATGGAGATCATATTAGTTGTATAGAAGATGAGGAAAATGTACTTAATTTAGCTAAGTTAGTTGTACAACCTCTATTATAAACAAACTAAGAAGGAGACTATTATGGAATTAGAAGAAAATATCATTATATCTAAGATACAAGGCTATTATACTGCTTATCTAATGTATGTTGCATGTGAACTTAATATATTTGATTATTTATATAATGAAAATATAAGTATTAATGATTTGAGTAAGAAAATAAACATACCAAGAGATAAGACATATAGGTTAATTAGACCATTAGTAGCTAATAGTTTTATTAATGAAAAAGATGAATTACTAAGTTTAACTAAATTAGGTCAAAGATTATCCGAATATGACCAAAAGTCGTTAAAAGGATTTGTTTTATTCAATGGTAGAGAGTGTATGACATGTTGGTCATATATGTATGAGGCATTAATAAAAAATATATACCCATTCAAATTATTAAGTGAAAATGATTTTTTTGATGCTCAAGTTTTAGATGATAATAAATTTGATAACTTTAATCTGATGATGAGAAGCTCAAGCAAGAATATGAATCTAAATCCATACTTAGAACAACAACATAATAAAGATGATAAACTAAAGATTGTTGATCTTGGAGGAGGAGCTGGAGATATTATAAGTAAATTTTTAATGTATTATCATAATAGTTCAGGAACAATAATTGATCTGGAGCATGTTAGGAAGGAAGCAGAACATAACATTAGACAATATGAACTTGCTGATAGATGTATATTTGTTTCAGGGGATTTTTTTACAGGATTAAATATTGAAGGAGATATATTTATTTTATCTAGAATCATTCATGATTGGGAAGACGAAGATGCTATAAATATTTTGAAAAATGTAAAAAACAATATGGATGAACATTCAAGACTTCTTATAATTGAAAAGATAATTCCAGAAAAGATTGAGAAAAAGAATCTATATTTGTATATGAATGATCTACATATTTGGTCAATGTGTGGAGGAAAAGAGAGAACTAAAAAAGAATTTATTGATATATGCCTAGAGAGCGGATTAATTTTAAATGAGATATATAAGTTAGCTAATTTTGAATACATTTTGGAATTCCAAAAAGATTATTATGAGGAAGGGGTATTATGATGAATTTTAATGATATCTATGATACATATGAAAAGCAGGGATATTATGAGCCTCTTACAATTGGAGAACATCTTGAAAATTGGGGAGAAAAATATGGCGATAAGACAGCATTAGTTGAAGAAGAGAAAAGAATAACTTATAGGGAGTTAAATCAAAAAGTCTATGAATTAGCAGCAGGATTCTATGAAATAGGAATAAGAAAAGGGGATAATGTTGTAGTTCAACTACCTAATTCAATTACTTTTGTGATAACATGTTTTGCACTATTTCGTATAGGTGCAATACCTGTATTTTCATTGCCAGCCCACAGAGAATCAGAACTTAATGGAGTATTTAATATTGCTAAGCCTGTAGCTTATATCATACCTACTGATTTCTTAGGATTTGATTATTTGGTTATGGCAGAAAAAATGGGCAAGAAATATCCTTCTTTAAAATTAATTATAACAGATGGAAAAATAGGAGATTTCATCAACCTTAATGACTTGTTCAGAGAATCTATTGATATTGAAGATGAACCTTCTTATAAAGAAACTGCACTATTCTTATTATCAGGAGGAACAACTACTGGAAAGCCGAAACTAATACCTAAGATTCATTCAGCATATATGTATAATGCCAAAGCCAGTGCTGTTAGATGTGGATTAGATGAGACAAGTGTTTATCTTGCTTTTTTACCAATAGCACATGATTTTCCATTTTGTAGTCCAGGGGTCTTAGGTACTCTATTATCAGGAGGAAAAGTAGTACTTTGTAAAACATCAAGCCCAGACGAAGTATTTCCTATGATAGAAAGGGAGCAGGTAACAGTAATGGCATTGGTACCAGCTATAGGAGAAGTATGGTTAGATGCTGTTATGTGGGGAGAGAGTGCTAATTTTTCAAGCATCAAATCGGTAATAGTAGGTGCAACCAAAATAGAATATGATACAGCAGAAAGATTATCAGAGACAATGGGGTGCAAGATTCAGCAAGGATATGGATTAGGTGAAGGCTTAACCTGCTTTACTTATCTTGATGATCCTGTAGAAATTGCTTTTACTTGTCAAGGAAGCCCAATTTCAGATGGTGATGAGGTAAAAATAGTTGATGAGAATGGAGAAGAAGTAAAAGATGGTGAATATGGTGAATTACTTGAAAAAGGACCATATACATTTACTGGATACTATAATTCGCCAGAATTAAATGATAAGGCATTTACGGATGATGGCTTTTTCCGTACAGGTGATAGAGCAAGATTCACTAAAGAAGGCAACATACAGTTGGGAGGACGTATTATAGAAATTATAAATAGGGCAGGAGAGAAAATTGTTCCGGCTGAGCTAGAGGGTTATCTAAGAAAATATAAAGACATTAAAGATGTAGCAGTAGTTCCTATGCCTGATAAAAATCTTGGACAAGCTATTTGTGCTTTTATAACTACAGATAATTATGATATAAACTTTACAGATATAAATGAATTTTTGAGGAATGAAGGAGTAGCTACATATAGAATGCCTGATAAGATAAAAGTAATTGACTTTTTACCTCGAACTAATGTGGGTAAAGTGGATAAAGTAACACTAAAGAAGATGCTAGAGTAATACGAGGAGGTATGCTATGAATGATATTATATATAGTTATGATAATATAAAAGAAGATATTAATAAGATGTTAGGTGAACCAATAGATTTCTCTGCTTCTCAGAATTTACTAGAGCTTGGACTAAGTTCGTTGCAAATAATGAGATTGGCTAATGTATGGCGTAGAAAAGGTGTAAGAATAACTTTCGTAGATCTTATATCAAAACCATATCTAGATAAATGGTATGAATTAATTAATAAGAATAAAATTAGCATAGATAGTAAGAATCAATTAAATGAAAAAAAACAAAATAATAAGAATATAGAATATATAGAAGAAGAGTTTTCTCTTACAGATGTACAATACGCTTATTGGATAGGAAGGGAAAAACATCAGATATTAGGTGGTGTAGGTTGTCATGGATATCTAGAAATTGATGGGAGAAATGTAATACCAGAGAAATTAGAAGATGCATGGAATATATTGATATCTCATCATCTTATGCTTAGAGTAAAATACACTAGTAATGGAAAACAAAAAATAATTAAAGAGCCAGAGAAAAGAAGAATAGTTATACATAATTTGAAAGACTTGACAGAAGATATTATATCTCTTGAGCTTGAAAAGATACGAAAAAGAATGGCTCACAGACTTTTGGATATTAAAAATGGTAAAGTAACTGGTATGGAGATAAGTATATTGCCTGATAATAACACAAGAATTCATTTTGATATAGATTTACTTGTTGCAGATGTCCAGAGCTTTCAGATAATACTAAGAGATCTAGTAGCCATCTACAATAGAAATCAGATGCCAAAAGCTCCAAAAAACTGGAGTTTTGGTAGATATCTTAAGAAGTTTGAGAAAGAACAGTTAGTAACAAAAAATGAAGCAAAAAAATATTGGGATAGTATATTAGATACATTACAGGGACCACCTTCTTTACCTTTAGGGAAAAAACCAGAAGAAATAGAAGACGTCAAATTCAAAAGGCATGAATACTTTTTAAATAAATCCTATTGGGAAGGAATAAAACGTAAGTCAGCAGGATATGGATTAACCCCTGCAATGATATTTTTAACAGCTTACGCAAAGATAATTGAAAGATGGAGTAGTAATGATAAGTTTTTGATGAATATTCCTCTTTTTAATAGAGATTGTTTAGATAAAGAACTAGAGAATGTAGTAGCAGATTTTACTAATCTACTACTTATACAGATGGATTTTACTAATGAAGAATCATTTATTTCATCAGCTAAAAAGATACAAGAACAATTTCATAATAACATGAAATATTCTGCTTACTCAGGAGTTGCAATTCAACGTGATTTAGCAAAATTACATAAAGAGCAGAAAAATTTCGCACCAGTAGTATTTTCCTGTAACTTAGGTGAGCCACTTATAAATAATGAGTTTCGAGATATTTTTGGTGAAATAACATATATGATATCCCAAACTCCCCAAGTGTGGATTGATCTACAGATTTTCAATTATGAAGACGGGGTTTTACTTATATGGGATTCTGTAGAAGATTTGTTTCCTAAAAATATGCTAGATGATATGTTTAACAGGTTTACCTTACTATTAGAACAATTAGGAGCTTATGATGATATATGGAATGGTACATCCCACTTAATTCCAGAAAAACAGATAAAGATAAGAGACGAAATAAATAAAAAAAATTCTTTGCAGTTAGGAGATAACCTATATACTTCATTTTTCAAGTATGCCTCAATAAGTCCAGATAAAATAGGAGTAATAGATACAAATACAGGCAAACAGTATACATATGGAGAATTACTTAATGATACTCTAAAAGTTGCTAATTATCTTAGGAAGCAAGGGATAAAAGAAAAAATGGCAGTAGGAATGACTATGGAGCGGGGAGTAGACCAGATTATTGCTATAATGGCAATTGTATCTATTGGTGGACATTATGTTCCGGTTGCTGCCGACCAACCTATAGTTAGACAAAATGTAATGTATAAAAAAGCAAATGTAAAACATCTATTAATCAATAAGAAGTTAGAAGGAAGTGAGTACCTAGATTCTTCCATCAAGATATTAGATATAGAAGAAGGGAAAAAAGAAAAAAGACTACCAATTTCACAGATTAATGAAATAGATAATAGTAATCTGGCATATATAATATTTACTTCTGGTTCAACTGGTGAGCCAAAAGGTATTGAGATAACTCATTTTAATGCTTTAAATACTATAACAGATATTATTAATAGGTATGACATAGAAGAAAATGACATAATATTAAATGTTTCTTCAGTTGCATTTGATTTATCTGTGTTTGATATATTCGGCTTACTAAGTGTTGGTGGAACTGTAGTATTGATTAAAGAAGAATCTTATAGAGATGCTGAGAAGTGGGTTAAATTAATAAACAAGTATAATATAACTCTTTGGAATTCTGTTCCAGCACTGTTGGATATGCTGTTATTGATGGCAGAGAGTAAACACATCAATATGCCAACTATTAGACTAGCTTTACTTTCAGGAGATTGGATTGGTCTTAATTTACCCAAGAAGTTGAAAGAGATTGCTGTTAATTCATCTATGGTTAGCTTAGGTGGTGCAACAGAAGCTTCCATATGGTCTAATCATTATGAGGTAACATTACCTATACCTGATGAGTGGAAGTCAATACCTTATGGTAAGCCATTAACCAATCAGAAATTCAGAGTTGTTGACAAACAAGGAAGAGATTGTCCAGACTATGTAGCTGGAGAATTATGGATTGGTGGAGATGGAGTAGCAAGAGGGTATGTTAATGAGGAACAGTTGACAAAGAACAGTTTTGTTATGTGGGGTGGTGAGCGTTGGTATAAGACAGGTGACTTAGGACGTTATCTATCAGATGGTAATATAGAATTTCTTGGAAGAGAAGATTTTCAAGTGAAGATAAGAGGTCATAGAATTGAATTAACAGAGATTGAAATAGCAATAAATAAATTTCATAACATAAAAGATAGTGTTGTAATACCTATAAACAACTTAAACGGTAAATATCTAGTATCTTTCTTAGTATTGGGAAATAAGGATTTAACATTAGATACTAAGAAACTATTAGATTACTTGGAAGATAAACTACCACACTATATGGTACCTACTTCATTTAAAATTATCCCCAAAATGCCTATAACATCTAATGGAAAAGTAGATATTAAGAGTTTGACCCAGATGAATATAGAAGAAGATGATGTTAAGGAGTGTATATTACCCAAAACACCATTAGAAATATCCTTAGCCAAGATATGGAGTGAAATACTACAAGTAGATAGGGTAAGTACCTTGGATAACTATTTTGCTTTGGGAGGAGATTCACTTCTTGCAACTAGATTAAGTGTATTAGTTTCTGAGAAATTAAATGTAAGGTTATCCCTAGAAGAAATATTTACAAGGCCAGTTTTTGAAAAACAGATACTTTACATAGAAAAGGCTTTAGACAATAATGATATAGAAGAAACTTACCAAGAAAACAAAGAACTGGTAAAATACATTGAAATAAATGATAAGATGAGATATGAACCATTCCCATTAACAGAAATACAACAGGCTTATCTAATAGGACGTAGTGGTCTGTATACTCTGGGAAATGTATCTACTCACTATTATTATGAATTAGAAGGAAGTACAATTGATATACGTAAGTTAGAGAATGCCTTGAATGTATTAATTAGATACCATGATATGTTAAGAGCTGTTATTATACCAGAAGAACATAAACAGGTAATACTTGAAAAAGTACCTGATTATCATATCAAAACTACAGATTTAAGAGGTGCTTCTAATATCAATAAAAAATTGGATGAGATAAGAGAAGAGATTTCTCACACAACTTTATCAATAGATAAATGGCCTTTGTTTGATATTAATGCAACCTATTACGATGATAAGATAAGACTACATATGAATTTTGACAATATTATATTTGATGGATGGAGTATTTCATTATTCATGGAACAATTGAAGAATTTATATGCAGATATGGATTTTAAACTTCCAGAAATACACCTTTCCTTTAGAGATTATGTATTGGCTTTACAGAAAATAAAGGAAACTTCATTATATGAAAATGATAAAAATTACTGGTTGAATGAAATTAAGATTATGCCTCCTGCACCAGAAATACCTATTAAAAATAGTCCGGATTTTCTTGAATCAGCCAGATTCAATCATTATGAATCCATATTAGTCAGTGATAGGTGGAATAGAATTAAATCTATAGGGAAGAAAGAAAAT
Organism: Vallitalea sp.; assembly: GCF_025211055.1. GTDB lineage: Bacteria > Bacillota > Clostridia > Lachnospirales > Vallitaleaceae > Vallitalea. The sequence goes on along the minus strand of NZ_JAOARO010000077.1, from coordinate 131,652 downwards.
ATTACACCTTCAGCCATTTTATTGACTGCATTTTCAGAAGTAATAGGAAGGTTCAGCAAGACACAAAATTTTACAATTAACTTAACTAGGTTTAATAGATTACCCGTTCACGATAGGATAAATGATATTATAGGGGACTTTACTTCTCTCGTTATGTTGTCAGTAGACAGAACAAATGGCATAACATTCTTAGAAAGATGTAAAAATATACAAAAGAAATTATGGCAAAATCTTGACCATCCATATTTTTGTGGTGTTGAGGTACAGAGAGAATACAGTAAGCTTGGGTACAAAGATAATTCATCACCTATTATGCCAATAGTATTTACGAGTGGTCTAGGGATAAGCTTAGAAGGGGATCAGGTAAGTAAGGATTTTCCAAAAATAAAATATAATATGTCAGAGACACCACAAGTATGGCTAGATCATCAAGTAGCAGAAAAGGAAGGTAATCTATATCTTTTCTGGGATGTAATTGATAGGATTTTTCCTGATGGATTGGTTAATGAAATAATGTCAGCCTATGAAAAATTATTAGCTGATTTGGCAGTTAATAAAGATATGTGGACAGATAATACTTGTAATCTAATTAGTATTTTAGACCAGTCAAGAATAGAAGCAAATAATACAAAAGCTCCTTTGGCTACTGAAACATTAATAAGCTTGTTTCTAAAACAAGTCAAGGAACATCCTGATTATATAGCTACCATTAATGATGAGAAAACACTAACATATAAGGAAGTATTTTTGTATGCATATGAAATAAAAAGATATATCGAAGAAAAAAACATTGATAATAAGAGCCTAATTGCGATAGTTATGAACAAGGGTTGGGAACAGATTCCAGCGGTTCTAGGTGTAATGATGGCAAAAGCTGCTTATTTACCTATTGATTCTAGTAATTCAGTAGATAGAATGAGAGTCATATTAAAAGAAGCTGATACTAACATTATTTTGACCCAATCTGTTCTATATAAAGAGTTAGATATAGAAGGAACAATAAAACTATCTATTGATGAAGTTGTGATATCTGATGAAACCATAGATGATTATATAGACGAGACAAAACCTAATGATTTAGCCTATGTAATATATACATCTGGTTCAACAGGAGTACCAAAAGGAGTTGTCATAGATCATAAAAGTGCAGTTAACACTATATTAGATATAAATAAACGTTTTAATATAGGTCATAATGATAGAACAATAGCATTATCAAACCTTAATTTTGATTTATCAGTATATGATATATTTGGAATGTTATCCTGTGGAGGAGCCGTTATTATACCTGAAAGTACAAAAGCAAAAGAACCTGATTATTGGATTGACCTATTAGATGAGAACAATATAACTGTATGGAATACTGTTCCTGCATTTATGCAGATGCTTATTGAATATGATTATGATAATAAGCTTATAAATAATACTAATCTTAGGTTAGTACTGTTAAGTGGAGACTGGATACCTCTTAATCTACCAAGTAAAATAAAAGCTAGATTTGAAAATGCTGTTGTAGCAGGTCTGGGAGGAGCAACAGAAGCTTCTATTTGGTCAAATATATTTATGGTGGAAGATATTAATGATAAGTGGAAAAGTATACCTTATGGAAAGCCCCTTACTAATCAGAGATATCATATCTTGAATGAACTAATGGAGGATTGTCCTAACTGGGTCGAAGGTAGATTATATATTGCTGGAGAAGGTCTTGCAAGAGGTTACTGGAATGACGAAGAAAAAACAAAAGAAAGGTTCATATATCATTCAGAAAAAGGTGAACGATTATATTATACAGGTGATATGGCAAGATACTTCCCTGATGGAAATATAGAGTTTCTTGGACGAGAAGACCTACAGGTCAAGATAAACGGATACCGTGTTGAATTAGGAGAGATTGAATCAGCAATTAGTGGTATAGATGGTATTAGAGATAGTGTAGTAACTCTTATGGATTCTAAAGACTTAGGTGTAGGGTACCTAATAGCTAATATAATAATAGAAGATGATAACAGGATATATGATGAAGTGAAAGTGGAATCTGTAGATGATCTATATCATTGGAATGAATTAAGTAAGTATATAACTAGTATAGACAGTAATATTAAGACTCCTAATTATCATAGAATCTTAGATGAATTTCGTAAGTTTACCGATTATGCTAGCATTTATGGTATATGTAGAGCCTTTTTTGAGGCAGGAATATTTAATGAAGCATTTAAGGAATATACTATAGATGAAATAATGGAAAGAGCAGGTTATATAGATAGATACAAAACCCTTATTAACAGTTGGTTAGACATGTTAATAGATGAAAGTATTATTTATATAAAAGATAATAAATATTATTGCGATAGCATGATATTAGTAAAAATTCCTATAAAGCCTAATGCTGGATATATTAAATCAAACGAGGACATCTATACAAAAGCATTAGACCTAATTAATAAAATTAGACGTGATATTAAGACTTATAATATGATATTACGAGGTGAGATAGAACCATTAGAGTTATTGTTAGAGGAAAAAGAAGTATTTCTAACACCAGAATATCTTAATAGATATAATCTAACCACAGATTATAATAAAAAGCTTATGTTGAATGTTTTTGATAAGCTATTAAAAAACCATTCAAATGACAAGAAAGTTAAGGTATTGGAAATAGGAAGTAGGGCTTCTAATATCACAAAAGACTTGGTAGAAGGTTTTGGAACTAATATAGAATATACTTATTCAGATGAATCCAACTTTTTCTTGAATAAGAAAAAAGAAAGTCTAAAAGATATAAGCATAGAATACAGATTATTTGATATGAATAAATCAGCCAGAGAACAAGACTATGAAGATGAAAGATACCATATCATAATTGCAGACAATTGCCTTCATAGAGCAGATAATATAGAAAAAACAGTAAAATACCTTAATGATATGATAGAACCGGGAGGATATCTATTATTTGTTGAACCTACAGAAAATAATAAATTGATTCTTAATACAACAGCTTTCTTTGAAGATGGATATAAAGATCTTATGGATGAGCGTAAAGAGATCAAACTACCATTTTTATCAGCATCCAGATGGATAGAACTATTAAAAGACAGTAGTTATAAGAGAGTGTACAATATGGATAATTTCTTCATAGCAGAAGCAAAAGATACTTATTATTCTTTTAACCAAGAAAGGATAAAGGAACTATTAAGTCATAAGCTGACTGATTATATGATACCTAAGAAGTTTGTTGTACTAGATAGATTCCCTTTATCCAATAATGGGAAAATAGATAGAGCAAAGATAAAAGAGATGAATGAAAAATCTAATATGACTTTTATGGGTGAAAAGAGATATCCTACTAATGATAGAGAAAAAGAAATCGCTCGTATATGGTGTAATATTTTAAAATATGATGAGATAGGCATTGATGATAATTTCTTTGAACTAGGAGGAGATTCATTATTAGCTATTCAAGTAATAAATGTTTTTAAAGAGGAAAATATCAATATAGCATTAAAAGATATTTTTGATAATCCTACAATAGAATTATTAACCAGTTTTATTGATAAGGAATTAAGCAAGGATGATGAAGAGTATGAAGAAGGAGAAATATAACAATAGTAGCTTGAATATGAGAAAAAATATTGTAGGTATTTTAGGTGCAACAGGCAGTGTTGGAAAAAAAGCTGTTAAGACTCTTATAGAATATACAGATTATGAATTACTTTTAGGGTCTCGAGACAAGGATAAATTAGAAAAGATGTTTGATATTTCTGATTCTATAAAAGAATATGTACAAGTTGATATTAATAATAAAGTACAGCTTGAAGATTTTTGCAGTAGATGCAATATAGTTATGAATTGCTCAGGACCCAGTGAAATTATATTAGATAAAGTTGGTTTAGCATGTATTGAACAAGGAGTACATTATGTAGATGTTTCTGGAGGAGAGAAACTCTATGATTTATTAAAAAATAAGGAAAGCATAATAAAATCCAAAAGATTATTGTTCATCATAGCTTGTGGAGTTTATCCAGGATTAACAGAGATATATCCTATGTATATCATCAAAAAATATTTTGACCTTGTAAATAGTCTAAAATTATATTTTACTACTCAAGGAAAATTATCGTTTAGTTCCGCATATGATTACATATGCGGAATCCGGAATAAAGTTGGTAAAGGGATGAAATATATCAATAGAGGATGCATTACAAGTCTACACAACAATATAATACAAAAGTATAATCTCCCAGAACCAGCAGGGAGCAGATATTGTTATCCTATAATTAATGTAGAGTTTGAAAAAATGTGCCAGAATAATAATATAGATGAAGCATATTTTTATAATACTTTCTATAATAAAGAGGATATTGAAAATGCTATGTTAATAATAAAAGATAGTAAAAGACTAGGTAAAGATATATTAGCAAAAAAAATGACGGGGAAATTTGTTGGAGATATAAATCATAATGACTTTACTATGATTTATATAACCTGTGAAGGTATAAAAGACAATAATAAAATAGAAATTGAAGGTAAGATTCTATATAACGGAGCTGGAAATGATATATCAGGTATTATAGGTGCCAATATCATAGAAATAATAATGAATATTATACAAAATAAAAATGAATGTGGCGTATATTATGTTGCGGATATCATCTCTGAGGATAGTTTTATAAAAAAAATGAATAACAAAGGAATTATGTTTTATGAAGCAATTAAAGAATTTGAAGAAGGAGAAATAATATAATTAGAACGTTAAGAGAATAGGAGGAATTATAATAATAGTACTAGAATCTCAAACCAAAGATAAGGATGTTAACAAGTTATTAGAAATACTAGATCATAAAAATGTACAAGCACATGAAGTTAATGGTCTAGATTCTAAGGTTCTCATATTAAGTGGGGATACTCATAAAATTGACCCATATAGTATTGAATCTATAGATATAGTCAAGAAATACATAGAGATAAAAGATCCATATAAAAGGGCAAATAGATTATTTCATTCAGAGGATTCTGTCTATAATATAAAAGGGAAAACTATAGGAGGGAAAAACATAGCATTAATTGCAGGACCTTGTTCTGTAGAGAGTCAACAACAGATAGAAGACATAGCAAGAATAGTTAAAAGGGATGGAGCTTCATTTTTACGTGGAGGAGCTTTTAAGCCTAGAACATCACCATATACTTTTCAAGGATTAGGAACTGCTGGCTTAGAGTATCTAAAAGAAGCTAGTAAAAAAACAGGATTACCCATAGTTACAGAAATAATGTCAGCAGATTATATAGATCAGTTTGTAGAATGTGCAGATATAATACAGGTAGGTGCAAGAAATATGCAGAATTATGCCCTTCTGAAAGAATTAGGTAAAATCCATAAACCAATTTTGCTTAAGAGAGGTTTATCTGCTACCATAGAAGAATTTTTATTATCTGCTGAATACATAATGGCAAATGGTAATAATAAAGTAATCCTATGCGAAAGAGGAATAAGAACATTTGAAACTTACACTAGAAATACATTGGATCTAAGTGCTGTGGTAGCTATTAAAAGATTAAGTCACCTGCCTATAATTGTTGATCCAAGTCATGCCTGTGGAAGAGATTGGATGGTATCTTCTCTTTCAAAGGCAGCCATAGCAGTAGGAGCAGATGGACTAATAATAGAAGTTTGCGAAGATCCAGAGAATGCAGTATCAGATGGAAAGCAGACATTGACACCATTTTGTTATAAGAAACTAGTTAAGGAACTAAGAGTATTAGCAAAAGCTGTAGGAAGAGATATTGCTTAATTAATTGTATAAGAGAGGTTATTATATGTATAAAGAGAAATCATTGAATCTTAATAATATATTCTCTTTTTGGAATGATTTCCAAGATGAAGAAAAATTCTTGTTTTATAACCCGAACGAAGAAGAAATAATAATGGGTGCCAAGAGGTTGAAGACTTTTAAACACAACGAAAGCTTTGACGGATACAAATATATTTTTTCTACAAAAACTTTTTTTAATACTGTAAAAGATAGTATATGGAATGATTTTACATCAGAAAACATTGCTTTTTCATATTATCTTAAGATAAAGGATAATAAACAGACACTATATTATCAAGGTATAGATAGAAAGTTTACTGATACTACAATGAACGAAGAGTATTATAATTATACTCTTACAAATACAGATTATAATAAATGGAAAGAGCTATTTGGTATTAGCTATGATAAAATACTAACAAAGAAAATTAACAAGGTTGTTCTATCAAGAGAGGTTATCATTGATTTATCTAAGAGACCAAGAGAAGAATTTATTATAAAAAGATTGATTGATAATAATTCAGGGAACTTTATTTTTGCTTATTCCAAAGGTAGTAAGTGTTTTCTAGGAGCTACACCAGAAATATTATTAGAAAAGAAGAAAAATAAAATAATCAGTCATGCTGTAGCAGGGACTCTCCTTAAGGATAAGAAAAATGATTCTAAGAACAGAGAAGAATTTTTAAAAGATGAAAAGAATTCCCATGAACATGATTTGGTAGTATCAACAATCAAAAAGACCTTAGAGAAATACGGTAATAATACATATGTTTCTAAAAGAAAACTTTTGGAAGCAAAAAATCTATATCATCTACATACTAAACTTATGACAGATAGCACTGATGATATTATCACTTGGAGAGATAGATTACATCCAACTCCTGCATTAGGAGGTACTCCAAGAGATATCGCCCTAGAAATAATAAGAAAATATGAACCTCATGAAAGAGGTATGTATGCTTCACCTATAGGTGTGATTGATGAATCTGGTAATGGTGTATTTGTAGTTGGAATAAGATCGGGAATAATTGAAAATGATAAGCTCTATGGATATGCAGGTTGTGGAATAGTCAAGAATTCAGATTGTAAAAAAGAATATATAGAAACACAAGGCAAACTTAAAACTATTTTAGAGTGTTTGTAAGGAGATAATTTATGACTAACTATATAGGAGCATTAATTGATGAATTATATTTATTAGGAATAAAACATGTAGTAATTAGTCCAGGGTCTAGGTCAACACCCTTATCCATGATTTTCATGGAAGGGGATTTTAAGACATATATCAATATTGATGAACGTTCAGCTGGATTCTTCGCTCTGGGAATAGCAAAAGAATTAGGCGAACCTGTAATATTAGTGTGTACTTCTGGTACTGCAGCTTGTAATTATTTGCCAGCTATTACAGAAGCAGCAACTTCTAAGATACCACTAATAGTACTTACGTCAGATAGACCCCATGAACTAAGGAATGTTGGTGCACCTCAATCAATAAATCAAAACAATATATATAATAATTTTGTTAAACATTATGAAGAACTGGCATTACCAAAAGATGATGAACTATATTATAGATATGTGAGGACAGTGATAGATAGAAGTTACAGTATGGCTATGGCTCTACCTAAGGGGGTTGTTCATATCAATGTACCATTGCGAGATCCTTTAGTTCCTGAATTTGATAAACTAGATTTTACTCTAGGTAGAAGAAAACATAATTATAATTTTAATGAATTATATAATGGTAATGATTGTAGCTTAGACGTAGATTTTTCTAAGTACCAATCGGGTATCATCATATGTGGTGTTGATACCAATCAAAATTATTTTGATGAAGTAATAGCTTTATCAGAAAAACTTAAAGTTCCAATATTAGCTGACCCTATTTCTAATTTTAGAAGTAGGGAGAGTAAAAATATCATATATACATATGATTCTATATTGAAGAATGAAGAGATATATTCAGAATTAAAAGTAGATTATATAATTCACTTTGGAGATGTTTTTGTATCAAAACCTTTAAATAAATTTATAAAATATAATGAGAATGTTAGATATATTAAGGTTGCACCAGAGTTTAGCTATGTTAGTTCAACTCTTTCTATTACAGATTATATTGTATCTGGTGAACAAAAGTTTTGTAACCTGATTAATTATAACCTAAGTGATTGTAGTTATCTTAATAAATGGATTAATCTTCAAACAAGATACACCAAAAACATAGATGATGTGGTAAAAGAAAAAACTATAGTTGAAGGCAATATAATAAAGATTATGGAAAAATCCATGAAGGAAGATACTAGATTATTTGTTGCTAATAGTATGTCAATCCGACATGTAGATAGTTATTTCAGAGATAAATATAAGAAGAATATCAAGATACTTTGTAATAGAGGAGCTAATGGAATTGATGGAATTGTTTCCTCTTCACTAGGTGTTTCACAGGTTGCAGAGAATACAGTTTTACTTATAGGGGATTTATCTTTCTATCATGACTTGAACGGTCTGTTAGTCTCTCAAATGGAAGGTGCTGATATTATTATAGTACTTATCAATAACGGGGGCGGTGGGATATTTAGATATCTGCCACAGAGTAAGGAAAGGAATTTTGAATACTTGTTTTTAACTAAACATGGTATTGATTTCAGTGGACTAACTACCCTATACAATATCAAATATAGCTTAATTAATAATTATGAAGATTTTGAGACAAGATTTTTGAAAGCTATTGAATCAAAAGGTGTCAACTTACTAGAAGTCATGATAGATTCAAAAGAAAGTAAAAAAATACATAAATTGATTACGGAAAAATATTAGGTAAGGTTATGAAGATAAAATATGATGATATTAATTACAATGTAGAAGTTGAAGGTAATGGAATACCTATGGTGTTTTTACATGGTTTCTCAGAAAACATTAGTACTTTCAGGTATTTAGATTGTATAGGTTATAAGAGGATTTTTATAGACCTCATAGGACATGGAAAAACCCAGTCGCCAAAAGATATGAAATATTATAATGTAAAATATTTAGTAAAAGCAATTAACTATATTATTAATACTATAACTGATACAAAGTATATTTTATATGGTTACTCAATGGGAGGACGAATAGCTTTAGCATATGCTTTTTTATATCAAGAAGAGTTAAGTCATCTTATCTTAGAATCATCTTCTTATGGTATAGAAGACGAATCAATGCGTAATAAACGTTATTACAGTGATTGTAGATTAGCTGAAGACATAAGATATAATGGAATAGAGTGGTTTGAATCCTATTGGAGTAACATATCAATATTTGAAACTCAAAAAATGTTAAAGGATGATGTTAGAAATGCTATAAAGAAAATTAGACTCAGTAATAATATACAAGGCTTATCCAACTCACTTATAGGTTTTAGTCAAGGTAGAATTAATTGCCTAAAAAGTGAATTATATAAACTTAATATAGGTGTCACATTTATTAGTGGTGAATTAGATAAGAAATATACATCTATAGGTGAGGAATTAACTGAGCTAATAAGAAATATAAACCATGTTAGGGTAGAATCAAGTGGACATAATGTTCATATGGAAAAAACTCAGTCAATAAATAAGTTATTACATAATATAAGACAAACCAAAATATTATAATAAATTAATTAATGGAGGTATTACATGAATAAGATTAATTGGACCAAAGGAATTAGAAATTATGAAGATGTTATATACGAAACTCATGAGGGGATCGCTAAGATTACTATAAATAGACCTCATGTAAGAAATGCGTTCAGACCAAAAACAGTAATGGAACTAATAGATGCATTTACAGTGGCTAGAGAAGATAGCAGTATTGGAGTTATTATCCTAACTGGAGCTAATCATGGTGAAGGTGAAGAAAAAGAAGCATTTTGTTCAGGTGGTGATCAGAAGGTTAGAGGTAACGGAGGTTATGTGGGAGATGATAGGATTCCAAGATTAAATGTTCTAGACTTGCAGCATCTAATAAGGATTATACCAAAGCCAGTAATTGCAATGGTAAATGGTTTTGCAATTGGAGGAGGACATGTTCTACATATAGTCTGCGATTTAACTATAGCTTCAGAGAATGCTAAATTTGGACAAACAGGACCAAAAGTTGGCTCCTTTGACGGGGGATATGGTGCTGGATATCTTGCTAGAATAGTTGGACATAAAAAAGCAAGAGAAATATGGTATCTATGCAGACAATACACTGCTAAGGAAGCACTTCAAATGAGTCTTGTAAATACAGTAGTACCATTTGACCAATTAGAAAATGAAACTGTAAATTGGGCAAAAGAAATATTGAAGCACTCACCTACTGCTCTAAGGTTCTTAAAATCTTCATTTAATGCTGATACTGATGGTATAGCAGGATTACAGCAATTAGCAGGTGATGCAACACTATTATTCTATACTAGTGAGGAAGGTAAAGAAGGCAGAGATGCTTTCAAAGAAAAGAGAGAACCAGAGTTTGATAGGTTTTATAAATTTCCTTGATGGTGATAACTATGAACCAACTATATAAGTATAGTCAGACTATACCAAATAAAATATTCATTAATTCACTTACATATAAACAAGTGTATATAAAGACAAATGAACTTATAATAAAATTAAAAAAATATATAGGAGATAATAAAAGAGTTGCAATCATATCTAATAATTCAGTGGAATTCGCAATGATGTTATTAGCCTTAATGAATTTAGAAGTAGAGACCCTACTTCTAAATTCTATGCTAAAAAATAATGAGATAAAGGAACAAATTGATGAGCTAGATATAACAGTGGTTTTTTCAAGTGATAACAGATACATTTCATTCAAAGAGGTATTTGGTACACATATTAACGAGCCTAATGAGAAAGAGACTATTATAATTCCTATTGATAGTAATAAGAACAAAAATCATAATAATGACAAAGTATTATTCATCATGAATACCAGTGCTACAACTGGCAGGTTCAAGTCTGTTCCTATAACAATAAATCAGATAACAAGTCATGTACAAGCTTCAAAACAATCATTAGGATACTGCCCAGATGACAATTGGTTGTTAGTTCTTCCTATGTTTCATGTGGGAGGATTAATGGTATTACTAAGAAGTCTGTATAATGGTACAAGAATTACTATATTAGAAAGCTTCGACGAAGAAAAAGTTATATATCTAATAAACAATAATAAGATTAATATGGTATCTATGGTACCTACTATGTTAAGAAGGATAATAGATAAAATAGAAGAACATAATCTTAGAGTCATGCTTCTAGGTGGAGAATTTATAGAAGATGATTTGATTAATAAATCAACAAAATTGAATATTCCTATCTACAAAAGTTATGGTATGACTGAGACCACTAGTCAAGTAGTTAATTTTAATGTTATGGATAACTTAGAAAAAATAAAATCAGTAGGAAAACCAATGAAATATGTAGATATTAAGATAAATACGGACAAGTTTTTGGAACATACAAAAGATGGTTACATAGCAGGGGAGATAACAATAAAATCACCTATGCTTATGAAAGGGTATTTACATAAAAATAGATTATCAGGATATTTTTCTACTGGAGATATTGGTTATTTTGATGATGATGGATTTTTATATATCCTTGATAGAAGATCCAACTTAATTATTTCTGGAGGTGAAAACATATATCCTTTAGAGATTGAAAACATTCTATATAATAATCCTTATGTAAATGAGTGCGCTGTCATATCAAAAAAAGATTCTAAATGGGGTAATGTACCAATACTATATATTGTTACAGAATTATCCAGAGAGGATATACTAAAATATTTAAAATCCCAGTTAGCTAATTATAAAATCCCAAAAGAGATAATTTTTAGAGATAGTCTACCTAAGAATTACACAGGAAAAATAATGAAAAAAGCTTTGAGGAGTTGTGAATATGAAGATAAAGAGAGTTGAACTTTTTAAAATACATCTTAATATCAAGTTTACATTCACTTCGGCCAAAACAAGTCTAGGTAAAAGGGAAACTATAGTGATAAAGATAACAGATTATAATGGAAGTTATGGATATGGTGAAGTAGTTGCTTTTAATAAACCCTTTTATACAGATGAAACCATTGATAAATCATTACATATCTTAGAAAATGAGTATATAGATAGATTATTGAATCTACAAATAGATGACCCTTTGGAAATTCATAAAATCATAGATAATAAATATCCAATGACTATAGCAGCTATAGAATCAGCTTTAATAGACTTATATTGCAGAACAAATAATATAAAAGCTATAGATTATCTATTTGATAGAGAGATCTTAAAGGATAAGATAAAAGGTGGTATAGCACTTGGTGATATGGAGTATGAAGAATTAACTTATAATATTAGAAAATACTATAATGAGGGATATAAAAGGTTCAAACTAAAAATAAAACCGAAAACCAGTCTACCTAAGATAATTAAAATTGTACATGGTTTTCCTAACCTTAGATTCTTATTAGACGCTAATAGGAGTTTTACTTTAGATGATATAAAAGAACTTAAGATATATGATTCTATGAATTTTATTTGTATAGAAGAACCAATTAAATTCAAAAAAATAAAAGAACTTGCGTGGTTACAAAAACAGTTGATAACTCCCATATGTCTTGATGAAAGCATTATGAATACAAAAGAGCTAAAAAGAGCTATTTCACTACAAGCAATTAAAATGCTTAATATAAAATGTTCAAGATTAGGGGGTATGTATTATACAAAAGAAGCCATTAAGATATGTAGAGCTGAGAGTATACCCTTTTGGATGGGAAGTATGGTTGAAAGCAGCATTGGGAAGATGATACAAGTTAATCTTGCATTTTTGGGAGATAATTTTATAGAAGGGGACTTATCTTCAAGTTCCAGATATTTTAATGAAGATTTGATATATCCACCACTTGAATTTAAGAAGAGTTATTATAAATTAAGCAGTAATAATAGTTTCGGTTATGAAGTAAATATAGATAGACTTAAAAAATATACTATATATTACAATAAAAAGGAGGTATAGCTTTTGAATATTTTACAGGTTATGGATATCAAGAATATAATACTAGAAGATAGTTATATTGAAGCAAGAATAGATATCACTGATTTTTATAATCAGAGTTATGGGATAGTTCATGGAGGCTTGACAATTACTTTTGCAGAGACATTGGCTGGTTTAGGTTCAAAGAATATTCTTGATGAAAACTACATGGCTGTAGGTCAGAATATAACTGCTAATCATCTTAGACCAAAAAATATAGGTGGTTATTTACAGGGAACAGGAAGACTGATTCATAGAGGTAACCGAACCCATCTATGGACTATTGAAGTAAAAGATGAAAGAAATAAATTAATATCGGTAGTTAATGTGACTAATGCCATAATGGAGCAGGATAGTACTAAAGTGGAGAAAGGGGAAAATAGCTAATCATGGAAAGGTATAAGAAATGGTTTCCATTCAAAGATATGAATTCATTGAAAGATAAGAAAAAACATAAAGTATTTTGTTTCCATCATGCAGGAGGAAGTGCTTCTACTTACAGACCTTGGATGATATATGATACTGATATAGATATATTCTCTATTGAATTACCAGGTAAAGCAACGAGAATGACGGAAGAATATATCTCTAACTATGAAGAGTTGATTCCTCAAGTAGCTAAAGCCATAAATGAAGTATCCTGTGGACAAGATTATACACTATACGGTCATAGTATGGGAGCAATGATAGCTTTTAAAACTGCCTACCTATTACAGAATGATTATCATAATAAGCCATCTTCATTAATTGTTGCTGGTAGACATGCACCTATTGATGATATAAAAGATAGGTATCAGACTTACATGGAAGACGATGAATTAGTAAAAGAATTGAAAAGAAACAATGGAACACCTTCAGATATTTTGGAAAATGAGGAAATACTGAGGGTTATAATACCAGCAATAAAAAATGATTATAAGTTAAATGAGTCTTTAGCTTACAAAGATGAAGTAGTTGACATCCCTATTGTAGCCCATGCAGGAAAAGAGGATTATGATGCTAGTAAAAAAATAATGGAAAGATGGGGATTGGTTACAACCAACATGTTTATTATAAAAGAATTTGAGGGAGACCATTTCTTTTTGCATCAGTTGGGAGAAGATTATTATAATTATATGCTTGACAATATATTGGGAATCAGAGAGTATAATATGGGATTGAGTTAGGATTTTTCTACAATTACAGGAGAATGTTTTTTTTTACAACTTGTAAGAGTCAAGTGAAGATGATACAATGTTATAAAAACTTGCTAACACCTTATAAGCTAGTTGTAAGACATATTTTAGAGAGGAAAACATAATGAATTTACATAGAAAGGTTTGTTTTAAACTATATATTATTGGTATTATAGTTATTATAATTATAACTGGATGTTCTAATGATTATAGTTATAACTCACTTAAGGAAGAGAGTAATAAAAATGTAAAACAAAATGGTTCTGAAATACTAATAAATAAAAAATATGATAAACCTGTCACTATAGGAGTAGTTCTTGGATATAGTGATTCAATTAACCCTAAGACTCCAAAAGAGGTTACTCCTGAAACAGCAACACTTATAAAGTTATTAAAAAGAGATCTTAATATAGAAATAAAATATAAATGGATTGTTAGCAACGATCAATACGACGCAAAATTCACTGCTGAATTAGAAGTTGGAAATCTACCTGATATTGTACAAGTTACTAAAACTCAATTTCAATATTTATATGAACAAGGGAAATTAGCTGATTTAACCAATATCTATGAAAAATATTGTAATGAAACTATAAAAAATATAACTAATTATGATAATAATATAATTAATACAGGGATGAGAGGAAAAAAAATCTATGGTCTGCCAAATGTTCAATACTCTGGTCAACAATTAGGACAGATTTATTATAGAATGGATATATTACAAAAAGCAGGTATAGAAAAATTACCTTCAACAATAAAAGAGTTTGAAACTGTATGTGATAAATTAATGAAAATAGATTGGGATAATGATGGTATTATTGGTGAACCAATTATTGCTGCTAGTAAAGACTATGAGAATCAGTTAGCTGGATTTGTACCTTTTTTCATGGCTTATTCAACCACAACAAAAGGTTGGTATAAGAACGAAAAAGGAGTACTTGAATATGGTGGTATTAATAAAGAACTTATGAAGCCACTAAAAAAGCTAAATGAATGGTATACAAAAGGGTATATACATTCTGATTTTGCTTCTTTTGATTCATATACTAATATGAATAATAGTAATTTGATAAAAGGAATTATTAATGGAGATTATCCTATAGTATGTGGCAGTTGGTGGGTTCCTAATTACCCTCTTAACTATAACGTTAATAAAACTCCTCAAGCAAAATGGGTTATAGGGCCAATACTTAGTGAAGATGGGAGATTGCCAGAAATCTTTGTGCCAAGATATCTAATTGATACTTATACAGTTGTAAGTAAAGAGTGTGATAATCCAGAAGCTATTTTTAAAATAATGAACTATACTGCAAATTATGAGAGTAAAATATATAATCCTTCATATCAAAAAAACATGACCGAAGAAGAAAAGATAGAATATAATAGTTATGTGCAAAACTGGTTGCCTTGGGAGGTATATATGCCTACTTCCATAATAGATAATTATAATGCAATAAATACAATTATAGATAAGGGATTAAATGAAGTACCTAATGATTATATACAATCAAATACTGAGTTTTGGAAAGCTTGGAATTCATATAATGAATATATTAAAAACCCTTCTAATGCTATTAGTTGGGGTATGTATTTTAGCCGTATAGCACCTAATGGTGGTGTGGCTAATATGAAATATTTATTTGAAAATGCATATATTAATTATGATGAGGTATATACATGTACAAATACTATGATAAAAAAAGAAAAATCTCTCAAAAAATATCAAAATTACATTTTTAATAAAATAATAATGGGTGAAGTACCTATAGAATTTTTTGATGAATACATATATGAGTGGAATATAAGAGGTGGTAATAATATTAAAGATGAATTAAACACATGGTATCAACAACTAAACAAAGATGTAGGAGTGTAAGGATGCGATATATACCAAAAATTAGTTTGTTTAGCTCACTAAAAAGTCGTCTTATAATATTATTAATAACTACTTGTACAATACCAATAATTATTATTGGTGTTATATCTTTTAAGACCACATTAAACATTAATAAAAAAAATATCAATATTGCTATTGAAAGTGAAGTTAGTAAAATAATGCTCCAGTTTGAAAACATTATGGATAATATGAGATATGTTTCACAACAGCTGGTTCTCGAGGGATTTATTAATAACAATATATCAGCTAATTTTAGTAAATTTAATAATTATGACAGTATACAATTATTAGAAGAGATTCAACAAAAAGCTGCTTTTTATGAAGTATCTAATCCTAATATTGCAAACATTACATATTATATACATGAGGGAAATAAGCTTAATAAAATTAATAGTTCTCTTATAAAAGAAAGAATGTCTTTTAATAATACAAAACTGTCAACATATAATAATATCACATATTTTGGTCCTCATAGAACTAATTCTATCGTGAGTGATTATTTATCTTTATCAATGGTAAGACAAGTATTAATTGATGATTCACCAGATATGTCCATTTATATGGAATCAGGTTATAGAATACTTGATAATGTTTTTGATGTTGAACTATCAAGTAGAGGAGCCGTATTTATAATAGTATCTAATACAGAAGAAATTGTATTTTGCTCCAATGAGAAAATTAAACCTTATAATTATTCCAATATGAAAAATAGAGATACAGTAATCATTAATAATGACAAGTACCATATATTAACTAGAAAGTCAAAATTTGACTGGAGTATATCAGCATTAATTCCAGTAAGGGAATACAATAAAGATATTTCTTCTTTTATATATAAGTATATTATAATATTTATTATAGCTATTTGTGTTAGTATATTTATAGCCATTCTTATATGGAAAATGGTTTACATTCCATTTATTAGATTTAGTAAAAATCTAAAATCAATAACAAGTAACAATATTATTCATCAAGTTGAAATGATGAATGTAAAAGAATTAGATGAAGATATAGAAGTTTTTAATAATATGAAGGAACAAATAATTCAATTAGCAAAAAATATTGAAAGAGAAAACAAACTTAAAGTTCAGCTTGAGATTAAGCAGTTGTTTTATAAAATAAATCCTCATTTTCTTTATAACACTTTAGATACATTAAAGTGGTATGCTAGAACCCGTAAAGAAGAAGAAATAGTAAAATTTGTTTCAGCACTAAATAAATTATTAATTTATAATATGGAAAAAAATAAGCTTACAACCTTACAAAGTGAAATTATAGCAGTTGAAAATTATATATTAATTCAGAATATGAAATATGATATAGAATTTGTAAAAAATATTAATATTAAGGATAGCCTACTAATTACAACTATGCCTCGTTTTTTATTACAACCTTTGGTTGAAAATGCTATTATTCATGGTTTAGAAGGTGATGGAAAGATTATTTTTGAAGTTACTTCAGATGATAGTAATTATATTAATATTAAAATATCTGATATGGGATATGGAATGGACGAAGATAAAATAATGGCAATAAAACAATTATCAGAGAATGATAATATCAGTGGACAAGGTATAGGTATGCAATATGTATTTAAGATGTTAAATAATGAATATGGTACAAACTATAAGTTTTATATAAACAGTATTATAGGTGAGGGTACGGATATAATTATTACAATACCCATTAATAATATATAGCAGGAGTTGTTAGTAATGATAAAGGTACTAATGGTTGATGACGAGAAAATGGTTAGAAAAGGAATCATATCCATTATGAATTGGGAAAGACATAATATGATAGTAGTTGGAGAAGCATCTAATGGAAGAAGTGCTTTAGAATTCTTAAAAGATAATCATGTAGATCTAATAATTACAGATTTAACCATGCCCGGTTTATGTGGACTTGAATTTATCAAAAGATTAAGAAAAGAATATCCTTCGTTATACATAGTCATTTCCACAATACATCAAGAATTTGATATTATTCAGAAGGCTTTACAATACGATATACTTGATTATATAACTAAATCTCAAATAGAAACTAATAACACTGATAAAATCCTTGAGAGAGTCTCAAAAAGAATTAAGCAGAAAAAGATACAAAGCAAGAATATATTAATTTGTGAAAAAGAAAATTTCAATGATTATATAATTGTATATTTTTCTAATGGTGTTGACTCATCACAAATAGATGAATTATCCTACAAATTGCAAACTCCTATAAGACAGCTTAATATGAAACTATTATTAATACAGGATGATTGTAAAAAGAATTTGACTACTTATTTATCAAAAGAAAAGATCGCCTTTCAAATAATTAGTGATAATCAAATAGATATTAATACATTGTTAAAAAGTATAGATACTTATATAAATAATGAATTATTCTATGAATATAGCGATAAAAATAAGATATATAAATTGAATATTGATGATATTAAAAATACCAAGTCTGATTTGAGCAATATACAGGTAAAAAAGATAGGCCAACAAATGAAAGATCTGACTTGGATCTATAGTGAAGTTACCTTTGACAAAAATATAAAAAATATATTAGACCTAAGCCTAAATAAACAAGAAATGAAAAAACTAATTAACTTATTATTGGTTCAGTGGTCAGTATATATTAATTATGATATGGCCACATATTATGAACGTTTATCATATCTTAACTATTGGTATGAATATAAATTATTATTAAATGATATCAGAAACAATATTCGAAGATGTATACATATAGAAGATGCAAAGGAATCTACAATAGAATTAATAGAAGAAGCAATTTCATATATTCAT
The DNA here is from genome assembly GCF_025211055.1 of Vallitalea sp. Taxonomy (GTDB): domain Bacteria; phylum Bacillota; class Clostridia; order Lachnospirales; family Vallitaleaceae; genus Vallitalea. The sequence goes on along the minus strand of NZ_JAOARO010000077.1, from coordinate 112,935 downwards.
GTTAATTATAATAATGATATTTGTCTCAAAGATATATTGAATATTGTACACATGAGTAAAAGTTATTTTAGTAAAGTTTTTAAACAGGTAACTAATAAAACATATACAAATTATTTAAAAGAGTTAAGAATTGAAAAAGCTAAAAAAATGCTTGTTGAAAGTAATGGAAATATATATTATATTGGCCAGAAGGTTGGTTATAAGAATGAAAAATATTTTAGAAAAACATTTAAAGAAGTTACAGGGTTACAACCAAAAAAATATAGAGAGCTAAATAAATAGTCAAAAGTCTACAAAAAGGTATATAAATGTCTTCTATTAAACATAGAGAGGACAATTGTATACCTTTTTGTATATCCCAATTTCTTATTTACAGCCACTAGATATGTTAAAATTATAAAAGTTAAGAAGTATTTTAGAAAGTAACTAACATTAACTAAATATTAGGAGGCAGAAAATGAAAAAAAGGATAGCTTTATTAACTGTAATTTTTCTATTAATAACTGGTGTTATAGGTTGTGATCAAAAAGATAAGAAAGAACATGACGATACCACTAAACCAGCAGCTAGTAACGAAGTATCAAAAGACAAAAGTGATAAAAAAGTTGAAATAACTCTAGCAATCTGGGATAAAAATCAAGAGGCTGGAATACAAAAAGTATTAGATAAATTTAATGAAGAGCATTCGAATATTCAAGCTTCACTTGAAGTTACTCCATGGAATAATTATTGGACAAAATTAGATGTGGCTGCTGGAGCTGGACTTACAGCTGATGCTTTTTGGATGAATATATATTTGCCAAAATACATAAAAGGTGATGTATTAATACCTTTGGATGAATATATTAAAAGAGATAATATTGATATGACTAACTATATTGAGCCTATCTCCAAGATTTATAACTATGATGGTAAGCAATGGGCTATGCCTAAGGGAGTAGATTCAGTTTTTGTAGCTTATAACAAAGAGTTATTTGATAAATATGGGGTAGAATATCCTCAAGAAGGTTGGACATATGAAGATATGCTAGAAAAAGCTAATAAGCTAAAAAAAGCAATGGATGCTGATGGTAGTGGAACATATGCTATAGCTGTTTCTCCAACTAATTTCCAATCAGGTTACTATAATTTTATTCTACAAAATAAGGGAGAAATTATTAGCGATGATTCAACAGAATCAGGATTCAATAAACCTGGTACTGTAAAGGGTTATGAAAGAATTCTTGAATTGTTAAAAAGCGGATTATCAGCACCTTATACAACATTATCAAGTCCAGATACTGGTACAGATGCTTTATATTATTCAGGTAAAGTAGCTATGGCTTATATGGGTTCATGGAGTACATCTGTATTAGAATCATGTGACCTTGCAAAAGCTGGTAATGTAGGAATTGTTCAAATGCCTACTCAAGATGGAGTGAATACTTCTATAATGAATGGTTTAGGGTATTGTATATCTAGTTTATCAGAACATCAAGATGAAACTTGGGAATTAATAAAATTCTTAACTAGTGAATATGGTAATGAAGTTCAAGCCACAGAAGGTATTGATATTCCAGCAATGAAATCAGCTCAACCTCTTTATCAAAACGCTTTCAAAAACATAGATATAATGCCAATTATTAATGCAACTAAGACTGGACATCAATTCCCTACTGGAAATTGTGTAGCAGAATGGACACCTATTATTATAGATTATACAGCACAAATATTTGGAGAAATAATATCACCAAAAGAAGGCTGTGATGCTATATATAAAGAAATGCAGGAAATTATTGATAAAAATAATAAATAAAGGTATACATTTTCTATAAGTATATCAAAATATTTTAAAATAAAGGGGCTGTCTTGATATTATTGTTAAATAATGTATTATCTGACAGCCCCTTTAAAAATAGGAGGGCTGTATATGTTTAATAAAATTACAAATATAAAAATATCTCCAATGCGTCGTAATGAACTAATATGTGCATTTGTATTTATATCTCCATTAGTTATAGGCATTGGGATATTTTATTTTTTTGCTTTTTTCCAAAATATATATTATAGTTTTACAGATTTGGCTTCATTTGGAAAACCTAATTTTATTGGCATTGATAATTACAAAGTTTTATTAACAGATAAAAAATTTTATATAGCATTAATTAATACGTTAAAATATGTTGCTATATGTGTACCAGGAATAGTAATATTTGCTACTTTGGCAGCTGTACTATTAGATTCCAAATTAAGAGGAATGACTTTTTTTAGAACAGTTTTATTTATACCAGCAGTTACATTACCTGCTGCAATAAGCTTATTATGGAGATGGTTGTACAATGATGAATTTGGAATATTAAATATTATACTAGATAAGTATGATATTCCTAAGATTGGGTGGTTATCAGACCCCAAACTAGTACTATATTCAGTAGCATTTGTAATAATATGGAGTATGATTAGTACCCAGATGATACTTATTCTAGCAGGATTAAAGAATATACCTAAGATGTATTATGAATCATCACAAATAGATGGAGCTAATAAATGGCAAGTTTTTGGTCATATAACTTTACCGTTATTATCTCCTACCCTCTTTTTTGTTATTACTATGACAGTAATAAATATATTTCAAGTATTTGATTATATTTTTATGATGCTTAATTCTGAATCTCTAAGTATGAGATATGGAATGTCAATAGTCTATTATTTTTATCAAAAAGCATTTATAGAATTTAATAGAGGTTATGCTTCTGCAATTTCTATGCTTTTATTTGGAATTATTATGATTTTTACTATTATTCAGTTAAGATTACAAAAAAAATGGGTTAATTATGATTCATAAAAATAAAAGTATAGCAGAGAAAGGGAGGTTACTTTGAAAACTAAAAAAAATAATTTATTAAGATATCTTTTACTAATAGTAGGTTCTTTTTTAACTATAGGTCCGTTATTATGGATGATAGTTACTTCTTTGAAAACATATGAAGAGACTATTGCGATTCCTCCGACTTTTTTACCCAAACATTATGAATGGAATAATTTTGTTCAGGTATATAAAGATTTTTCATTTGGAAATCTATTTATTAACACCTTTATAGTAATTATATGTATAATTGTTGTTCAGACACTTATTAGTCTACTTGCAGCTTATGCCTTTGCAAGATTAGATTTCCCAGGGAAAAATATTTTATTTGTTTTATTATTATCCATATTAATGGTGCCATATCAAATATTTTTAATACCTCAGTATAATATTATTGTAGGAATGAAACTATCAAATACTTTACTTGCTTTGATGATACCTTCATTCTTTAGTGTTTTTTCATTGTTTTTCTTTAGACAATTTTTATATGGAATACCTAGATCAATTGATGAAGCCGCTAAAATAGATGGAGCAGGTTATTTTAAGATATTTTTTAGAATTATTCTTCCTTTATCAAAATCAGCTATAACTTCCATTGGTATATTAACAGCTTTAGCTACATGGAGAGCTTTAATGTGGCCGATTATCATTAACCGCTCAATAAATAAAATGACTCTTGCTGCTGGTCTATCATTTTTAATTGGTGAACATACTACATACTATCAATTAGTTATGGCTGGAGGAGTTATATCAACTATTCCTATAATAATTATCTTTGTATTTTTCCAAAAACATATTGTTGATGGAATCGCTACAACAGGATTAAAAGGTTAAATGGATAAAAGGTGAAAAATAAGATTGGAGGATAAGAATGGATAAAATTATAAAAGTAGTTATTGCTGGATTAGGTGATAGAGGGCTTAATGCCTATGGCGAATATATGATAAAACACCCTAACCAGTATCAAATTGTTGGTGTAGCCGACCCAATAAAAAGTAAGATAGATAAAATAAGAAAAAGTACTTCAATAGATGAAAAGTACTGTTATAAAACGGCTGAAGAGATGTTTCAAGAAGAAAAAATAGCAGATATTGCTTTTATATGTACACAAGATAGTGCTCACTTAAAACATAGTGTACTAGCAATGGAAGCAGGTTATGATCTAATATTAGAAAAACCACTTGGAACTACTTTGGACGAAAGTATGAAAATATATGAAAAATCTATAGAACTTGGACGAAAGGTTTTTGTGTGTCATGTTCTTAGATATACTAGATTTTATAAAAAGATAAAAGAAATAATAATGAGTGGTAAGCTAGGTGAGGTTGTTAATATATCAGCGAAAGAGAATGTAGGTTACTATCATCAAGCTCATAGCTATATAAGAGGAAATTGGAGAAGAAAGGATATTAGTAGTCCTATGATAGTGGCTAAGTGTTGTCATGATACTGATATTGTATCATGGTTAATTGGAAAAAGATGTACACAAATCAGTTCATTTGGCTCACTAATGTATTTTAATAATAATAGAGCTCCAAGAGGAGCTAGTAAACGTTGCCTAGATGGATGTAATGCAAAAAAAGATTGTCCATATGATGCAGAAAAAATATATATAACTAATGAAGTATCTGGTATCAGACATGGTAATCTATGGCCTGCTAGAGCAATAACCAATAAGGAATTGACAGAAGAGAATGTAATGGAGGCACTGTTAAAAGGACCATACGGGAGATGTGTTTATTATTGTGATAATGATGTTGTTGACCATCAGGTGGTAATGATGGAATTTGAAAACGGAGCTTGTGCCACTCTGACTATGTGTGGTGTAACAGCAGAAATTAAACGTGATATTACTGTTAACTGTAGTTTAGGTGAAATAGTTGGTGATATGGACGAACAAACATTAACTATAACTAAATTTGGGCAAAAACCTAGAACAGTTGATTTGAGTGAAAATGTTGAATCTCATGTAGGTCATGGAGGTGGCGACTATTGGCTGATGCATGATATGTATACTTATTTAATTGGTAAAGATATTAATAATCCTTCTATTACAAGTATTAAAGACTCTATACATGGGCATAGTATTGCTTTTAGATCAGAAGATTCAAGGATTAATAATGGTAGAGTAATTAAGATAGATATATAAAAAAATTAAATTAAAGCCTAACAATAAGAATATTAATAAAGGTTATCCATAACATAGAAATGGATAACCTTTATTTACTATTGACAAATTCGCCATAAATTAGTATTATGATAATAAGTAAATAAACTTTACTAACTATATATAAGTTGAATTAAGTAAATAATTTGAACTTATTGAAGTGGGTGTATAGATGTTACAGTTCAATATATAACGAGGGAGATTATTTATGACTAGAGCGGGCAATCAATCTATGGTAAAAAAGAATAACCAAAAGGCGATAGTTAAGTATCTAATGGAGAATGGAGCTGCTTCTAGAGCTGATTTAGCTAAGATACTTGAAGTAAGTAAGCCAACCATATCAAAAAATATTAATGAATTAATGGAGTATGGCATTCTTATTGAAGAAGGAAAAGGTGATAATGAACTAGGTAAAAAGTCTATTCTAGTTAATTTCAATAAAGACCATAAATACGTATTAGGCATAGACATATCAAAAAGACGATTCAAGATTGCTCTAGGTGATTTGTTATGTAATATAAAACATACCTTAGACATTGAGTATAATCACCCAGATGATATAGATTGTATAACTTATATTGAAGATTTTATACATAATAATAGTATAAATAAATCAGATATATATTGTATAGGTATTTCCTATCCAGGAATAATCAGCAATGGAGCATTTCCTAATATATTATCTGAAAAGGTTAATCAAATTAAATTACAACGATTAACTAATGCTATAGATAAAGTATTTGATTCCAAAATAATAATTAAAAATGACATCAACCTAGCTATTATCGGAGAGAGAATCATTACAGGACTTATGAATATCAATAATCATTTGTATATAAGTGTTGATGTAGGGATTGGTGCAGGACTTATTATAGGTGGAAAACTATATGAAGGAGATAGAAACTCAGCAGGCGAAATAGGATTCACAGTTCCTAATATACATGTGGATGGAAAGTACGTTAACATTGAGGAAGTTGCTTCCAAAACAGGTATTATAAAAATTATAAAAAAGGATTTTAATAATATAACTGATAGTAAACTATATAAATTATGTGATGGCAATATGGATAATATATCAATAAATAAATTATCACAAGCACTAAAACAAAAAGATGTATATTGTGAGGGCCTTATGGACAGAGTATCAAAATACTTAGGGATAACTATAGCCAATATCACATCTCTATTAGATATTGAAAATGTTGTTATTGGTGGAGATATACCTAAGTTAGATGAATCAATTTTAATTAGGATTAATGAAGTGGTATCTAACTTAGTTCCATTTCATACATCAGTTGACATTGCCAAAGCAAAAAATTCTAGTTTGGTAGGAGCAGTTAAGATCGCTATGGAACAAACTATAAAAGATATTTTGAATTAGATAATAATATAACATTATTATTAAGCAAAGTGCTAAGCTATAATAACATACAAGAAAGGGTGATTATATGAAATGTATCTATAATGGAAAAATATTGATTGATGGAAAGTTTGTAAGTGACAAAGTAATTCTATTTGATGAAGCTATAAATAAGATTATTGATGAAAGTCAATTAAATAGTGAAATTATAGAATATAAGATTGATGCAAAAGGCAATTATATTGTTCCTGGATTTATTGATGTACATATACATGGTTATAAAGGTCATGATACTATGGACGGAGATATTGATACACTAAGGTTTATTAGTAAAAGTATACCTGAAAATGGTGTTACATCATTCTTACCTACAACTATGACAATGGACGTTCCTATTATAAGAAAAGCACTTGATACAATTAAGACTCTTATGGATGAAAAGACTTATGGTGCAGAAGTATTAGGAACTCATCTGGAAGGACCTTTCATAAGTGAGAAATATAAGGGAGCTCAATCAGAAGAGTTCATAAAAGAGCCAGATGGAGAAGTAATAAAAGGCTATGAAGATATTATCAAAATAATCACTATTGCTCCAGAAGTAGAAGGTTCCCTTGATTTTATAGAAAAACATACAAAAGACTATGGTATTAGATTTTCTATGGGACATTCAGCAGCTTCATATGACGAAGCAATGGCAGGAATTGAAAAAGGAGTATGCTCTTGTACACACTTCTTCAACGCAATGACAGGTCTTCATCACAGGAATCCAGGTGTAGTTGGAGCAGTCATGAATTCTGACATAAGATGTGAAGTAATTGCTGATACTATACATGTTAATAAAGCACTATTCAACCTAATCGCACGTGTCAAAGGCATGGACAAAGTATTGTTGATAACAGATGCCATTATGGGAGCAGGACTTAGCGACGGTGAATATAGTCTTGGGGGACAAAAGGTATTTTTAGAAAATAGCAAATGTATGTTAAGTGATGGTACCATAGCAGGTAGTTCATTAAAATTAAATAAAGCTATCTATAATTTTACAAAATACTCAGATTATTCACTGGAAAAAGTTATAGAATTAGCAACTATCAATCAAGCAAAATACATTGGTGTAGAAGACAGAAAAGGTACTTTAGATATTGGTAAAGACGCTGATATTACAGTGATTGATGACAAACTAGCAATATACTATACAATTGGGAAAGGAAAGACATTATATGAAAAACCAAATTAGAGGTATGAGAATAATTGTTTCAAATACATATGAGGAGATGAGTAAGAAAGCTGCAACATTAGTAGCTTCACAAGTTAATCTAAAACCAAACAGCATATTAGGATTGGCAACAGGTGGAACTCCAGTTGGTATGTATAGAGAGTTAGTTAAGATGTACCAAGAAGATGAAGTTGATTTTAGCGGGGTTAAGACCTTCAATCTTGATGAATATTATCCTATAGATAAGACTAACGACCAAAGTTATTATTATTACATGAAAGATAACCTTTTCAATCATGTAAATATTAATGAAGAGAATATTAATATTCCTAATGGAAAAGCGAAAGATATAGAAACAGAATGTTATGAATATGATAAAGACATATATAATTCTGGTGGAATAGATTTACAAGTATTAGGTATTGGAACAAATGGACATATTGGTTTCAATGAACCAGATGCAACATTTGAGTCAGGTACACATAAAGTAACACTAGATGATGAGACAATAAAAGCTAATTCAAGATTCTTTGATTCAATTGAAGAAGTACCAAAAGAGGCTATTAGTATGGGAATGAAAACCATAATGCAGTCTAAGAAAATAGTCCTTCTAGCAAATGGTGAAGCAAAGGCTAAGATTATAGAGAAAATGCTATTTGGAGAAATTTCTCCTAACGTACCAGCATCCATTTTACAATTACATCCTCATGTTATAGTTATACTTGACAAAGAAGCAGCAAAATATATAGAAGATAAAATAATGTAAAAGGAGAAGTTATGAATCAATATAACATTAAGATTATTAATGATAAAGACATTGACTGGGACAATATAGATGAATTAGCTATTGATAATTACCCGTGGTATGAAAGTGGACTGAAACAAGCTACACATGTTAAAACTGTCCTACATAATAGATGTATTGAGATAAAAGCTTTATGCGAAGATATTCATAGTTACAGTAAAGAAACAAAATTGAATGGAGATGTTTACCTAGATAGTTGCTTTGAATTTTTTGTTACACCGCAGGATAATCTAGGTGGGGGATACTACAATATGGAAATTAATTGTTGTGGCGTACTTCATCTAAGTTACAAAAGTGAAAAAGGTGAAAAAGTATTTTGTAACAAGGAGCAAAGAGATAGAATTACCATTATTCCATCAATCAAAACTATAACAAAAGAAGAATCAAGTGATGATAAAGTCTGGGAACTATTTATAATACTGCCAATAGAAGTATTAGAAGAAATGAGCGGTAAGGAAATAAGTTATGATAAAGGATGCTGGTATGGCAATTTCTATAGATGTGGAGGCATAACCCAACCACAGTATGCTACATGGAATAACATAGAATTTGAATATCCTAATTTTCATGTACCTGCCCAGTTTGGAAAATTGATTATTAGTTAATACCACCCCAATATATATTTTTTTAAGGAGGACACTTACATAAGATTGGTGCCCTCTTTTTGTATATTATTATATTTTATTACTAGCTACTTATAAAATATAATTCCATTATAATTTGATTATAGCAAAATAAATAAAAAAGCATATAACTACATTTATTAATTATTATTACATTATTATATTAAATTAGTGCAATGTTACTAATTACTTTTTATATTATTATTGGTAAAATTATGTTGAAAAATAATTTATTATAGGAGATTTTATAATATGAAGAAAAGATTTTGTTGTTTATTGATTAGTGCATTAATTTTTATTACAAGTATTACTGTATTTGCCAATAATGATAGTAGTAAAGAAAATGAAAGACTTGGTAACACAAGGCTCAATTCTATGAGTAATTCAAGTATTGCAATAGAAGGTAATGATATATATTTCTGTCTAGAAGGAGAAAATCACCGTCATACATTATATAAAAAATCTATAGATGAGAATAAGGTGAAAAAATTACTTGATATTAATATATCAGGAATTAATGTTATTGATGATAATATATATGGGTTTATTAAATATGAAGAAAAAAATGATAAAAAATCAGGTTTGTATAAAGTTAACGGAAAAGATAATAAACTTACTCTTATTTTTGAAGCGGATAATATAACTAATATATTAATTTATAATGAGTATATCTACTTTCTATGTTATGGTAGTATTTTTCAGTTTAAGTTAGAAGATCTTTCACAAGTTGAAGAATATCAATTAATAGATGATGAATACACTACATTTACTGTATATAAAGATAAGATATATGTACATAAAGATTCGTATATACTTAAAGGAAATAATTTGATTAATAATATCTTTGTTATAGAGGGTGGAAAACTCAAGGAATTAAATTCTAAAATAGATATTTCTTCAAACAGTAATGTATTTACAATTATAGATAATTATATATATGCTTTAACTAGATATAAAGATATTTATGGTATATACAGATTTTCTATTAACGATTCAGAAGATATTACATGTATTGCAAGCATTAAATCTATAAAAAACTTTAAAATAATTGGTAATTATATTTTTTATAATGATAGTTTTAATAACATTTATAAACAGAATTTAACAACAAAAAAAGTTATAAATATTGGACAATTTATTAATTTAGAAGATTTTACTCCATATGATGAAAACACACTATACTATAGAACATTATGGAATCAATTATTTAAACTAGATATAAAAAATACTAAAAATACAAAGATTTATCCTTTAAAAGAAAATAATAAAATACAAGATATAATTTTAAAGACATCACAAAATATGATTAATCAAAAAAATATTATAACTAATATTAATAATGTAGATAAATATTATGATTATGATGTTTTTAGCAATAAAAAAGTTAGGATAAATAAAGAGATTTATAAAGCTGATCTAAAAGTGGATAACGAAAAAAAAATAATATCCTTCAATAAATATAAGTATAATAAGGATAAAAAAATATCAAAAGCCGAAAGATGGTACGATGACTTATATATATATTATTCAAAAAATGGAGGTCAATATAGGAACTTAGATTATTTTGCATTTATTAATGATTACTTTTCTATTTTTAATTGGTTTAGCCCAAATATATATACATCTAATGACTTACAATTAAAAGAGACTGCAAATGACTATATAATAGAAAGTAATTCATGCAATCATATAATGGAAAAATTAAAAAAAGATAGTTTTATGAATTATTATTTTGATAACTTTGATAATAATTTATCTAATATTAAGATATATATAGATAAAGAAAAATATTCTATTAATAAGGTAGATGTATCATGTATAATCAAAAAAAACAATAAAATAGTAAAAGAATTTAGTGTTGAATTAATAAACCAATATAATTGCCATAATATGAATTTAGCCATACCCAAATATGTTTATGATGACTGCAAAAAGTATGAAATAGCAAAAGATTATATTAGTCAAGCAAAAGATGAAATTAATAAACAGAATTATAAAAAAGCAATTAATTATTGTGACAAAGCTATCAGTGAACATAAATTATTTTTAGAAGCTTACTATAAAAAAGGAGTTGCTTTATATAATTTAGGAAAGTATGATGAAGCCATAGGACAATGTAAGCTTTTTTTAGATAATATATGGATTGAAGATACAAGTGATGTTAATATATTACTTGCAAAAATATATTTAGTAAAAGAGCAATATTATATGGCTAAGTATTACTTAAATATGGTAGAACATTTTTCTTCATTAGAACAAGCAACTAATTTTAATATGATTGCAGCGACAATAAATATGAATGTTGGAGAATACTATGAAGCAGATGATAATATAATTATGTATTTAAGTACTAAACCTAATGATAAGAAAGCTATGCTTTTACGTTTAGAGATTTTATGTAAGAGTGAACAATATAAAGAATGTATTGATTATGCTAATAGAATATCAACTAAGTTTGATAGTATAAAAAATTATAGAAATTATTGGTTTTATCTAGGAAAAATAAACGAAAATTTTATGAACTATGATGATGCAATAATTGATTATTTACAAGCTATACAATGTAAAGATAGTATTACAGAACTAAATATTAGTATGGAAGATATATATGTTGGTTTGATATCTTCTTATTGTTGTAACTGTGAATATAATAAAGCTGATGATTATTTGAAAAAACTTAGAAAAATTAATTCTTCTAATTATAATATAGAACTTTTTGAAAAAATAATTAAAAAAGGGTTGCAAAAAGAAAATGTAAGAGTAGCAGATTTTATAACTAACAATTATCTATTTATGGATGAAAAAACAGAAAATATAATTGGAAATTTTAGAAATGAATCTAAGATTGATAGAACAGATATAGAAAAAATAATTGGAGATCTTAACAATATACATAATGACTCAATAATTTTTGAAGATAGTGTTCCAAATAGCAAAACATCGGAATGTAAATATTTAATTTATTATGTCTCTGATAATAACATATATCATTATTTTAAAATGCCTATTTTTTACCATCACACTAGTAGCTTATTTAGTTTTCTTAAGTATTTAGATAAAAATAACAATTTAGAAGAAGAAACACTAATCTTAGATTTAAGAGGTAATTCACAAGATATTACGAACCAGGCTATTAAAACACTAGATTTATTAGTACCTTATGGAACATATTCTTATCTGATAAATAAAAAAGGGCAGACTGAAGACATCTATACGGATTTACAATATTTTAAGTTTAAAAATGTAGTTATCTGGGTAGACGAAAATACAGGAGGTGCTTCAGAACTATTAATTTTATCATTAAAGAAAGCTTTGGAAAATGTTACAATAGTTGGTAGAAAAACTATGGGAAAAGGTACTATTCAGAAAGCATATGTTGATAGAAAAAATAATTATACTATTTATCTTGATAATTTGTATTGGAATATAAACGAAAAAAATTATGAAGGAAAAGGTATTCAGCCGGATATAGAAGTATTGACAAATAATGATAATGATTTTCTACATGCAACAATTTAACGAGTAAAGAGTCTTTGACAATACTCCCAATATTTGCTAATATCAACGTATAAAATTAATTATAAGGGGACTAGAAAAAGATGAAGAAAAAAGTGTTTACATCAATAGTTACTAGTATTTTACTAATATTATTACTTGGTTTTTCCGTTAATGCAGAAAAAGCTAATGTCTCAGATGTGGGTAGACTTGGCAATACAAGTATGAATGCAATTAATTATAGTAGATTAGCTTATGAAAATGGAGCAATATATACATCTATAGAACGTAATAATAATTATGCTTTATATAAACATACCCCTGATTCAGGAGTAACAGAGAAGATAACAGATAATAATATCTATGGTCTAAATATATTGGATGGAGTTATCTATGGTTACATAAATTATGCAGATGATGAGGAAAAAAAATCTGGAATATATAAAATTGATACCAATAATGATAATAAACAAACTCTTATATACCAGATAGAGGATGTTTATAATCTTTTGGTTGTAGAAGATATAATATACTTTTTGAATGACAATGAATATGGCGATACAAGTTTTTGTAGTGTAAAAGTTGATGGCAGTGATGTAAGTATTATTGACAAACAGATTATATCATTTACAGTATATAAAGATGAAGTATATATATTATCAGATGATGGATTGCAAAAAATGATTATTACAGACGATAAAATAACATATACAGATATATCTAAGAATTTGGATACCAAGTATAATTCAAAATTCACAATTATGAATGATTATATTTATATAATGGCTAATGGATACAAAGATAATAAACAAGCAGGCATATATAAAATATCTCTTGATAAAGGTAATAAAGTAGAACTTATCAAGAATACAGTAGAAGCCTACGAATTTGACGTATCAAAAGACTATATAATATATCTAAATAGTTATGATGAAGTGGTTAGAGTATCATTAGATGGAAAAGAAAAAGTGAAAATATTTCAAGCCTACGAAGTAATTCAACTATCAAACTACGAAGAATCTATCTATTTATTGACTTATGAAAATATCGACGATATATTTGGTGATCAGTTATGGAGAATTGATTTAGATGGTTCTAATGAAAATATGATTTATCCAGAACTTGATAAAGACTACAATAAGATAAAAGACATATTAACAAAAACTACGAGAGTAATGAATAATCTAAAAAGATATGATATGAAAGTATCAATAGTAGATGATAGAAAAGACGAAGAGGTAGTTAATACATATAAACTTGATTATAGTATAGATCAAGGAAACAAAATCATTAGCGAGAAATATAATCTAAAATCAAAAAGTGAAGACAATAAGCCTGATAATTATTATTATAATGAATGGGCTGATGATAAAAGAATATATGTTTCCAGAGATAATAGTCCTTGGAGATTTTTACAGCATACTGAACTAAATGAATCTACAGATAATGATCTTTTTAATATATATAATTTTATTGATAATGGATGTGATTTAAGTAGTAAACTAAAACTTACTGAAGATAGTAAACAATATATACTACAAGGGAAAAATTCTTTCAGCAGACAATTTAATAAAATTAAAGACAACTATTGGTTACAATTCTTAACTAGTGATTTTTATGACTTAGATACATTTAATTATTGTATATATATCAATAAAACAAACTACAAGATTGAAAAAGTTGTTATAGAGCATAAAGATTATGATATAGATAATAAAGTAACAAGAGAATTCAGATTAGAATCTGTTAATAAATTTAATTTGACTGATAAACTTGTAATACCTAATAGTGTTTTTAAGTCTCTAAAAAAATTACAACAAGCCACTACTTATTTAGAGAAGGCAAAGAAAGCTAATGAAGCAGAAAAATATGAACAAGCGATAAAATATTCTGATATAGCATTAAAATTACACAGTAAAGCTATCCATGCTTACGGACAAAAAGCATATGCTTTTTATAAACAAGGCAAACAAGACGAAGCATTAGAACAATTAGAAATGTTTTTAGAACAATGTTTGAATGAAGATTGTAATGGTGTATATTTTCTACTAGCTGAGATATATAGTGAACAAGGAGATTACGAATCAGCATCAAAATGTATATATCGTATTAACTGGAGCACACTTGACTCAGAAAAGGATTTAGATAAATATATTAGCTGTCTATTAATAGCAAGTAAAACATTTATTGGTTTAAAAAATAATGACCAAGCGTTATCATATGTTAATGAAGCTCTATTGCTTGATGAAAATAATAATCTAGCAAAATCTCATAAAATGGCTATATTATTGAATGATACTAAGTATGATGAATTATTGGATTATACTAATGAACAATTAGAAAATGAAGATTTACAGAACCAAAGATATATATATTATTATAAAGGCAAAACTAATCTTATGTTAGATAATAGAGATGAAGCCATCAAAGCATACAAAAAAGCATTACGATGTAAAGAAGAAATAATAGATAATTCTGCTCTATATTTTGATATGGGCTTATATTATACCATAATAGGAAAATATAATATAGCTAGGATATATTCTAATAAAATAGATAAAGAATATAACATATACAAAGTAATACTTGATATGGCAATTGAAGAAAGTGAGAAGCCTATTTCTGTAAAGGTTGGTGAATTTGTCCTTAATAACTATTTATATCTAAATAATACAGATGTGGCAAGCTTAACTAAGCAGTTCATGAAAAATGATAATGCTACACTAGATGATATAAACGATTATATTGAAAGTATTAAACAAGATGATGATAAATTTACATTCTTCTACAAAGTAGAGAAGAATGAAGAAGGAGAAAGTGAAGAAGAAGTAACTTACAAACAAATTGATGGTTCTACAGAATATATAAAAGTAAGCAGCTTTTTAAACCAAACCAGTAGCAAGTTCATCAATTATATCGAAGGAATAGAAAAACCTTATAATAAAACATTAATAATCGATTTAAGAGGTAATGGCGGAGGACTTATATCTGCTGCTACTGAAATGCTAGATGTTCTATTACCAGATTGTTCACCTTGTTACTTGATAGATAGAGACGGTAAAACATCAAATATTGAATCAGACTATTATAGAGTTCCATTCAAATCAATCAATATATTAGTTGATAATGATTCCGCAAGCGCATCTGAATTACTAGCACTAGGACTTAAAAAGTTCTTAGGCAATGTACAGATATTAGGAAAAACAACTTACGGAAAAGGTGTAGGACAGCAGATATATGTAGACAATAACGGCGAATTCGTACTATACCTAGTAAGCTTTTACTGGAATATCCTAGAAGAAAACATCAATGATGTAGGAATAACACCAGATGTAATTGTTGAAGGAACTGAGTTAGAAGACTTCCTAAAAGTAATAAAAGACAAACAAAACTAAATTAATGAATAAATAAAGGCTCTACTAGTATTACGGTAGAGCCTATACTATTGGAACGACTGAGAGCTACTTTTACTATTTATTAAATAATTTTATTAACATTCTTAATTAATATAGATATCTTTCCATCAGGATTAGTTACAAATTCTATATTATTAGGATCATTATATAATTCCATAGGAATCTTTAATTCAATTCCATTATCGGTTTTAATCCTTTGTTTTTCAAATGAACGAGTAATAGTTTTTTCAGAAAGGGTCACTACTGGTTCTTCTAGCCCTTTTTTCTCTAGGTTTTCGATAAACTCTTTTTTTACTTCTATATTATTCTTAAATACATCATCTGCAAATTTATTTAGATTGATTTCTCCTGTTTCTTCAATGTTATTATAGAGTTCTTGTTTGAGTTCCATTTTCTTTTCAACATCTTCATCAAAATATTTTTTGCTGATTGAATCAGTTGCTTTTTTGACAATGTTATATTGTTCCTTTGAAGATAGGGTAGTTTTACATCTTAATAAATGCATGGATAAATAATATTCTTTATTACCATCTATTTCATACTTTTTTTCAAGTACTTTTAAGTCTAAATTGGATAAATCTATAATTACTGCTTCATTAATCTTTTGTCCCATATTAGGAAGGGTAGTCCTATATCTAATGATGTTATTTATATTAGACTCATTTTCTACCTCTGTATAATGAATAAATGAATTAGTATAATTTAGTTTTAATAATGCCAAGTACCTATTATTTCTACATGAGAAATTGATTATAGCCAAATCTGCTGAAGGTATATCAAGATTTGAAGACATAATAGAGAACAATTGATTGGCTATATTAATTGACATATCAATGAATTTATTTTCTGCTGATGCAAATTCTTTAACATATGTATAGACCATATTATAATCTGTGTTGAATTCACAGTTCTTTATACTGTCATCGTTAAGAGTCTTTACTATATGATTTGCAAAAAAATCTTTTATTTCATAATTACTTTCCATTTCATCTGTGGAAATCACTGGAACACTTAGATTAGTATCAAGTATATGTACAATCATATTTGATATATTAATTTCTTCTATACTATACATAATATCTCCTTTAATTTTCTTATACAGTACTATTTTAAGCACATGAAGTAGAAGGATTTTCATATGCATTATGGTGCATTCTTAGATATTTAATTATAATATATAATTAAAATAAGTCAATGAATATATGAATATCCATTGACTTATATAACCTTATTGAAATTATTTTTTATTCTGTCTTAATAGCTTCAAGTGCACTAAGTTTCATAGCCTTACGTGCAGGAAGGTAGCCTGATATAAGACCAATCAAAGAAGTGAAAACCATAGCAGATATAATTAACCAAGGAGGCATTATAAAAATATCTGGATTAGTCTCATTATTATAAATATGCAAGAAATTCAATAATATGGAGTTTTGCATATTATTAAGTAAAATGGATATACCAATGCTTATCAATATTCCTAGTATTCCACCTAATAACCCTATAGTAGCTGATTCAAATAGGAATAATTTTTTAATATCTTTTATGGATGATCCAATAACTTTCATGACACCAATTTCTTTTCTTCTCTCATATATTGCCATAACCATTGTATTAGTGATACCAATAGCTGCAACTAGTAAGGAGATACCTCCAATAGCTCCAAAAACCAATTTGATAGTATTACTCATAGATTCTTGATGTTTTAATTCATTAGCGTCACTTCTTGCTGTAAAACCTAGTTTTTGAATCTCTTGTTGAACAGTTTCCAGCTTTTTACGTTTTGGTACATATACAAATACCTTTTCATATCCATCTTTTTTAGGTCTTTTACCATCATACTCACGATAACCAGTGATTTTATCGTATTTATCTTTTAATGCAGTCAATTGGTTTATTTCCATATAGGCAGAATTATTTTTTCGCCAATTCTCATATTGGGATAATACTCCAATAGCTTTAACATTTATTGGTCTTACTGGTTTTTGTTCTTCTTCATCACCATAACGGATATATCTATTATCACGCCCATAATTTCTGTCAAAACTCATAGTTATTTTGTTTTCTAATGGATTGAAAGATGGAGGTAACCTATCTCCAGTTTCAGGATCAATAGATTCCCACCAGTTATTTTCTTTATTTGGATTATAGAATTCATATAATGTCTCATATCCAATAATGAATCCATTCTTATCTTCGGCAGTCAGCATACGCCCTTGACTAACATCTAATCCATATTTTTCCATGAATTCTAAAGTCATACCTTTAATTTGAATATAGCTATTCATTACTTTTTTAGACTTCATGACGACAGTATGTTCAATTATAGGTGAAACAGCTTCAACTCCTTCAATTTGTTTAAAAGTGATAATATCACTATTTTGAATCTTTTCTTTTTTGTTGTTTGAAGTTTTGCTTTTTGATGGGTTAGTATTCAATATAACCATACCACCACCAGGATAATTGCCATTATTCCCACCTGCTGGGTATACTTCCACAATATCTAAACTTCCTCGCTCACTCAGTTGTTTTTCCATATTTTTCTGCATCCCCAAACCGAGAGATACCATTAATACAATAGATATAGTACCTATTATAATGCCTAGAGTAGTAAGAAAAGTTCTAAGTTTTCTTCTAAATAAATTCTTAAGGCCCATTCTTATTAAATCTATTCTATTCATCGAAGTTCATTTCCTTCTTTTTCTTAATTTTTCTTCTTACTATAATAATAGTTAATATAATTACTACAGCTGCTACAGAAGATATAATAATAATTAATGTCTTATTTGATTTCTTCTCCTGACCAGGCATTTTATCAAATTCACCCATACCCATGTTCATATCTCCTTCTGATGGGCCGAAATCCATTGCTTGACCTACTG
The DNA here is from genome assembly GCF_025211055.1 of Vallitalea sp. Classification (GTDB taxonomy): domain Bacteria; phylum Bacillota; class Clostridia; order Lachnospirales; family Vallitaleaceae; genus Vallitalea. The sequence continues at coordinate 94,129 of NZ_JAOARO010000077.1, read as the reverse complement.
TCTTAAATTCTTTTCTAACTTCTTCTTCTTTACCATCAGGTTTTGTATAAGTGAAAACCAAAGCACCAGTAACTTCTCCTTCTTCAGTTACCCATATTTCATTACTGTAATAATTAGTTCTGCCAGTATCTAAATTACCAACATAAGTTCTACTATTGGTACTGCCAAATCCTTCTATTTTTACAGTGAAATTATCAAGTGAAGTTCTACCAGTATTACTTATTTCAAAGTCTATATCAGTTTGTTCACCAACAAACATTGTTTCAGGTATTTTAATATCACTAGTAATAAAACTAGATGGTTGTATTACAGTTATAGGAATAGCGTCTTTGATAGTTTCAGTAAGTAATTTTCCATCACTTTCATATTCATAGTAAATCTCAAGCTTTAGGTTATGTACTTTTGATGCAGCAAATGGTATTGTAAATATTTTTAAATTCTTTTCAATTGATTTTCCAGGTGTAATTTCTTTGATAAAGAAAGTATTACTTGATTCAACTGGAGTAAATACGCTACCTGCTTTTGCTTTATCTGTATCTGAATTTTCTTCTGCACCCAAAGATACTTTTATATTTTTTACTTTTTTATTTTCATGAGTGTTTTTAAAATATAGTGTAAGGTCAAAATTTTCACCTGCATTAGTAATCTTAGATTGAGTTGATTCAGAAACAATTGTAAAATTATCTACAATAATGATTGGTTTACTTGTATTTGCATCATTGGTTTCTTTCTTAGCTTTTACATAAACACCAACGTATTGGTTGATAGTTGTAAATGCAGCTTCATCTTTACCTTTTATCTCAATGTTAAGCAAATGAGTTTTAGTATTTGCTTCTTCAGTTGGTTGGAATTTGTATGTTAGTTGTTTGGTTGCTCCGACTTCCATTTCATTGATGACTTGTATGTTCTGTGACATTGGTACGATTTCTTCGTCACCTTTTACTGTAACAATAAGGTCTTCTGCTTTTACTTCACCAGTATTAACGATATCAAAAGATATGTTGAATGGTTGACTAGTATTTATTTGACCTGTAGGAGCTTTGATATTTCTAATAGCAATATCAGTATTTCCACTGTCTACCATTAAATAGATTTCTTTTTTTACTTCTTTTTCAGCATTAGAACTGTCTTTATATTTAAGATTTACTGTTACTGGATAACTACCTTTTTTCAAATCAGATGATGCGAAAAGGTCAAAAGTAACTTTTTTTCCTTTTGCATCAGGACGTAAGTTACTGATTCTACGACCGTTAACACCATCAACTATTGTAAATCCTTTACCTAATCCTTCTAATGTAACATCTAGTGCGCTAACAGTAGATAAACCATAGTTATTGTTTACTAAGAAGCTAAGTTGAACTTTTTGTCCTGCTTTGATTATTTCAGGGTCATTAGTCACTTCTGATAATCTTAGATCAACAGAAGGGAAACCTTTTCTTACTTTTATATATATGTCTTGTGTTTTTTCTACTTTGTCACCATATAAGTTGAAGTATGTATATTTTAATTGACAACTATATGTCTTAGCAGGTGTTGAATCTTTAACTAAGAAAGAATAGTTTAATTCAGCAGTTTCAGTTTTCTTTAATTGCTGTATTTTATCAATTAAACTAATTGTATTTGTTTCATAACTAAAATCTTTATCAGTTGGTGGTATAAGTTCAACTGTAATGTTTTTAGCTGTGTATGTACCAGCATTCTTTAATTTTAGAGCTAAATCAATATCTGAACCAGCATTAGCAGTAGGGATTTCTTGATTTTCTATTACTAATTCTGGAGTATATTTGCTAGTGTCGGTTGGTGATGATGAACCGCTGTCGCTGTATTTTACCATGTCAATTGTGATTTTGTTGACAGATTGACAAGTATTACCATCAATATAGCTACAAGTTAAAGTTACAGTGTTATTTGTTCCTGAACACTTCATAGGTATATCAAGCACATTACTAGTACCTAAGTTAACAAGTAGTCCTGTATTTTTTACAATGAAGCTTCCTGGATCAATATTAACAGTAACATTTTTACCAATAGCACTACCTGTTCTATTAAATTCAACATGTAAAGTAAACTCAGTTCCTTCACTAATAGTATCTTTACTTACTGTATATCTACTTATAGATATGTCATTTGTGTCTTTAGTAACGGCAGAGACATCAACCCCCATCACATTCAAGCTAATCACAAGCGCACACATATATACTAAAAATTTCTTCATTTTTTCATTAAGCCTCCTGTTTACTTTCTATTTCATTTTTATCAATACTATCTATCGATTCTATAAGTCCATCACGTACATGAATAACACGGTTTGCATATACGGAAGTTTCTACGTCGTGGGTTACGATTATAAGTGTTTGATTATTTTCCTTAGCAATATTCGTAATCAGTTCCATGACTTCCATAGTTGTCTTGGTATCTAGATTTCCTGTAGGCTCATCGGCAAATACTATCTCAGGTGTTCCTACAAAAGCTCTTGCGATACTTACTCTCTGTTGCTGACCTCCACTCATTTGTGAAGGTTTATGATGAAGTCTATCACTTAGACCTACGGCTGTAAGCATTCGCTTAGCCTCTTTTTCCCTTTTTTTCTTAGGTATACCACCAAATATCATAGGCATGGCCACATTTTCAAGGGCTGTCAAGTTAGGTAATAAATTGTAAGATTGAAAGACAAAACCTACATTTTTTTGACGGAACTTTGTAACTTGTTTTTCATTCATTTTTTCAATTCGATTACCTTTAATCTTGATTTGTCCTTTAGTAGGTTTTTCAAGACCAGCAATCATGTTAAGCAGAGTAGATTTTCCAGAACCTGAAGTTCCTAATATACAACAGCATTCGCCTTTTTTAATACCCAGGCTGATATTGTCAAGGGCGACAACACGTTCATTACCCATTCGATACACTTTTCTTAGGTTTTTGATCTCAATTATATCACTCATTATACTCCTCCTTTCTTAATTATGTTGTTAGTAGTTTTTGAGTTTATATAACCCTATTAATTAGCTTATTTTCCATTTTTCAAAACTTAATTAACTCAAAAACAAGCAGGTCATTAGTTTAGTGATGGTATGGTAATCTTTACTGCTAAACAAGAACCTAAATAATAAATAAGATAAATAACATAATATGTATAATTAATCCATTTATCCCTTTATTTACCCTTAAGACTAATCATAAAAAAGTATAGCACTTTTTATATAATATTACTATACATAAAAAAAAATACTATTTAATATTCAAGCAAATATTAAATGAAACTTAATGATTTTGCCACTACATATTGGTGTTGAAAGAACTTGATATACTATATAATGTATATTACCCTGTTCGACATATTTTGAAGTATTAAATAATTTAATGAAAAATTAATAATTTTATGTACGGTTTGTGTCGTATAGCAGTATGGAATTTAACACCTTAAAAAAAATATTTTTGAGAATCAAAAAGTAACATTATATTTCAATTTTTTTATGATTATATATGATATAATTAATATATACAGCCAATTACTTAAGTAAGATAATTGCCTAATCAAGTAATTGTTTCGAAAGAGAAAATAACAGGGGATTTATTATATTAAGGAAGGGTGAAATAATGGGAAAAGTGACTTTATGTACTGATAAATATTTGGAGGCTAAACCTATAGTAGCTTTATTAGAGACTGAATTATTCGAAATTAAGCTATTCTATAAGACTGAAGATATCCGTGAATTGAAACCTAAGTATCTAAAATATATGCTTAAGAATGATAATATCAACATTATATATAGTTTAATAAAAACTAGAGAGACTCTAGTGAGAAGCTATTTCTTTAAGATTATTGATTGGTTATGTGATAACTATGCTATAGACATTAATGATTATGCCAAATATAAAGTATGTGAAAAGACTTTTTATTTCTCTTATGAGGATATAGTAATTGACTTAGATAAGACTGGAATGCATTGCAAATATGACTTTGATGAACTATATTTATCAGAGAAAAACTATTGGGATATTTTGGATTATATCTATACTGATAAAGGTTATAACCTAAAGAGTGGATAAATATATTAATTGATTTTTATATATATTTAAGTTAAAATTACGATAACAAGAGATATATATAATAAGACTACTTAGACTAGAGGTGTTAGAATGTCACATGCATTTTCAAGAACAGAAATGTTGATTGGCAAGGATGGGTTACAAAAGTTAATAAACAGTAAAGTAGCTGTTTTTGGAGTTGGTGGAGTAGGAACATATGTTATAGAGGGATTAGCTAGAAGTGGAATAGGAGAATTGATTCTAATAGATGATGACGACATATGTATTACTAATATAAATAGACAATTACATGCAACTATTAATACTGTAGGACAAGCAAAAGTTGATGTAATGAAGAATAGAATTCTAGCTATTAATAATGAAGCAAAAGTTCTTACCTACAGAGAATTATATAATTCTGATAGTGCAGACAGATTATTATCAGATGATTATTCTTATGTAGTAGATGCTATTGATATGGTTTCGTCAAAGATTGATTTGATAGAAAGATGTAAGAAGAAAAATATACCAATTATTAGTAGTATGGGAGCAGGTAACAAGCTTAACCCTGCTATGTTTCAGGTTGCAGATATATATGAAACTTCAGTATGTCCACTAGCTAAGGTAATGAGAAAAGAGTTAAGAAACAGAGATATTGACAGTCTTAAGGTGGTTTATTCAAAAGAAAAGCCATTAAAGCCTATATCAGATAATAATATAACTGATAGTGAACAAAACCAATCAACCAAAATAAAAAGACAGACACCAGGAAGTGTTGCATTTGTTCCCTCGGTTGTGGGATTGATTATAGCTTCGGAGGTAGTAAAAGACTTACTTAATTTCTAACATAAAGGAGATTGTCATGAATATATTAATTGATAAGCTAAGTAATAGTAATAATTTATCTTCTGATGAATTATTACTATTACTTAATAATATGGATGAAGAATCTAAGAAGTACTTACATATGAAAGCTAATGAAACAAGATTACATATCTATAGTGATAAAGTATATATGCGAGGATTAATTGAATTCACTAATTACTGCAAAAACAATTGCAGATATTGTGGGATAAGAAGAGATAACAAAAATGCAAGTAGGTATAGATTAAGTAAAGAAGAAATACTGGATTGCTGTAAGGAAGGATATAGACTAGGTTATAGGACTTACGTTCTTCAAGGAGGAGAAGATGCTTATTATACAGACGATAAAATTGTAGATATAGTTTCTTCTATAAAAGCAACTTTTGAGGATGTTGCTGTTACATTATCCATTGGAGAAAAAAGTTATAAGTCCTATAAAAAATACTTTGATGCAGGAGCAGATAGATATCTTTTAAGACATGAAACTAATTCTAGAGAACTTTATGATAGTTTGCATCCTAATATGAATTATGATAATAGAATTAGATGTCTACATGATCTAAAAGATATAGGATACCAAATTGGGGCAGGCTTCATGATTGGTTTACCTAATCAGACTAACGAAGATTTTGTTAAAGACCTTACTTTTTTGAAAAAATTACAGCCACATATGGTAGGGATAGGACCATTTATACCTCAATCTGACACACCACTTGCTGATGAAAAGGCAGGAACAGTCCATAAGACGTGCATACTTCTTTCATTAATCAGACTTTTACTGCCAGAGGTTTTATTACCAGCGACAACTGCACTTGGTTCAATTAGTAATAAAGGAAGAGAGCAAGGGTTAAAAGCAGGTGCTAATGTTGTTATGCCTAATTTATCACCAACTAGTGTAAGAGATAAATACGCATTATATAATGGTAAGATATGTACAGGTGATGAAGCTGCTCAGTGTAGGAATTGTATTGAAAATAGAATCAAGATGGCTGGATATGAGGTAGATATGTCTAGGGGCGACCATATATCTTTACAAAATAAATAAAAAGATTAACTTTTGACCTTGTATTGAATATAATTTAATAAGAGCAAAAAAGGAAAGATTATATGCAAATACATGTCGTGAGTCCTGGAGAATCACTTTTTACTATTGCAAGGACATATAATATACCTGTTAGTGATATAATTGAAATAAATCAGTTGGAAAATCCTGGGAATCTTGTAGTTGGTCAAACAATACTCATACCAACAATGGGAAATTTCTATACAGTTAGACCAGGTGATAGTTTATATTCTATTAGTAAAAAATTTAATATACCAGTGTATTTGATTCAAAGAGCCAATGATTATCTTGATCCAATGGATTTACAAGTTGGTACAAGAATACTTATACCTAGTGAACCAAAAACTATTGCAGAAGTAGCAGCTTATATTGATTTAGATATAACAGGTGCTGATTCAGCTTCATATGTAGAAGATGTAGGAGATAATTTAACATATGTTAATATATTTAGTTATAAAGCTAATGCTGATGGGTCCTTAACTCCACCAATTGGTGATGAACCTGTAATTAATGCTGCTTACAGTAAAAGAGTAGCACCTCTCATGGTAATAACAAATATTGATGATGATGGATTCAGTATTGATAATGCAACAGCCTTGCTTAATGATGAGGAAGCTCAAGATAGATTGTTAGATGAAGCTATAGCTATTATGAAAGAAAAAGGTTATCTAGGAATTGATTTTGATTTTGAATACCTTGGAGCAGAAAATCGTAAACCATACATTGATTTCTTGAAGAAAGCTAAAAAGCGGTTAAAGGAAGAAGATGAAAGATATACACTATCAGTTGCTTTAGCACCTAAGATTAGTGATGATCAGGTAGGAATATTATACGAAGGACATGATTATAGAGAAATAGGTAAAATAGTTGACTTTATTTTTATAATGACATACGAGTGGGGATGGTCAGGGGGACCACCTAGAGCAGTTGCTCCAATAAATGAAGTCAGAAGAGTTGTTGATTATGCTTTGTCTCATGTTCCAAGTGAAAAGATTATGATGGGGATACCTTTATATGGTTATGATTGGACGCTACCTTTTGTTGAAGGTGGTAAGTTCGCAAAATCTATTGGATTCAAAGATGGAGTAGAATTAGCTAGAAAATACAACAGGCAGATTCAATTTGATGAAGTGTCCCAGTCACCATTCTTTAGATATATAGATGAAGAAGGTAAGGAGCATGAGGTATGGTTTGAAGATGCTAGAAGCCTACAAGCAAAATTTGATTTGATTAAAGAATTAGATTTAAGAGGTTTCTTTTATTGGGTTTTAGCTAAAGCAGCTCCACAGAATTGGGAGTTAGTTGAAGATAATTTTATTGTCAATAAGATAATATAATAAAAAGTGTGCAAAAATGCACACTTTTTTTATGTCTCGATATAAGAATTTCCATCTAATGGTATTAATAATTGTAAATAAGGATCTCCCTCAACTAGACCAATTGCGTATAATGAGTAAAAGGCATCTGGAAGTAATCTAATATTAGGTACAAATAAAACAGCGTTATCTGTACCAGTAGGTACTATTTCTACTGTATAAGTGTTCGGGGTTATGCTCATATAATCAGATATATCTTTATAGCTTACATCTGTGAATAGTACTGACCCATTTGATTCTATAACATCGACAGCTGGAGCATCTGGGGAAAGATGTACAAATCTTAATTTGCTAGTATTTGGTTGTAAAGGTTCTTTTGGGTCTTCTACTATGAATAATTCTAGTTCTGGTAAATCTCCAATAGCAGCTATTGTAGCTATTGTTTTTTCAGGTAGAACTAATTCTTTAGTAAGAATTGGCATATCTGAATTATCAGCAGGATATATATCAATAGTATAAGTTCCAGGCATAACTGGAAGATATGGAGTGAATTCTCCATATGATAAATCATCTGCTAGAATATTGTCACCGTTGGCATAAACATCTACGGCTGGAGCTTTTGGAGATGCATGAAGAAGTCTGATGTATGATGTTTTTTTATCGTGCACAAAGTCACCACCTAATAATTAACTTAGTACAATATATGAGTATTTAGGACAAAGGGTTACAGGGATTAATAAATTAATGTTCCTTATTTCATATAGGATTAATCCATATATTTAAATAAGTTGAAATATATATTATATAAGTGTTATAATTACAAATAATAGTATTCACGAAAGGAGAAATTATGATGATTGAATACAGTGATAAATTATACAAAAAAGTAAGTGGAGCAGGAAAAGTTGGTATATGTCTAGGGATCATTTCAATAGTTACAGGGATTGCAGTTGGTGTAATATCAATAATTTTTGGTTCTATACTATTGAATATTAGAAATCAGTTGATTGATTAATACTAAATTACGTAAGTTTATCAACAACTTATATTCTTCATAAGCATATAATATATAAAGTGCTAGGAGAGGTGATAGGTTGGATAAAAAAGTTAAAATATATAATTGTAATTTATCAATGGGGCAAGGTACGAGAATCGAAGGTAGAATTGTTGGGAAAAATTTATCAAGAGATAATATTCGTTGTTCATTAGAAAACGAACCTATGAATGGAAAAATAGAATTGACAACCAATGGTTATTGGTCTTATATACCTGATAGTAGTTTTGTTGGAACTGAAGAATTTGTTATAAAAGTTTATATTTGTGGAGTAGGAGAAAGATATTCGACTATAAAGATAGATATAGAAGAACAAGAGGTCAGCACCAAAATATCTAAATTTCTACAGTTTGAGGATAGGCTTAAAATAGAAAATTATGAAGATGAGATTGTAGAAATAAAAAATATCATGATATATGTAATTATTAATGATAAAAAGATCATAAAAAATGATTTTAATAAAACATCAAAATTAAGAATAGCAGGTACATTAAAATATCTAATTAACTATGATGTAGGCATTATACCAGTAGAAAAAAAACCAACTATTTGGTTTGACGAAGATGCAGAAGAAACCAGTGAATTTATACCAGAAAAAGAAGTTCAAGTTGAGAGAGAGACTAATTTCAGAACAGAGATAGAGTTGGGAGACTATAGATTCTTAGATGATGCTATTATAGAATATGAGGTTAAATATCAAAATTATAGATTAATGGATTATGATGTCATAAATCATTATTGTGCTATAGAACTATATATAAATAAGTAAGGTACAGATTACTGTACCTTACTTATAATTCTGAGGAGGATTTTACTGACAAGTTCTACTTGTCTGAGTAATTGATTAGCAATTAAGTCTAATATATGTTGTCCTAGTTTAGTATATGTACTTGTCTACATTGGTGTTACAACTTTTTATAAAATTATACAAAAAAAAAGCTATTTGGAGTCTTTCCAAGTAGCTTTTTTGTATCACGGTAATTATAGTTCTAATTTCATTAAAAAAGAATAATATAAACATATTATGGGATAATATTTATTAAGTCTAAGAAACTTAGTTTAACAATAGGAGGATCTAATTTTATGAAAAAAATTTGTTTTATAGCAGTATATATTATTACATGTATCCTATTAGTTGGCTGTTGGGATTATAAAGAGATAGATGAGGTAGAGATAGTTTTAGGGATTGGAGTAGATTCTCATATCACTCCGGCTAAAGAAGTAGATAAAATATCTGAGACTCAATACCTTGTTACATATGAGATAGTTGGTATAGAAAGTGAACAAGGTCAATTAAAAAGCAGGGTTTTGAAGGATAAAGGTAATACGTTATTTAGAGCAATCAGAAAAATAATTGAAAAGAATGGTAAACGAGTATATCTAGCCCATACAAAGATATTAATAATTAGTGAAGAATTAGCAAAGCAAGGTATAACTGAAATATTGGATTATACCATGAGAGATGCAGAATATAGACCAGATGTATATGTTTTAATAACAGATAATTGTAATGCAGAAGAAATGTTTAAAGATGACGTTACTGATGTAGCAAGCATGAGATTAAGCGATACATTAAAAAATCAAAATAAAATAGGTACATTTGAATCTTCAACAGTATGGAATATAATAGATAAAATGACTAAGAAAGGATTTGAGCCAGCTATTCCTTTGATTAGTATGGATAAAGATAATCAGGATGGAAATCTAATACATACAGTAGGAGGTACTGCTGTTTTTAAAGCATCCAAAATGGTAGGAAAATTAACAGAGGATGAGACTTTGTATTATCTTTTTATTGATAATGAAATCAAGAATCAACCATTATCAATACAATATTACTTTGAAGAAAAACTAGGACATATTTCGCTAGAAGTATTATCTAATGAAACGAAGGTAACTCCTATGGTATATGGAGAGTCTCTTGGAATTAATATTACAGTTGACTGTAATGTAGCAATTAATGAATTAAGTAATCATATAGATATTCTAGATGAAAAAGATAGAAATGATGTAGAGAAAAATGCTGAGAAAATTATTGAAGAGGGTATAGTAGATTTAATTACACATGTTCAAAAAGATTACAATTCAGACATGTTCGGATTTGGGGATTTATTCAAAAGAGAAAAAAATAAAACGTGGAAAAAGGTTGAAAAAGATTGGGATAATATTTTTCAAACTTTAAAAATAACGACAGATGTTAATGTGAAAGTTGAAAGTTCTGCATTATCATCTCATCCAATAGAAATGGATAAATACTAGACTTATAAAGGTAAGGAGTAGAAAAATGAATAAGGGTTTAAATAAAAGTTTAACTTATAATATTAATTTATTTAAGAAAGAATTTCAAGACGATGATAGTATTGTATATAGATTATTTCAAAATGAAGGAAGTAAAAAGAAGTTTTGCCTAATTTACATTAAGAGTATGGTTAATGATGAGGTAATGTCTGATAATATTTTCAAGCCGATAATGAGTGCAGATATAAAAAGGCATGAAAATAGTTCTGAATTCTTGGATTATGTTGTTAATAAAATAGTTAGCATTAATGAAGTAGAACAATCAAATGATTTTACAACTCTTGTTGAAAATCTATATATAGGAAAAAGTATATTATTTATTGATGGATTTGCAAAAGGTGCTATACTAAATACTCTTGATTGGTCTGCTAGAGCTATTAATGAGCCTATATCGGAGACTGTTATTAAAGGTCCTAGAGAAGGGTTTAATGAAGTTATATATACAAATATTTCCTTAATAAGGAGAAGGATTGTATCTAAACATTTAAAGGTTAAGTTTAGAGAGATAGGAAATATTACTAAAACAAAAGTATGCATCTGCTATATAGAAGAAGTTGCAAAAGATGAAATTGTAAAAGAAGTAGAGAGAAGATTAGATAAAATTGATATAGATGGTATATTGGACACTGGTTATATAGAAGAATTCATAACAGATGAGCCAATGTCGTTATTCAAGACGCTATTTACAACAGAGAAACCTGATACTGTATGTGGTAAATTACTTGAAGGAAGAGTAGCTATTATATGTAATGGATCACCTTCTGTAATTACTACACCTTTTGTTTTTATTGAATATTTTCAAGTGGATGAAGATTATTATCAGCAATATTATTTTGCCACATTTAATAGATTGCTTAGATATTTAGCATTTTTTCTTACTACTAGTGTTCCCGCTATTTATATCGCTCTTACTACCTATCACCAAGAATTAATACCTACACCGTTAATATTAAGTATCTATGAAGCTAGGCAAGGTATCCCGTTTCCGTCGTTTTTAGAAGCTTTTGTTATGATTATAGTATTTGAATTGATAAGGGAATCAGGTATTAGAATATCAAAATACAGTGGTTCGGCAATAAGTATAGTAGGTGCCCTTGTAGTTGGAGAAGCAGCAGTTGAGGCTAGATTGGTAAGTCAACCTATGATAATCGTAATTGGTATAACAGGGATAGCTAATTTCCTACTGCCTAAGATGGCTAATGCAACAATTTTCATTAGAATTATATATTTGTTTTTAGCTTCGATATTAGGTTTATATGGATATATTTTGGGAGTAATATTCTTAAGTCTTCATTTATTCTCCATAAGAAGCTTTGGAATACCTTATATGTTGAATGTTGATTCAATGGAAGATGTAATAAACATGAAAGATGCATATATTAGGGCACCGTGGTGGTATATGGATATGAGAGGTAAATTAATTTCTAAAAAAACAAATAGAAAGAAAAATATATCCAAAAATTAATAGGAACAGGTGAAGGTATGGTTTTAAAAGGTTTATTAGTAGTTATTATTTTCACTGTAATTGGAATTACTGAGATAGTACCACTAAAAAAAAATAAAGATAAAAAGGAACTCACAATATATACTTTGTTTTTTGTAGCAGCTTTTGTACTGATGTTTTTATATAGTATTGATGTAGAAATACCTCAAATATCAAAAGACTTAAATACAATAATTAAAAAAATTATATAACTCTATAATGATTATATTACATTAATAAAGGATAGTGGTAAGAGTGGTAAGGTTATGGATAAAACAGTAATGGTTAATAAAAAAACAAATAATGATTTATAGAAATGGTGATTTTTAGTGAAAGAAGTAATATCAAACCGTCAAGGTATAAGTATGATTATTTTAATAATGTTATCAGAGTCATTTGTTATAAATCCTATTACAAATGCCAATTCAGATATATGGATTATAATATTGATAGCTATAGGTATTACATGTATACTATCAGTTATATATTGCAGAATTCTTGTTAGATACCCTGGTAAGAACTTATATGAGATTCTTATTGCAGTTTTTGGTAAGATAATCGGTAAAGTCATTAGTATATTATATATTATATATTGTTTTTATGTGGGAACTTTAGTTTTGACTACTTTTATACTTTTTACAAATATAGTTGGACTAATTAATACTCCCAAATTAATACTATCTATTGGAGTTATATTATTAGTTATTACTGGACTAAAATGTGGATTAGAAGTGCTAGGTAGATGGTCAGAATTTTTTGTGAGAATTATTTATCCAATAGTACTAATAACTATTCCACTTATGCTGACTATGGTTGAGGTATTTAATTTAACTCCAGTTCTAGCAGATGGTATTCAGCCTATAGCAAAAGGAACTTTGGAAATGATAACATTTCCTTTAGCTGAGATATTCACATTTATATTAGTATTGAATACTAAGAGTATAAGAAATTCAAAAAGTATATATAAATTATTTATAATAGGTCTGTTATTAGGAGGATTTATTCTGTTTTGTACACATGTTAGTGCATACTTATGTCTGGGACAATTTGCTTATTCAACTAGCTATTTTCCTATCTATAGAGCCGTAAGCAGGATTAATATTAGAGATATATTGCAGAGGATTGAAGCCATTATTGCTATAATATTTATGATAGGTGGATTTATTAAAATAACAATTTATCTCTTAGCTGGATGTAAAGGTATTGAATCTTTATTCAATTTAAAGGATTATAAGTTTTTAGTTACACCAATAAGCCTTATAGTTCTTATTGCATCAATAACAACAGTGTCAAGTATTATGGAATTAGTAGAACATCAGTTATTTTATACGTATATTTCTGTACTTATGCAATTAATAATTCCAATTATTACATTGATAGTTGTAGAAATTAGATGTAGGATTAAAAAAAAGAATTAATAAAATTTATTAACTATTATAATATATAATTAAATATGTATATATTATAAAAAGCAGCTAAATTTTAGGTAAAATAACCTAGTTTAAAGATAATGTATATGGTATAATAAAATTTGAATGACAAATTAATTTGACGTAAATCAGGGGGTTATAATGAATACTATTCATTCAAATGAATTCAGAAAAACGTTTAGAATAATTAGTTTTATTCTTTTTATTATATATTTGATAATACTAATAAATGTATTATTTTTAGATGCTAGATATGGTAGGATTACTGGTTTGAAAGGTTATAACATAGAACCATTCAAGACAATTAGAAACTATATAAAATATAGTGGAACCAATGCCATCATGACTAATATTTTTGGTAATATACTTGCATTTATGCCCTTGGGATTTTTTGTACCTATATTATTAAGACGAACAAGATTTTTTATACTAATTATATTAATTAGTGGATTTGTAAGCTTGACAGTAGAAGTGCTACAATATCAGTATGCAGTTGGAAGTTTTGATGTAGATGATATTATACTCAATACTCTTGGTGGATTCATTGGGTACTTAATTTTTAGGATATGTTATTATATATATTATGGTATAAAATATTTGAGAGATAATAAAAAGTAATTTCCAGAGAAAAGAGTTCTAATAAATAAAGGATAGGGAAAATATGGAAGATAAGAAGATTACATTAAGATTAAATAATAAAAAACAATCTGGACATGGAATAGCTTCTTTTGCATTAGGGATTACATCTTTAATATTATTTCTAAGTGCAGTAGGTATATCTGCTTTTGGAGATAGAAGTATGAATAGTATTACTTATACTATAGGACTTGTTGAGATAATAGGATTTATTATATGTTTAATCGGAATTATATACGGATTGATTGGAGAACTTTCAAAAGAGACATTTAAGACATTTGCTCATATAGGCATAGGTATAAATCTGATAATGATGTTATTTCACGTATTGGTGATTATATACGGTTTTGGAGGATAATATTTACTTACATATAATAATGAAACATCTATAACATAAAAAAAGGGCTGTCGATAATACATTTTTAACTTAATATATTATCCGATAGCCCCTTTTATTTCTATTTTAATGGGATTGACAATTTGCTTTTATTTAATCCTGCTACTATAAGATTAGCTATAATAAGACCCATTATAAACTGTACCATATTCCAAGGTAATGAAAATATAGGAACAATATAATTACCAGTCATTATATATGAGGCTATATAGTAACCAAAAACCATAAAAGTACCAGCTATAACAAAACCAAAAGTATATGCAGGTTTGAATTTTATATTATTTAATTTAGCTACAAGTAAAGATAGAGCTAAAATAATTAACGGTATCAGTATTGTTATTATAAGAAGCTGTGTTTCAACTCTATTGGTCAGACTTATCAATTCGTCAACAGAATCTAATGTCAGCTCGTCTAGTAAATTGTTATTAAAAGCATTGGATTCTAGAGATATTTTATTAGAAAGAATATATCTAAGTATAACATTAAATATGGCAAATCCACTAGCGAAAATAATACTTAAATAAATGTACATTTCCTTTCTGAATTTTTCACTTGCACATATTCCTACAATCGCTCCCATCAAAGCTTTTATAATCAAAGTGGGTATAGCCCAATGTGCATATCCTCCAATAACATCAGCTAGTGCAGAACCTACTCCAGCAGCGAATGCACCATATTTCCATCCTAATAGAATAGCTGCAATAAAAATCATACTATCTCCAAGATGAATATAACCATTTGTAAAAGGAACTGGAATTTTTATAACCAAAGTTGCTAGTAATACAAGGGCTGTCATTAATCCTGTATAAGTTATTTTTCTAATGTTGCTAGATTCAAAATATGTATTTTTCATGAGTGTCACCTTGCCTTTTTTCAAAATTTATATATACTATATAATATAAGTGTGTATTTTAAAAGTGACAGTTTTATTAAAAACAAGAGGGACAGTTGTTAGGAAGGATGAAAATATGATAGATTTGGTACCGAATCTGGATGCGACTTTAGATAAACCATTATATGTTCAATTATATGAATACATAAGAAATGAGATAATAGGTGAAAACATTATACAAAACGAAAAATTACCCTCTATAAGACAGCTATCAGGTAGCCTTGATATAAGTAAAACAACTATTGAAAATGCTTATCAGCAATTACTGGTTGAAGGCTATTTATATAGTCTACCCCAAAAAGGATATTATGCAAGCGCATTTGATAAAACTTATGTAAACAGTAAGAAAAATGAAACAGAATATGTTGCAGAACAAAAAGTAAAAAAAATGGTTAAATATGACTTTAAAAACGAATATGTGGAAGAAATGAACTTTGATTTTAATTTATGGCGAAGATATATGAATCGTATTCTTAATTATGATTATCAAAAACTATACAAGTCTACAGATGTGCAAGGTGAGATGGAACTAAGACAGGAGATTGTAAGATATGTTAGAAGGTCAAGAGGTGTAACAGCTGATGCCACAAGAGTTATCATAGGTGGAGGTGTTCAATATCTATTAAATATACTTAGCACGTTAATGAAAAAAATCCATATTGATAGTTGTGCTTTTGAAGATCCTGGATTCAATAGAGCTAAAAATATATTTATGCATAATAGTTTTGATATATTACCTATACCTGTAAAAGATGATGGAATAGAAATGAAAGTACTTAAAAATTCTAATTCGAAATTATGCTACGTTAGTCCTTCGCATCAATTTCCAACTGGGACTGTCATGTCTGTTGACCAGAGAATTAAGCTATTGAAGTGGGCTAGTGAGAATGATGGTTATATTATTGAAGATGATTATAACAGTGAATTAAGATATTATGGGAAACCTATACCATCAATGCAGAGTTTTGATAAAGATGGAAACGTTATATATTTGGGTTCGTTTTCTACAGTACTGGTTCCTTCTATAAGAATAAGTTATATGATTTTACCAGGTAAATTAATCCAACTATACAATGAAAGTAAAAATAGATATACACAGACAACTTCGAAGACAGAACAATTAGCTTTAGCACTTTTCATGAAAGAAGGCATGTTTGAGAAACATATTAGGAGACTTAAGAAAAATTATACTAAGAAAAATCAGATATTGATTCAAGCAATCAAGAATTATATGGGAAATAAAGTTAGGATTGGGGGAATGGATTCAGGGTTGCATATGTTGATTAATATTGATACGAAATTATCTGAACAAGAAATAATAGAAAAAGCATTAGATAACGATATTTTGATTTCTGGTATTTCAGAATATACAATAGTAAAAAAAATTCAAAAAAGTTCCATATTAATTTTATCATATAAAGGAATAGATATTAATAATATAGAAAAAGCTATTTATTCACTTAGTAGAATTTGTTAGTATTGAAAATAAAATTTTACTAACGACATAATTTTTTATAATAAAAATAAGCTGTATGTGATATACTATAATTATGTGAGTATTGATGATAGAATTAATAAAATAAGTAGTTTTTGCTTATAAAACAAGTTTTATGTTATATTTTTAAATCAAACAGGAGCTGATTGATGTGAGAAAAAGAGCACTACTTGTAAATGATTCTAGATTTGAAAGTTTAATAATGAAAGATATGTTAAACAATCTAGGTTATGATGTTGAACTTGCAGATGAATTTGATGCAATATACGAAGCAGAGCAGTTTGAGCCTAATATTGTTATAGTCAATTATATAATGAGGAAAACTCGTGGAGATAAATTAATCAAAGACATTAAATCAACTATACCAAAAAGCAAATGTCTATTATCATCTAGCAATTCAATCAGATATGATAAGATCGAAGATAGTGTTGATGGAATTATACACACTCCATTATCAATGTTTACCTTAAAAGATAGTCTTAAAAGAATTGGAGAAGAAGAAGACATTATACATTTTGTTGGAAAAGATGAAATTTCTGCACATATAAAATATTGTCCTCATTGTGCAAGTAATTTAAGTGATTTTAACCATAGTATTACTTTTTGCCCATATTGTGGTCACATTCTAAAACAAAAAGCATCAAATAAATAAAAAGTTTTTATTTCAATATCCCCCAAATAGGGGATATCTTTTTATTTATTGAAGTTATAAAAAAATAAAGGATAGATTAAATTATTGTCGAATTTAATACTATAATTGTTTTTAAAAGGAGTTTGTGTTATGGTTAAAAAGTTAAATAGTATAAAGATAAGATTTATAGTGTCAATTTTTATAGTTATATTTTTATTGTCTACAGTAATTGGAGTATTAAATTTTATTCAAAGTAGTATTGTGTTAGAGGATGAGTTTAAAGATAAGATGTTTCAACAAGTGTTAAGAGAGACTAAAGATATAAACCAAGAGTTTTTTCAGTATCAGATAATGCAGGAATCTCTAAGAGAATACGTTAAGAGTAGCTTTAATATGTATGAACTTAAGCAAAGAGGAGATGAATACTTATCAGAGTATAATCATATTCTTTCAAAATATATGAAATTCATAGCAAAAAGATATTCTGGAAATCTATATGGAATATTTGTTACCTTTAATCCTGAGTTAACGCCATCTACCACAAATAAAGTGCATGCATTTTGGTATATGGATCCTGAATTAGACGGAAGTTTTAAAAATGTAACTGAAATAGATAAAACTTGGTTTAAAAAAGATGATCCGAAAATGAACTGGTTCTATAGTGTAATCAATAATGATGAAGGGAAATGGAGCGTTCTAACTAATCAAGAAACAGGTGAGGTCAGTATAGATTACAATTCGTCGGTTTCAATAGATGGAAAAGGAATTTGTGTATTCGGTATAGGCCTAAAAGATAATAAACTAAAGCAAAAATTAGAGGAAATAGACTTATATGATAACAGTCCAGTGGAAATAGTGCCATATAATGTTATGGGAGAGGTAACTGAAGAGTATAATAGCATTACAGATAACGGAAAGAATTTAGTTGGCGTAAAAGAGGTAACTATAGATGGAAAAAAAATGATCGCTGCACATTCACGATTAAATACAGGAAGCTTATTAGTATTGAAAGTACCTAAATCAGAAGTATTAAAGCCCTTGAATTCATTTAAAACTAATCAAATCTTTATTGTAATAGTGGCTATTATTATAGGATTAGTATTAGCATATTATTATGCAAAAACATTAACAAACCCATTAGTAAAAATGACTAGTTATGCTAATGCATTAGCTTCTGGTGACTTTAGCAGTAATATCGATCAAAAACTACTAAATAAAAAAGATGAAATTGGAGTACTTGCCAATGCCCTTAATAAAATGAAGATTGATATTAGAAGAATAGTTCAAACTATTATTAGCGAATCAATCAATGTAGATGATAAAGTACAAAATGTAAGGGGAAATGTGGAACTATTAAATAATAACCTAAAAGATGTATTTGAAACCACAAAAGTACTTACAGAAAATATGGAAGAAACTACTTCTTCATCTGAACAAATGACGGTAACCTTACAAGAAATAAAAAAAGCTGTACAATCTATTGCTTACAAATCACAGGAAGGTTCAGTAGCCTCTGGAGAAATAAATGAAAAAGCTAATACAACAAGAATAAACGTTGATGAATCCCAAAGAAAAGCAATACAAATATTTTCCGAAACAAAACAACAGTTGGAACAGGCAATTAATAAATCAAAAATTGTAGAAGAAATAGATATCTTATCTGAAACTATTATGCAGATTACAGAACAGACGAATCTATTAGCATTAAACGCAGCAATAGAGGCAGCGAGAGCTGGTGAGTCAGGAAAAGGATTTTCAGTAGTTGCTGATGAAATAAGGAAGCTTGCAGAACAATCAAAGTACACAGTTCTAAAAATACAGGGTGTAACATCAGAAGTAAAAGGCTCAGTGGGAAACCTTTCAAGGAGTGCAAATAATTTGTTGGAATTTGTATCTACAGATGTAGAAAATGATTATAAAAAAATGTTAGATGTAGCTGATAAATATAGTGAAGATGCTAAGCTTGTTAATGATCTTGTTAATGATTTTAGTGCAACATCTGAGGAACTCTTAGCCTCTACTGAATATGTACTTACTGTTATTGATGAAATAGTGGTCAT
Organism: Vallitalea sp.; assembly: GCF_025211055.1. GTDB lineage: Bacteria > Bacillota > Clostridia > Lachnospirales > Vallitaleaceae > Vallitalea. Next base: position 74,481 of record NZ_JAOARO010000077.1, on the reverse strand, counting down.
GATTAATAAAGGTGCTAGTTCAACTACAGATATTGCAGATAGAATGTCTGAATCTAATTATAAGACTAATGAAGTTAACCATCAAGTTGGAAAAACAAAAGAAAGTATGGAAAAGTTGAAAAAAATAATAAATGAATTCAATATATAACAAAATCAATAAACAGAACAGTTTGTAATTATTACAGTTTGTTCTGTTTTTTTGGTGGAAAAAATGTGTGAAATGGTCTATAATTTTTAAAAAAAATAGTATATAAATATTATGAAATCTAATTTTACATATGAACTTAATGATAAAGTGTTAATAATATTGTAATTAGACAAATTATGTAATATAATGTTACGTATAAAAGGAAAGGTGGAGTTAGATGGAGGGAAATATTAAAATAAGTCATGAGCAAAAGAGATATAAAAATTATTACATAATGATAAGTATTATATTTTTGCTGATGATAATGCAAATGGTTATAGGTGTTAAAATGGGGAATCGCTCATTCTATCTAGTTATTTCTTTGTGTTTTCTTCTTATTACATCAGTTGTCATTACTCTTATAGTGAATAAAAAAAATATTAATACTAGGAGAACAATCTATATAACCTTGATTCCAATGATTATATGTTGGTCTGTAATATTTGGTACTAGTGAAAGTATAGTTGTTTTCTCAGGTATGTTTCCAGTTTTAGTATTACTAGTTTTCCTAGGTCGATATAAGGCAATAGTAATAACTAGCAGTGTTAATATAGTTGTGACTATTTTTAAAATAGTAGGATTATTAGATAATGATAATGTATCAAATTTGGATAAATCTGTTTATATCTATTTAGTTCTTGTACTGCTAATATTTTCTGCTTCCTGCTATATGGGAGCCAAGATATTACATAACATGATGAATAGAAATAGAAATATGATCAGTAATCTTAAAAAGTCTAAAGAAGAGCAAGATCACATGATGAATAGATTAATAGATACTAGCAAAGTAATATATAATCATTCTAACGAACTAAATACTATTATGGAAGATATGAATATAATGTCAAAAGATATAGAACAATCAGTAGAACAGATAAAAGAAGGGGCTAGAGAAGGTGCTGAATATACAGAAAAACAGCTAGAGTCAACTAATAATATCCAAGAGTTGATAAATGAAGCTTCAGATACATCGCTATCAATAAGTCATACTTCGAAAGAAATAGAAAATGTAATTGGTAACGGTATTGAGATTGTCGAAACATTGTACGATAATAATAATGTCTCAAATGAAAATAATTCTAGAACATTTGATATAATGCAAGAACTGAAAGAAAAGTCGGATAATATTGTAGATATCATAGAGACCATAAAAAATATTGAGGATCAAACTAATCTATTGGCTCTAAATGCTGCAATAGAGGCTGCAAGAGTTGGAGAAGCAGGTAAAGGTTTTGCCGTTGTTGCAGATGAGATAAGACATCTGGCAGAACAGTCTTCGCAATCCGTTAATGATATTACATTAATTATTGCAGAATTACAAGAACAAACCAATAAATCTTTGAGTGCATATGAAAAACTTAATGAAATAAGTGAGGAACAAAATAAATTAGTTGAAGATACAAAGAATGTTTTTGGTAAAATTAAAAATAATATGATAGATAGTACGAAAAAAATCGATTTGCTATCCTCGAAAATATCTACAATTGTAGAGGAAAACAGAAATATAGTGGGTTCAGCTAATAACCTGTCGGCTATTGCACAAGAAAATTATAGTAGCTCAGAAAATACTGTTTCATTGACATATAAGTATCTAACATTATCAAAAAAAGGTAATAAGATATTGGAAAGCTTGAATGAAACATCTGAGAAAATTGCTTCAAATTAATAGAATAACCGGGAAAGTAAGGGTTACAATTATTAATATAACTGTAACCTTTTTCATATTTATTAAATAGAAAAGCTTAAGTACAAAAAAATCTTGACACATAGAACATATTAATATATAATAAATATAATTTAATAATCAAATTCGGTGATTGAAAGTAGTAAGAATTGGTTGTAATTATAGAGAGTTGGGGATGGTGGAATCCTGATATCTACAATAATTCTGAATGGATTCATGAGAAGTATGGTGAACGCTTAATTGTAAGTAGCTTATACCGTTTTTCCTACGTTACAGGGATAGGATATGTTAGTATCTGAAAGAGTTAAGCACATAATAGGTGGCATAACGAAATGTAACTTCGTCCTAATAATGACGGAGATTTTTTGTTATTAGAGAGAATTAAATTTTAAGCTGTTGACCTACAGCAAAGTGCTTAAAGTTGGGTGGTACCACGAGTAACACTTCGTCCCAATAAATGGATGAAGTGTTTTTTAATTGCCTTTTTAGATACACATCTCATCAAAAATCAATATCACATTTTATTAAATTCAAAATTAATTAGAAGGGATGGAATTTAATTATGACACATCAATTTGGAAAATTCGGAGGACAATATGTACCAGAACCAGTAATTGAGGCTTTGAATGAATTGGAGGAAGCTTTTAACAAAGCTATGAAGGATGAAGAATTCAAAAATGAATATCTATACTACATGAAAGATTATGTGGGAAGAGAGTCCCCACTATACTTTGCAAAGAATATGACCAATAAGCTAGGTGGAGCTAAGATTTATCTAAAAAGAGAAGATCTTAATCATACAGGTGCCCACAAAATAAATAATGCAATAGGACAAATATTACTAGCTAAGAGAATGGGCAAGAATAAGATAATTGCTGAGACGGGAGCAGGACAACATGGTGTAGCAACTGCTACAGCTGCAGCTATGTTCAACATGGAATGTGAGATTTTTATGGGAGAAGAAGATACTAAGAGACAGAAGCTTAATGTTTTTAGAATGGAATTACTAGGTGCGAAAGTCACTCCAGTAACAAGAGGAACTAGAACTCTAAGCGATGCAGTAGATGAAGCTATTGAGCAATGGGTAGAGAGAATAGAAGATACATTTTACCTATTAGGTTCAGCAGTAGGACCACATCCATATCCAACTATGGTTCGTGAATTCCAAAAAATCATAGGTGAAGAGGCTCTTAGACAGATAAAAGAAAAAGAAGGAAGACTTCCAGATTATTGTATCGCATGTGTAGGTGGAGGAAGTAACGCTATTGGTTTATTTCACGAATTTAATTCTTATGAAGAAGTTGAATTAATCGGTGTAGAAGCTGCGGGAAAAGGAGTAGATACAGAGTTCCATGCGGCAACTATGGCTCATGGAGAAGAGGGTGTTGTTCATGGTATGAATACAATCTTTATCCAAGATGATCAAGGAAACATAAGCCCAGTGTATTCAATATCAGCAGGATTGGATTATCCAGGTGTTGGACCAGAACATGCACATCTAAAAGACATTGGTAGAGCAAGGTATGAATCTATTACAGATGATGAAGCAGTGAATGCATTCTTATATTTATCACAAACAGAAGGTATAATTCCTGCAATTGAAAGTTCACATGCACTTGCTTATACTATGAAATTTGCACCTACCCTTGATAAAGACAAGATTATTATAGTTAATTTATCAGGTAGAGGTGATAAAGATGTTGAAGCAATCGAAAGCTATCTAAAGGCTAATGATAAGCCAATTAGTTTATAGGTTTTGATGCTCTATCTATAATTTTATATAAGTTATTTAATCTATAATATTAATAGATAAAAATAAATATGGAAAATAACTATCATACATTATGCCTAGATGTCTTGTGGAATCTAGGCATAAGCATTATAATAATAGTATTATGTTATTATAGGAGAATGGTATATGGAATGGTGCAAAATTATAGTTGTAGATGATGAATACTTATTGAGACAAGGTATCATGCATATGTTGGATTGGGAAAAGTATGGTTTTACAATTGTGGGGGAAGCAACTAATGCCACTCAGACATTAGAGCTAATTGAAAAGGTACATCCGCATATAATCTTATGCGATATAGTCATGCCTAATATTGACGGTATAGAGCTATCTAAAATAATAAAGAAACGTTATCCGAATATTGAGATCGTAATTTTAAGTGGATATGATAATTTTGATTATGTAAAAACTGCGTTCAAGTATGGAGTTGCAGATTATATTCTAAAACCTACACTAACAGCAAAGCAATTACTTGATATATTAATACCGTTACAAAAGAAATTTGGACAACCTGTATGTGATGTTAAAAAAGAAGATGATGCAGGGAAACAGCTTCTGAAGATGTTAGAGGATAAAACCTTGGATAAACAATTAATAAGTAATTGTTTCAATCAATCAGAGTATACCATAATAGGATATCAGCAATGCACTACTGATTCTGTTGATATTGGTTTAGTTAATGATAAGGTTAATGAAACATTCAGACATTACAATTATATATATATAGGTAAATCCCAAAACATACATATATTCATTATTAATCATAAATCAGAAGCAAGACTTGACATCAATAATAAATGGAATCAACTAACCAACAATCTTGAGAATATAATTATTGCTGTTTTTTTAATGAAAATTGACGGGATTAATTCATCTTCAAATCTCTTAAAAGCTTATCAAGAAATAAAAAACTTAGCACAATACAATTTTTATGGTTATGAAAATGGGTATATAAGTGTTTCTTTAGAAACATATAAAAATAAGGAAAGATTACAATTTGATACAAAAGAATTTATGCATATAGCGACATCCGACCCAATTAATGCACTTGAATACTTGGAAGCATATCTTAACAAACTAACTTTTCAAAATGGTTTATTAGGCAACGAAATAAAAGCAATTGTTCAAAACGTTATTTATAATCTTTTAAATATTATTTTTATTAGGGAAGATAAATATGAGGAAGTAAATACAAAAAAGATCTTATTTTTCAATGATATCTCCAATGCAATTACATTGAAAGAGATAATAAAATACTTTAATGAAATAAAAGATTATATACAATCATTGATAAACATAGGGACTACAAGTAAAATGATGCAACAGATACTAGACTATATTAACCTCAATTATAAAGAACAAATCAATCTCCAAGAAATCGCTAATGAATTTCATATTAGCTATTCATATTTATCTGCTTATTTTAATAATAACTACAAAGAAAGTTTTAATGATTATCTCAATGGAGTTAGGATACAAAAGGCGAAAGAATTTCTAGTTGAACCTTCTGTTCAGATATCCTATGTTAGTGAGTTGGTTGGTTATTCATCCCCTAACTACTTTACCAAGGTTTTTAAGAAATTGACTGGTTACACACCAACAACCTATAGAAGGATGTATATGAAATGAGATTAAGAAAAATAAAATCAGTAGATAAAATTATAAGACTTTCGTTATTTACTAAAATTGTTCTTGTTACATTGTGTGGTCTAGTGATATCAACTGTAGTAGTAGCAACAGTGACTATTAGTACAGGAGAAAAATTATATATTAATACATATAATACATCTAATCAAAAGATTGGAGATAGAATTGTAGATGAACTAAAAAATCTGAATTATAAGGCTTATAACTTGATGGAAGAATATGGGCTAAGCAATAATCTAAAATTGTATTGTACAGAGTACATGCCAAAAGCTGAACGTTTCTATAAAAGATATAGTCTACAAAATGAATTATTTCGAATAAATAATAATTACGGGGTACCTATGTTTAATATATTTGTCATAGGAAATAACAAGAATTATTATACAGACAATTATATAGGTGTCACTACTACAACAAAAGATAAAATAATGGAAATGGGATTTTATAAACAGTATAAGCAAAATCCTTCTAATACTTACCATTATATAATAAGTGGATTTAATGGTTATGCTTCTTCACAGCCATCTATTGTTATTACCAAAGGATTGGAAGAACCTATTAATAATACTTTTTTTGGAGATATGTTCATAAGTATTACAGAGGAAAATTATAGTTCCTTATATAAAAAATATATGGTAAGAGGAAATGATGTAATAATACTTAGTAAAACAGGACAAGTCCTATCAAGTAGTATGAAAAAATATATAGGAGAAGATCGTGAAGACATCCTTACAATGGTAAAGGAATCAATAAAAAGCTCCAAGTATATACGGACCCAATTTCGCCAGAAACCATATCTATTGACAGCTAGATATATTCAGAATATGGATTTTTATTTAGTTATTCTAAGTGATACAAGTATTGTATCAAAAGTTTTCTTGAAATCAAAGTATTATATAATACTTCTATCAGGTATAATTGCATTACTAACATGTTCTATAATCCTTATAATAACTAAAAAGACAACCAGTAGACTAACCAAATTAGTAGATACTATGGAAGTAGCAACAGAAGCTAATTTTAAACAAAAAGTTCCTATTGAAGGAGGTTATGAGGTAAGAAAACTAAGTAAGGCATATAATCAGATGGTACTGGAATTAGAATCATATATAGATAAGTTAATGGACGAGCAAGAACAAAGAAGAGCTGCTGAACTATCAGCTTTACAGATGCAGATCAATCCTCATTTCATGTATAATACTCTAGCATCAATCAAATATCTAGCTTGGCAGGGAGATAATAAAGCCGTAGATGAAATGATTAATGCATTTATAGCATTATTGCAAAATACAATATCAAAAACTGATGAAATGGTAACAGTAGAAGAAGAGATTAATAATCTGAAAAACTATGCAAAAATCAATAGTATGAGATACGGAGAAAAAATACAAGTATCTTATTATGTTGATGATAAAGCTTTTGATATCCTTATTCCCAAATTGTTATTACAGCCTATAGTTGAAAATGCTTTTTTTCATGCTTTTTCTAACAAAAAAAACGGTGATATCAAGATATTTATTTCACTACTAAATGATGTATTGACCTGTGAGATAATTGATAATGGCGATGGTATCAATAATAAAGCATCAAATGAAAAAACAAGCTTCAAGACATATTGTAAAAGTATAGGCTTAGATAATACAAAACAAAGATTAAAGCTTGTATACAATGATAAAGCAAGTTTATCAATTCAAAGCACTCCTAATATTGGTACATCAGTTAAAATAGTTATTGCTTGTTAAAGTGATAGCTATTTTTTATCTTATAAGTGAGTCTTATTTTTTGAGTATAATAAATTATTACGATTGATATTAAAAAATTACTATAAAACCAATATAATTACACATAATTAGTGAAAAATTACTAAACCATAATAAATAATTACTATATGTATTATGATAAAGGTGGTAAAATACTAGTTGTAGAAGAAATAATTTATAAGAAATATACAATTATAGGAGGTAGTTAGATGAAAAAGATAATGGGATTATTACTTACAACATTACTAGTTATGAGTTTGTTTGTAGGTTGTGGTTCAAAAGAGAATGATGCTGAACCTACTGGAGGTAATGATAGTGCTCAAAGTAGCAGTGAAAGTGATCAAGGAACTAAAGGGGATAAGTCAACTGATAAACCAAAAATAGGGGTAACAATCTATAAATTTGATGATAACTTTATGACTTATACAAGAAATTCAATGACATCAGCAGCAGAGGGAAATGCAGAACTTGTTATGAATGATTCACAGAATAATCAATCCGTGCAAAATGACCAAGTAGATGTAATGATTAATAAAGGAGTTAATGCTCTTGTAATCAATCTCGTTGACCCAGGTGCAGCACCAACAATAGCTGATAAGGCAAAAGCTGCTGATATACCATTGATATTTGTTAACAAAGAATACCCAGAAGGAACAGATAAGATAGATTATGATAAAGTATGGTATGTAGGAACACAATCAAAAGAATCAGGAGATATTCAGGGTAAATTAGTTGCAGAAGCTTGGAAAGACCATCCAGAATGGGATAGAAATAACGATGGTATAATGCAATATGTTATGTTGATGGGAGAACCAGGTCACCCTGACGCTGAAGCTCGTACTAAATATTCAGTTGAATATATAAAAAATGAAGGAATCAAGGTAGAAGAATTAGAAAAACAAACTGGTATGTGGGATGCAACAAAAGGTAAAGAATTAATGACAACATGGTTAGGTAAAGAAGGCGATAAAATAGAAATGGTGTTATGTAATAATGATGGTATGGCACTTGGTGTTGTTGAAGCTCTAAAAGCAGATGGATATTTTTCAGACGGTAAATATATGCCAGTTGTTGGAGTTGACGCTATTCCAGAAGCGTTAGATCTGATTCAACAAGATATAATGCTTGGTACAGTACTTAATGACCCATTAAATCAAGGTAGAGTTTCTATTGAAATGGCTATCAACTCTGCAGCAGGAAAAGACGTTCTAGATGGTCTTGATTTCTCCCTTGATGAAACAAAAGCAGTTAGGATACCATATCAACCAATAACAAAAGATAATTTGGATTTAGCTAAAAAAGCTTATGGAATGGAATAGATTACACTATTGAAATGAAATACAGCAGGTAAGGTTATGAATAACCTGCCTGCTAATCTTTTAGGTATGGTGATGAATATGAATAAACAAAAACAGAATGAATTAGTATTAGAAATGACTGGTATAACAAAAGAATTTCCTGGTGTAAAAGCTCTTGATAATGTTAAACTTGCTTTGAGAAAAGGAACTGTTCATGCGTTGATGGGAGAAAACGGCGCAGGTAAATCTACTTTGATGAAATGTCTGTTTGGTATCTTTTTGAAAGATGCAGGAACAATCAAGGTATCGGGAAAAGAAATAAATTATAAGAATGCAAAAGAGGCTCTGGAAAACGGAGTTTCAATGGTGCATCAAGAATTAAACCAAGTAAGACAAACAAGAGTTGTGGATAATATTTGGTTAGGACGATTTCCAATGCAGGGTATCGTTGTTGACGAAAAACAAATGTATGATAAAACCAAAAAAATATTTGAAGACCTTAATATTGATATTGATCCAAAAGAAAAGATTGAAAACCTATCTGTATCTCAAGCACAAATGGTTGAAATTGCAAAAGCTGTTTCCTATAATGCCAAGATTGTTGTTATGGATGAACCAACATCCTCTTTGACTGAAAAAGAGGTACATCATCTATTTAGAATAATCAATAGTTTGAAAGAACAGGGAGTAGGTATTATATATATTTCTCATAAGATGGAAGAAATCCTAGAAATAGCTGATGAAGTTACTGTAATGAGAGATGGTAAGTATATTGCAACTGAGAGTGCTGATGACTTGACAACAGATAAAATAATAAAACTTATGGTAGGGCGTGATTTAACAAATCGTTTCCCAGAAAAGAAGAATAAACCTAGTGAATTAATATTAGAAGTAAAAGACCTAAAATCTTTTTATGCTCCAAAAGTCAAAGGAGTTAGTTTTGAACTAAGAAAAGGTGAGATATTAGGAGTAGCAGGTCTTATGGGTTCAAGAAGAACAGAATTATTGGAAACCATATTTGGAATACGTAAGAAAGAATCAGGAAATATATATTTGCATGGTAAAGAAGTGAAAAATAATAATGCTAGAGAGGCAATTAAAAATGGATTTGCTCTGGTAACTGAAGAACGAAGGAAAACTGGTCTTTTTGCAGGTTTATCTGTTTACTTTAATAGTATTATTTCTAACATAGACAGCTATTGCAGTGGTGGTGTCATTAATGAATCCAAATCCAAGGTAGATACAAAATGGGTTATAGATAGTATGAGAGTGAAGACACCATCTGAAAAAACTAAAATAGGGACTCTATCTGGAGGTAACCAACAAAAAGTAGTTATTGGAAAATGGCTATTAACTAATCCAGAGATATTATTGTTGGATGAACCTACGAGAGGTATAGATGTTGGTGCAAAATATGAGATATATCAACTTATTAATGAATTAGCTTGTAACGGTAAAGGTGTTATAGTTATCTCTTCTGAGATGCCTGAATTATTTGGTATAACTGATAGAATAATTGTTATGAGTAATGGTCATCTAGCAGGATGTGTAGAAACAGTTTCAACAACTCAAGAAGAAGTATTAGCACTTGCAGCAAAATATATATAGAAAGGATAAATTACATGAATAAGATAATCAGAAAGATTTCATTTGATAAAAAGAAGATAAGCGACTTACTTCTTAAATATGCAATATATTTTGTACTACTCATCATGATTATAATAATTATAATAGAGGATTCATCTATAGTATCATGGAGAAGTCTGGCTACAATATTAACTCAGGCCTCAACAAGATGTATGCTTGCTCTTGGTGTAGGAGGTATCATTGTACTTGCTGGAACAGACTTATCTATTGGTAGGATGGTTGGATTAGCTGGGGTTGTAGGAGCAAGCTTGATGCAGTCACCTGGTTTTTCTAGAAGGATATTTCCTAATCTGCCAACATCAGGATGGTTTATTGCATTATCAATTTTATTTATAATTCTATTGATAACTTTTGCATCATTTATTAATGGTTGGTTGACAGCAAAATTACATATCACACCATTCATCGCTACACTAGGTATGCAGTTAGTTCTATATGGTGCAGCTTCAAGTTATTATAATGCTTTAGGCGGTTCTCCTATAACAAGTTTGAATGAGGGTTTTAAATATATCGCTCAAGGCAAATTATTAAAACTTAAGTTTGGTTCAGATGAGTTTTATATATCATTCCTTATGCTCTTTGCTCTAATATCAATTTTATTCATATGGTTCATATGGAACAAAACCAGAATAGGCAAGAATATGTTTGCTGTTGGAGGGAATGCAGAAGCTGCGGCAGTATCTGGTGTTAGTATTGTCAAGACAACTCTAATAATATATGTAATTGCTGGAGTATTATATGGAGCAGCTGGATTGCTTGAATTAGGCCGTACAGGTTCTGCAACCAACAACTTAGGTCTAGGCTATGAATTAGATGCTATTTCAGCCTGTGTCGTTGGTGGTGTTTCCCTCATGGGTGGAGTTGGTTCAGTAGCAGGTATTGTAACAGGGGTTATTATATTCCAAGTAATTAACTTTGGTTTAGCTTATATTGGAGTAGACCCATATCTTCAATACGTTGTAAAAGGTATGATAATTCTTATTGCTGTTGCAATAGACACTAGAAAATATATTAAAAAGAAATAAGAGAGGAGAGAATGTCATAGGAGAATGGGATATTAAAACGATATTAGGTTGCGGATTTTATATATTCGCAGTGATAATAGGTGTCAAGCATCTATATAGTAGAAGAGAATATAATAAAAAAAAGGGATTGGATAATATAAATATAGGAGTTGATAATACTACAAAATAAATACAAATTTGTACTATATAATGGTTGGAAAAATATGTGGATATAAGGTATAATATAAGAGTTAGCTGGTAAGGGGTTAACTCTTATATTTATGTTTAAAAATATTACTTGATTTACTAATTAGTTAATTTAATTAAGTGAAGGTATATTTTTAATCATTATATAAGAACACTAATATGAGGAGGATATTATATGAATAAAAATAGTATTGACAAAAATCATACAAGTAAGAAAAACATATTAAAAGTATTAGGACCATTATTACTTGGAATTGGCATAATATTTTTTGTTGTTTGTCTCGTGGATTTTTTTAGTTCCTTTAGTTCCATAGGTTCCATGAATTCTTTTGGATTTGGCAAAGAACCTCATACACCTACTAAATTTTGGTGTGGCTTTATTGGAATTCCATTGATGGGATTTGGTGGAGCTATGTGTAAATTTGCATTTATGGGTGAGGTAGCAAGATATTCTGCTGAAGAGATTTCACCAGTAGCGAAAGATACTATTAATTATATGGCTGACGGAACAAAAGATAGTATAAGAGAAGTAACTAAAGCAGTTAAAGAAGGACTTACATCATATACAGATGAAGGAAGTAACGAGAAGTATATAATATGCAGTAAATGTCAAACGAAAAATGATTATGATGCAAAATTCTGTAACAATTGTGGTAATAGCTTAAAAGAGGGGTGATGACAATATTTAATACAATAAATAAAATTGACCAAAATATTATACTATATATATCTGAACATCTAAGAACACCTGTACTGGACAGTATAATGGTATTCTTTTCACGTATTGGTAATGCTGGTTTGATTTGGATAGTCATATGTATATTGCTTGTAGCAAGTAAAAAATATAGAACTGTCGGTATAATAGCCACAACTGTATTAATTACTAATATTATCTTAGGTGAACTAATATTAAAAAATGCCATTGGTAGAATTAGACCATATGATGCACTAGGTTTAGATATTATCATTGATAAATTAAATAGTTTCTCAATGCCTTCAGGACATGCAATAAGCAGTTTTTCTGTAGCATTCATAGTTGTTTTTTTGGTAAAAGAGTGGAAAGTATATTTACCTATTCTTATTTTAGCTATAGTTATAACATTATCAAGGGTTTATTTATCAGTCCATTATCCAACAGATGTATTGCTCAGTATAATTATAGCTTTTATAGTGTCTTTTACAGCTACAAGAATTGCTAGAGCAAAAGGGCTGATCACAGACAAAAGTTAATACTATTTGATGATACAATATATAGATAATAATTAATATAGAAATATATAATTCAAAAGGAGTAAAATTATGTTTGATTATAAGGATTATTATAGAAAAGAAAATGAAACTATTTTAGATTCATACGAAAAATCTTTAGAAAAGATTAACTCTATTGTTAATTGTACAGAGAAAAAGGATGGTTATGGAAAATATTTTAATGAACTTAGCAGGTTCATAATTATGATGGCTGACCATGAAAAAGAATTAGATGAAGTATATTTTAAAAATAATACTTTTGAACAATTAAAAGTTTTTAATGAAGAAATGTACGAAGACTTGTTACATGATAATTATGATACATGTTATGGTAATCCAAGTTATGCTGTTTCACAATTTGGTAATGAAATTGGTAAGGCATTGTCATATCTATACACAAAAGTACATGAATATGTACAATTAGCTTATCAGCATAAGATTTTTATGATGTATAGGGTTAATAAGTTATTTATTCAATTCTATAATTACATTATGGATAATCAAGAGATTTCACATTGCAAATTAAATGAATTCATATTAGCTGATGCAAAAGAATATGTAGATCAAGAAGTTAAGCTATATTATGATGAAATGAGTAATCCTAATAAATCTTATCTTACTGATATGGTTAAAAAAGATGATTTAACTGACCTTAGATATTTATTTAAATATGGAAATTACATAGATTATAATGAAATTAAGATAGCAGAATATCTTAATGATATACCAAAAGAAAAGATTAAATACATGGCTGATATTATGTCAGAAGGTTATCGTATAGGATTTATAAATGATAACAAAGATATCACGATTAAATCAGCAGTAAGCTTAAGATATCAAATAGGTTTTGAACGTGTTATGAGAGAAGTAATAGCTAACTTTGAAAAATTGAATCTAAGACCTATCATTACTATAGAAACAATAACTACTATTGAATACAATTATGCTTTCACTAAGATGTATTCTACTATGCCTAATAAACAATATTTTTATGACCATAGATATGATTATGCATTATATCTTGATGAAGAGTATGCAAGACTTAAGCAGGATGCATGTGAAAAACATATAAATGAATTGGGTGCTAATTTACATGCTCAAGGTGGTCCTGCTGTTCTTGAAGGTTTTGGACAAAAGCCATTCTATCCAGAAACAAAAAAAGAGTGTGTTAAACTAGATGACGAACAAACAGTTCTTAATAAAAATCTTCAAATGAAAGCTAAACAGCTGCTTTGTAAATATTTATCAGGTGAAAATTATAGTTTTACTATGGTATCATATCCAGTACCTGAAATAGGAGACAAATTCCAAGAGATATTTGATTATACTATAAAAGTCAACACCCTTGATGTGAATGTATATGAAAAAATACAACAGAAACTAATAGATGCATTAGATAAGGGTGAATACGCTCACGTACAAGGAAAAGGCTCTAATAAAACAGATATAATGGTTAAATTACATGAGATAAAAAATCCAGAAAAAGAATCACTTTTCCACAATTGTTTAGCTGATGTTAACATTCCTCTAGGAGAAGTATATACATCACCAACTTTAATGGGTACTAATGGTACATTATTTGTCGAAGAAGTATTCCTTAATGGATTGAAATATAACAACCTAGAAATAACTTTCAAAGATGGATATGTTGACACATATACATGCACTAATTTTGATAATAGTGAAGAAAATAAAAAATACGTATATGAAAACTTGATTTTCCCTAACCAAACATTACCACTTGGAGAATTTGCTATTGGAACCAATACTACAGCATATGTAATGGCACATAAATATAATATTGATAACGTATTACCTATATTAATAACAGAAAAAACAGGTCCTCACTTTGCAATTGGGGATACTTGTTTTGCATGGGGTGAAGATACTCCTGTATATAATTCAGATGGAAAAGAAATAATTGCTAGGGATAATGAAAAATCAATACTTAGAAAGACAAATATTGATGAAGCATATACTGGTAAGCATACCGATATAACAATACCATATAGTGGACTTAAGTCAATTGATGTAATTACTAAAGATAATGAACGTATTGGATTAATAAAAGATGGTAGATTTGTTCTTGAAGGAACACAAGAATTAAATAAAGCCCTTGATGAAGCTTAAAATTATGATATAATAATCTTTATATATTATTTTGCAAATAGATAGAACAAGGTGATAAGCAGATGAAAAAATCAAACAAAGCAAAATTCAAGGAGTTAACAAGGAAAGAAAAAGTTGAATATATTTGGGAATATTACAAGATACATATCTTTGCTAGTATACTAGTTATGATTATTGTTGGAAGCTTTCTGAATATATGGGTTTTCAATCCACCACCAAAATCAGCAGTAAGTGTCAATTTTGTAGGCAGCAGTATTGTTTCAGATAACACAGAATCATTAGAAAAAGAATTAAACCCAATAATAGTAACTGAGGAAATGGGTAATAAAAAGGTGTTCTTCAATACCTTTGTTTATGGGATAGAAAACCCACAGATACAAATGGCAACACAAACTAAATTTGTAGCTAATATCTCAGCAAGAGAACTTGATGTATTAATTTTGGACAAAGAACAGTATAATTTTTTATTGCTTCAAGGGTCCATGATTCCTCTGGACAAAGTGTTTTCAGAAGATGAACTTAATAAGCTTACTGATAGACTAATAAAAGGTAAAAGTGAAGAGGATACCAATGAGCAGATTTATGGAATTAATGTAACTGATAATGAAAAAATCAAAACTGTTATGGTTGGAGATTCTGAAAAAATAATGGGTGTTGTAAGTAATACTCTCAAAATTGAAGAAAGTAAAAAAGTTATAAAATGGTTTTTAGATATGGAATAATAAATGTAAGAGACAAGAGTGTATACTTTTGTCTTTTTCTTTTGCTATTTTAGAATAGTTGGTTATAAAAAAATGGTGGAAGTGAATGTTTTTATTAAAAAACTAAAAAATGTTCGGATATCTATTGACTTATTTTAATTTTATTTGTAAAATGATTTTACAGCCTATTAAAAATGCAAATATGATTAAGGAGTTGTTCGTAATGAATAATCTTTCTAAAAAGATTGGGATTATTGGTGGAGGACAATTGGGCAAGATGATGATTTTAGATGCTAAAAGGTTGGGATTCTATGTTATAACATTAGACCCTTCAGAGTCTTGCCCATCACATAGTATATCTGATGAACATATATTGGCTTCTTTTGATGATGAGAAGGCAATACGAACAATGGCGGAAAAAGTTCACGTAATTACATATGAATTCGAACATATCAATGTAGATATTTTAAAGAAATTAGAAGATGAAGGGTATACAATCTACCCTACTGCAAAGAGCTTGGAAATAATTCAAAACAAATATAATCAAAAATACACACTTCTTAAAAATGATATAGCAGTTCCAGATTTTATGTTAATAAAGTCCACAGAAGATTTAATAAACGCAGGTCAAGAATTTGGTTATCCAATGATGTTAAAAACTTGTACAGGTGGTTACGATGGTAAAGGTAACTATGTTGTAGAAAATGAAAAATTAATAGAAGAATCCTATAGACAATTAGGTAACGGAACGATTCCTTTGATGGTAGAACGATTTGTTGACCTGAAAAAAGAAATATCTGTTCTTGCTTGTAGAGGGATAAATGGAGAAATAACAGTATATCCAGTAGGTGAAAATATTCATGTAGATAGTATATTAGATGAAACAAGAGTTCCAGCAGAGATTTCTAAGGAATGTACAGAAGAAGCAATGGAATTAGCCCATAGAGTAATGGAGATTTTTTCAGGCGTAGGTATGTTTTGTGTTGAAATGTTTGTTACTAAAGATGATAATATATTAATAAATGAAGTAGCACCAAGACCACATAATTCTGGTCATTATACTATTGAAGGATGTTTGACATCTCAATTCGAGCAACATATAAGAGCTATTTCAGGTTTACCCCTTGGAGATGTAAGCCTTAGATGTCCAACAGTAATGAGAAACCTTCTAGGTGAAGATGGTGAGTCAGGAATAGCATATTATGAAGGTTTAGATAAAGTCTATAATGATGGAATCGCAAAAGTTCATATCTATGGCAAAGAAGAAGTAAAACCTAAGAGAAAAATGGGTCATATTACAGTTTGTGCTGACACAATTGATGAGGCAGTAGAAAAAGCTGAAAAAGCTAAGAGAGGACTAAGAGTTATTAGTCAAAAAGGATAATGAGGAGGTTAATATTATGAAACCTATGGTTGGAATTATTATGGGCAGTGACTCTGATCTACCTGTTATGCAAGAAGCAGCTAAGATACTAGATGAATTTCACATATCTTATGAGTTAACTGTTGTATCAGCTCATAGAACTCCAGAAAGATTATTTGATTATGCAAAAAATGCCAAAGAAAAAGGACTAAAAGTAATTATTGCAGGAGCTGGAGGAGCGGCACATTTACCAGGTATGGTTGCATCACTTACTACACTTCCAGTTATTGGAGTACCTATTAAGACAAGAACATTGAATGGTATTGATTCGTTATATTCTATTGTTCAGATGCCACCGGGAATACCTGTAGCTACAGTAGCTATTAATGGAGCTAAAAATGCAGGAATATTAGCTTCATCAATAATAGGAATATTCGATGAGAATATAAGTCAGAAAGTTGGAGAATATAAAAATAATCTAAGAGAGACTGTAAAAGAAAAAGCTAATAAATTAGAAAAAATTAAGTATGGCAAATATTTAGAAAGTATGAATTAATTATAATAGGAGGATGATTAGATGAAAAAAACAGAATTATTATATGAAGGTAAAGCGAAAAAGGTATTTAAAACTGATGATGATAACATGTTAATAGTATCTTACAAAGATGATGCTACTGCATTTAATGGTGTTAAAAAAGGTTCAATACAGGATAAGGGAAGCATTAACAACAGAGTTTCTAATTACTTAATGGGATTACTCGAGAAAAAAGGTATACCAACTCATATTGTAGAAGAGATAAATGATCGTGAAACAGTAGTTAAAAAAGTAGAGATTGTACCTCTAGAGGTTATTGTTAGAAATATAGCAGCTGGAAGCTTAAGCAAGAGATTAGGACTTGAAGAAGGTACTAAGCTTGATAAAACAGTTCTTGAATATTGTTATAAGAAGGATGAACTTGGTGATCCTATGGTTAATGATTTTCATATCTATGCTCTTTCATTAGCTACTAAAGAAGAACTTGATAAGATTTCGGAGATGTCATTTAGAATTAATGAGATACTTTCAGAATATTTTGATTCGATTAATATAGAACTTATTGATTTTAAACTAGAATTTGGTAGAACTCCTGATGGAACAGTTATTTTAGCAGATGAGATTTCACCAGATACATGTCGTTACTGGGACAAGAATACAGGAGAAAAACTTGATAAAGACCGTTTTAGAAGAGACCTTGGTAATGTTGAGGGTGCGTATCAAGAAATATTAAAAAGAACTTTAGGGAATTCATAAATTATTAGTGATATACCGTAGATAATATATATACAAAACACCTCCAAATGTAAGTTGAAAAAATAAATTACTAGTAGCATGTAATTTATTTAGAACATTTAACTTACAATAATAATGAATTTATTTTATTACAATAAAATAAATAATTAAATATTTAAGAAAAACTAAGTTCGTTCTAATTAATATTTAAAAATCGGTTTATTTATATATATATTATCTACTAGGCTAGTGAAGTTATTCATAAATAGTGGAAGGGAGATATCATGTTTGATGATAAATTAAAGGAAGAATGCGGTGTGTTTGGAGTTTATAATAATAATGAATTCGATACTTCGAGATTAACTTATTATGGACTTTTTGCACTTCAACATAGAGGTCAGGAAAGTGCGGGAATAGCGGTTAATAATAAGGGGACTATCTTGTATAGAAAAGAAATGGGAATGGTATCAGAGATATTTGATGATGTAGTTCTTGACTATCTAAAAGGGCATTCGGCTATAGGTCATGTGAGATATTCAACAACTGGTGAGAGTTATGCAGAGAATGCACAGCCTTTAGTTATAAAGTACACAAAGGGGCATATGGCTATTGCCCATAATGGGAATATAACGAATGCTGGTAAGATAAAAAAAGAGTTGGAAGAACAAGGTACTATATTTCAAACAACGTCAGATACAGAAGTGATAGCGGCGTTATTATCACGTATTAGGATCAAATATAGTACGATTGAAGATGCATTGAGGGAAGTCATGACTATTATTAAGGGAGCTTATTCATTACTAATAATGACTCCTAATAAACTTATTGCTGCAAGAGACCCATTAGGAATGAGACCACTTGTTATTGGAAAGAAAGAAGATTCATATGTGTTTTCATCTGAATCCTGTGCTTTTGATTCTCTTGGTATAAAATTCATTAGGGATGTAGAACCAGGAGAGATGATTGTAGTTAATAATGAAGGAATAAAATCAATTCAAACAGAAGTTCCTAAGAAATCGGCTTCTTGTATATTTGAATATATATATTTTGCAAGACCAGATAGTATTATGGATGGAATTGAAGTGTATAGTGCCAGATACCAAGCGGGTATTGTATTAGCGAAGGAACATCCTGTAGAAGCAGATGTAGTAGTTGGTGTACCTGACTCTGGACTTGCTGCTGCTCATGGTTTTGCTCATGCTTTAGGAATTAAATATGTTGGTGGATTCATGAAAAATAGATATGTAGGAAGAACATTCATTCAGCCAAGCCAAGAGATGAGAGAATTAGGGGTACACATGAAATTAAATCCTATAAGAAGTCAGATTGAAGGCAAAAGAGTTGTAATGATAGATGATTCTCTTGTTAGAGGAACAACAAGTAAAAAGATTGTTAATCTATTAAAAGCGGCAGGAGCAAAGGAAGTTCACGTTCGTATTAGTTCACCTCCAGTTAAGCATTCTTGTTATTTTGGGATTGATACTCCTGAGAGGAAGAATCTAATTGCTGGTAATATGTCAATAGATGGAATAAAAGATTTGATCGGAGCAGATAGTTTAGGATATATAAGTAATGAAGGTTTGCTTAGTACATGTAAAGATGGAAAAAGAGATTATTGTATGGCATGCTTTAATGGTAAATACCCTATGGATGTTGATGATGAGGAGGAAAAATAATGGCAGTGGATTATAAAGCTTCTGGAGTAGACGTTGAAGCAGGATATAAAGCAGTAGAATTAATGAAAAAACATGTTAAAACCACTTTTACAGAAGGCGTTGTAACAGATCTTGGGGGATTCGGAGGGTTATTTTCATTAGCTAAACATAAAATGGAAGAACCAGTACTAGTATCAGGTACAGATGGTGTAGGAACTAAATTGAAAGTTGCATTTTTAACTGATAAGCATAACACTGTAGGAATAGACTTAGTAGCTATGTGTGTTAACGACATCATATGCTCTGGTGCTGAACCACTTTTCTTCTTGGATTATATAGCTTGTGGCAAGAATATACCAGAAAAGATAGCTGATATCGTAAGTGGTGTGGCTGAGGGCTGTAGACAATCTGGAGCGGCTCTTATTGGTGGAGAAACTGCTGAGATGCCAGGGTTTTATCCTGAAAATGAATATGATATGGCTGGGTTTGCTGTAGGTATCGTTGATAAGAGTAAGGTTATTGATGGTTCTAAGATCGAAGAGGGAGATGTACTTCTTGGTCTACCATCATCAGGGATACATAGTAACGGTTATTCTCTTGTCAGAAAACTTTTTGAACCTACTAAGGAGAAGTTGGAAGAATATGTAGAAGAATTAGGCTGTACTCTAGGAGAAGAGCTGATTAAGCCTACTAAGATATATGTAAAACAAATAAGGGAATTAAAAGATAGAGTAATAATAAAATCAATCAGTCATATTACTGGTGGAGGTTTTATTGAAAATATTCCTAGAGCTTTAAAAGATGGGTTCAGTGCTAAGATAAATAAAGGTACTTGGCCTGTTCATAACATATTTAACTTGATGGAGAAGTTAGGTGAAATGGAAGAAAGAAGCATCTATAATACTTTTAATATGGGTATTGGTATGGTTCTTATACTTAATAAAGATGAAGCAGGAAAAGCAATAGATATTTTGGAAGCTATAGGTGAAAAGGGTTATGTGATCGGTTCAGTTGAAAAAGGTGACGAAGGGGTAATTATATGCTAAGAATAGGAGTTCTTGTTTCTGGCGGGGGAACTAATTTACAGGCTATAATTGATAGAATTAGGGATGGTAGTATACCTGATACGGAAATAGTTTCTGTAGTAAGTAACAAAGAAAATGCATATGCTTTGGAAAGAATAAAAAAATATAATATTCAAGGTAAATGTATTAAACCAAGAGACTATGGGTCAAGACAAGAATTTTGTATTGCCCTTAGAGATTATTTTTTATCTCTAGATATTGATTTGATAGTTCTTGCAGGTTATCTAGTAGTCTTGTCAGAGGAATTTGTAAAAGCATTTCCGAATAAAATTATGAATATTCATCCTTCATTAATACCATCATTCTGTGGTGATGGGTACTATGGACTTAAAGTGCATCAGGGTGTAATTGATCGTGGGATTAAGGTAACAGGTGCTACAGTCCATTTTGTTGATGAAGGTACTGATACAGGTCCTATCATATTACAAAAAGCTGTTGATGTTAGATCGGATGATACACCAGAAATTCTACAGCGAAGAGTAATGGAAGAAGCTGAATGGGTAATTTATCCAGAAGCTATAAAATTATATGCGCAAGGTGAGATTAATGTACAAGGCAATAAGGTAATTATAGGTGAATAATATATAAGAAGGGATGGAATAGATGAATATACTTGTAATTGGTAGCGGCGGAAGAGAACATGCTATTATATGGAAATTATCTCAGAGTAAAAGAGTGGATAAAATCTATTGTGCACCTGGTAATGCAGGAATTTCAGAATTGGCGGAATGTGTAGATATTCCAGCAACAGACATCAAAGGGCTATTAGATTTTGCACTGAGCAATCCAGTAGATTTAACAGTAGTTGGTATGGATGACCCTCTTATGTTAGGAGTTGTAGATGCATTTGAAAACAAAGGACTTAAGATATTTGGTCCAAAACAAAATGCCGCTATTATAGAAGGAAGTAAAATATTTTCAAAAGACCTTATGAAAAAATATAATATTCCTACAGCAGGATATGTTGTTATAGATAATGTGGATTCTGCAAATGATTACATCAAAAAATGTGATTATCCAATAGTCATAAAAGCAGATGGACTTGCTCTTGGAAAAGGCGTATTGATATGTTCTACATATAAAGAGGCACAAGAAGCAGTGGATACAATCATGGTGGATAAGAAATTTGGGGATGCTGGAGATAAGATTGTCATAGAAGAATTCTTGACTGGACCAGAAGTATCTGTTTTATCTTTCTGTGATGGAGAGAATATTATTCCAATGGTTAGTGCTCAGGACCATAAGAGAGCTTTTGATGGAGATGAAGGCTTGAATACTGGTGGAATGGGAACTTTTTCACCAAGTAAATATTATACAGATGAAATACATAAAGAATGTGTGGAAACAATATATAAACCTTCATTGAAGGCTATGAAAAATGAAGGAAGACCTTTTACAGGGATAATGTTTTTTGGGTTGATGCTTACAGAGAAAGGACCTAAGTTATTAGAATATAATGCTAGATTCGGTGATCCTGAAGCACAAGTTGTATTACCTAGACTTCAAACAGATTTGTTGGATATATTTGAATACGCTATTGAAGGAAAATTGAATGAGATAGATGTAAAATGGGATGATAGAGCGGCTGTTTGTGTAATTTTGGCTTCTGGAGGTTATCCTGTAAAATATGAAAAAGGATATGAGATAAAAGGTCTACAAGCGCAGAAAGATAAAGATGATGTAATTGTTTTTCATTCAGGAACTAAAAAAGTTGATGATAAAATAATTACTAATGGTGGTAGAGTACTTGGATTGACAGCTATTGGTAGAGATATAGATGAAGCTAGAGATATTGCTTATAAGACAGTTGAAGAAGTTGATTTTACTAATAAACATTTTAGAAAAGATATAGGGATAAAATAGTTAATTTATATGTTGCGCTACTTGCTCGTTCTGAGACTCAACAAATAACAATGGACATCGAGTCCATTATTATTTCTGACAGTCCAGTAGGGCTGTCAGATTAAAGCTGGGTTCGGCGTTCTGCCTCACTACTCCACATATACTATTTTGCTGTCTAGGAACCATCAATATAATCACAAAACATTGTTTCTTCTAAGATTAAAATATTATAGGTTATTATTTTCATATATTCCAATACTAAAAAATGTAATTGGTTGTGTTAATTTATTACATATGATATAATTTTAATTAACATATTATATGGCATTGAAAACCACATAGACATTTGGAGGGAATCGCTTATGAAAAAAATAGCAATATTAACTGATTCTGCTTGTGATTTACCTGATAGTATCATTGAGAAATACAATATTAAATTGCTTCCATTAAGAATTATTTATCATGACCGTGAATATAGGGATCGTGTTGAGATCAAACCTAAGGAAGTATATGACAATATTGAGAAAGAGGTACCGAAAACATCGTTACCTGTACCAGAAGATATTCTATCTGCTTTTGATAGCTTGGCGGATGAAGGGTATACGGATGCTGTCGTCATAACAATCTCTTCTAATCTTAGTGGAACATTTAATCTAATTAAGCTGCTTGCTAAGGATTATGAACGACTCAATATAAAAGTATATGATTCCAAAACATTAGGTATATTTTTAGGATTTATAGTGAAAGAGGCAGCTGTGATTGCACATACTCAAAAAAATATGGAAGATGTCATTGATAGAGCAAAAGAGATTCGAGATAAATTGAAAGGTTGCTATGTGTTGAAAACACTGACTTATTTAAGAAAAGGCGGTAGAATTGGTAAAGTTGAAGGTACAGTCGGAGAGTTTTTCAATATAAAACCTATTATTGGGATTAATGATGAAGGCGTTTATTTTACTATTGCAAAAGTACGAGGTAGAAGAAAATCAATTAGTAAGATAAAATCTATGATAATGGAAGAATTCAAGGATAAAAAATATAATATAGCCATTATTCATGGTGGTGCAGAAGAAGAAGCCAAGCAATTATATAATAGTATTAAAAATATTGGTAATATAATTGAAGGTCATATCTCACAGATTAGTCCAGCGTTAGGGGTTCACACAGGACCAGGATTAATTGGTTATGTAGCATATGAAGTATAACTAGTCTCTTTTATTTCAAGAAAGGATTGAAAACAGTGGCGCAGATTGTAAACAAATCAAATCACCTGAGAAAAGAAATATTATTAGAATATCTCAAAATGATTATTTGTAGTATAGCTGTAATATTTTGTGTAGTATTAGCTTTTTATACATATGGATTTTCATTGATAGGAACACTTATATTATGTATTTATGTTAAAAAGATGAAAACTAATATTGATATAATAAAATCTGGACTCAAGGGAGAAAAAGAAGTATTAAACTTATTATCTGATTTACCAAAAAGATATAAAGTGATTTCAGATATATTAATACAAGGTAAGAACACATCAAGTCAACTTGATTATGTAATTGTAGGTTCTAATGGAGTATTTATTGTAGAGGCTAAGAATATTAAAGGGACAATAATTGGTAATGGGAATTCCAAATATCTTACTCAGGTTAAAATTGGAAAAGGTGGTAAAGAATACAGGAGAGAATTATACAATCCTACTTTGCAGGTAAAAGGACATGTAATAGGTCTAACCAAACTTCTTAAAAGAAACAATATGCAATATGATGTTCATGGATTAGTTTATTTCTCCAACGAGGAATCTAAAATACAATTCAAGTCAAACAATATAGTAGTATTATCTAAGAATAAGGATGACTTACTTAAATATATTAAAGCTTATAAGAATAATGGGGTTAAAATAACTCCAAATGAGCAAATAAAAATTACTAAACTGCTTAAGAGTCAAGTTATGTAATATAGAGTATTAATTAAGGGGCTTATTTATATAAAGCCCCTTATATTATGAAATCATATTAAATATATGAATGATTCTACCTATTTAGGTTCAGTATCTAATTCCATATTACTCCAATCAATGCTTGTTTTCCAAGTAGAATTATCTTCATCAATCCAAGTATTGATATTATTATTATAAGCTGTATGACCATTGATGTTGATATCTAAACTCTCAACATACCAGTCACCACCTATACCACCATATCTTTCAACTTTTCTAAGATAAATATTGGCTACATCTTTAGGATGAATATCAGTACCATTATAAAGATAATATTCGTCTTTATCATCAGCTTCAAAATCATTGTAACCATCTTTGGCTAATAACCATTCCTTTGTTCTTCCATCTTGAGTTTGTATACCAAAGTATACATCATCATCAGTACCTGCCCATTCGTTATGAAGAAAGCCTCTTTTTTCTGTGCCTGTATGAACTGTAACAGTTAGTGAGCTGATAGGGTTATTGTCAACACCTACATCAAGATTCCAACGATCGCTAAATCCGCTATAATCACCTTGTTCTGCTTTAGTTAATAAATCTACTGCATGGTTTAGGGCACTTGAGAAAGAATTATCCAATCTTTCCTTTCTATTATTCTCTGAAAGAAAATCCATAGCTTCATCATATTCTTTATAAGTATAACCTATACCTGTTTTAAGACCTGTAAGAAGTGTATAACACCAAGTCTTTTCTTCAGTGCTTGAAGGAGATGAGCCATAAATATTTTGTGCAGTTTCATTGAAAGCATCAAAAGGAATGTCTGATACAGCACTAAAACAATCAGATATACCATCAGAATAATCAGATATATCAAAGCCACCTTTGTTAACCCACAAGTATGATTCAGCTGCTGACTCTAGACTAATATGTAATTCACGCCCAGCTGGATTATTAAAATAGATTCCAGCTTCAGGATCTACAAATATTCCATGACATGCATAATCTCCAGTTACATGAGTAATCCATCCTGCTACATATGCTATTCTTTTCTTATCATTAGATTCTATAGCATCTTTTAGTTGTTTCATAGCAAAACTTCCAACTTTAAAATAATGAAAACGGTCTGACCAAGGTGAATATCCAAGAGTTTGTCTTGGTTGTATTAATGGGAGGTCAGGACCATTTGCACCCCAAGTTGCTATTAGTGGATATTCTTCCAAAGCACTTCTGATTATACTGTTTTCAGGTAAGTTTTTTGTAGTCTCTTTCATTAGAATGTAATGTGAAGCAGGTTGATAAGCAAACACATTTTTTGGGAAAAGCATAAGTAATAATACCAATGCTAAACAACTAGTAAAAATCTTTCTTATTTTCATAATAATCCTCCTTTGTTTATTAAATGCAGAATATAGTATACAATAATAGAGGTAAAAAAAATGTTGAAATAAGGACTTAGTCATATAGAAATATTTGACATAGAGTTACAGGAATCTACAAATTACTAACGTTATAGATATAAAAATATATAATTCTAAAAAATATTTTGTAGAATAGTTATAAATAGCACCTTGACAAAATTACAAAACTAGAGTACATTATGTGTGAAATAAATATTAGCTAGGGGAGCCAGTTGGCTGAGAAAGTACAAATAGAAATTACTGACCCTTATAACCTGATACGGATAATGCCGTCGAAGGGAAGCATTGCTTTCAGTCAATGATCTTCCTAACTATGAGGAGGATTTTATTATGTTTCAAGAATTTCAAAATGCAATCTCAAGTGGAGAACTGCAAAATATTATTACTTCAACTTTAGGACAAATTATAATTGTAGTAGTTGCATTACTTCTATTGACAATCGTCGTATCAGTGGGTAGTAAATCAAAAACCATGAAAACAAAAGAACTAGTCTATTCAGCTATTGCAATAGCTATTGCTATCGTATTATCGCAGATAAAAATATTTAGACTACCACAAGGCGGTTCAATAACTCCATTCAGTATGTTGTTCATAGTACTGATCGGATATTGGTTTGGTACAACTCAGGGTGTAATCTGTGGTATTACATATGGATTATTACAGCTGATAATTGACCCGTGGGTAGTTCATCCTGCTCAATTATTATTGGATTATCCAATAGCTTTTGGAGCACTTGGCTTATCAGGATTATTCAGGAGATCACAAAACGGTTTGATGAAAGGCTTATTCATCGGTGCATTCGGTAGGTTTATCTGCCACTTCTTGACAGGAGTAATATTCTTTACTAGTTATGCAGCAAAAGTTAATATGGACCCAACATTATATTCAATGGCTTACAATATTTCTTATATTGCTGTTGAAGTGTTCTTAACAGTAATACTATTATTCTTACCACCAGTAGATGACGCAATAAAGCAATTAAAAAGATCTGCAATTTCATAGAACAAGTTTAGGATAATAATATCATAATGACATACACTAAGTAGAGATAGGGAACTATCTCTATTTTTTATTGTTTCTTATAAGAAGTTTCTCAACTTCTAAAATATCAAATAGAGATTCAATACAACAATAATAAGAAAGGAACTAATTATGAAACAGATAAATTCTAAGGATAATGAAAACAGAACAAATGAATCAGGTAGTATAAGCGAAAATTTTGGCCATCCTTATATGGGTAACTTAACCTCTCACGAGATTGGTATGATGGCTAAATCGGGAGCGCTAGACAACGAAATGTTCAAGAGAATGATTTCTAATATCCAACAAGACACAGAAGATGGTCCAACATTACCTTAATAAGCAGGGGTTGTTATAAAACAGCCCCTATAATTTATTTACTGATATGTTAACAATGTATGAATTTATTAATTTTAATATAGTAATATAATGATATTAATGATAATATATATCAAAAGAAGTATAATAAGCATTTTTGAAGTTTGGAGGAAGGCATATGGGAAATGAAGTAACTTTTTGGGTAGCGATATTTAATGGATTTCTATCTTTTTTTACTCCTTGTGTATTACCATTATTACCATTGTATTTTAGTTACCTTGCTGGAACAACAATTACAGACCTAGAGAAAAATAAGAATATTAGAAGAATAATGATAATAAATTCTATAGCATTCGTGTTAGGTCTTTCAATACTTAATATAACTCTTGGATTTGGAGCCAAAGTTATTAATAATACTCTTATAACATATCAAGATTATATCAGAAAAGCAGGAGGAATATTAATAATCATATTTGGACTTTATTTCATAGGAGTGTTCAAAATAAAGCTGTTTAACAAAGAGAAGAAATATCAGTATAAGAATTACAGTCCTAGTTTTATTAAGTCACTATTACTTGGAATCACATTCAGTTTTGGCTGGACACCATGTAATGGACTTATAATTGGAACAATCCTTTTTTTAGCCAGTTTTGAAAAAAATTATCTAAAGGCAGGAGGAATGATGCTGGTATATTCCATTGGATTCGCCATACCATTTTTGATATCAGCTCTATTATTGGGTAAGTTCATCAATAACTACAAAAAGATCTATAAGTATTTTGATAAGATAAAATTGGTTGCCGGAGTATTGATGATTATAATGGGAATAATGTTATACACTAATACCTTATCACTATTAGTTGTGAAATAAAATGTATAACTGATGTAATAAAGTAAAGAATTATAATGAAATAAAAAGTAGAAAATTATAATAAAATGAGGTGATTACAATGAAATTCAATAAGAAGTTTAATACTATACTTATCTTAGTGATGATACTTATTCTAATAACTGGATGTAAGTCAGAAAAAGATAATATTGATGACAATGACGCTAATAATATTGAATCTGAACTGGATAAAGAAAATGACTCAGATAATAATGTAGTAGACGATGATGATAAAGATGGAGAAATGGCAGTTGGAGATAAAGAAACAGGTGAAGATGATAAAGACATGGTTGAGGAGCAGGTACCAGAGGGTGATAAAGAAACTGGAGATGATAATGAAGATAAGGAAACAATTGCAGCACCTGACTTTACATTAAGTGATGGAAAAGGTAATAGCTATACACTATCAGACTATAAAGGAAAATTAGTGTTTGTTAACTTCTTTACTACTTGGTGTGGCTACTGTAAAGATGAAATGCCTGATTTTCAAAAGATACATGAAAAATACAAAGATGATGATGTTGCCATAATAGCAGTTGATGTACAACATGATGCAAGTGAAAAGCCGATTGATGAAGTAATTGAGTGGGCTGAAGATTTAGGTATAACATTTCCTGTAGTATTTGATGAAGACGGGACTGCTACCGATAATTATTATATCAATGGTTATCCAACTACCTATGTGATTAGTAAAGAAGGAGTTGTAATTGGTTACGTAAATGCCATGGATGAACAAGATATGGAAAAATTGATAAGTATGTATAGATAGATATAAATAGAAATTGATATAAAAAATATGTCCTATTTTTCAATCATTATGATATAATATTATATGTATTTGGTACTGGTAAATTATGTATTTTATCAGTGGATATGCTTATAATCGAATTTTATTTTGATAAAGAGGGAATTAAAATGTTATGTGAAAGATGTCATAAAGAGCCTGCAACTGTATACTTGAATAAAATAATCAACGGAAAAAAACAAGAAATACATTTGTGCAGTAAATGTGCAATGGAGGTAAAAGAACTATATCCTCAGAATGATATATCTTTTGAAAGCTTTCTTAGTAGTCTTTTGGATATCAATAAAAACATTAATGTCAAAAGCTATAACAAAGAAGACGTCATCAGATGTGAAAAATGTGGTATGACATATAACGAATTCAAGAAAAAAGGAAAATTTGGATGTAGTCATTGCTATAAATCATTTTCCAGTTTGCTTAGCCCTGTTATAAAAAGAGTTCATGGAAGTAATATACATGTAGGTAAAATACCAAAAAGAACAGGTGGAAAGATAAAATTAAGGAAACAAATACAATCTTTGGAAAATAAGTTGAGAGAAGCTGTTGTAAAAGAAGAATATGAAGATGCCGCTAAGTTTCGAGATGCCATAAGAGCATTGAAGAAGGAGGGTGGCATATGCTAAAATGGTTTGAAAAAAGCTCTGGTAGTGATGATGTAGTAATATCCAGTAGAGTAAGGTTAGCCAGGAATATAGAAGAGTATAATTTTCCTAGTAGACTATCAAAAGAAGATGCAGGAAGAATTATTGATGATGTAAAAAAAGCCGTATTAAATGCCCATGAAGATAATAGCTATTTCCATTCTATAGATATGAATAAGATATCATCACTAGAAAAGGTAGCTATGGTTGAACGTCATGTAATCAGTCCTAATTTTGTACAGGCATTGGTACCTACGGGTCTTATATTGTCAGAAGATGAAAGTATAAGCATCATGATTAATGAAGAAGACCACCTTCGTATTCAATCCATAACCAATGGGCTTAACTTAAAAGAAGCATTACAGAATGCATATAGAATAGATGACTTATTAGAAGAAAAGATAAATTATGCATACGATGAAAATATTGGCTATCTGACATCTTGTCCTACAAATGTTGGAACAGGACTAAGAGCATCATATATGATACATGTACCAGCCCTTGAAACTACTGGTAAGCTGCAATTTATTTTGGATGCCATAGGGAAATTTGGTATAACTGTAAGAGGTATATATGGTGAGGGTTCCAAAGCAAGAGGAAGTGTATTTCAGATATCCAACCAGATTACATTAGGTCACTCTGAACAAGAAATCATTGATAACCTAACTAGCCTGACAAAACAGATTGTAGAACAAGAACGAGCCCTTAGAAATAAATTATTAAGCGAAAGAAGATTACAATTTGAAGATGCTGTATTTCGTTCATATGGTATTCTAGCACATGCAAGAATAATTACATCCAAGGAAGCTATGACCTTATTATCTGATATAAAACTTGGATATGAACTGGGAATATTGAAGTCTGATATTAAAAATCCTATAAATATTTATGGACTAATGACTTGTATCCAACCAGCCAATCTTCAAAAAAAGATAAACAAAGAGTTAAGAATAGATGAAAGAGACATTGAAAGAGCAACTTATATAAGAAATAATTTGCCAAAGATAATATAAATTATTTATAAGAAAGGATTTGAGTTAACTTATGATGGGTAGATTTACTGGACGTGCTCAAGAAGCTATAAGTTTATCTAGACAAATAGCTAAAGAATTAGGTCATGGTTATGTTGGAACAGAGCACATCCTCTTGGGTCTAATAAAAGAAGGTAAGGGAGTTGCCGGCAAGATACTAAACAGTCAAGGTATAACAGAAGACGTTATATTAGAAAAAATAAGAAAAATTGGGATTATAGGTAATGTTTCAACTGCTGATGTAGAGGACTTTACACCTAGAGCCAAAAGGGTTCTTGAATCAAGTCTTCGTGAAGCTGTTAATATGAAGACCACTATGATAGGGACCGAACATATTTTATTAGCATTATTAAAAGAAACAGATTGTATTGCAGTAAAACTAATCAGTAGTTCAGGTGTGACAGTACAAAAATTATATCAACTAATTTTAAAAAATCTTGGAGAATCACCAGCAGGTAAAGACGCTAATGCCTCACAGTCTAATAAAAAGTCTACTACACCAGTATTAGACCAATTTAGCAGAGACTTGACTAATATGTCCAAAGAAGGTGAATTTGATCCAATAATAGGACGAGATAGAGAAATTGAGAGAGTTATACAGATATTAAGTAGAAGAACCAAAAACAACCCTTGTCTAATAGGGGAGCCTGGTGTTGGTAAAACTGCTATAGCAGAAGGACTGGCACAGAAAATTTCTAACGGTAATATACCAGAGACATTGAAAGATAAGAGAGTCGTTGCTCTTGATTTATCATCAATGGTAGCTGGTTCAAAATATAGAGGAGAATTTGAAGATAGAATCAAAAAGGCCTTAAAAGAGATAAAAGAAGCAGGAAATGTTTTACTATTCATTGATGAGATTCATACAATAGTTGGTGCAGGAGCAGCTGAAGGAGCTATTGATGCATCAAATATATTAAAGCCTTCTCTAGCCAGAGGAGAAATACAGCTTATAGGAGCTACTACTCTTGATGAATATAGAAAATATATAGAAAAAGACTCTGCCTTAGAGAGAAGATTCCAACCTGTTAGAATTGAAGAACCTTCAGAAGATGAATCTATCGATATACTTAGAGGATTAAAAGATATGTATGAAGCACATCATAAAGTTCATATAAAAGATGAAGCTGTAATCGCTGCGGTCAAATTATCTAATCGTTATATTACAGACCGTTACTTACCGGATAAAGCTATAGACTTGATAGATGAAGCTGCTTCAAAAGTAAGACTAAGTACTTTTACAGCACCGCCTAATATAAAAGATTTGGAAAGAGAATTAGAAGAACTTGAAAAAGATAAGGAAATAGCGATTAAGACAGAAGAATACGAAAAAGCAGGAGTCATCAAAAGAAAGCAAAATGAAATAAAAGAAAAACTGAATGCTTCCAAACTAGAATGGGAATCCAAGAATTCTATGGCTAATCAAATAGTAGATGAAGAAGAAATTGCTGATATAGTTTCAAGTTGGACAGGTATACCAGTCAAGAAGCTCACAGAAGAAGAAGGAGAAAGACTTAAGAATCTTGAGGAATACCTTCATAAAAGAGTTGTGGGACAAGATGAAGCAGTTACAGCTATATCAAAAGCCATTAGACGTGGAAGAGTAGGGCTAAAAGATCCAAAAAGACCTATAGGATCATTCTTGTTCTTAGGTCCAACAGGTGTAGGTAAAACTGAGCTTACAAAAGCTTTAGCAGAAGCATTATTTGGAGATGAAAGTGCTCTAATAAGGGTTGACATGTCTGAATACATGGAAAAACACAGTGTTTCCAAATTGATTGGATCGCCTCCAGGATATGTAGGTTATGATGAAGGTGGTCAAGTAAGCGAGAAAATAAGAAGAAAACCATATTCAGTAATATTATTTGATGAAGTAGAAAAGGCTCATCCAGAAGTATTTAATATATTATTACAAGTCTTAGATGATGGACATATAACAGATTCACAGGGAAGAAAAATTGATTTCAAGAATACCGTTATCATAATGACCTCCAACGTTGGCGCAAGAAATATAGTTGCACCTATAAAATTAGGGTTCATTTCAGAAGTAGATGAAAAGAAAAATTATGAGAACATGCGTAAAAACGTTATGGATGAAGTTAAAAGACTATTTAGACCAGAATTCCTTAATAGAATAGATGAACTAATAGTTTTCCATTCCTTGACAAAAGAGAATATCCGTGAAATAGTAGGTATCATGATTAATCAAGTTGCCGTAAGACTTACCAAAAATGTTGGTATTGAACTAGAAGTAACAGATAGTGCAAAAGATTATTTAGCAAAAGAAGGATTTGATGAAGCTTATGGTGCAAGACCTCTAAGAAGGGCTATTCAGTCAAAAGTGGAAGACAAATTAGCAGAAGAACTATTAGACAACAAAGTTAAATATGGGGATAAAGTCACTGTAGATATAAAAGACGATGAATTAGTATTCAAAGTTTAAAATAATTACCATGTTAATTTTGTTAGTGCTATGTTATAATATATAAATGCAAAATAGCTGAATATTATTAGTAATATATGTTAATCTAGGGATAAATAGGGAAAAATAAAATTTTCTCTAGTATTTAAGGATAAAATATTATATAATGTAGGTATTCAACTTTTTACGACAATATAGGAGGGTAAAGATGGCTGGTATTCAAGAAATAATCAGGGTAGAAGATGATAATACACTTAGTTTTGGAAATCATCTAATGGATGAAAAGAAAAAGGTAATTAATTTCGAAGTTGATGGACATATATATAAAGTGAAAACTTATGATGAAATAACAAGATTAGAAAAAAATGGAAGACTTCTTTTCGAATCAGTGCCAGGAACAACAGTTCATAATTTTTCTGTTAGTGATAAAATAATAGATTTTAAAGTTGAAGGAACAGAAGATGCACAGATTACTTTGGAATTAGAAGCAGACCAAGAATATAGAATTTATATTAACCAAGTACAAGTTGGCAAGATGAAATCCAACTTAGCTGGAAAAGTAAGTTTTAGTGTTGATTTTTCTAGTTGTGAAATGCAAAGCGTAACAATAAAAAAAGCATAAAAATCTAGGACAGCTTAAGGGCTGTCCTTTGTTATGGAAAAAAATAAAATGTGAAATTGGCATATCCTTGTAAAAATAATTGTTTTATGATATTATTTTTTTGTGCAAATGAGGAGGATTATATGAATTACTTTATAGCTTTTTTGACAGCTTTTTTAATCGTGTATCTATTAATTCCACAGCTAAAGAAATTCGCAATAAAAATAGATTTTGTTGATATTTTTATGGTTTTACAAATCCAATAACCCATGAATATGTTTTACTGCCTGTGATACTACAGTTTATATTAACTGTCACATGGATATTTGAGATATAATAAGCACAGACTTTTATCAGCTGGATTGAATCAAAAACAATTAGTTACATTTCTATGTTTAGTTAATTTTTGCATGGGATTGATATCAATAATTCTATTATTGTTGAAAGTTTAATAGGGAGGACGTTATGGCAAAGCAGAAAAGTGTATTTGTATGTCAAGAATGTGGTAATGAGTCAGCAAAGTGGATGGGACAATGTCCAGCATGTAAACAGTGGAACACATTTGTTGAAGAAGTCAAGATAAAAACAAAGAATGTGCATACCAATAATGATATAGATATAAAGAATAAGCCTAAAAAGCTTTCATGTATAGAAATGAACGAAGAAGAAAGGGTATCAACCAAGATTAGTGAATTAGACCGTGTACTGGGCGGAGGAATAGTAAAAGGTTCATTGACTTTGGTTGGCGGTGACCCAGGAATAGGAAAATCAACATTGTTATTACAAATGTGTCAATATCTCTGCGGACAAGATATAGACGTCTTATACATATCAGGAGAAGAATCCCTGCAACAAATAAAAATGAGGGCAGAAAGATTAGAAGTTAATGGAGAAAGACTGACTCTATACACTGAAACCAATCTCTCATTATGTATCAAAGCTATCAAGGAATTACAACCAAGGGTAGTCATAGTTGATTCCATCCAGACCATCTTCTGTGATGACATAACATCAGCCGCTGGAAGCGTAAGTCAAGTCAGAGAAGTTACATCCTCATTAATGAAAGTTGCCAAAGGACTTGGAGTTTCAACATTCATTGTTGGACATGTAACTAAAGAAGGTGCAATAGCTGGACCTCGTGTACTGGAACATATGGTGGATACAGTATTATACTTTGAAGGGGTTAGAAGTGCATCTTACAGAGTGCTTCGAGCTGTCAAAAACAGATTCGGCTCAACTAATGAAATAGGTGTATTTGAAATGAGAGATAAAGGATTAGAAGAAGTCCCCAATCCATCAGAATATATGCTAACAGGCAGACCACTTAACAGCCCCGGTTCCATAGTAACCTGCTGTATGGAAGGAACCAGACCCATGTTAGTTGAAGTACAAGCATTAATGAGTCCTACTAATTTTGGTATGCCAAGAAGAACCGCAACTGGAACAGACTATAACAGAGTAGTACTCCTTATGGCAGTTCTAGAAAAAAAGATAGGTATGCAGTTAGCAAGTTACGACAGCTACGTCAACATAGCAGGTGGATTAAAAATAACAGAACCCAGCCTTGACCTAGGAATCGTATGCGCCATAGCATCAAGCTTCAAAAATATCCCAGTAGACTCTAAAACAGTCATCATGGGAGAAGTTGGACTTACCGGAGAAGTAAGAGGGATAACAATGGCAGAAAAAAGAATAATAGAATCCAAAAAACTAGGATTCAAAAAATGCATAATCTCAAAAGCAAATATCAAAAACCTTAATATAGACGGCATAGAAATCCTAGGAGTCGAAAATGTATCCCAAGCACTAAACTACATATTCTAATATTAATGTAATATAGAAATTATATATAATCAGAAATTTATATTAGATTAAAGTAAAAGTGAACTTTAAATCCAATTTTATTATAATCTGTAATACCCAAAAGTCAGTCTAATCAGAAGAAAAAATGTTTTGTAACAACTACCAATAACCTAAAAAGCAAAATAGTATATGTATATGTGGAGTAGTGAGGCATATACATATACTATTTTGCAAAAGCCAAGTCAGAACAAAACATTTTTTCTGACTCACTTCCACATTCAATAATCAATCAACCAACCCTATTCAATATTAAACTTCCCAAGCAAATTAACTTTATTCATTTCCTGCAACAATATATCATTAAGATTAAGGTCAAAAGAATTACTTATACAAGCCAAATGATAAAGACAACTCCCAATATCATTTTCTATTCTATTCCTACATCCTTCACACAAAGTACCTGTGATATGGTGAGGATCAAGAATTTTGATCATATCCAAATTAATATCATCATTATAAGAATAGAGCTTATTATTAGCATTAATCTCAATGCACCCACAATAGGTACAAGCTCTGATAATATTTTTATTAAGCTTAGCAGCCACTTCTTGTAATTTTGCTAATTGGTCAAGTATGTTTTTATTAAAATAATCGTTTTCTTTAACTGTACACTGAAATTTCTCTGTTATTGTATGATTTAGATTAGACACAAGATCACCCCGTTTAACATTATAATAATATATTACCATATATTTACAATATATAAAAGAGCTTATTTATAAAATTTTGAGAAAATTAAAAGAGAATTCTATCCTTACACCATAAATGTCTAAAAATGACAAAATATCGGTTTCTGAATAGAATTCTATTATAATAGAAAGTTTTATCTAATTAGACTTATATAATACAATCAAGTATTATCTTGTGTATCAAATACTCTTTCTACAATGCCAAGAACTTATCAATATCTTTTTTAACTATCTCAAGAGAACTTCTCCAGAAATCGACATCATGAGAATCAATATCCATAATAGCTAATACGTCTTTAACATCCTTCTTTCCTGTTGCTTCAAGAAGTTTATCATACTTAGGTAAGAAATCATTACCCAACTCAAGATACTTAGCATATAAACCTTTTGCAAATAACAAACCAAAAGCATAAGGGAAGTTATAGAAATTAGCATCAAAATAATAATAGTGTGGCTTACAATTCCACATATATGGATGCAATACATCATGGTCAAGTCCTTCACCATAAGCCTCTTTTTGAGCCTCTAACATGATATTCTTTAATTCATCCACTGATAATGAAGCATCTTTTCTCTTTTCAAATAATGCAGTTTCAAATAAATAACGACTATATATATCAACGATTGTTTGATTAGAACCCATGATATCAGTTTCTAAGATCACAAGAGCCTCTTCATTTGTAGCATTCTTAAGAGCTGCATTCATAACTATAGTCTCACAAAAAATAGAAGCAGTCTCAGCTATTGGCATTGGGTAATCACTATTAAGGCTTGATTCATCTTTCAAGCAATCACCATGATATCCATGTCCAAGTTCATGAGCTAATGTAGTAACATCGTTAAGACTTCCAGAGAAATTAGCCATGATTCTACTTTCTTTTATACAATGAAGATTACTGCAATAAGCTCCACCTATCTTACCTTCTCTAGGTTCTGCATCAATCCATCTGTTTTCAAATGCATTATCAGCAAAGTTACCAAGCTTATTACTGAAAGAGCTGAAGTTTTTAACAATAAAATCTCTTGCTTCTTCAAATGTATATGACATATCAACTTCACCTACTGGAGCGAATAAGTCATAGAATGGAAGAGAACCTTCATGTCCAAGCATCTTAGCTTTTTTCTTAAGATATTTATGGAAATGAGGTAAATATTCTTTTATAGCTGTCATCATAGCATCTAGAGTTTCTTTATCCATTCTTGCACCAACAAGTGTCATATCAAGAGGAGACTCATAACCTCTTTTTTTAGCTATAGTGATAACTTCTCCCTTAATCGCATTAAGACAAGCTGCTGAAGACTGGTCAATCTTTTCATATGCCTTTAACTCAGCTTCATAAGCTTTTTTCCTTTTTTCAGCTGATGGGTCATAAGCATAATTTCTAATAACTGTCAATGGTAATTTCTCATCTTCATAATCAACCAATAATGAAGATGTAACAGTATCTTGTAACTTAGCCCAAGCATTAGAACCTGTATTCTGCATCTGGGCTATTAAATGCTCTTCTGCATCACTCAATAAATACTTTGATAATTTTTTGCTGCTTTTGATAATGAATTCATGTTCTTTTAACATATCCGATGAAGCAATTATTTCATCAAGATTATCTAAATCACTAATCCATTTTTGAAACTTAACATCAATAATAGTTAGTTTAGGAAGATAACTCTCTACTCTTTCCATTTGTTTTAGAGCTGTTACATTTTTAGTATCAACACTATAAGTTAAATAACCATAATCATATAATCTGCTTATACAATGCTCTATATTATTTTTGTTTTCCAGAATTTTTTCAAGCTTATCTTTAGCATTATCAGTATTTGTAAAATTAGTATTTACAAAATCTGTAGTGTCTTTTATTAGTTTATCTACAAGCTGAAAGTCATTTTTTAATTCCTCACACTCAAAAGAAGTGTAAAGTTTGTCGAGATTCCATCTCATATTCATATTTGTTCCCTCCTAGATATAAATTTCATTATAACCATTATGTTTTAATATTATAACAGTTATACCCTCCTAACAATCTAATTCTAACACAAAATATTTTTTTTTCTATAACAAATTGGAAAATAATTGAATTATTTTTACAAACTAATTTTTTTTTATTGATAGGTAAACAAGCCTCTAGTATAATAACATTAGAACAATAATTAAAAGAGTAGGAGGAACAATATATGCCATGGTGTCCAAAATGTAAATGTGAATATGAAGAAGGTGTCAAACTATGTGCTGATTGTAAAATTGAGCTAGTGGACAGCTTAGAAGATATTATTGAGTGGAAGCCATTAATAAAGACAACTGAGGAAGAACAAATTATTCAAGTAAAAGAATATCTAGAATACAGCGGCATAAAAAATGTAAAATACGAAAAAATCCAAGACGAAGATGGAGAGGAAGAAGATCAATACTACTATGCTATCTTTGTCACCGAAAAAGAACTAGAAGAATCAATAAAATTTCTAAAAGGTTACATGCTTACAAAAGCAGAAGAAAAAAAGGAACAAGAAAACGAAGAAGATGATGAAGAAGAAGAAATAACCAATGAGTATGAAACAGAAAACTATAATGACGATACAGCCTTAAAAGACCTAAAATCAAGTGTCTATACATTTGGAGTAATCGGTGCGGCCCTCGTAGTAGTAAGTATCCTATCTTTATTGGAAGTTATAGTAATCAACTTTAGCAACAAATATTTATTCTCTGGCTTACTACTAGCAATAGGTATAGCATTTGTCATAGTAGCAATAAACAGCGCAAAAAGAATTGGCAACGAGTCAAATAAAATAACTAATAGAGATAATGACATCAACAAAATAATAGAATGGTTTGGAGAAAAATACAATTTAGATGATTTTGCAGACAAATATGAATTGAACTTTGAAGACTTGGATGAGGGGGCTATCTATTACTTGGTAATGGATAAACTAAAATTAATTATTAGTAACCAATTTGTAGAAATGGACAAAAAGATAGTCAATACTGCTTCTGAGATTATCTATGAAAAAATGAACACACAAACCCATTAAACAACAGGTCGTCCGAAAGGTATAAGGAATTAGAATAACGCAGACCGATCGCTTCCCAGAGTAAGGCAAGTTATTCTAATCCCTTATACCCTGACCCATTTGTACCATCTATTACCACCCCCAGCTACTCTAAAATAAAATCAACAAACTTCCTCCCCGCAATCGACAAAGGAATATTCTTCTTACTAACTATCCCAAGACTCCTGTCACTCAACACTTCCCTAGTCTTTATCTCAAAAACATCCTTCAATAACTCCTCATCCATACAATAATCCGGCACCAAAGAAATCCCAAGATTAATCTTAGCCAACTCCACTAGTAAATCAATACTAGTAAGCTCTATCTCAGGAGACAAAACAAGCCCCTTAGACTCAAAAACCTCATTAATATACTGGCTAGTTGTAGTATTCTTCTCCAACATCAACAAAGGATACTTGATCAATTCTTTCAAAGACACCCTTTTATCCTTAAGTTCTATAAAATCATTCCCTCCAATAAAAATATCATTAAACTTATAAAACTCCTTAACCTCCAAAGAACCGCCAATACTCCTATTAGGAAGATTAGTAACAATAAAATCCACATTACCTTGTTTTAACAAATCAACACATTTAATTGATGTCCTATTAGTAACCTGCAAATGAATATTAGGATAAACCGAATGGAATTTCTTAAAATAAGGTAAAAGGATATATTTACAAATAGTATCACTAGCACCTATATGAATCTTCCCTTGATTAAGACTCCTTGTCTCCATAATGTTATTTTCACCATTATGAATTAAATTGATAGCCGGCTCAATATGCTGTAACAAAAGACTCCCTTCATGAGTAAGAGTCACCCTCTTGGTATTGCGATTAAACAAAGTTGTATTAAGATTCTTTTCAAGAGTTTTAATGGATTGACTAACTGCCGATTGAGAAATAAAGAGCTTAGTAGATGCTTCAGAAAAGCTTAAAGTAGTAGCAACATAATAAAAAACTTTGTAAAGCTCCAGATTAATATTCATTTATTAATTCTCCTTATAAGTGATATTAGTATTATTAATTTTACTTAATAATCATAGCATGGTATTATTATAATGTAAATAGAAACCGTAGGAGGTTATTATGAATACAATTAGAAGAGTTTTCGTTGAGAAAAAAATCGGATGTAATACAGAAGCAAAACATTTACTTAATGATCTTAGAAACAATTTGTCTTTAGATAGTTTAGATAATGTAAGAATAGTAAATCGCTATGATGTAGCCCATGTAACAGATGAAGCTTATAAAAGTGCCTTGAATACCATATTTTCAGAGCCACAAGTAGATATATTATCCCAAGAGGTAATGAACCTTAATAACGAAGAGACAGCTTTTGCAGTAGAATATCTCCCTGGACAATATGACCAGAGAGCAGACCAAGCTGCCAGTTGTATCAAAATACTAAATGCAGACGAAAGTCCTGTAGTTAGAGTAGCAAAAGTAATTGTTCTACAAGGAAATATTAGTGATAAAGATTTATCAAGAGTAAAAAAATATTGCATCAATCCAGTTGACTCAAGAGAAGCACAACTTGATAAACCAGAAACTCTAGACTTGGAATTTGATATCCCAAAGACTGTTCCTTATATAGATGGATTCATAACAATGAATAAAGAGCAGATAGGGGAATTATGGAAACAATTAGGACTAGCTATGAGTATCGATGACTTATTATTTACTAGGGAATATTTTGCTGAGGTAGAAAAAAGAAATCCAACAATAACAGAGATCAGAGTTCTAGATACTTATTGGTCAGATCATTGTAGACATACAACATTCTTGACAGCTATTGAGAATGTTACTTTTGAAGATGGTAAATATAATAAGCCTGTAGAAACAACATATAAAAAATATTTAGAAGATAGAAAAGCAGTGTTAGGAGATAAAGCAGATAAAAAAGATGTTTGCCTTATGGACATAGCATTACTTGCAATGAAAAAGCTAAGAGGAGATGGACTCTTAGATGATTTAGAAGTATCTGAGGAAATCAATGCTTGTAGTATTGTGGTAGATGTAGATGTTGATGGTAAAGATGAAGAATGGCTGATTATGTTCAAAAATGAAACTCATAACCATCCAACAGAGATTGAACCATTTGGTGGAGCCGCAACTTGTCTTGGAGGAGCAATCAGAGACCCATTGTCAGGACGTTCATATGTTTATCAAGCAATGAGGGTTACAGGTTCAGGAGATCCAAGGACTTCACTTGACAAAACATTACCCGGGAAATTATCGCAGAAAAAAATAGCATCAGAAAGTTCTCATGGTTATAGCTCTTACGGTAATCAGATAGGACTTGCAACTGGTAAGGTTCATGAAATATATCATCCTAATTATGTTGCAAAACACATGGAAATAGGTGCTGTCATTGCAGCAGCTCCAAGAGAAAATGTTATAAGAGAGACTTCTGATGAAGGAGATATAATAATACTATTAGGTGGAAGAACTGGTAGAGATGGTTGTGGTGGAGCAACAGGTTCATCAAAAGAGCATACTGAAGATTCCATCCATACTTGTGGTGCTGAAGTACAAAAAGGAAATCCACCAACAGAAAGAAAGATTCAACGTTTGTTTAGAGACAAAAA
The DNA here is from genome assembly GCF_025211055.1 of Vallitalea sp. GTDB lineage: Bacteria > Bacillota > Clostridia > Lachnospirales > Vallitaleaceae > Vallitalea. The sequence goes on along the minus strand of NZ_JAOARO010000077.1, from coordinate 32,690 downwards.
AGTAAGCAATATGATAAAAAAATGTAATGATTTTGGAGCAGGTGGAGTATCAGTTGCTATAGGTGAATTAGCAGATGGTCTTATTATCGACCTGGACAAAGTTCCTAAAAAATATGCAGGTCTTGATGGAACAGAACTTGCTATATCAGAGTCACAAGAAAGAATGGCTGTAGTTGTTGATAAAAATTCCGTTAATGAGTTCATTGCTTGTGCTAATAAAGAAAACTTGGAAGCTGTTGTTGTTGCCAATGTAACAAAAGAAAAAAGATTAGTGATGAATTGGAACGGAAACAGTATTGTAGATATCAGTAGAGATTTCTTAGATACCAATGGAGCAAAAGCAACAACAGATGTACATGTTCTATCACCAATACAAGAAAATAATTATTTTGTTCAAAAAGAAGAAAAAGAAGATACAGTTAAAGATAAATGGCTTGATATAATGGGAGATATCAATGTTGCATCCCAAAAGGGATTAGTAGAAAAATTTGATAGTTCCATCGGAGCTTGTAGTGTATTTATGCCTTATGGGGGTAAATATCAGCTAACTCCTACTGAAACAATGGTTGCCAAGATACCATTACTAGAAGGGGATACATCTACAGGAACTGTCATGAGTTATGGTTATAATCCATACCTTATGTCATGGAGTCCTTATCATGGTTCCGTATATTCTATTGTAGAATCAATAGCTAAGATTGTTGCTACAGGTGGAGATTACAAGAAGATCAGATTCACTTTCCAAGAATATTTCAAACGTCTTGGTAAAGATAGTAGTAGGTGGGGAGAGCCTTTTAGTGCTTTACTCGGAGCTTATCATGTTCAAGAGATATTAAACCTTCCTTCAATAGGTGGTAAAGACAGTATGTCAGGGACTTTTAATGACATAGATGTTCCTCCTACATTAGTATCATTTGCAGTAGATGTAGTAAATGTTAATAAAGTAATATCACCAGAACTTAAAAAGGCAGATAGTAACCTTATATATATACCATTATCAAGAGATTCCTATGATTTGCCTGATTTTGAAGAGCTTAAGAAAAATTATTCTAAAATACATGAACTTATTACAGATGGTAAAATACTATCAGCTCATACAGTTGGTTATGGTGGATTAGTAGAAGCTATATCCAAGATGGCTATGGGTAATAAAATAGGAGTAAGTATTAACGACTCAATTACTGCAGAGAATCTATATTCAAGAGATTATGGTAGTATACTGATAGAAATTGATGGTAACATAAAATATAATGAGATACTAGATGGACTTAATTATATTCAAATAGGTAATACAACATCAGAAACAGCTATTAGATATAAAAATGAAGTAATAAATATTGATGAGATTATTGATACATGGACAAATACATTGGAAGACGTATATCCAACTAAAACAAAAGAGACTAATGATGTAAAAGACCAATTGTACAAAGAAAACAAAGTATATACTTGTAAAAATAAAATAGCTAGACCAAAAGTATTCATCCCTGTATTCCCTGGGACTAATTGTGAATATGATTCAGCAAAAGCTTTTGAACAAGCAGGAGCAGACGTAGATATGTTTGTGTTCAAGAATCTAACATCAAAAGACATAAAAGAATCTATAAAAGTAATGACTGACAAGATTAATAATAGTCAAATGGTTATGATTCCTGGTGGTTTTAGTGCAGGAGATGAACCAGAAGGGTCAGGTAAATTTATTGCAACTGTATTTAGAAATGAATACATCAAGAATGCTGTACTTGAATTATTACAGAACAGAGATGGACTTATGCTTGGTATATGTAACGGCTTCCAATCACTTATCAAGCTTGGACTTGTACCATATGGAGACATCAGGGAATTAACTAATGATGACCCAACTCTTACTTATAACACAATAGGTAGACATATATCTTGTATGGTCAATACCAAAATAATATCAAATAAATCACCTTGGTTAGCTAATGTAAATGTTGGTGACATACATGCTATACCTGTATCACATGGTGAAGGTAGATTTATAGTGAATGAAGCTATAGCTAAAAAACTATTTGATAATGGTCAAGTAGCTACACAATACGTAGATTTTGATGGTAATCCAACAATGGATATTAGATTTAATCCAAATGGTTCATTATACGCTATTGAAGGTATAACTAGTCCAGATGGTAGAGTGCTTGGAAAGATGGGACATTCAGAACGTATTGGAACCAATGTTGCAAAGAATATAATTGGTAAAAAAGATCAAATGATATTTAAGTCTGGAGTAGAATATTTTATTTAGGATAATTTTGAAACGGTACTATACACTAGAGTATGCTGTTATCTTATCTATGTCTCACTTTAAACACTGGATAATCTGTTCATGTCAATAGATTTTACTTTATAAAATAAATCAAATTATACATTTTTAAATATCCTCAATTCCTTATAAATAAGGGGTTGGGGATTTTTTTATAAAATAAATCCATTTAATAATAAATATAAAATTTGCAGTATGTATTTCAGGAGGTATCATCCGATTCTACCGACCGCGAAAACTCAAGAACAGATAGAATTATCCCGTCGTTTTCAATGCATTGTAGCATTGCTTATCATGTGCTATCAAAGGTGAATCGAAATTAACATTTCGACGACTGTATGTTTAGACCTCTGGCTCAAATCTAAGAACAGAGGCAACCCACAATGAAACAGCATAATTGGCACCATCATAGCTAACATAACCACAGGTACAAAGATAAGTAGCTTTGAAGGTTCGATTGAGACGTTCTACCATCTGCTTAAATGAGCGAAATTGTGTGGAGACTTCATCATCATTGGAAAGACCTATAACCTGAGTGACGTTGAAGATAATATCTGAAATGATATAATCTTTTCCTTTAGACAGATATATTTTTCCAAGGATTTTTATATCTATTAGAATGCATTAATGGAATGAAGAAAGGGCAATCATTATAATCGTCCATTAATATCCTAACATCAAGGTTAAAAACATCATGGAGAATTTCCTTAGTAATTATACTCTTAGGATTACCTTGCTTATATATGTCTCCATCTTTGATGACAATAATTTTATCAGAATATCTAGCAGCTTGATTAAGGTCATGTAAAACCATGACAATAGTTAATTTCATTTTATGATTAAGATTTCTAACCAATTCTAATACTTCAAATTGATGATTGATATCCAGATATGTAGTAGGCTCATCCAATAGTAGTATATTAGGTTTTTGACATAGAGCCATTGCAATCCATGCTCTTTGACGTTCTCCACCAGATAGAGTGGTAACTTGTCTATCTTTTAGGTGTTCCATCTTAGTCAGTTCTATAGCCCAGTTAATTATATCAATGTCTTCTTTATGAAGTTTGGCAGTCCAATCAAGATGTGGATATCTCCCATAACTAACAAGGTCAAAGACTGTGAAATCATCAGGTGCATTAGGAGATTGAGGTAATATGGACATTTCTTTCGCCAATAACTTGGTATCCATCTGAAAGATTGAATTACCATTAAGGTATACATCACCATATTTAGGCTTTAGATTTCTTGATAATGCCTTTAATAAAGTTGATTTACCGCAACCATTTGTACCAATCAACGTGTTTATGGAACCTTTTTTTATGTTCAAAGAAAGGTTATCGATTATATTGTTTTTGCCATAATTAATAGTTACTGAATTAGTTCTTAACACGATTTTTCAACCCGCCTCTCAATAGGAATATAAAAAATGGTGCGCCAAGCATTGACATAACAATACCTACAGGTATTTCTACAGGGTCCATAACTATTCTTGCAATTGTATCACAGAACATCATCAAAGATGCTCCCAGTAAAGCACTTGCAGGAAATAGATATCTATAGTCAGAACCGATTATAAGTCTGGTTATATGAGGTACAATCAATCCTACAAAACCTAACAATCCAACATTACTTGCTGAGCTGGCTGCTAGTAGTGAAGCTAAAGCAATAAAGACTTTTCTTGCGTTCTCAATTTTCAATCCTAGTCCGGTGGCTATCTCATCACCAAGCATCAATATATTCAACTTCTTAGATAATATAAAAGCTATTATTAATCCAAATAGTGCATAAGGCCATAGAGCATAGAAGTCTTTCCAAGTCTTAGCAGCTAAACTACCTACCATGAATCCTAATGCATTTTGTACTCTATCTGGATAGAAGATAAGTATAGTATTAATAAAAGCCCCCAAGAATGAGGATACAGCTATACCTGCTAATATCATTCTAAGTGGCTTAATACCATTCTTCCAAGAAAGTATGTATATTAACATAGTAGTAAATAATGCAAAAGCAAAAGCAATTGGTGTAACAAGGAAATCATAATCAGGAAAGACGACAAGAATAAAAACTGCACCTAGTCCTGCCCCAGAGGATACACCAATAGTATTAGGTGAGGCTAGGGGGTTTCTCATTACCCCCTGTAAGATGCCTCCAGCCAAAGACAAACATATACCAACAGTTCCAGCTACAAGTGACCTGGGAACTCTTACTTTACATATGATATTTCTATTGACGCCTGTTTCATCAATAAATATAGCTTTTAATATTTCTGGAACTGATATCTTAAAAGCACCTAAACTAATACTAAAAAGAAATGATATGAAAGTAACAATTAACAAGATGATTAGTATGGTAATCTTATAAGAATGTCTGTTTTTAAATTCGTTCATTATTTAAATACCTGAGGATATAATATTTTAGCTAAATATTCAAATGCTTCAGGATATCTTGCGTTAGGTTTGTAATGGAATAATTCTGGTGGAAGATAATGTACATTACCTTCTTTAACTGCTGTGAGTGTCGCCCATGCTTCATTTGATTCTAGGTCATCTTTTATACGAGTTTTAACTTTTTCAAGATCACCCATAGGAACGACTAATATTATATCAGGGTCCTTTTCAATTATTTTTTCCAAACTAAAATCTACTTTTGAACTATTTTCAACTGGTGAATCAGTAATTATATTGTTAGCTCCAAGCATTTCTAACATGTTTCCTACTAGACCTATTGAAAGTTCTGCTTTTACATATTTTGAAGAACCAAATAAAATAAATACATTAGGTTGCGCTTCTTTTTTTGCTTTTTCACAGATTTTATTTACATTTTCCTTAATAGTTTTTACTTCTGAATCGTAAATATCATCTCTACCAGTAATCTTGGTAAATAATCTTAGTGTATCATTAAATCTATTGTAAGGATTATTACTAACATCAACATATGCGCATTCTATATTATTGCTTTTTAAAATATCTTCCATTTCTACGTGTTGACTTCTAGTTGAGCTTAGTATAACTAGGTCAGGCTCTAGAGATAATATTTTTTCAACGCTAGGTGCATTAACTTTTCCAACCTGTTCTATATCCTTAGCACCTTCAGGAACATTAGTTTTACCGCTTACTCTAGCAATGGCTTCACCACCTGCTAGATACCAGATATCTAGAATAGAGTTCATAAGTACAACAACTTTTTTTGGATTCTTAGTAATTATTTGTTCATTACCCATTGGGTTTAAATATGTAATAGTTTTATCAGTATCTTCAATAATAAATTCAGGCAATTCTTCTGATATTTTGTTGGGAGAGTCTTTTTCTGAATCTTTATTTTCATTAGTAGTTTTCTCAGTGTTGTATGTAGTAGTAGCAGTTTTTAATGAATCCCGAGATATTGAACATCCACTAAATGAAGTAACAGTGAATATAAAAATCAATAAAATAGCAACACGTTTCATATTTTTCATTATTAAGTCCTCCTAAATTCTTTTCATATAGTATCTTTATATAATTCAATAGCTTTTAAAGGTTGATTTTCCATGAAAATAAAATAGCTAACGGTTTGTATAGATAGTATTAATAAAAAAACTCACAACTAACAGTTGTAAGTTATATTAACAAATTAAATAAGTTTATCATAGGTAAAATTATTAATTAATTAATGTAATCGTATCTTCCCACCGAAGTTAGTTACATGGATTTTAAAGGCAGGTTTCCTGACTCGTAGCTCAATTTACTATCTTAATCTTCCTAGTTTCCCAGTGATATATCTAAGATTTCATCCCTACTTACAGTAGCGGGGGCTGTAGAGGATTTGCACCTCATTCCCTATTATCTTATAATGTTGAAATTTTCTTAATTAACATTATAAAGCACCCTTAAATAACTATCAAATTTTAAAAAAATAGTATCATAGTTTTATAGTAATGTCAATGTGATTTAGAGTTAGAATTACCATTTTATGATTATATATAAGATTATGATAAAGCCATACAGTATGCTTTTCTAACTTGGCTAAATAATTTAAATAATGTTTTATTGACATAGAGCTACAGATGATTTATTATAAGATTAAATTGAATAATGATTAGGTAGCAATGTATGTTTGAGGATATTTTTAAAATCTTCGAAGGGAATCAGGTTGGAATCCTGAACGGTCACGCCACTGTGTAAATGATTTCTGTTATACTATGGAAGTTATTGAAGTCAGAGTACCTATTTAATCATATACACTTACGTTATTTTACGTAAAAACTTTGCGAGGGACAGAGGGTGTAACTATTTATTATATTATTAAAAATGTTGTATATCATGCTCTTATCTCGTTGTAGGTAAGAGTTTTTATTATATTTAAGTTAAATTAAAGTAACTAATTTGAACTTATTGCAATGGGTGTATAGATGTTTAAGGTCAATATAATTAAGTGGAATTAAAAGGAGGCAGTTGTTGTGGAGAAGAAAAAAGCGATATTGGTTGTAAGTTTTGGAAGTAGTTATGAAAATGCAAGAAAAGAACAGATAGAACCTATAGAAAAATTGATAGAAGATACTTTTACTGATTATAAGGTAGTACGTGCATTTACATCTAATATAATCATTAAAAAGTTGAAAAAAGAAGGTATTAATATTGATACACCAGAGGAAGCCTTAAAAAAATTAATAGAAGAGTTTGAACACATAATTGTTCAACCAACCCACATAATACCAGGTTTTGAATATGACAAGATAAGAACCATAGTAAGTAGGATGAATCATAACAAGAATGTACATATTTCACTTTCACAACCATTACTATATAATAAAAGTGATTATAGAGAGGTTATAGAAGCGTTAAAAACTTATATTCCTAAGGTAGAACCTAATGAAGCAGTTGTATTACTGGGTCATGGTACTGAGCACTATGCGAATACTAGTTATTACTATTTGCAATATCTTCTTGAAAATGAGGAATTACCAGTATTTATAGGAACTATAGAAGATGGTATAGAACCAGTTATCAAAAGGTTGAAAAAGGGTAAATATAGTAAAGCTGTTCTAATTCCGTTCTTGGTAGTTGCAGGAGATCATGCACACAATGATATGGCAGGTGATGAAGAAGATTCATGGAAGAACATATTATTTGCTAACGGTATAGAGGTTAAGGCAATAACTAAAGGATTAGGCGGTAATGAAGCTATTAGAAAAATCTATCTTAACCACTTGAAGGAATCAGTGAATAACCAATGAGTGCTAAGGCAAACCCTAGATTAATTATATCAGCACCACATAGTGGGACAGGTAAAACCACTCTTACAATAGCATTAATGGCTGCATTATGTAAAAGGGGGTTAAAAGTACAACCATATAAAGTAGGACCTGACTACATAGACCCAGGATTTCATAAATCTGTAACTGGAAGACCCAGCATTAACCTAGATGGGTGGCTCTTGAAAGATAATGTTAACAGATATCTATTTGATAAATATAATAATGATGCAGATATAAGTATAATTGAGGGTGTAATGGGATTGTATGATGGGTATGGCAGTGAGCCTATGCTTGGAAGTACAGCTCATATATCCCATATATTGAAATCACCAGTAATATTAGTCATGAATGTAAAAGGAATGTCAACAAGTGCAGCAGCACTAGTTCACGGTATGAAGACTTTTAGAGATATTCCTATAAAAGGGGTTATAATTAATCTTCCAATGTCAGAAAGACATTATGAAATATTGAAAGAAACTATTGAAATAAATACTGATGTTCCAGTAATAGGATATCTGCCAAAACTAGATGAAGTTAAGCTAAAAAGTAGACATCTAGGACTAATTCAAAGTAGTGAAATAAGTAATATAAAATCTAAGATTGATAGACTTGGAAATACCATTGCTGATACTATTGATATTGATAAGTTAATTGAAATAGCAGGAAGTGTAGAATCATTAGAAGATATTAATAGAGGTACAACAAGTAAGCAATACCATGTACATATTGCAGTAGCGAAAGACAAAGCATTTTCATTTCATTACAATGAGAATATAGAGATGTTAAAAGAATCAGGAGCGATAATTCACTATTTCAGCCCCCTAAAAGATGATAAATTACCTAATGAATGTGATGGAATATATTTAGTAGGTGGTTATCCAGAAGTATTTGCGAAAGAGCTGTCAAGTAATATTAGTCTAATGGAAGATATTAAAAAGAAAGCTGATGAAAATGTACCTATATATGCAGAATGCGGAGGCTATATGTATCTTCATGAGACTATAACCAACCTAGAAAATGAAACGTACAAGATGGTAGGAATATTTCAAGGTGGAGCATATATGAAGAAAAGACTCCAAAACTTTGGCTATGTTTCTGTAAAAGCTGATAATGATACTCCTATATTCAATAAAGAAACAGTATTCAGAGCACATGAATTTCATAGGTCAGTAGTTGATAGAACAGCTGAACTTACATATATTACAGGTTCTAAGAAGGATAAGAGATGGCATTGTGGTAAACTATATAAGAATGTATATGGTATGTATCCACATATCTATTTTCCTACTGAACCTACTATACCAGAGAAGTTTTTAGATACTGCATTAACCGTAAAAAGAAAAAGGAGATAAATAATGCATGATTTTATATCTAACCCAAGAAAAATAGAAGAAGAGAGTTTTAGGATTATATATGATAGTATGAAGAATACAGACCTTTCACCATTAAGACTTAGTATAATGCAAAGGGTTATTCATACAACTACAGATTTCATTTATGAAGATATATTATTATTTAAAGAACAAGTTGAAAATATCATATTAGAAGCTTTTGAAAAAGGGTGTACAATCATTACCGATACACAGATGATAAAAGCAGGTATTAGCAAAAAACTAACAGAACAATTAGGTATAAATATTGAATGTTTAGTAGGTTCTGACGAAGCCTATAGAAATTCCAAAGAACAAGGTATTACACGTTCTATGGCAGCTGTTGATCTAGCACTTAAGATGCCAGGGGATAAAGTATTTGCTGTAGGGAACGCCCCAACTGCACTATTTCGTCTTATAGATGAGAAAAACAAGAATGAATTAGATACAGTAGAAGCAGTTATCGGGGTTCCAGTAGGATTTGTTGGAGCTTGTGAATCTAAGGATGCCCTATGGGATGAAGATATTCCATCAATAATAACAAAGGGAAGAAAAGGTGGAAGTACTATTGCAGTTGCAATAATTAACGCTGTATTAAGAGAAGCGGTGAAAAAAGTTGGAAAACAGTAGGTATGTTTACAAAGGGTGCAAAAAACTAAGGACAGGTTATACAACTGGGTCTTGTGCCGCTGCCGCAACAAAAGCCTCAGCATATATGTTGAAAAACCAAATGATTGTAGAATCAGTCAAGATTAATACACCAAAAGGATGGGAGTTAAATCTTGATGTACATAAATGCCAATATAATGAAAGAAAAGCATCATGTTGTATAATAAAAGATTCTGGTGATGATCCAGATATCACTAATGGTGTTGAAGTATTTGCAGAAGTAGTATTGAGAGAGGATGATAAAATCAATATTACTGGAGGTAAGGGAGTCGGTAAAGTTACAAAAGAAGGTCTACAGATACCTGTTAATCATTATGCCATTAATCCCACTCCACTAAGAATGATAAGAGAATCAGTAGAAGCTATCTTTGAAAAAGGTACTGGTGTAGATGTTATTATTAGTCTTCCTAAGGGAGAAGAATTAGCTAAGAAAACATTTAATCCCAAGTTAGGGATCATAGGTGGTTTATCTGTACTTGGAACTACAGGAATAGTAGAGCCTATGTCAGAAGATGCGTTAAAAGAGACTATAGCAATTGAACTTAAAATGGCTCATAAGAAGAATAAAAAATATGTGATATTAGTTCCTGGTAATATTGGGGAAAAATTATTTATGGAGTACTGTAGTATAGATAATATCTGTATGGTTAAGATGAGTAATTATATAGGGTTTGCATTAGAAGAGTGTAGTAGGTTAGGATTTGGGAAAATAATTATTGCTGGACATATAGGAAAATTAATCAAACCAGCAGGGGGTATATATTATACTCATAGCAGAGTCAGTTCCACAAGAATGGAAATCTTGACTGCCTACTTAGGTGTAATGGGTATGAAACAAGAAGACCTTATAAGTATCATGGATTGTACTACCACTGATGAAGCGACTAAGATTATTAAAAGAACAGGTATGGAAGAAGTATTTACAGTACTGGCTAACAAGGCAGCTGCTAATTGTGAAAGTTATATTTATGGTAATTTAGATATAGGTGTACTATACTTCAGCATGACAGAGTTATTAGCCATAAGTGATAAAGTTCAATCTATTATAGGAGAGATTATGGATGAATAAAGTAAATGTGGTTGGTATTGGTCCAGGTAATAGAGATTATATTCTTCCAATAGCCTATAGAATTATAGAGGAATGTGATGTACTTGTTGGAGGAAAGAGGAATTTAGAGATTTTTGCTTCCTATAAGAAGGAAGTATTTACATATGATTCTAATCTTCAAGGTATGTGTGATTATATAAATGATAATAAAAATGAAAAAAAGATAGCAGTCATTGTTTCAGGAGATACAGGGTTCTACAGTTTATTAGATTATCTTCAGAGTAAGATAGGTAAGGAATGCATTGATGTAATACCGGGAATAAGTTCTTACCAATATTTGTTCAGTAGAATTGGTAAGAGTTATAAGGACTATGGATTATATAGTTTACATGGAAGAGAAATAAATTGGATAGATATTCTAAAAGGTAGAAAAGGTATCTTTTTATTAACTGACAAGAAGAATTCTCCAAGTTGCATTGCTAAAGAGTTAATAGATAAAAGACTTTCAAAGGTTACAATGATTGTTGGAGAAAATCTTTCATATGAGGATGAAAAGATTACTATAGATGTCCCAGAGAATATTATGAAGCAGGATTTTTCTGTGCTGTGTGTGGTGGTGATTGAAAATGAAGAATAATAAAAAGTACATGTTTGGTATTGAAGATGATGAATTTATTAGAGATAAAGTACCGATGACAAAATCAGAGGTAAGAGCCATAACTATATCTAAGCTTAGACTTAATTCTAATTCTCATGTTTTAGATATTGGTTGTGGTACAGGCAGTATAACTGTTGAGTGTGGGTTGATATGTAGTGAAGGTGAAGTTACTGCTATTGATCAGAAAATAGAAGCTGTCAAGTTGACTGAAAAAAATGTTCAAAAGTTTGGAATTGAAAATGCCCAGATAGTTGAAGGATCAGCACCAGAGGATATACCTAGAAAATATTATGATAGTATTTTTCTAGGAGGTGGGAGCAGGAAGATTAATGATATTATTGATTTCGTTCTGAAACATCTTAAGTCAGGTGGAGTGTTTGTTGCTAATACTATATTGTTGGATAGTACATATAAGATTCTTAGTGCCTTAGAGGGTAGATTCATGGATATTGATGTTGCATTGGTTCAGGTGGCTAAGGGGCATCAGTTAGGTGGATGGATGATGAAAGCTAATAATCCGATTTATGTTATTTCTGCAAAATTGCCGTAGCTGAGTATATATATACAAAACAGCTCACATTAAATATTTGAAGAAAAACTAAGTTCGTTACAATAAATATTACTAAGATTTTCTAATCAAATAAAAAAAATAAAGGAGTATGCATTATGATTTTATTCGTAGGAGCAGGACCAGGAGATGTTGAGTTAATTACGGTTAAGGGGATGAAGGCTTTACAAGAGGCTGATTGTGTTATATATGCAGGGTCTTTGGTGAATCCTAAGTTGATTGATACTTATTGTAAGGAAGACGTTATTATCTATAATAGTGCCAAGATGGATTTGGATGAGGTTATTAAAGTAATGGTAGAGATGGAAAAGAACAATAAGAAGGTTGTTAGACTGCATACAGGTGACCCATCCATATATGGAGCAATCAGAGAGCAGATGGATAGATTGATTGAACATAAGATTGAGTTTGATGTGATACCAGGGGTAAGTTCTTTTGTGGCTGCTGCTTCTAGATTAAAAGAGGAATTTACATTACCTAATGTTTCCCAGACGATTATTATTACTAGATTACCAGGTAGAACTGGTCATGGTGAAGGTGGACAGTTAGAAGAATTGGCTAAGCATAGAGCTTCAATGGCTATATTTTTATCAGTTCAATCCATTAGTGAAGTAATGAAGAAATTAAGAAAGAGTTATGATGCAAAAACACCTGTAGCAGTAGTTTATAAAGCTACTTGGGATGATGAAAAGATAGTTAGAGGAACTCTTGAAGATATTGAGAAGAAGGTAGAAGAAGCATCTATAACTAGATTTGCTCAGATTCTAATAGGTGACTTTATGTCAGATAAATATTCTCTATCAAAATTATATGATAAAGGTTTCAGTCATATGTATAGAACAGCAGTGAGTAGTGAGGAGAGATAAGATGAGAGGGCAGATTTTTGTTATTGGTATTGGACCGGGGCAATTAGAGAATATGACAGTAAAAGCGGTAGAAGTTATTAAGTCCTGTGATGTTATTGCAGGATATAAGGTTTATGTAGAACAGGTAAAAGATTTATTAGAGGATAAAAAGATCATAAGTAAAGGCATGGGAAAAGAAATTGACCGTTGTGAAATGGCTATAGAGGAAGCTATACAAGGTAAGACAGTAGGGATAGTCTGTAGTGGTGACGGTGGATTATATGGTATGGCTGGATTACTAATAGAACTTGTGCACATTAAGAAACTGGAAAATGATATAGATGTAGAAGTGGTATCTGGTGTTACAGCGGCTATATCCTGTGGAGCTTTGCTTGGTGCACCTATTGTAGAAGATTTTTGTACAATAAGTCTTAGTGATTACATGACGCCTTATGAAAAAATACTTAAGAGAGTTGAACTTGCATCTAGGGGAGATTTTGTTATAGCATTATATAATCCTAGAAGTTCCAAGAGACTAGATTATCTAGACGAAGCATTAAATATTATAAGAAAAGAGAGAGATGATAATACTCCAGTTGGTATTGTAAGGATGGCTTATAGAGATAAACAGAATATAGTTCGAACTGATTTGGCACATATTAATACGAAAGAAGTAGATATGTTTTGTACTATTATCATAGGTAATAAGCAGACAAAATGGATAAATGAATTCATGGTAACATCAAGAGGGTATAATATATGATTCTAATATTAGGTGGCACAAGTGATAGTATAATAATTACCAACAATATTGCAAGTTTTACAAAGGATATAATTTTAAGTTGTGCTACTGAATATGGAAAAAAAGTGGCGAGCAAAAGTTATGATGGTAACATAATATATGGTAAAATGAATGATATTGAACTTGGAGAGTATTGTATTCATAAAGGAATAAGTATAGTTATTGATGCAACTCACCCATATGCTAAACAAGTATCAGAGAATGCAATAAAAGCTTGTAAAGCTATAGATATTGAATATGTCCGCTATGAGCGGCCCTTGATAGAAAAACATGAAGGTAAGTATATTTACTGTTATTCTTATGAAGAAGCAGGAAAGACTATTGATAGATTACAAGGAAATGTGCTGATAACTACTGGTAGTAAAGATGTAGAACATATCATACATGAGATCAAAGATAAAAATAGAGCATATATAAGAGTATTACCACAATCAGGTAATATAGAAAAACTGGAAAGACTTCATGTATTACCAGACCAGATTATTGCTATGAAAGGACCTTTTTCCAAAGAGCTGAATGTAGCAATAATGAATAGCATTAACTGTAAAATAATGGTTACAAAGGAAAGCGGTAGTAGGGGAATGATACAAGAAAAACTCCAAGGGGCAGATGAATGTAATGTAAAAGTTATTATTATAGGTAGACCCAAAATAGATTATCCAAAAGTATTTTTTGATATGGATCACATAATTGACTATATTAAAGGAAAAGGTACCATAGAATAAATAAACTAAAGTAATTACAATAATTCCTAACAATAGATATAGTAACTGGTGATTTAATTAAAGAAAGGTGGTAATATATTGAAGATAGCATTAATAACACTAACTCATGGTGGTTTACAACTTGCAGAGAAGTTAAGGGAATATAATCCTAAGATAGATGTTTTCAGTCATAAAAAATGCAAGTATGAATATGTAAAATTTATAGAATTACCACTAAGAGATAATATCAAGCAGTTGATAGATGACTATGATATGTTAGCATTTATTATGGCAGCAGGTATAGTAGTTAGACTAATAGCACCGTACATAAAACACAAATCTATAGACCCAGGTGTTATTGTTATAGATGAACAAGGTAATTATGTTATCAGCCTTCTATCTGGACATCTTGGAGGTGCTAATGAGTATACAAGAGAACTTGCTGAGTTTTTACATGCTCATCCTGTTATAACAACGGCTTCTGATGTGAACAATACTATGGCTGTAGATATTCTAGCTATGAAACTTAATTGTTACATAGATGATTTTGAAGATGCAAAAATAGTAACATCCCATATTGTTAATGGAGACAATGTTGGTATAATCAGTAATAGGAGTATAGATATAGATCTACCTAAACAATTTATTACAATAAACAATTATAATATCAGTCCAAGTATTGATAAGTATAATATAAAAGGCTTAATAGTTATAGATTCCAATAAGATTGATGTTGATGTTCCTATATCATACCTTTGTAAAAAAGATATTACAGTTGGTATAGGATGTAGAAGAGGTAAAACAAGAGAAGAAATAACTAAGGAACTTATGCCCCTACTTAAGGAAAAAGACATTAATATTAGACGTATATCCAGAATATCAACTGTAGAAGTTAAAAAAGATGAAATGGGTATAATTGAATTAGCTAGAACTCTGAGAATTCCTATGGACATTATTACAATTAAGAAGATAAAGGAAATTCAGCATTTATTTGAAGGCTCAAAGTTTGTAGAGAAAACAATTGGTGTCACATGTGTTAGTGAACCTTGTGGATACCTTTCGTCAAATAAAGGCGAATGTATTCTAAATAAAGTAAAAGCTAATGGCATAACAATATCATTATGGAAGGATGGGAGGAAAAACAATGAATATTAATCAAAAGGGTGTTGTACTGTGTTATACAGGTAATGGAAAAGGTAAAAGTACCGCTTCGTTCGGGTTAGCAATCCGTTCAATAGGTCATGGTAAGAAAGTATGTATTATTCAATTTATCAAATCGCCAGATAATCTGATTGGTGAAAGAGAAGTATTTAAAAAACTTGGGGTTGAAATGTACCAAATGGGTAAAGGATTCACTAATATCAGAGACATTGATGAGCATAAAAAAGGTATTGAAGAGGCATGGTCATTAGCAAAAGAAAAGATTAACAGTGGAGAATATGACCTTATTGTCTTAGATGAAATAAATAATGTATTTGCTATTACTAGATTCAAGGTAGAAGATGTTATATCTGTAGAAGAATGCATTAATGTATTTGAAAATAGACCTGACAGAACTAATGTTGTGATAACAGGTAGAAATGCACCACAAAAACTCATGGATGCTGTAGACCTAGTCACTGTTTGCGAAGAAAGAAAGCATTATTATAATGAAGGTAGAAAAGCTGAGAAAGGAATAGAATATTAGTTTTATAATATTTTTTATGTTAAAAATATTAAAACATTAATAAATTAAACATAAAATATATAAAATTATGATATAATTATTTAAAAAGAACACTAAAATAATAAAAAGGAGGAATATGATGGAGGAACATTATGAAATCTATAAGAAGGATCAAGTTATTTTTGGGCGTTTTTTCCGTTTTGAAACTTTACTTGAGGATAATCCATGGATTGATATGTCAAAATCATGGCGAGTTGAAAGGTCAAGTGAACAGTTTCTTTCAGCAGAGTATAGCTGTAAATTGTCAGCAGGCAACGGAATGTCGGGAAGATTAAGCACTATTGAGTTTGAAATTCCTAAATCCTATAGTAACAGCTTGTTAATATTTTTTGGACTATATCCTAACGAAATACCAACTAGTAGAAATTTTGCAATAGGTATTGAATTTGATGGACAACCAGTAATTAAGGTAGTAGATTTAACTGAGGGGGATAAATGGTTAGATCAAAAATCAGTTAGTTTTACTATCCCAACAGGGGCAAAAAAAGCTAGGGTTTTTCTAGAACTACCTCCAGTCTATCGTGCAACCAACAGTGCATATATTGATAATCTAGGTATTTTTTTTAATGATTCTTATATAGACAAGTCCAAGCAATATGCCATATTCTCAGATACTGATGGAGCAATAACTGCTCATAACATAGATAATGGAGAAGAAGAGTGGACATTTAAAACAGATAATGGATTTTTAACATCAAAACCAGTAGTAGTTGATGATGTCGTTTATTTTGGTGATGGAAATAATACATGTTGTTTATATGCACTTTATACAGATTCAGGAAAAATCAAATGGAAATACACAATGAAAGGTAGCATAGATGCTACTCCTGTAGTATTTGATTCAAAAGTATATATATCCACATCAAAAGGATTTCTATATGCAATAGATAAGGAAACAGGTAAAGAAATTGGATGTTATGATATTTTACGATTGCAATCTGCTAAGGATATGAAAATATATTCTAATGTTCTATCAGACAATATTATCTATCTAACAAGTGATAAAGGGTTTTATGCCTTTGATATTGCAACTAAAATAGTTATTTCAAGTTTTGACCTAGATTATCCTGTAAAAGGAGTTCCAGCAATACTTAATTATGTTGCATACTATGGGGATGTTGCAGGATCAATCTATGCAATGGATATAATTAATAACCAATGTCTCTGGAGAAAAACTTTTGATATGCCTATCCATTCATCACCACTAATATCAGGTAACTATATTATAGTTGGGTGTGATAATGGCTCACTCTATGTACTAAACTTAAAAGACGGGGAAGTACAATGTGAGTGCTCTATAAAGGGGTATCCAGTAAGAAGTTATACAATTGCCAGTAATCAATTATATGTAGCCTTTAATAATATTGAAGCAAAGGTTTTTTCGTTTAATATTAGACATGATATGCATTCGTCTATGTTAGAAGAGGATATAACCAATCAGACAGGGATTGAGTTTAAAACAATAGATGGAACTAACCCATTTAAGTTCTCATGGAAATATAATATTACTAATGGTGTAGAAAGAGAACCTATGATTATAGGTAATCGTGTTTGTTTTGCCGCTAGTGACGGATTTTGTTACTGTCTAGATAAAGACGATGGAAGTGTAATATGGAAGGACATAGTTACAACGCCAAACTTTACAAGTCCAGTATACGCTCCATTAAATAAGCACCTATGTGTTTCTCGTCGATATGACCAGTACTGTTATCTCATGTCCCATAATTCTTTTGCCTATTTTTTAGATGGCTGGTGGCTTGGCAATCAGGAACTTACATTAACAGAACAGCTTGATTATGGAGTTAGAGGGTTGATGCTTGATATATACAAAGAAAAGATAAATGGTGTTAATCAGATTGTAATGTATCACGGAACAAAGTGGTCTAGTTACAGCTGGCTATTTCTTGAGGATGCAATGCGTGAAATAGGTATTTGGTTAAAGAATAATCCTACAGAAGTTGTTACTATTCAATTTGAAAATAGAGTGTTGGACCCTAAGCTAGTTCAAAGGGCTTTTGATGATGCCGGAGTATCTAATATGATATTCTATGCAGATAGAGTCAATAAAGGTTCAACTGGTTATTCATGGGAACCAGTACTTAATAAAGGTTGGCCAAGTATAGGATGGATGGTTCAAAATGACAAACGCCTTGTAGTTTTTGCAGAAAAGAAAGGTGATGGACTTCCATATGTCTGGGATTATTCCGTAGAAACAAAATATGGCGAAGATAGTCTTAAGGGTAATTATGATGAAAGAAATGAATCTGCTAGCATTCCAATAAGCAAAAATCGTTCTCTATATACAGTAAACAATTTCCCTACAATATGGTATTTGAATATATTAAAGCTACGTACTTATAAATCTATTAATAGTTTTAACACTCTTATAGCAAGATGTAATACATGTAAATTCAATCCAAGATTTTTTTTGGATGAAAAATCAGGATGGGAGTTTCACTTACCAAACTTTTTAGCTGTGGATTTTGTAACACGTGGGGCAGATGGAGGACCACTTAGAGCAGTGGAGGAAATAAATAAATATTGGGAAGAAAAAATCAAATAATTAGGAGGAATTATAATGTCTAGTGTAAGTATAGCGTCACTTATTGATCAGTCTGATAGTATGAGAAGTTTTGGATATATGGAGCCAGCTAAGACAGATGCAGCCACATTTATAACAATCATGAAAGAAGCAGACCAAATAGGAGTAGTTGCTTTTTCCACAGAAAGTAGAGTAATATATCCACTAAAGACTATACATTCAGACCATAAAACAATTAATGAAGCCATAAATGAAATAAAAAAGCTAAGCCCAATATATTTAACTAATATAGAACAGGCCATATCACAGGGACACCAGATGCTTAACGCTACAGGTAACGCAAATAGAGCTATGATACTTCTATCAGATGGTTTGTGGACTGCGGGTGGAAATCCTCTTAGAGGATTACCTTCAGATATTCCTATTTATACAATTGCTCTAGGGGATAGAGGGCAATGTAGTATTTTACAGGAACTAGCTAGAAAAACCAATGGACAGTATCATTTCAGCCCTGATGCATTTGAACTTGCTGAGATATATAACCAGATAGCAGATGATGCAAGTGTAGCTACAACAGCCATAAATCAAAAACAACAAATAGATTCATATAGGTTTACAACACTGCCATTATATGTTCCAGAAGGTTCTGATCATGTAAGTCTTGCTGTAAACTGGCTTGATGAATCAGTTATTTATACAACAGGTTCTCCTGGAGTAAATCAAGTCAATATATTATTAAGAGATCCTGATGGACAAAAAATAGTAATGCCTCCTACTTTTATTGGGAATGGTTTTGTAACATTTCATCTTCATGATCCAAAACCAGGTCAATGGACTACAGGATGCTGGTGTGGAAACATGAGTCAAAATATCTTCAGAGGCACTGTGGGAGCTTTCGAGCCTAACAGTACTATTAAACTTAATTGTAAGTTGGCTAATACAGACATGAATTGTGGAGACCAGCTAGACTTAAAAACAATATTGGAAAGCAGTAAAAATGAGATTGGTAATATAATAATTAAAACAACCATAGAGTCACCAGTTGATTCAAAAGAAACTATTCTAGAAAAATATAAAGACGAAATCAAGAATACTGAACCTGATGAGGAACTTATGAAAAAAGGTGTTAATGAGGTGGATGCAAAACTTAACACTCTACATAAAAAACTATTACCTCATGTTAATATATTTGCTCGTAGACAAAGTCCAGTATATGCTAAATACTCAAAAGATGGTGTGGAACATGAACCTATTAAACTAGATATATCAGGTAACCATACTATTAGAGTTGATGTAGAAGGAACTATTT
Organism: Vallitalea sp.; assembly: GCF_025211055.1. Lineage (GTDB taxonomy): Bacteria > Bacillota > Clostridia > Lachnospirales > Vallitaleaceae > Vallitalea. The sequence continues at coordinate 12,932 of NZ_JAOARO010000077.1, read as the reverse complement.
TAAGTAGTAATACGAAATTCACAAGAACAAGGAGATTAAGTGTTAATGTTAAGTAAATACATGTAATCATATAGGGGGCTGTGCTGTAAGCCCCCTAATACCTTATCTTATATATCCATTTTTTAACATAACACTCATAACAATTTTTTGTCTTTTCTTTGCTTTATCTAAATGTTTAACAGGGTTATATCTACTAGGGGCTTGGGGTAAACCAGCTAACATAGCACATTCCTCTAGGGTGAGGGTACTCACATTTTTAGAGAAAAATACATTTGATGCATCATTTACTCCATAAGCGCCTGCGCCATAGTAAATGATATTTAGGTACATTTCTAATATATCTTCTTTTGTAAACATCCGTTCCAGTTTGGCTGCAATAATAATTTCATTAAACTTCCTGATTAGTGATTTCCGCCTACTAAGAAAAAGGTTTTTGGCTAGCTGTTGTGTTATTGTACTACCACCTTGTACGAATCTACCTTCTTTTATATCTATTATTGCCGCTCTCATTATTGCTAGAATATCAAAACCACCATGACGATAGAATCTTTTATCTTCCATTGCAATAGTTGCATTGACTAGATTTTTAGGTAATTTATCAAGTTCAATATAATTAGATGTATTACTTGAAATCTGAGTTTTCAAACTATGATCCAAAGTATAATTCGTGTTGCTTGGATTATAGAATTGACTATATGTTAATACCATTAGGAATAATATCCCGAATATCGCTAATAATTTTTTTAAGAAATTTTTCATATTAGTTACCTCCCGTTAGTAATTAGCTCTTTATTAGCTTATACTAATATTGTATTCTACTTGGACTAATTATTCCATTCACATAGATTACAAAATAAAGAGGTAACTTACATTTTTGTAAGGATGAGTATTAAGCTAGGCTAATTATTATTTTTGTGCGTATAAGTCTACGATTTTTACTATAGTTTCTACTGCTTTATGCATTGATTGTATACAAACGTATTCGTATTTACCGTGGAAATTATGTCCGCCTGTAAATAGGTTAGGACAAGGGATTCCCATGTATGATAATCTTGAACCATCAGTACCGCCACGGATAGGTACGATGATTGGTTCAACACCAACAGCTTTCATTGCTTCTGTAGCTGTTTCAACTATGTGCATTACTGGTTCTAGTTTTTCTTTCATGTTGAAATACATATCTCGTAAATTGCATTCAACAGTATTGTCTCCGTATTTTAGGTTAAGATAATTGACTACATTAGTGAAATAATCTTTTTTATTATAATATAATTCTTTGTCATGATCTCTTATTATGTACATCATTTTAACTTGTTCAACATTCCCAGCCATTCTTACAAGATGATAGAATCCTTCATAACCCTCAGTAAATTGTGGTCTCTCATCAGGAGGTAACATACCGTCGAATTCAAAGGCTATTTCCATAGCACTAAGCATTTTGTTTTTAGCTGAACCTGGGTGAATATTATTACCATTGATTGTCAACCAAGCATTAGCAGCGTTGAAGTTCTCGTATTCAAGCTCTCCTATCTCTCCACCATCAACAGTATAAGCAAAATCAGTACCGAATGTTTCTGCGTCGAATTTATCAGTTCCTCTACCTATTTCTTCATCAGGAGTGAATGCTACTTTTATTGTACCATGTTTAATTTCTGGATGATTGATTAGGTATTCCATCGCTGACATTATTTCTGCAATACCAGCTTTATCATCTGCACCTAGAAGAGTTGTACCATCTGTAACGATTAAATCTTTTCCTTTATAATTAAGAAGTGATGGATAATCTTTTGTTGATAAAACTACATTAAGAGTTTCATTAAGCATTATATCTTTACCATCATAGTTCTCAATAATACGTGGATTAACATCTTTACCGCTAATATCTGGTGATGTATCCATATGGGAAATAAATCCTATAGATGGAATATCTTTATCAGTGTTTGCTTTTAGCGTAGCCATGATGTAACCATTGTTATCAAGGGATATATCTTCAAGTCCTAGAATGTTTAATTCTTCAACTAGTATTTTAGCAAGATCGAGTTGAACAGCAGTACTTGGGCAAGTCTCAGATTCTTCATTTGATGTAGTTTCTACCTTTACATACTTTAGAAATTTTTCACATACATTCATGTTGGTTCTCCTTCCAATATCAAATTTTCCTAATAATATCTTACGTTATTTTTAACTTTTTAGCAAGTGTTTTTAGCTTACATTAGATTGGATTGAATTAAATATATATTAAATTTTAAAATATATATAACTTAAAATTTTAAAAAAAATAATTAACAAAATATAAAAATAATAGTATATAATAGTGGCTATAAGCAAATGATTATTTAAGATATACTATTAAATAATATTGGATAATATGAGGAGATGAGAAAATAATGAATTCAACCAACCTGAAGATAGTTGCTTGTTTAACAATGTTAATTGACCACTTAGGAGCGGTATTTTTTCCACAATATATTTATTTTAGAATAATAGGAAGGATTACGTTTCCTATCTTTGCCTTTTTAATTGCTGAAGGATATCTTCATACTCATAATGTTAAGAAATACTTGATTAGATTGTTTACATTTGCACTGATATCTGAAATACCTTATAATTTAGCATTTGATGGTAAAATTATTAATTTTGGAAGTGGACTGAACGTGTTTTTTACACTTTTCTTTGGATTACTTGCTGTATTTGTATATGACTATTATAAAAAATTTGGCTTATTACCAGTATTATTAATAGGAATAATAGCACATTTACTTAAAACAGATTATGGTATGTTAGGTATATTGGTTATATTTGTATTCTACGTTTTCAGGGGTGATTTTTATAAGCAGGTATTAAGTTATATTTTATTAACATTAGTATTCTTAGGTATTATATATTTTGAATATGAAAGAATCAATTTGCAGGTATTTTCAACATTAGCTTTGATATTTATATATTTCTATAATGGTAAAAAAGGTCCCAACATTAAATATTTATTTTATGTATTTTATCCAGGTCATTTATTGATTCTTGGTTTATTAAGATATATATTGTAACTGCTTTAAAAATAAAACAAGATTTATTGCATTAAAATTAAATATTAGACATATATAGTAATAAATAATAAATGAAGGACGAGGATATATGGAAAAGAGTAATAGAATACTTAATGCTATTGGATATGTAATCATGGTGGTGGTTAATATTCTTGCTGTGACATTACCACTTAACGGTAAAACAACAGGAGAAATATCCAGTAATATCAACTCCTTATTTACGCCAGCACCTTATACATTCATGATATGGGGGCTAATCTACATATTATTACTAGGATTTGTCATCTATGGATTAATGCCAAAACAAAAACAAAATGCCTGTATAGATTCAATAGGTATTGCTTTCTTTATCTCAAGCATATTAAATGCGTTATGGTTATTTGCATGGCATTATGAGAAATTATGGTTATCTCTGATTATAATGGTATTACTCCTATTTACATTAATCAAGATTTACAATAGAGTAAATAAGAACTGTGTGAATAAGAACGGTGATAACAAATTCGTCAGAATACCTTTCAGCATCTACCTAGCTTGGATATCCATAGCTACAATAGCTAACGTATCGGTTGTTCTAAAAGCTACTGGTTGGAATGGTTTAGGGTTATCAGAAACTGTATGGACAGTAATTGTATTAGTTTTTGCATTGATTCTTTCATTATATGTTTCAATCAAAAACGATGACGTGGTCTATTTATTGACTACAGCTTGGGCTCTGATTGGTATACTAGTTAGACATTGTGGAAGTAACAGTCCTATCAGCATTACTGTTATTGCTGCTGTAATAGTGATAATTATTCAGATAATATGCAATGTAAGGAAAAAATAAGTATAAACTTGAAGGAAATAAAAATGGATATACTGATTAACTCTGTTATCCATACAAAATACCAAATACCAAAAATTAAGATGTAAATATATAAGACAATTATTTTATATCCATATCTTTACTAAATATTTTCTTAGTACTTTTACCAAATACAAAAATTATTGCAACAGGCCATAAAACAGTAGTGATTATATGACTTATAATAGCTTGAATAATAACTAACCGCTTAGTTATCTCCGAATACTCCGACGGCCTTATATCACCAAAACCAATAGTGAAAAAGGTAGTAGTACTAAAATAAAGAGCATCAAGATGACTAAATATCTCATCCTCACCAATTATACCCTCATTAAATATATTACTTAGGTGAGTGTACAAAAGCGCAAAAGAATCAATAACCGAAAATAGCAAAGACAAATACAAAAAGAAAATACACAATATCTTCAAAAAAGGTCGATTAAAAAACGAAGTAATATAAAAATTACAATTCTTATCACTATTATTAATATGATAAGCCAGTATCAAAAAATCAAAAATAGATGTCAAAAAAATTGCACATAAAATAAAAATAAGAGTAAAGGTTTCATTTCTATTAAGCAAAACATGATTATTCTCTATAAGCATAAAAGGCAAATATATAAGCAATACAATATTAACAAAACACCCTATATAAAAACACTTAGTACTTATAAAAAGCATAAAAAGTGATAAAAAAATTATAATAACTGTCTTACTATCAAGACTCTCCAAAACCACAAACATAAATAACAAGAAAAAAGCAACAACCATAAAAACAATACTGCTTCTTGTAAAATTCAACTTCATAAAAACTACCTTTCCTACCATCAAATAAAATTATGTATCTTCAGATATGAGGCTGTAGGTAAACTCAACAGCCCCATTATATTTACTGTAATTCTACCATTCAATAAAATACATACATAAAAACATATGATATTAACACCGAGTGTAAATAGTATAGGGGAATATGGAGGCCCCTATACTATTGGAACGACTGTATTGCTATATGTTTACTCCGTATGATTTATTTGATCATATAAATCTAATTTACAATGACTATTTTCCCAATTAGTACAATTAAGGCAAGATGTACTCTCTACAGTTGAATTTGATAAAGATTGCACATTTTGTCTTGGACAATAAGAACTGCATTGCTTAGCAGTTTCACAAAAATTCATCATGCTATCCATAATAATTTCCCCTTTCATTATAAATGATAAATAAACCATTAATAGGTTTTTTTTTCAATATTTTATCTGCCTACTCTTTTTTTTGTATAAGATTTTGTTGAATTCTGGATATCAATAAAATCATTTGTGTAACCAAAAGGACTATAAACGTTAAAGATATATTCACTAACTGGCAGATGTATTATAGACGATTTTGGATATCTACATACTTGTCTAGTGTTAGAAAAACTTATCATAATATCCCTCCAGATACTAAAAAATTATATAAATTTATTAGCAGAACTAATATAATCTATTATGTGTAATTTTTGATAAATTATACTTGATGATATCTTGAATAAAAATTTATTATATGCTAAACTAACACGTAATACGATAAATTAAATGTTTTTAAAACATAAAAAAAATTATAGATAAAGGAAGGGTGACATGTATGAGTGCACAGGCTGAAAAGAAAAAAGTTATTTTTAGTGGTATTCAACCTACTGGTGTTATAACATTAGGTAATTATTTAGGAGCCATTAAAAATTGGACGAGATTACAAGATGATTATAATTGCCTATTTTGTGTTGTTGATATGCATTCAATTACAGTTAGACAAGATCCCGCTCTACTAAGAAAGCGAGCAAGAGATTTATTAACAATATATATCGCAGCAGGACTTGATCCTGAAAAAAACATTATGTATTATCAATCACATGTTTCTGGACATGCTGAACTTTCATGGATTCTTAGCTGTTTTACATATATGGGTGAGTTAAACAGAATGACTCAGTTCAAAGAAAAATCAGCAAAACATGGTAATAACATCAATGCAGGTCTTTTTACTTATCCAGTGTTAATGGCAGCAGACATTTTATTATTCCAATCGGATCTAGTTCCTGTTGGACATGACCAAAAACAACATCTTGAGATTACTAGAGAAATTGCAAATAGATTCAATAACATCTATGGAGATGTATTTACTGTTCCAGAACCTTATATTGGTAAAGTAGGTGCTAAGATAATGAGCTTACAAGAACCAACTAAGAAAATGTCCAAGTCAGATGAAAATCCAAATGGTTATATTTCTCTATTAGACGATTTGAATGTTGTCAAAAACAAAATCAAAAGAGCAGTAACAGATTCCCATAGAGAAGTTACTTATTCAGAAGATAAACCTGGAGTTAAGAATCTTATTGATATATATTCGAGTATTACAGGTGAATCCATTGAATCTTGTATAAATGAATTCCAAGGTAAAGGTTATGGAGATTTGAAAAGAATAGTTGGTGAAGTCGTTGTAGAAGAACTTAGACCCATTCAAGAAAGATTCAAAGATCTACAAAAGAACAAAGATTATATAGATAGTATAATTAAGAAAAACGGAGAAACAGCTAACTACTTAGCAACAAAAACTCTTAGAAAAGTTCAAAAGAAAGTTGGTTTTCCGGTAAGAATTAGATAAATTATTTATGGGTCTGTCATTTAGACAGGCTCTTTTTTATTATTCTTTTTTCTATTTAGCTTAAATTAGAACACATTTTTTTGAGTAACATATAATATATTAATAGTTCATAAAAAATATTTAGGATAATTTGTCACTAATATGCATGTTTAATTGTTCTAAAAAGGAGGAATCATACTTTTGAAATGTAAAGAATCCTATATAGGTACTAAAAAAGAGTGTATCCAATTTCTTAACACTAATCTACCAAAGCTTTTTAGAGGAGAACTTCAGTTAGAAGGACAGGATGTTTTTATTCCAAGTAGAGAAGAATTAGAATTCAAAATGAAATTTGAATATGATGAAGATTATGAGTATGGATGTGTTGGAATCAAAATCTCTTGGGGTGAAGAGCCAGATCTTCCAGACGAAGAAGATGAGGAAGATGAAGACGACGATGATGATGACGAGGAATTCATACCAAACAAGAACACTAAAGACTATTATCTCTAAGATAAAAAATAGCTAAAACCCTCAAAACTGAGGGTTTTGTTTTTAAAAATGATTAAAAAAGGAGAGAAAACATGCCATCTGAAGATTTAGCCAAAGTCTTAGATAACTATAATATTGAGGTACTAAACATAAAAAATGAAAATTACAAAGTAAAAAAAGGTGTATGGTGGATTCAAACTCCAACCGGATACAAGATACTTAAAAAGAATTCCATACCAAAAGAAAGATTGAATTTTATTATTGCTGCTATAGAATATCTATGCAGTAGAGGAATCAATATGCCCAAAATTATTGAATCAAGGAAAGGCGAAAAATATATTGAAGAAGATGGAGCTAATTATATATTGAATGAAGCTATCCCAGGCAAAGCACCTAGTTCTAAAACAATAGAAGGACTAGAAAAAATAATAAAAGAATTAGCTAAATTCCATGCTGCATCTATAGGATTTCAACCACCTTCTGATTGTAAACCCAATATCCTTCTAGGCACTTGGTATAATAAATCTAATAAGAAAATGAATAAATTGAATGAGTATTATGAACAAGAAAAAAACAAAAACACTCATAGCAAATTCGGAAATATGATACTAAAAGAGTTTCCTAACTTCCATAAGAAAATGGAGATTGCTTTGAATAAAGATAATATGTCACTATATAATAGATGGGTAGCTGAAATACAAAAAACAACATGCTTAGTTCATCAGGATTTCATTGATGGAAATTTAATGATAACAGATAAAGGAAAAATCTATGTTCTAGACCCAGACTCATTAGCTATTGAAGTACCAACAAAAGATATAAGAAAATTCCTCAATAAAATCATGAAAAAACGTGGTAGCTGGGACTTGAAACTTACTATAGATATTTTGAGATGGTACCAAGAAGTTAATCCCTTAGAGCCCTGGCAATGGCAGGTTCTAAAATCCACAGTAATGTATCCTCATCTATTTACAGGGATAATGAGTAAATATTATCAAAAGAGAGAAGCATCTTGGTCAGAAAGTAAATATGTAAGTAAGCTAGAGAATATCATCAACATAGAAAATTCAAAAGAATATATTATAGATAATTTTGAACAAATAATTGCTTCACTATAATATGCGAAAGGGTAGGTGTTGAAAAATGAAAACAAATAACACTACTATTGAACTTAAGGATATATCTACTAATGTACTAAACCAATATAATATTAGACCTGATAATATATCAATTATTCAAAATGAAGGATTAAAAACCCTATGGAAATTTACTAATAGAAACCAAAAAATGTGTCTAAAAAGATTTCGTCATACTAAGGAGAAAATTATGTTCTCTGTTAATGCTCAGAGGCATATATATAAGAAAGGTGGAAAAGTACCAAAGGTTTATCCAAACAGTCAAGGTGAATATATTACTGAGTACATGGGACAACTATTTGTACTATATGAATGGATAGAAGGAAGAGACCTTAATTTCACAAGAGCTAATGACTTCAATGATGGAATAGAAGGATTAGGAGCTTTTCACAAGATATCAAAAGGCTATATATCTCCTGAAGGTGCCAAAATATCCTCCAAACTAGGTAGATGGACTAAGCAGTACAATTCCATGAAAAAAAGAATGTTAAAATGGAAAGATATAGCTTTGACCGATAGAACGAAGGGGTCATATAAAGTATATATAGAATGCATAGATGATATTATTAACCTTTGTGATAAAGCCATTACTGCATTAGAACAATCTTCTTATGATAAAATAACTACCATTGATTTACATGAATCCTCATTATGTCATCAAGACTATGGCTCAGGAAACGCTATCTTATCTGAAAAAGGTATATTTGTCATTGACCTTGATGGTGTAACATACGATTTGCCTGGTAGAGATTTGCGAAAAATTATCGGCAAACGAGCTGAAAAAAGAGGCAGATGGGATATAGACGATATTAATCTAATACTTAATCATTATGAAAAAACCAATAAATTAACTAGAGAAGAAAAAGAAGCTCTAAAAATAGACTTAATGTTTCCCCACTGGTTTTTTGGAACAATAAAAAATATATTCTCAAAAAATAAACAGGTAAACCCAGGAAAAATAGCTAAAATAGCAAAATTAGAAAAAGAAAAGATAGCAGTTTTGAATCAATGGAAGATCTAAACATAATTAGTCCATAAGGAGGATTATTTAATGAATATTGCATTTATATGTACAGAGAAACTTCCTGTTCCTCCAGTATTAGGAGGAGCTATACAGATATATATAGACAATATACTACCTATATTATCAAAAGAACACCATATAACTGTTTTTACAGTATTAAAAGGCGGTTTACCTGAACATGAAGAAGTAGGAAATGTCACTTTTATCCGTGTAAAAGGAAGAACAAAGTCCGAGTATATAAAAGAAGTTGAAAATAATATAAGTTGTATTCATGAGAAATTAGATTTGATACATGTATTTAATAGACCACGCTGGGTAAGGCAATTAAGCAGAGTAGCACCTGATACTTATTTTAGTTTAAGTCTCCATAACGAAATGATGTTACCTAAAAAAATTAATCCACCCCAAGCAAAAGAGTGCATAGACAAAGTAGAATTCATAACAACAGTAAGTAAATTCATAGGAAACGAAGTTATTAATATGTATCCATCCGCAAAAGGAAAAGTATTCCCAGTCTATTCAGCAGCCGACATTAACATCTATCACCCTGTAGGCTCTAAAAAAGCAATAGAAAACAAAAAAGAACTATTAAAAAAACACAATATAGAAGACCACAAAGTAGTAATATGCGTCAGCAGACTAAGCCCCAAAAAAGGTCAACAGATCGTAATGGAAGCCATGAAGATTGTAATGGAATCTCATCCAAAAACAGCATTAGTCCTAGTTGGAAGTAAATGGTATGGAAGTGACGAAATAGATGAATTCACCTCAATGCTACACGGAAAAGCAAACGAATTAAAAGGACCAGTCATCTTCACAGGATTCCTGACACCCGACGAAGTACCAAAACTATACAACATAGCAGACATATTCGTATGCGCATCCCAATGGAGAGAACCCCTAGCTAGAATCCACTACGAAGGCATGGCAGCAGGCTTACCAATAATAACAACCAATCGTGGCGGTAACTCCGAACTATTCGAACAAAATGTCAACGGCATAGTACTAGACGATTACGACAATCCAATCGCCATGGCCGAAAAAATAAACTACCTCCTAGACCATGAAGACCAAGCAAAAGCAATGGGCAAAAAAGCACGCAAAGACGCCGAAGAAAACTATACCTTCCAAAGAGTAGCAGGACAACTACTATCCCTCTTCAACAAAGTAAAAAAACACCACAACATCAAACGTTAAAAAAACAGTAAAATAAATATTAAAAAATCATAGATAAATCAAAAATGTTGAATTAATCTCTTATCCACTAAGATTTAATTCAACATTACTATATATACTAACCTTAAATATCTGCACACATCCCAACAAGTTCAATTGCTATACTAAATAAGTTATTTCTTATTTCCAAAACTCCCATTCCCAATAGAATAATAATAGATAAACCCACTTTTCCTAGCTTCCTCAATATCAATCATATTCCTACCATCAATAAGCATCCGCTTCTTCATCTTCTTAGCAATACTCTCCAAATCCATCATAAAGAATTCATCAAGTTCAGTACATATAATAGTACAATACGAATCTCTCACAGTATCCTCAATACTATCACAATACGTTATATTAGGAAACAAACTCTTAATCTCCTCAGAAACCATAGGATCATAACATCTAATATGAGCACCCATCTGCAACAATTCATCAATAATAAACAAAGATGGTGCATCCCTAATATCATCCGTACCAGGCTTAAAAGTAAGACCCAAAAGAGAAATAATTTTCCCCTCAATATTATTATAATGATCCAATAATATCTCTACTGGCTTGAGTCTCTGATTCTCATTAACTTTTATAGTACTTCTTACTATATTAAACTCACAACCATATTTTTCACCTATGTTAACTAGAGCTTTTGTATCCTTAGGAAAACATGAACCTCCATATCCAATTCCAGCTCTTAAAAACTCTGAAGAAATTCTACTATCAAGACCTAATCCATAAGACAAGGTATCTATGTTAGCATCAACCTTACTGCATAGATTAGCCATCTCATTAATAAAAGAAATTTTTGTAGCCAATAACGCATTTGAAGCATATTTTATCAATTCTGCTGTAGGTGGATTAGTATTTATTATTTTCGTTTTGAACGGACTATATAAATTATCCATTACTTTCTGAGCCTTCTCAGATTTACAGCCTATTACCATTCTATCTCCATGAAGAAAATCATTTAGTGCTCTGCCCTCTCTTAAGAATTCAGGATTAGATACTATATCAAAATCTTTTCTATCTACACCATTCTTAAGAAGTATATTCTCTACAACCTCATGAGTACCTACAGGTACAGTACTCTTGATTATGATAACCTTATATTGATTAATTTCTTTAGATATCTCAATAGACGCATCAACGACTTGTGAAACATCAACACTCCAATCAGGTTTTGTTGGTGTTCCAACTGCAATCATAATTACATCTGACAGATCTATAGCTTTATTAATATTATCAGTAAAAAGGATATGTTTTTTCTTCAAACATTTATTCAATAGAGGTTTAAGACCTTCTTCGTATATCGTTGGAATACCTTTATTCAATTGTTTTACTTTTTTGATATCCTTATCAACACATATAACATTATTTTTATATTTAGCAAAAGATAATGCAGCTACCAGTCCTACATATCCTGCTCCAACAACACATATCTTCAAAAGCAATCACCCTTCTATCTATATTGTAACATCCCATGTTTATTGCTGTTCTACAATATTATATGCTTGTATTAAGATGCCTGTGAGGAATGTTTTAATATAGTTAAAAGTTTAACTATTAATTTAAAACAAATAATTATTATTAAGACAATAATCAGTTTTAGGTATCATACATATAAATATCTACTTTAATCAGTTGAAGTCACAATTATAGATAAAAGGGTAATATATATATTTTTTTATATCTTATTAATACTGATTTTTATGTTATCAAGAAACAATGAACCATTACCTTTATAATCTGAATCCACTCCAATAATTACCCACATCTCACCATTGCTGTTAGTTGTCGTATTAAAGGATTCTTGAAAAGTTTTGATACTATCACTCCTTAATGTACTTGCATTACCAAGAGTGGTTAAGTTAATCTTCTTACTAGCGTCTTCTGTATTAGGATTTACGAATAAATAATTATTATTACCTTTCTCTATCATCTCTATTGAAGGCTGAATATTAACTACAGCCGCTTTTATAAACAATCTATCCATTGGTGTGGATTCGTTATTATTATTTGCAGGCAGTATATCAAATCTCAAATCAACTTCATAGTTGGAAAGAGGTGATAACCCATCTCTAGAAGTTAATTTTTTAGTTGTATACATAAACATATTATTATTCTTAGTGCTGCTTGTTAGATAGATGCCTTTATTGGAATTATCATCCAATGAATAATCAGCATGGGCAAAATTGATATCAAATCCGTTTGTAAAAGAATCATCATCAATTCCTGCTAATCCTCCTATCCATCCATCTGTTCCATTTTGGAAATCATAGTTGAATTCTAATAAGTCGTTCTCTGATGTATTATTATCACTATATTTGTTTTGACACCCAAATAATATTAATGAAACTATTAATATTGGCAGTATAATTTTTCTGTTCATTAAAAAACCTCCTATATAACTATATATTCTCTCGGAATCTCTAAGCCAGTAAATTCAACGCTTCTAGATTCCTTTTTATTAAAAACCCCCACTTTTTTGTCAAAAACCATTGACATATTCATCGAAAAATGTGCGCTTCGCGCCTTGATTATGAAATATATTT
>NZ_JAOARO010000006.1 GCF_025211055.1 Vallitalea sp. | reverse complement strand
CTCAATAATTTACTGTTCTTAATACGCTCGATAGGCTTTAATCCTATAGTCGAGAAAAAGTTAACGCAGTAAATGGAGTCTCATATTTCATAGAGTAAATATCGTTAATTACAATACAAAACTAACGGAAGTCGAAAACTAAACATTTAGACTAGCCCGGAATAATAGACAATGTTGTTTTACTGCAAATTATGATCTATGCTGAACTCATCAAACTTTTCAGCATCAATACAACTCTCGCTTACAATCCAAGTATACTTTATAATATTATCGCCTAAATAAAAATCCCAACCCAAAAATAGTTTTGATCTATAATCGAAACAATATATAGCGTAATTACCATAAAAACCCGCTTCATGTAATTTATATCTTATTACAGTATCTCTGGTTACATTTCTGGAATTAAAATTATATTGAAAATCATGAAACTCCACTACTAATATTTCATCATTAATATAAAGCGTATCACAAAAACTAGTATCTTGTTTAAAAACCAAGCCTCCTTCCATACATGCGTTATTATCTGAATTATTGCAATCCCATATATTGTAGTTGAATATATTCAAACTGTGTAACGAGTCTAATCCTCTAAGTTCAATATAATTGCACTTACTTATATCCTCTTCTGACAAAAAAACTCTCGATGAATAGTGTTTAGAAGATAAAGACATTCTAACATAGTCGTACTTATAATAAACCTTTGATTCACAAGAAGAGAGCATTAAAACACCTAACAGAATTATTATCTTTAGTCGATCCATTGTTTGTAACATTATTGCTTTCCCTCAATAAAATATTCAATATCATCCTGCCAATAACTGCCTTCAAAAGATTCATGATTCTTACATCTTAAAAAGTACTCTTTAGCAAGTTCTAAATTTTTATCAAAGACTATACCATTATAATATAATAACCCCATATGATACATTGCTTCAAAAATATTATTCTCTGAAGCTTTCTTAATTAAAGATACTCCTCTATCTGTATTAATCAGATTGCGATAATACACCTTATCACTATTACCAATATTAGAGTACAGAGACGTCCCAAAAATTCTTGTGAATACGTATCTCCACTATCACCTAAAGCACAAATAGCAGCAAAAGCGCAATCCCGTTTGCTCATATCCATATCATAGTTTGTACACATATAATACAACTTCAAATTCACTCATCCGAATAAAAGTCTATTAATATGTATTTATGAAAAGTTAGAACTTATAACCAAGAATAAAGAAATATCTTTTTACTGAAGATGATAGTCCCTTATGTTCTGACATTCCATTTGCTCCTTCATACCTAATTTCTAAGGATAGCTTATTGTACTTAACTCCTGCGCCAATAATATAGCCCTGTTCATATTTCCTAGCATATCTCATAGCAAGATCTTCATCAACTCTATCTTCGCTGTAAAATTTAGATTCTATCCTTTTATAATTTGTTTCATCTACTGCAAATGCATTTGATATCCCTGCATTTACATATACAAATGTATTACCAACAGGATACTTATAACGAATCATATTATTAAATCTAATATATGAATAGCATATTTTGGTTATTGTGTTGGTATAATTGCTTTCATTCTTATACTCTTTATAGCTACCTGTAAACTTATATGTTGAAAACAATACTTCATTATTAATAGACCACCTTCCGTGATTTCTTGGCAATATTACATCAATAAACAAACCAGCAGAAAAATCAACAGATGGATCATACTCAACTTCAGACAAATACTCAAAAGAGAGTTTACTCGTAAAATTTAGCGAGGTTAATGAAACTCCAGATAATATACCTATTTCTGTTTTAACTTTTCTCTCTTCCTTTTGAAATAAATCATCAAAAGATGAGTTCTGATAATAATAATAATCATTAAAAAGTCTTATTAAGCTATTTTTTTTGTACGTAGTATTTCTCAGTCTAGATTTAATTTTTTCACAATCATTCATGTACAAACTCAACTGACTAAGGTATCTATTATTCTCAGCTATCAAACGTTTATTATCACCTCTTTTATAAATTAATAATTCAAATTTATTATTCTGTTCAATATAAAAATATTCCCTTCCATACTGGTTTTTGTAGAAAAATAAACTTTTTTCACCTCTAAAAAGAGTTTGAAGAAATACAGTATCAATTTTTAAATTAATTCGGCTATTTTCTTCAAGTATTTCAGTTTTTATAGAAGAGTTTTCAATTTCGACAACCCCTTTTACATAAATCTCACCACCAACACTAAACTCATTTATATCATTTATATTTAAGAGAGTAGGATCATCATCAATACGCATTTTAAACTGAACATTCTTAGGATTTGCTTCCTTGTCTTTATAGTTAACAAACCCAAACAATGTATTACCATTACTCTTAATTACATATCCCGAAATGTAATTATCCTGAGAAAATGATAATTGAAAGGTTAATAGCCCAATTAACAATAATCCAAATCCTATTAATCTCTTATTTTTATTCATCTCTAAATTTATATCTAACATAACTTCTTAAATCCGCAAATAATTTTCAAACTACGAATTACACTAAATTCTAGGAATAAACCTACCAAATACATCATAAAAACTTTATAGGACTATTAATCAGGATCGCATTTAGATTCGTACTGACATTGATCTTATTTGGTTTTCCTGATAAAGTTTCGATATGGGTACAAGGTACGGACAGTTCAACATCACCACGTAAAATGGTATCTGCTTAAGAAATTGATACCCCTCTCTGGTGACAAAGAGTGTTTTCAAGTCTGGTCTTTATACAATTAAGACCATAACCTATTTTTCCTTCTACATAATTACGTTGTGCCGCCTTCTTCTTAGAATACTTTTGTGATGACGGTTCTTTTCTCTTAGAAGGACGACCTAATGGTTTTCCTACAATATTTATTACTTTAGAGGTCAGTAGATAATTACTTATATACGAACCTCTAAAAATGGTAGTATTTCATTCTATATTGTATCTTTGTCAAGTATATTATACATAAGGTTGTCGATTTATTATGTTTTTTTTGCGATTACATAATATCTACAACCTTTCTTTTTTTTCGAAAAGTTGAGATGATTTCAATAGTAATTTCGTCATATAACTAAAAGTTTATTCCTATTTGTAAACTAAAAGCAGAGGTTCCTCTAAACTCATAATCTCTATTATTATACAGACTCTTATATCTTAGCTCCATAAATATAGATTTTCTATAATTAAGGTTGTACTCAAATCCACCACCAATTACATAACCTATTTGCATATTACTAATCATAGGTTTTGTTTCAACATTCTCTACCTCTATTATTTTATTATTCAAAAGTTCTTTATATAAAGAATACTTGTTTTTAACTAAATACATTCCAACAATACCTGTATTTACGTATGGTCGGATCTTATTTGACGGGTACACATATCTTAGTTGAATGGGGATATTTATAGATGTAAATTTAGTGACAAAATCAAAATTTATGTCATTTTCAACTCTATTATACGAATAATTATGTTTGCCAAATAATAGCTCCATATGAAATGAGAAATCAGATGCAGATATAGGTTTGTCTATAAATATACCTAACAAAAATCCTCCATCATATCTAAAATCAAAATATTTTAATTCATTTTCTTCTTTCCCTGAAGGAATTAACTTGGAAACTTCGTAGACTTTTTCCTTTGTCAGAATCAATTTTACCATTTCATAACCTATCAAAACTCCAAACTTAATATGAGGGAAGGGCTTAAACTCACATTTGTTATATCTTTGAAATAGTTTAGTTAAAGTTTTTTTATTATAACTAGTAAGTTTACATGCATTCAAGACATTAGGACAATCCTTTGTCAAACTAATAAGTTGTTCAGAATAATTCTTTTTTGAATATCCATTCTTCGTAATTTCAGTAAATAATGTACTATCTTTTTGTATGAAAAATGTCTTTATTTTTTTCCCTCTATAATAGTATAAAGATTTTTTTCCTCTAACTAACTGTTCAAGAAAAACTCTTTTTAAAACACCATTTATCATGACTTCTTTTGACACATAAACACGCCCATCTTTAAAACCATATTCTATAACCTCTTCAGGAGTAAACTGTTCTACCCTATCATATTTCTCTATCTGACACAACTGTGAGTTTACAATATCGCCACCATCTATTAATGAAACACCAACTATAGTTAAACTATCGGTCACATAATAGTTACTTTGACCAAAAGAATATATTGGTAATAATACGATTAATAATGGTACAATTAAATATTTCATATGCAAATCTATTTTTTTTAATAATGACACAGTCATCCGAAAGTTGAAAAATTAAAAAGCCCTCAGAATCCCTTATTTTTGTTTCGACGAAAAAATAAAAATAATAATGGGACTCTTCAGGCGAAACAAAAATAATAACAAACCAGTAGTAAGACAAATTTTAGATTTGGTACCTAAGTGGATTTTTGATAACTGCACCAATACCTATAAAACAGATAAAGGGTGCAGTAAATATAGGACTTTCGACCAATTCATTGCTTTGACTTTCGGACAGCTTTATAAATGCCATACATTGAGTGATATATCGACAGATATTGGTGTTAGCGAAACATTTATTTCTGATTTGGGATTAAAGAATCTCCGGCTAGATCGACCATGAGTGACGGGAACAGAAAACGAGACTGGCGTGTTTTTGAAAGTTTGTACAATAAACTATTGAGCCATTACAGCAGCGTTCAAAAAAAGCATCATAAAAACTATATGGATATTCCGATGATGTTGACCCCCTATTCCGGTTATATTGACCCCTCTGTTTTCTTTTGGTCAAGAAATAAGAAGACCTGACAATATTACAGTTTTTTTCTCAGACTTTCTCCTTTTAATTCAATTCTGTATGAGGAGT
>NZ_JAOARO010000076.1 GCF_025211055.1 Vallitalea sp. | reverse complement strand
TGGTATTTATTATAAGATTAACCAACTAATGACAAGACGTAATAAATTAGTAGACCAAAGAACGTCAGTTATTAATCAGTTACATATGCAGTTATCTTATAATTATTATAATTACAGTAAATTTTTCAATGATATTTCAGGAAAGACAGCTTTAGCTTTTTGGTATAACTATCCGAGTAGTAAGTATTTAGAAAATGTGTCTATAGAAGAATTAGGGGCATTTCTTAGAAAAGAAAGTCATAACTATTTTACTGATAGTAAGGCAAAGACATTATTAGATTTTATCAAAGTAGATAAAGACATTTTATCTCATGATGATACTAGATGCTTCCTTATTAAAAGCTATGTTGAAGATATACGTTATAAGCAAAGGGAAATATCTACTATTGATAAATTATTACAGCAATCCATTGATGAATTAGGGGTTAACCTACAATCATTTAATGGTATAGACCTTATTACATCAGCACAGTTACTATCTGAAATAGGGGATATTAATAGATTTAATAATTCAGCAAAACTTGCTCGTTATTCGGGTATTGCCCCAGTTACTTATAGTTCTGGAAGCAAGGAAAAGAACTTTCGTAACCAAAGAGGAAATAGGAAATTAAACAGTATATTCTTTTATATTGCACTTAGGCAAATATCTGTTAATAGAAACACTGATACACCTAAGAATCCTATATTATATGAGTATTATCATAGAAAAGTATCAGAAGGTAAAACCAAGTCACAGGCTTTAATTTGTGTGTCTAGGCGACTTGTAAATATAGTATTTAACATGCTTAAGTATAAAAAAGACTATAGCATTCAGCCTATCAATAATAAAGTAATTGATAATCAACTAAAATCACCCAAATGTGGTTAGTATTCAATCTTTGAACACTTCCCATTATCATTATTGACGGTATAATCAAGACTTATACAACTAATGTGAAAATCATAACTAATACAATTAACATCAAAATAGCTACTATTATAAAAATATAAAGTAGAGTACAATATATGTTATAATATTCAATATTAACATAGCTTAGCAATGATATTATATTATGATATGAATAGCTATGCTATAATGCTACATCTATCTATATACAACTATAATCTATAGTTAACTAATTATGTCAACCTTGTTACGGATAGAGATATCAAAAGATATCTTCTATACATTAGATTAATAGTTATGGATAGTTACCGTGGGGATGGATTGAATCTTTTACGCTTATGTAGCCAATAATCCAGTAAACTATATAGACCCAAGTGGTTATTGCAAAGAAAGTGGCAATCGCAGCCCTTATAAACAAGGAAGAAATGTAACATTAAGAACTCAACATGCTTATATACCTACTGCTATTTTGGCAACTGCTAATGCTTCAAATGTTTTAGAAGCACCTGTTGTAAATAAATCATTTATCCAATTACTTAAAAATCTTGGCATAAATCTTGGTAAAAAAGCAGTACCAGCAATTTAATTTTGGAAGGTATACAATATCAAAAAAGTTATGGTAATCCTGATTTTAGTGAATTTAGAAGAATTACACCGTTGGAACAAGAAACACCCGATTATACAGATATGCCTATGCAAGAAAATGTAACACAACCGACTATATTTCCACGTGAAGAGCCAGACAAACCATATATTATTATTGATTTTGAAGGAGGTCAATATTCAGACCAAACTGAAGGTATGGATATTATAGAAGAGGATTCTAAAGATAAGATATTAACTAATCCAATGGAGCAAAATCAAAATAATGGAATATTGTTTGCAAAGAGTATACCAAATAAGTATCCATGGAATGAGTTACCTATGTCAGGTGATCATCCATTCAATCCTCCTTTAGATAAAGCTGGAAATCCAGTAATGAAAAAAGGACCAAGAAAAGGTTTACTAGATGCAGATGGTAACGAATGGGTAGTTGACAAACCAGCTGCTAAAATTGGTAATTTCCATTGGGATGTACAACATAAAAATGGTACACATACAAATGTTAATCCACGAAGTAATAATCCAGGAAGTATTAATCATGGAGAAGATAACTTTTAGATAAGGAATGAAAATATGAGTGTTATATCTGAATCATTACAAGATGAACCAATTGTTATTATTTCAAATTTTGTTGCTTGTAAACATAATGAACAGTTTGATTGGGAAAAATCTAGAGAATTTAATATAGGTGATGTTGTTTATTTTCTGGATGGCTTTGAAGATAGAAATACTAAGCAAGAACACCTAAAATGGTTCGTGAAGTTTAGAACAGAAGAAGGTGATATATATTCAGCAACGCAACTTTACTTTGTTGTAATGGATGAATGGGAAGATATTATAGAATATGCTAAAAAAATATAACACAAGCATATATTATACCAGGGGATGACATATCTTAAAGTAGCCATATGATTAATAACAGAAGTAGTTACTTAAGGGAAGCCAGAGATTATCACTAAACGTATACTTATTGTCATAATGACCCAATCATTTTCATAAACCCAAGTGGACATACTGCAAGAGTAATATATGATTCCGAAAAATATAATTATGAAATGAGCGACTTGGCATATTATATAAAAAATGGCTTTAAAAATATAATTGATAAAAGTAGTTCTCTTTTATTTTCTTAAACTAATATTAAGAGATTTATTTATAAC
>NZ_JAOARO010000075.1 GCF_025211055.1 Vallitalea sp. | reverse complement strand
TACCTAATGATTGCAAAGTACCTATCAAAAAATAATACCATCAGAGCCTCTACTTATATAACAACTATAGGTGAGGCTTTGTTATTTATTATACCAGATAGAGATTAGCATTAGTATGTGTGCAAGGTTTGACGCTTACTTTTTTTCTATTATTAATTGATTATCCATCTTTACCTCCAATTATAGGTCGAGTACTATTAAAACTCTATAATTCTAGAGTTAAAGCTCTTTTTTATTAGTACATTTATTTAACGAAGTATTGCATGATATAATTGTCTTACTATTCAAATTCAACTTTAAACTCTTTATCTTTGCAATACTCTTTTACTTCATCAATAATTAGATTACGAATTTCATCATTAAATTCTTCTAGTTGATGTGGTTCTTCCCATGCTTTCATTGTGTTCTTAAAAGCAACAAATCCCCCTATAACCATTTCACCTAGAACTTTAACCATTTTTCCATTATATTCAATTTTAACGTATGTAGACGTTCCTGTAATTTTCATTTTATTCACCTTTCAAAAATGACCGTTTCAACAAATGTTGCAGGGTCAATTGTTGTTATTTTAGTTACATTTTTATTAGCTATTAATGTAGGAAGTTCAACATTCTCCCAAATGTTACCTTTTCTAAGTTGACTCCCAACAATTGCTCGTACTTCACCAGAAACTTGATTTGAATTTTTTTAATGCCTCTACACTTCTGGCACCATAACCACCATATACTAAATTACGACTGGCTTCATATGTATCTTGTCCAACATATTTCTATATTACATTTTTATCTGTAAGTAGTATATCATTGTTTTCCAGTATTTGTACATTGACTCCTAGGCTTTCTAATATTTTTGATTGTATCAAGTATTCATTCTTAGTTATGTAAACATAGTCTCCATATATATCAATAAAATCTGTCATAGCTGATAGTCTGGCAAATTCATATAATCGTAAGGGGTTATAGTAAAGTCATCTTATCTATTGTGTTTTAACCAGATTGCATAGAAAATGATGCCAATAATAAAATTAATAATCCAAAATATTTCAACTAACTGTTAAGTGTAATAAAATTATTTTGTTACTTTATTCCACATTTAAATTCATAACTGAACGCATAAAATAAGTGTATGTATGAATTTTACATAATTCAAAAATTTGTACATACACTCATCTAATCAGCTAGTATAGTTCACTATCTTCTTTTATCATCTCAATTTGGTATTTCTCTATGTAAAAATGATTAATAATATATTTTATACCCATACCCATTAATATAGACAATATCAATGATATAAAACCAAGAATAGAATATTAACTTCCTAT
Organism: Vallitalea sp.; assembly: GCF_025211055.1. Taxonomy (GTDB): domain Bacteria; phylum Bacillota; class Clostridia; order Lachnospirales; family Vallitaleaceae; genus Vallitalea. The sequence goes on along the minus strand of NZ_JAOARO010000075.1, from coordinate 3,649 downwards.
CCGTGGTTACCTCTTGTAGTAGTTAAGGTTTTGGTTTAGTAGGCACTGGGTGGGGTTATAAGACCGCTCCATCTTCAATATTAAAAGCAATTTCATAATCATCACCACATTTTAGCCAGACATTATCACTATTGAACTTGAAATCAATGACTATATCTGGTGTACCCATTTTCCATATAACTTTTCCGTTCTCATTTAAAACAGAGATACCAAATTCATGAATAATAGCTATTAAATTGCTTTCATAATAACATGCCATATCATAAATTAATGAATTCATCGTCTGCCTAAATTTGATATCCTTACTCTTTAATCCTATACCAACAACTTCGTTTTCAAATGTCAAAATCGCACAGTTATTGTTGTTTGTAATTAATAAATTAGGTTCTAAGCCATGATTATCATATTTTAGACCAATTAAAAGTTCTTCATCAGTTTTTATTTTAATAACATCATATGTGTCTACATACTGTTCATTAAAATCTAAGATTAGTTTAATGTCATATTCATTTACACAGTTGTTAAAATCGATTTCCGTTTTAAGTCTAGAGTAATTCAAACTTATACTATCAGTTATAATTTTCATCTATTCCCTCCTTACTTCAATTTTAATATTTTTTCAAGTAGTACACTTTTAGGGCCCTTACCACCTTTAACTATAATATTTTTCAGTACGTTACCATCCCACAACGTTTGAAAAACAGCTCCTCTTTCAGGTCCCATAATAAACGTTTCTCTAGTAGTACCTGTCCAATTTACTACTGGCTTGCCAGGTAATTCTTTCGCTACATATGACATTGGTTCTACACTGACTATACTATTTTGGTCATAATATGATTCTGTGAGTTTATCCATTATGAAACTTCGGTTGTCTGGTGTATCATATATTCCCATTTTATTAGCTAATTCATTCTTCATACCAGTTGTTCTGTCAATATTATGTGTGTTTCCAGTAGCTTCACCAAAAAGATAATCTAATTTCTTTCTAAAGTCAGGATTATCCATCCCTTCTAATAACTCCTCATCCTTATCCGTAGAATTCAAAGCATTTAGAATAAACTGTTCATCTGCATCAGTAGCACCTAAAGTACTATTATAATCAGCTATCATTTCTCTTAACATACCATTAGTTGCTAAACCTGATGCCATCCTGAATCCATATATGGATACTCCTTCTAGAAATACTCCTAAGGTGTTTAAACCATAAAATGTAGCAGCAGTATATGTAATAGGTTTAACTACGCTGAGTAGATCATCAGGTATTTTATCATTAACTTCCAGAGCAAAATCAGCATTGCTTTTTACAGTTCCCCATATATCACCTTTGGGGTTATCTGTTTTCTCCCAGTTAGACCATTTATGCTTATAATACTGAATTTCTTCTCCTGTAAGCAACTTATATAATTCTTCCCTAAGTTCTTTTTTATGTTCCTTCTCTTTTTGTGTATAACCTGGTATACCTGTTACATATTCTTTAGCTCCATGTGGGTCTATGCTGTATAGAAATTGTAAGTCATCTAAGGTTAAATCTAATGATCTATTTTGTACAGCATGACCTAGAGCTGTAGCTGATGAGGACTCATTCAATTTTCTTAATGCCTCTACACTTCTGGCACCATAACCACCATGTACTAAATTACGGCTAGCTTCATATGTGTCTTCTCCAACATATTTCCATATTATATTTTTATCTGTAAATAGTATATCATTGTTTTCTTGTATTTGTATATTGACTCCTAGCTTTCTGATATTTTTGATTGTATCAAGTGTTACCCACTATCTCCATATACATCAATCCATAGCTAATAGTCTGGCAAATTCATAGATATCGTAAGGTGTTATATTGAAGTCATCTTATCTATTGTATTTTAACAAAATCTGCATAGAAAATGATGATATACCAATAATAAAATTGATGATTCAAGACATTTCTCAACTAAATGTTAAGTGTAAAAGGATTATTTTATTAGCTTATTCCATATTTAAATTTATAACTCAACACATAAAATAAGTGTATGTATAAATTTTATATTTTTAAAAATTCGTACATACACTCATCTAACAGCTAGGATAGTTCACTATCTTTTGTTATCATCTCAATTTGGTATTTCTTTATGTAATAATGATTAATAATATATTTTATACCCACACCCATTAATATAGACAATATCAATGATATAAGTCAATCCACTTTTATTTTTTTTGGGATTACTTTAATCTATTCAAATTCAACTTTAAACTCTTTATCTTTGCAATACTCTTTTACTTCATCAATAATTAGATTAGGGATTTCATCATTAAATTCTTCTAGTTGATGTGGTTCTTCCCATGCTTTCATTGAGTTCTTAAAAGCAACAAATCCCCCTATAACCATTTAAGTTTATGTATCTTACCTGAGTTAATCCTAATTAATACAAATCTTAATTCATCATCTATACTATGTAGACAATATTTTACCGATTTAATAGTAGCTATATCCTAATTAAATTATTTATAACTTTGGATAATATCTTTAACTACAAACTATAAAACTTCGTCATAAGCTTCTACTAAGTTATCAACTATCTTCTTATCAAAATCATCGAATCTTTTATAAACAGTAATTTTATTTTTGTCATATCCAAGTTTAACGAGTGTTGCAATAGATAAGTGACCTATTGTATAGATACCCATTAATACATGTTCTTTATCGTGATAATTATTAATTTCCTTGAGCCTTGATATAATATTTGGTGCAGTGATTTGTCTTTTAACTATTTCTTTCATTACGTTACTTAACACAAAGACATTATCCAACAATAAATACTCTTCTAACTCTAGCTCTGATCTATTACCACTTTGTACCTCTCTAATAATTTTATGAGTACTCATATATCGTACCTCCTCTATTTACCTAGTATCTTGAATCGTTCTTGTCTATAATTCTCCCAAAGTTGAGTTGTAATATCTTTTAGCCCCATTTCATCAGCCATTTTAATTTCTTGCATATATGCCTTTAACTCTTTTATAATTCTTCCATTTTGGTCATATAATTGTCTCATTCCTTGGAATCCACCCGCCAAATCATCTAAATAATGTTGATATTCATGAACCAATGCACTGTATGAAGCATTAGGATCAATAATTAACTGCCCAGGTTCACCTGGTGACAGGCCAGGTGAATATGCCATTGCCCCATCACGATAAATGACTTCAACACCATCATCGCGTAATTGCTTTACTATTGCATTCCATTCATTAGGATTTGAATCAATTCCTGAACCAGCAAAATCTCTCATTGGGTCAGCAATATTTTTGCTAAATACCTTATTAGCATTTACAGTCCCCTCTAATAACTCCTCATCCTTATCCGTAGAATTCAAAGCATTTAGAATAAACTGTTCATCTGCATCAGTAGCACCTAAAGTACTATTATAATCAGCTATCATTTCTCTTAACATACCATTAGCTGCTAAACCTGATGCCATCCTGAATCCATATATGGATACTCCTTCTAGAAATACTCCTAAGGTGTTTAAACCATAAAATGCAGCAGCAGTATATGTAATAGGTTTAACTACGCTGAGTAGATCATCAGGTATTTTATCATTAACTTCCAGAGCAAAATCAGCATTGCTTTTTACAGTTCCCCATATATCACCTTTGGGGT
>NZ_JAOARO010000074.1 GCF_025211055.1 Vallitalea sp. | reverse complement strand
TAAGCAAGTAATAGAAAGTAATAAGAGCAAAAGAGAAACCCACAAGAATTATAAGCTTACAAAACAGCTTAATCTTGCGGGGTTTACTTATTTCTTATTTAAGAGCTCAAATATCGCTATTTAACGACAGCCCCTTTTTATTGTTTTATATAGAAAACCAGTAAGTATAAGTGCTTTTTTGATAAGGCTTAATCTATTAATAATATACTAAGTAAATATAAACAATAATGAATAATTTGTTAACAATTATTGAAGTTTTCTTTAATTTGTAGAATAACATTTTATTACATGTTATAATGGCACTGTACTTAAGGTAAATCATATATTGAAATATTACCTTAAGAGTAATTAAGGGGGCTTGTATATGAGTCAAGACGCGGAAAAAGTACTAGTGTGTATAACTATACAGAAGAACTCGAAAAGATTAATAAGAAAAGGTGCAGAAATCGCAAATGAGATAAATGGAGAGCTTCATATACTACATGTTGAAAAAGGAATGAGTATATTCAAGAATGAAGAATCTATTAAGTTATTAGAAGAATTATTTGAATATGGAAAGCAGTTAGGTGGAGAGGTCCATTTCTTGAGCGGTAAAGATGTACCAAGTAAAATAGTAGATTTTATTAAATCAATGCAAATAACTAGATTAGTTTTAGGGGAAACCATGAGAAGTAAACTTCATAGATTGTTAACAAAGGATATTGAGAATAACGTTCTAAGCCAGACAAAAGAAGTTGAATTGTTAATTCTAGAAAGAAATAATAATGACAATAAAAAATTTCTTAAAGATAAGAAATTATTTTCCAATTAATTTTAATTTGATTTTATTATGAAAATCATTTAAAATATAATAAGCCTAGAGATTGAAATATAAGTTATATATTGTTAATTTATAATGTTATATTTTTATTTCACTAAAGAAAATAAAAGGAGTGGCAATAATAATGAAGAAAGTCAACAAGCTTATTTCAGTATGTTTAGTGCTTGCAATGGCAACAGTTATGTTCGCAGGCTGTAGTAAAGGTAAAGATAAAGATACTGATAAGGACCAAGAAACAAAAGTAGTAGCAACAATAAATGATGAACATAATATTAATCTGGGAGAAGTTAATTTGCAACTAAGACAATTAGAACTTCAATATGAAATGACATATGGACCAAATGTATGGGATCAACAATTAGAAGATGGTAAGACAGTAGTTGATATGGCAATAGAGAATGTTTTAGCTTCTGTTAAGACAGGAAATATAGTTGCTTTAGTAGCTAAAGAAAAGGGAATAAAAGTATCAGATGAAGATATTAAAAAAAATGAGAAGACAGCTGATGAGTTCGTAAAACAATATGAGGAACAACATGGTAAGGACAGCTTAGCAAAAGATGATATAACTTTGGATATTATTAATAAAATTCTTGAACAGAGTTCTCTATACAATGCTTTGTTTGAACAAGAATTAAAAGATTATGAAGTAGATGAAGAAGAACTTAATACTCTATTAGATCAAAGTCCAAATTACAAAGGATATCAAGAAAATGGATATGATTACTATGCAAAAGATGTAAGAGTAAGACATATATTATTAAAAACAATGGATGAAGCAAATCAACCATTACCTGAGGATAAAAAGGCAGAAGTTAAAGCAAAAGCAGAAGAAGTATTAGCAAAAGCAAAAGCAGGAGAAGATTTTGAATCTTTAGTAAAAGAATACTCAGAAGACCCAGGTTCAAAAGATAAGGGTGGAGAATATACTTTTAATAAAGGCTCTAATTATGCTCCAGAGTTCACTGAAGCATCATTTAGTATGGAACCAGGAGATATTAGTGAGCTTGTGGAAACAACATTTGGATATCACATAATTAAATTAGAAGAAGTTATTGAACCAACTGAAGAACGTATACAATCTCTAAAAGATAATGAGCAACAAATAAAAGACGATGCTATTAAGTATTTAAAAATGCAAGAATTTGATAAGAGATACAAAGAGTGGGAAAAAGATTATACAGTAGAAGAAAACAAAGAAGTTGTAAAGACTATTGAAGTTAGACAATCAAGAAATGCTGTTGAAGAAGAAAATGAAAGTACTACTGATACAGAATCAGATGAGACTACTACTGATGATACTTCTGACGACAAAACTTCAGAAGATAATGAAATTACAGATGATGTAGAAGAGACTACTACTGATAATAACTAATTCCTAGCAATATGAGTAATTAGATAAATATTTATACTCTAATTACATAACATATATTAAAAAAGCACCTTATACAGCCTTATACAGGTGCTTTTTTTTGGTTCAAAAGTAATATTTGGACTATTAATGAATATAATATTATTAAAAAAGTGTTTGACAAAATAATAATATTTGTGTAATATTATAAAAGAATTATTATTAATAAATATTAAAAAAGGAGGTAGCGTTATGTTAACTAAAATAAGAATAGTTAAAGACATGAAAAATCAATTAATCAATGATAATAACTTTGATAATTATGAGATGACCCTGCCTCAGATAGTAGATTAGAATTTTATCTATTTATATGATACGTGAGCCATGGGTTATGTGCCTATGGTTTTTTTGATATATTATACTAATTGACCATGGGATAATTATGCCATGGTTTTTTTATTTTCTAATCTATTATTTTGAGGTTTGTAAGGAGGATTAATATGAAGAGAGTTTTGCATTATATGAGGAAATACTGGTATTTGTATTTCTTAGGAAGTATTGCTTTATTGACTAGTATAGTTTTAGACTTGTTTACACCTATAATAACAGGAACAATAATTGATGATGTCATTGAGGGTGGAAATATAAGTATATTCAAAGGTCTGATAACTGCACTTGTTGGTATTACTCTAGGTAGGGCTGTACTGGGATATATAAAAGAGATAATGTTTGATTTTGCAGGTTCCAACATTATATGTGGGCTTAGACAAGATTTTTTTGATCATATTCAAAGCCTTTCACTTGGATTTTTTGATAGAAAAAATACAGGGGAATTAATGTCAAGAATCAAAGATGATGCGGATAGAGTCTGGGAAGGTATTAGTTTTGGACTCATGTTATTTATAGAGATAATAATATATTTTGTTATTGCAACAATTTTTATGTTTAGAATAAGTGCTAAATTATCAATACTAGCGTTTATAACACTACCGTTTATTGCTTATATGGCAATCTTGTTAGAGAAAAAGATAGGGGCTACATATGAGAAAATTAGTGAACAAAATGCTACCCTTAATACAACAGCTCAAGAAAATATAGCTGGTATAAGATTAGTTAAGGCGTTTGCTAGGGAGAGACATGAAATAAAGAAATTTTTAGCATATAACGAAGGTTATTATAAATTGAATATGGAACAAGCAAGAATATGGTCAAGATTTTTTCCTAGTATTGAAATGCTGACTAATATTTTGCCAATACTAGTTATCGTATTTGGTGGTTCAATGGTAATAGGTAAGGATTTGACAGTAGGTACTTTGGTAAAATTCACTGGTTATATGAATATGGTAATCTGGCCAATGAGGTCATTTGGATTTCTTAGTAACCTAATGGCAGAAGCAAAGGCATCAGCTAAGAAAATAGATAAAATATTTCTTGAAGAACCAGAAATCAAGAATGCCAATAAACCTACTAAGTTAGTTGAACCTAAAGGAAAAGTTGAATTTAATAATGTATCACTTCAATTAGGGGGTAAGAAGATTCTTGATGATATCAGTTTCAAGATTCTACCAAGTAAGACCCTTGCTATCATGGGTGCTACTGGTTCAGGAAAAACATCTATTATCAATCTTCTGGAAAGATTCTATGATACAACAGATGGAGATATATTAATCGATAACAAAAGAATAAATGATATTGAGTTGGCTAATTTGCGTGAGAATATTTCTGTGGTTATGCAGGATGTGTTTTTGTTCTCAGATACTATAAAAGAAAATATTTGTTTCGGATATGGTGAGTTATTAGCAAATGATTTAATAGTTAATTCTGCACAAAGTGCAAAAGCAGATGATTTTATTGAGCATATGGAAGAGGGATATGATACAGTCATAGGTGAAAGAGGAATTGGTTTATCTGGTGGACAGAAACAAAGAATCAGTATAGCAAGAGCATTAGCCAAAGAATGCAAAATAATTATATTTGATGATTCCACATCAGCTCTTGACATGAAAACAGAATACAAAATTCAAAAAGAAATTGATAAGAAAGATGATATAACTAAGATAATAGTTGCTCATAGAATCTCAGCAGTAAAAAATGCAGATGAGATTATTATACTTGAAGATGGAAAGATAGTGGAAAGAGGTAACCATGATTCTCTTATCAAAATGAAAGGCCGTTACTATGACACCTTAAAAGAACAATACGAAGGATATGCGGTATAGAATTTTATTGGTTGGTAAACATTTAGAAAATATTCGGAGGTGTTATTATGGCAGTAAATAACTTTAGAGAAGATGAACAATCAAAAGAAGAATTGAAAAAAGTAACAATACTAAGATTGTTCTCTTACATGAAGAAATATAAAAAAGAGATTATTCATGTATTAATAATTATGGGTTTAATAATCACAGTAAACGTATTAAATCCTATATTAATGAAGATTGCTATTGATGATTATATTAAAAAGTTTAATGCTAATGGTTTGTATATTATAGGAATAATTGCAGTAATAATGAATTTGATCAGTAGATATTGTATGAAGAAAAGGATTTTAATAATGTCAAAAGTTTCCAATAGTGTACTAATGGAAATACGACAGGAATTATATGAACATCTTCAAAAATTATCCTTTAACTTTTTTGATAATAGGCCTGTAGGTAAGGTATTAGCAAGAGTCATAGGAGATGTTAACTCATTGAAAAGTGTTTTGACAAACAGCGTCATTTCACTAGTACCTGATTTTGTAACATTAATAGTTGTACTTATAATCATGTTTGTATTAAACGTGAAACTTGCCTTAGGTGCGTTAGCTTTATTACCATTATTAGTATTTGGTATGTATTTTGTGCAGGTAAGAGCACATAGAAGGTGGCAGATATTCAGGAAGAAAAATTCTAACATGAATGCGTATACCCATGAAAACTTTTCTGGTATACGTGTAGTTCAGAGTTTTACAGCTGAGCAATATACAAGTAAGACTTTTAGGGAATTATTAAGAGAACACAAAAGGTCATTTATAAATGCTGTCAGGCTCAATGATATATTCTGGCCTATGGTTGAAATATCTTGGGGTATCGGTACAATCATGGTTTTCTTGATAGGGGTAAATTTATCTTCTAAGAATGAAATAACAGTTGGGACATTGATTGCTTTTACTACTTATGTTGGTATGTTCTGGCAACCTATAATGAATCTAAGTAACTTTTATAACCAGCTGATAACTAATATAGCAGGGGCTGAAAGGATTTTTGAGATATTAGATACTAAACCTGATATTAAGGATATAAGAAATGCAAAAACAATGCCTTCCATAAAAGGAAATGTTACATTTAATAATATTACATTTGGATATGATGAGAAGGTTAAAGTGTTAGAAAATGTATCTTTCAATATTAAAGAAGGTGAGACCATAGCATTAGTTGGACCTACTGGTGCTGGTAAAACCACTATAGTCAATCTATTAAGCAGATTCTACGATGTTAATGAAGGAACAGTTAAAATAGATGATATAGACATCAGAGATGTGACAATTGAGAGTTTAAGAAGTCAAATGGGTATCATGACACAGGATACATTCTTATTTACTGGAACAATCAAGGATAATATAAGATATGGTAAACTTGATGCTACAGACGAAGAGATAATAGAATCAGCTAAAGCTGTTCATGCTCATGAATTTATTATGAAGCTTGATAAAGGATATGATACAGCAGTTAATGAAAGAGGTACCAAGTTATCAGTAGGTCAAAGACAATTGATTGCTTTCGCTAGAATCATGCTATCTAAACCTAAGATTCTTATACTTGATGAGGCAACTTCCAGTATAGATACACATACGGAAAGATTAGTACAAAAAGGTATTGAGGAATTACTTAAGAACAGAACCTCTTTTGTTATTGCTCATAGATTATCAACTATTCAGAAGGCAAATAGAATATTTGTTGTTGATAAAGGGAATATACTTGAAAGTGGTAACCATGATGAATTAATGAATCAAGAGGGGATCTACTATAATCTTTATATGGCTCAATTTGAAGCTATCAGCTAATCATCATTTATGTTCATGGGCAGAATATCTACTATCTTAAGATATTCTGTCCATAAATATTTATTTGAATAAAATATAAAGTTATTTGATAAAATAATATGTATAATTTTATTTACATGCATATACTAGTAATAAGAATATATGGATGGTTTTGGTATGAAATTAAAGGATAAGTTGGGATATCTTCCTTTGGTGATTGTTGATGCAGGCTATAGTCAACAGATTTATGGTTCTGATGGAATGGCATTACCGATAGTGAAGGATGACAATTATATTAAACGTAGGAAATTTAACAATGATATTATGAGTAAATTTATTGAAAAAGCTAAGAATCTGAATTTTATAGTATTGGATGTCGCTCCTGAAGAATATGATATGTCATTAGAAATACGAATAAATAGAGCTAATGTGAATTATACTACATATTTAAATAAGTACGACGATATCTCAGGTGATAGGCTATCTGTTTACATAGCATTGCAATATGACCCTAAAGCTTGTAACTGGGATGATACTGATAATTGTCTGAAAATCTTATATTTGAATGATGATACTGAAAGTAGGACTCTGGCTTATTTAATCAATAATCAGTTTGATAATATTAGTGGAGCTATAAAGGCTTCAAATAACTATGTTCTGAAACACTTGAATATGCAGGGAATATTGATTGATGCAAGTTTTATGGATCTGAAAGAACAAGTTGATTGGATGGAGAATGAAGATTTTATTGATGACATGGCACAAAAAATCTTATTAGGGTGTCTACAGTATTTTGGTATAAAAAATATTGATGATATAATTTTAGATTCTAACCTTAGTGTTGATAAAAGAATAAAGAAGTTACAGGAGAAAGTTGATAAATTAGATAAGAGGATAACTCTGTTCGAAGAAAAAATAACAGATTTTGATAAATTTATTTGATGATAATTTATAAAGCTATCAGAATTTTTTAATTATGTATTATTTTCTACTATGAAAATTTATTATAAAATAGTATAATAGTAAATATAGAATTTATTGAAATTCCTGAACATTAGATGATAGCATTTATAATTATTTATAAAAATATGTATTTGGGGGGATTTTATAGATATAAAGGAATAATGATTTTTTGAACAAGATCAATTATTATCAAATGGAGGAAAGAAAAGAGATGCCTAGAAAAGAGGTAGTAAAAGAGCTTGATAAAGAACAGAGGATAAAAAAGCATAATGATAAAGCTAAAGGTAAGACAAAAGAAATAAGGGATATCCATCGTAAGCCCAAGTTAAAAACTAAAAAAGTTAATAAAAATCAATGGTTGAAGAATATAGATGATGAAGAATATTATATATAATAAAAAGGGGTATTTAAAAAAGGATAATCATTTTTTTGAATACCCTTTTTTATTTATTGAAAACTCCTATATTATAAGCATTTAAAATAGTAACGTTTTCATGGTCAAATAGTCTTATTTCACTAAAATTGTAGAAAAAATGTTATTATAATTGACATTTGTAGTTTCCTCTGATAACTTTTATATAAGAGTATATGCTACTTTAAATATATAATTTCAGAGATTTGCAAGGATGTGATTACGTGAAAAAACTAGGTTTCAGATTAGTATTATTAATTTTGTTAATATCTATGTTGGTTTCATTTACATATATAAGAAATAAAGAAGATATGTTACCAACTATTTCAAAGGGATTGGATACATCTCCCATTATTATAATTAAAAACGATAATATACTATATAATGTAATGTATCCATATGTGGATAAGATGGATATGCTTACAGGAGATAGTTATACTAATTTTAATTTTGACCAGGTGATAGAGTTATATATAACCAGTACTTCAAAAGCGGCAAAAGTATCTTATGAAATCATTGATACTCTTACTGGTAAATCTGTTATTAAATCAAATATCAATAAAAAAAACATTGTTATTAAAGATGATCACACTATTGCTAACCTAATCATTCCTAAGTTAGATAAAAAGGATTATCCTTATGTTTTGAATATAAATTATAATGATAGAGGAAAAACATCTCTAAAATACTATCAACCTTTTTATTTGGATGACAATAAAACAATCGATAATATAAATGAAAAAGTTATGAAGTTTCATAATGCTACTTTTGACAAGAATAAGAAAATAATAAGTAGTTTAGTAATTGGAACAGGTACATCAGATTCCGGTTCGTTTAACTATGTAAATAATTATTCAACATTAGATAATATTATATGGAGTTATAATCAGGACATTATAAAGATGAATGAACCAATAATACGTATAACTAATATTGATAATAATAACAGCATCTATCAGGTCCAATTATCTTATACAATAGCAGTAAGAGCAAATCATGAATTTGAATACTGGGATTTTGTTGAAAAGTATGAGATTGTAGGTAGGAAACAGGCAAGAATCAATTCTTTTGAAAGAAAAGGATATACAAAAACAGATCCTTATTTTGACAAAGCCTGTAAACAGATAATAGTTGGCTCTGGAGATAATGATATTATAACTTCCAAAGAGCAATCTGATAATATGAGATTTTATAGTTTTGTAAAAAATAATCAACTATGGTTATTTGACAATACAACAAACAAACTAACCAAAGTCTTTGGTTTTGATAAACTAGATAGCGATTATATAGTAGATAATTATAATGCTCATAGAATAAAGATTAATAGTCTAGATGATGAAGGCAATATTAATTATATTGTATATGGGTATATGAATACAGGAAAATATCAAGGGGATAATGGAATTTTATTATATGAATTTAATTATTACCTAGGAAATAATGAAAACTTAGGTTTTGTGAATCTACCCTATGGATTTGATAAGATGGATTATTATATCAATAGTTATATTTATAGACCAAAAGGTAATAATATAATGTATAGTATTTTAGATGGAGGGCTATATCAATTTAATTTTGCTAATAGGAGTGTTGTTAATATAACTGACGCTATTCCATATAATAAAGATAGTATTACTATCACAAGAGATAAAAAAGCAATCTTCTGGAATGAGAATATTAACATTAAATTGAATAAAAATGTTAGAGGGATAATTATTAATGGTAGTTCCCCAAAAGAAGTTAACATAAACGATGGTTCTTATAATAATAATCTTATAGGTAATTATAAAGATTATATTATTATAGGTTATTATGATGTACATGAGACTATAGAAAAACTTAATGGAGAAGTTAGCTATTACTATAATAAAGTACAAGTATTAGACTCCGCAGGTAAAGTTATTCAAGAATGTATACCTACTAAAGGGAATTTTTATTCCAATGTGGAAATCTCAATAAATGGAATTAAATTAACTACAGTAAAAAAAGTTAAAACAATCAATGCTAACCCTAGGTATTCAAAAGTAAATACTCAAAAAGTTAAACAAGAAGAATTTGTGTTGAATACTAAGGATAAGGAATTAACTTATATAATAGATACAATAGAATCCCCTCTAGGATATGATATAATTACAATTAATAGCGATAATTATAAAGAGTGTGATGAAGTTGAGGAGAAAAATACTGTTAAAAATATATATCAAGTCAATAAAAGGATAAAATATAACCCTGCTTCTATAGATGAACATTACCAATTAATAAATCAAGGTAAGATAAAGGCTATTTATGACATTATGACTCAAGCGTTAAATGCTAAAAAAGATTATGGATATAATTCTTGTATTTTAAAATCTCATAAAAATAATAACAAAGTAATGTATCAAAATGAGTTTAGAAGTTCTATGAAGATACAAGGAATACCTGTTATTCCTCAAAAACCAGAGCTACCTAGAGGATGTGAAGTAACCAGTCTTACTATGTTGCTTAATTATTACAGGACTGATAAGGTCGATAAGATGCAGTTAGCCAATGAGATAATTAAAGATAACACAAAATATACTATTGTTGATGGAATGATTAATTTTGGAGATCCACATTCAGGATTTGTTGGAGATATCGCTAATGTTGCCAATAAAGGATATTCTGTTTACAATGAACCAATAGTAGAACTAGCTGAGAAATACTCTACTAATATTCTTAATATATCAGGAAGTGATTTTGAAGATGTCTTATATTATGTAGGTATAGGTAAACCAGTATGGGTAAGCTCGCCTAATATATATAATAAAGTGCCAATGTCATCCATACAACAGTGGGTGACCCCTAATGGTATTATGGAAATAAGTTATACATCACATTCAGTACTTGTTATAGGGTATGATCATGGATATGTATACTTTAATGACCCATCCAAAAATATGTTGAGGAAGAAGCCTATAAAGGATTTTAAGAATGGCTGGGAAGATGTGGGGAGACAAGCCATCTTAATTTATAAGTAGAAGGTGATTAAATATTGAAAAAGGGTATAAAATTAATAGGAATAGGAGTTATGTTTCTTATTGCTTTTGGGATTTATAATAAATATAAACATGATGATGTGTTTTATGTTTTTAGACCGTCAATGAATATAGAGACTATCAGCTGTATAAATGATTTAGACCAAGATGGATTAAACGATCAAGAAGATATAATTGAAGGTGCTAAAAAAGAGGTTAAGAATCATACAAAATATAAAAGCGGATATTATGCAGGAGGATATCCTCCAGAACATGAAGGAGTATGTACGGATGTAATATGGAGAGCTCTTGATAATGCAGGTTATATCTTGAAAGATAACATGGATAAAGATATAGAACTAAACACTGATGATTATACAAGAGTTGATAAGATTGATACTAATATAGATTTTAGAAGGGTAAAGAATCAATATGTATTTATGAAGAAATACATGACTAATTTACCTATAGAAGTTATTCCATATAATAAGAATAATCTTACTCAGTGGCAGGGAGGAGATATTGTGATTTTATCTCACCCAGACCATGTTGCAATCATTTCTGATAAGAGGAGAAAAGATGGTGTACCATATGTTATACACAATTCCTATAATTATCCAAAAGAAGAGGATAGATTATTAAAATGGAGTGAGGGTAATAATATTATAGGGCATTTTAGATTTGTTAATATTGAAATTTGAAGGAGCTTTATATGAATAAATTTCCAGTATTTACCTAGTGAAATATCTATATCTCTGATGTAAAGTATAATTAAAAAGACTTGCGTGGTGGGACATATGTTATTTAGAATTAGAGAAATTAGAGAAATTAAGAATTACAACATATCACAGTTAGCCAAAAAAGCTGGAATATCCAAAACTACAATATCCAAATTAGAAAATTATAAAGAATCACCTACAATCGAGACATTAGAGAAAATAGCAAAAGTTTTAGATGTTAAAGTAAGTGATTTATTAGTTGAAGATTAAATATTTGCATAATGTTGATTATAATAATCATAGTCAGAAACCCATAGATACTTTTTTATGGTAAAATGAACCTGACAGCGCTGTAGCAATAATGATGTACTTAGTCGTTGTAAGGTTTTATGCTACTTAGTCCGGACTATACAAATACATGGTAAATTAAGATTGACTATGTGTTTAATAATGATGTTTATAAATCTATTACTTTTATCTATAAATTTTTTAAACCCAAAACATTTAATAGAACTACATTTCTAAAAGGGCATTTAGGATTTGATTTAACTTGTGTTAATGATGATAATATTTATGCTGGTAAGATTGTAAATTCAAGTAGTGAAACTTACAATGGAAATGTAATTCATATTAAGCTTTACCTCTCACACCAAAGATCGAAGGTAGGTCACGGCATACGCATGAAAATTTTTCTTAATGAAAATTACTCAAAGTAATTTTAAAAAATACTATTAATTAATAGTGCTTATAAAGACAAGGGCTATATAGATGGGCTTGTGGCATTCTTCCGTAAATGCTATCTCTCTAATATTCTTTGTGGCTACAGGTTTGTTAAGATTCTATAGGTGATACTTTTTCTTTCCGCTAAACGTCCATGTTTAGAGGAAAGGCACTTTGCAGTCCTAGCACGCTTATCGTATCACCTATAGAACCTTACCTTGATAATCTCCTAGAATATTAAAGAGATAACATTTACTTGGTTCTTGGATATTTTATGTGTCACTTTTTCTGCTTTTATCCTTTTTTACTGATATCACACCTTCTAAGAACTTTTCATCCATGCATGCATAGAGTCTTTTTCTTTTTATACTCATCTTCTTTAAATACTACATCAAGTATCCAATGCATACTTTCTACTCCCCAGTGATTCCTTACCCCTTTTGCAAATAGCTCTACATCACTTTTTAGACTTGTGATAAAGTATCTTACTTATTTTGTTGTTTCTTCTCTTGTTGTTATCTTATTGGTTACCATCCCTATGCTTTTGATGTCTTTCCACTTTTCCTTTTCTTGCATCCAATCGATGTCTTCTATGATGCAATAAGTTCTTTTTTCTATTCTTCCATGGCCTTTTTCTAGCGTTGTTTTCTGTTGGATTTTATCTGGGTCTATGTCTCTATAGTTTTCTTCTTTTTGCTCCTGCAAATAGACCAATTTCTTCCCATCCTTCACAATTTGCAATCATTCCAGCCACTGCTATGAATATAATATCTACTAACTTGAGTCTTATTTTCCATATTTGTCTATAATCTTTCATATCTTTAAAATAATCTATAAATTAAGATGTCATTGTTTCTCCTCGTTTCTTTTCTTTTATCTCATATTATAGTTATTTTGGTATTTTTTCTCAACTAATTCGTGTGCTTTGTGGAAAATCTCTGTAGTCATTCACTATCAGAGTAGATGTATAGGTATCTATTATATGTGATTTTTAAAGTATCCTTAGAAAATCTTAGTGAATGGAAGAAGGGTTACCGTTAAGAAATATAAGTGTTTGACCGAAGGAAGTTCTTATATTTTAGGTAACCATTCTGGAAGGAGCTTAGTTTTTCTTAGGATGCTTTAACTTGAACAGATTATTGATACCTATATATCTACAGACGTTTTGTCGTATAGCTACAAATTTTTTCATGCGTATGCCGTGCCTCATACATCAAGTGTAGCAGTTATTGGTGCTATAACTAAGCAAGAAAGTTATAGTTAGTGGAGCTATAGGGGCTGTAGGTGGTTATATAGGTAGTAAAGCATTAAGTGACTAATTTAATTGTGATTAGTGATATTAACTTAAATATACAGCAGGAGAGTATATGATAAAAGATTTAATAATGGATGCAAAAACAGATAAAGATAGTATGTATGTGTTAATAAAACAATTTGAACCACTGATTGACAAATATAGTAGATTGCTTAACTATGAGGAAGCAAGGACAGATTTGATAATAGCTTTTATTGAACTAATCCATAAGATACCATGTTTAGAAACACCAAAGAATATTTCGTATATAAATAAATCCATTAAAAATACCTATATTAGGTTTTCAAAAAGTAATAAC
>NZ_JAOARO010000073.1 GCF_025211055.1 Vallitalea sp. | reverse complement strand
TAAGCAAGTAATAGAAAGTAATAAGAGCAAAAGAGAAACCCACAAGAATTATAAGCTTACAAAACAGCTTAATCTTGCGGGGTTTACTTATTTCTTATTTAAGAGCTCAAATATCGCTATTTAACGACAGCCCCTTTTTATGCTGATAGTTATTTTAATGATTTATAATCTGTAGGAGAGACGCCAGTATATTTCTTGAATATCCTATAAAAATAATTCGGGTCCATATAACCCACTTTTTTGGCAATCTGAGCTGTTTTTAGATTACTCTCAAGTAGATATTCTTTAGCTCTATCGATTCTATAATTATTCAAGTAATTAGGAAAAGAGACGCCAGTTTCCTTTTTGAATAACTGTCCCAAGTAAGTTGTATTAATATTGAACTGGAAGCTTAGAGTTTTCAAAGAAAGTTCTTTGCTGTAATTTTTATGAATATATTTTAATACCTGATATACTACTGGACTAGTTAATGTTTCTTTCTCATTTAGCTTATCTATTATATAGGTGAATAAATTCTTTAATGTTTCTTTAAGTATTTTTAAATCATGTATGTCATGTATAGTAGATAGTAAATTTGATTGATGATTGATAATTTCATTTTGAAATAGAACAAATTGACTACTCATAGATTTATATAATGTTAATAAGATTTTTACAACAATCATTTTCAGATGTTCAGGAGTTATTCCCGGTATATTGATAATTTCATTAAATAGTTTATCTATATAGCTAAATAATTCGTCTTTGTTCTTAGATACCAATGAAGATGCTATAAAATTATGGTCTATAGATATTAGGTTTTCAACTTTTAGTTTACTATCATTAAGTATGTCATTACAGATAACCTTTTTATTGGGGTATATTAGAAAGTACTCGAAAAGTTTTCTTGCAGTTTTATAACTTTTAGAAAGCTCTTTATATGATATAACTGTTGGTCCTAGAGTTATATGTACTTTTACATTAAGAGAAGTTATATTTTTATATATTTTATCTAGTATATTGAGTATATAAGAGTTTCTATCATCATATTGTTCGTGGGTGAATATCAAAACAAAATTACCATACATGTCTTCAAAGGACATTATTTTATCATCGGATTTTATATAATTATAACAGATGTTATATATCTTGGATACTTGAGTATTTGCACTATCTAATGTAATATTAATTATTGCCACACTATAGCAAGAACTATCGGTAATGATTTGCAGCATATCTGATCTATTTTGAAGTTCTTCTGAAGTGATAGAATCATTTACCCATCTAGATAAGATATTACCTCTTAATATATGCCATTCACTATTATTAGGTGTAAAAATAACCTTAGATGTTGCTAGATCAAGACTCTTAACTGTTTCTTCCAGAGTAGCAGTCAATTCATCCGTATTAACTGGTTTTGTTAGGTAGTTTTCTATACCTAGCTTTATACCTTCTTTTACGTATTCAAAGTCATTGTACCCACTTAGTATTGAACATTTACAATTAGGATTAAGGATTTTTGCTTCTGATATAAGTTCTAATCCTTGCATCTTAGGCATTTTTACGTCAGTTATGAGAATATCAACATGAGTGAATTTCATGAAATCAAGAGCATCTCTTCCATTATAAGCTTTACCAACAACTGTTAAATTTAATTTAGCCCAATCTATTAAGACTTCAAGTCCGTCAACAATAAAAGGTTCATCATCAACTAATAAAACATTATACATTTTATAAATCTCCCTTCTTCTTTGCAGGTATATGAATTGTCACCTTAGTTCCAACATATTTGTAGGATGATATCTTTAGTCCATAAGTATCACCATATACTATCCGTAATCTTTCATGAACATTAAATATTCCTATACTAGTAGGTTGTACTTTGTTCTCAAGAGCCAATTTTATATCATTTAAAGAACTCTCATCTATCCCACAGCCATTATCTTCTATTTCAATATAGATATCATTATCCTTGAAATAACTATTAATTGTAATACTATTATTTGAGGCATCCAGATTAATTCCATGAACAATATAATTTTCCACTATGGGTTGTAATGATAATTTAACTATGCTGTAAGACAGCATGGATTCTTCAACATTAAGGTTTACAGTTAATTTATTATTATATCTAATTTGAAATAATTTCAAATATAATTGACAGTGTTCAAGTTCTTTTTCAATAGTAGTTATAGTTTCGGTCTTTAGAGAATTTCTGAAAAATGTTGCTAAGATATATATCATTTCACATACATCTTTTGCACCACTGACGGCAGCTCTCATTCTAATGGATTCTAAAGTATTGTATAAAAAGTGAGGATTTATTTGGGCTTGTAGAGATTTTAATTCAGCACTTTTTTGTTTAACTTGATAAACGTATACTTTTTCAATATAATTATTAAGATCATCGCACGTCTTATTGAAGTTATTGGCAATAGCTGTTAATTCATCTTTTTTATTTTTTGTCTTTATGCGTACGGATAAATCACCATTACGTACGGCTTTTATTGCTGATGTTATGTGATGCAAACGGTTTGAATAAGATGCAGTAAATAAAATAGACAATCCAATGATAGCTATTATACATAATATTGTTACTAATACAATTAACAATATTGTAGGTCTTATATAATTTTGAATAGTTCCTTTTGGTATAGCACCTATAATAACTATATCTACATCTACATTCTTTATTGATTTTACATAGGTGGAATCAACTATACCATAATTGTGATGTGCATATCTAATTATATCTGGATCAATGATTGAGTTATGTTCATTAGTTGAATCAAATACTACATTATTATTGCCAGCGAGTATTATGACATGTCCAGGATCAATGGTCTTAGATATATTAAATATGTTATTATTAATAATCTTACTACTATAATTAATTATTAGCTTTCCTACAGGTTTTAATGAAATAGGATTCTTGATTGTTAATATATAACTAAAAGTACTAGATTCAGTGTTTTTTACAGAATAGTTCGTCTTGAATCTTGCTTTTTCTGTCAGGGGGTATGTACTTAATTCTTCATGATAACTTTGAAATAGTTCTGTATCACTATTATAATATTTTGATTCTGTATTATCATTTAATGTATACAAGAATTCACTGTCTATACTATATAACATTATGCTATAAATATCCTTATCTTGTAATAATGAAATCTCTAGATAAGCATTCAATCTAGTAAAAAGAGATATATCATTTTTGAAGTAATTATTTAGAGAATAAGTATAAAAATCAGGATAACCCATTTCTAAAAAAGCTAAAACAGAATCAGCATAAGATTTATTCACATAAAGATTGTTAAGTATATTCTTGGAAGTATTATATTTCGATGTCAGAGTATAATATGTTTCATCTATTAATCTTGAATTAGCATTCTTTATTTCTTTAGTTTTATTATCATTAATTATATATATAGATAAACAAGATAAACCTGTGAGAAAAATTATTGCTATAAGTGAGTAAAAAATTATAATTTTTTTAAAAAGTTGGTTTTTTATATTCTTTATCCATCTTGTCAATTTTGTAACACATCCAATCGTAAATAAATAGTTCTAGTCAAGTATGTCTATAGTATAATATGAAATTACCTTTTAGTCTATGAATAATGTGAGGTATAACTAATTAGATAAAAAATATATAAAAATAATCTAGTAAATATAAATAATTTATAGTTGATTATGTTAGTTGCAGTAATAAAAAACAACTTTTTAATAAAAAATCAAATGATTATATATGTGAATATAAGTAAAACATAAAAAACTAAGTAATATTTTTATAGTAAAACTAAACAATTTGAACTAGAGAATATCTAAGATAGCTTATATAATATACATAACGTTAGAGACAAATAAAGACAGGTAGGTGATAAATAAAGTGAAAGTTTTAACTAACAATAATAATACTTTTAAAATGACAAGCAACATTAAAAGAAATTTTGCTTTATTATTAATGGTTTTACCAGGGGCAATATGGTTAATTGTTTTTAAGTATTTGCCCATGTTTGGAATTGTCATTGCATTTAAAGATTTTAGATATTTTCCTGGTGGTTTCATTAACAGTTTATTTAAAAGTGACTGGGTAGGTTTTGAGAATTTTAAGTTTCTATTCAGTTCTAGTAATGCATTTATAATAGTTAGAAATACAATATGCTATAATACGGCATTTATAATTACAGGAACAATTCTTTCTGTATCATTTGCAATCATGCTTAATGAAATGACAAGAAAAAAATTAAGTAAAATATATCAGACGAGCATGTTTTTTCCATATTTCTTATCTTGGGTAATTGTTTCATATTTTGTATATACCTTTTTAAGTTTGGACAAAGGAATAGTTAATAATGTTTTAGTTTATATAGGTATGGACAAGATATCGTGGTATTCTGAGCCTGAAAAATGGCCTTTACTATTAGTATTTATTAATAACTGGAAAAATCTTGGATATAGTATAGTTTTTTATTTGGCTGCAATTTGTGGAATAGACAAAGCATACTATGAATCTGCAATGTTAGATGGAGCCACAAAATGGCAACAGATTAAACATATTACTTTACCACATTTAAAGCCTATGATCATTACACTAACAATATTAGCTATTGGAAGAATATTTAGTGCAGATTTTGGACTTTTCTATAATGTACCAAAAGAATCAGGACCTCTATTCCCAGTGACTAATGTAATAGATACCTATGTATATAGAGGTTTGATAAAGTCTGGCGATGTAGGTATGAGTACGGCGGCAGGTCTATTCCAATCATTTGTAGGATTCATTTTGATCATGGTTACAAATGGGATTGTTAAAAAAGTAGATAAAGAAAACGCAATATTCTAGTGGAGGTGAAGAAAATGGTCAGAAAGAAAAGAAAAGAAAGTTTTCATAATATTTCTAGAAAATCAAATATAATTATAACAATATTTTTTGGTTTGTTTTCACTGATGTGTATTGTGCCATTCATAACAGTTATAATGTCATCTATAACAGATGAAACAGTTCTGAGAGTTAATGGATATTCTTTATTTCCAGCGAAATTTAATTTTGCTGCATATGAATATATATTCAAGGCAGGTACACAGATTATAAAATCTTTTGGTGTATCAGTATTTATAACAGTAATTGGAACTGTTGTTAGTGTCACAGTTACAGCCTTCTATGCTTATGCATTATCTAGAAAATGTTTTGGATATAAGAATTTCTTCAATTATATGGCATTTTTTACTATGCTTTTTGGTGGGGGATTAGTTCCAACTTATTTGGTTTTAACAAGAATAGTTAAACTTCAAAATACTATATGGGCTCTTATCTTACCATTAACGTTAAATGCTTTTTATGTTATAGTGATGAGAACATTCTTTAGAACTAGTATTCCAGATTCAATAATTGAGGCATCACAGATTGATGGTGCTGGTGAATTTAGAACATTTTTCAAAATTATATTACCTATATCACTGCCTTCTGTTGCAACGATTGCTCTATTTACAACTTTAGGATACTGGAATGATTGGTTTAATGCACTACTATATATTGATGTTGCCCAAATAACTCCTATACAATACTTATTAATGAAGATTGAGAAACAAACAGAATTCCTTATTCAGAATGCTAATGAAATGGGTATAAGTAGACAAGAGGTTAATAAATTACCTTCTGAGACACTAAGAATGGCAATTGTAGTTATATCAACAATTCCTATAGCTTGTGCATATCCTTTTTTTCAAAAATATTTTATACAAGGACTTACAGTAGGTTCAGTAAAAGGTTAATATAGTGTATTATTTGCTATTATCAGCAATTTAATATAGAATTAAATTTCAATTTTAAGGGAGGAAATATAATGTTTAAAAAAAGTTTTATTTTAGTTCTAGCATTAATGCTTGCACTATCAACAATGTTAGTAGGGTGTGGAGAAAAGAAAGATGATAAAAATCAGACAGATACTACTAATTCAGGTTCAGACAAAGAGAAAGAAAAGCCAGTCAATCTGACTTGGTATACAATTGGAACACCTCAAAAGGATGAAACTCTTGTAGAAGAAGAATTAAATAAATATTTACTTGAAAAAATTAATGCTACAGTTGACATTAAGATGTTTGACTGGGCTGAATACAATCAAAAGATGCAAGTTAAGGTTGCGTCAGGAGAAAAGTTTGACATGATGTTCGCATGTTCTTGGGCTAATGACTTTGCTTCAAATGTGGCTAAGGGTGCATTAATTCCACTTGATGATTTAATAGAAGAGTATGGAAAAGGTATTAAGAAAAACTTACATCCACTATTCTTAGAGGGTGCAACTATTAATGGTAAAATCTATGGATTACCTACTAATAAAGAATTAGGATGGCAGTCAATGTGGATTATCAATAAAGATCTAGCAGATAAATATGATATTGATATTAGTAAAATATCTACTTTGGAAAGCTTAGAGCCATATTTACAGATTATTAAAGATAATGAGCCAGATGTAATACCATTAACGCTTGATAAACAAAGTGTTCCATATGTTCCAAATATAGATCATTTCTTAGGAGATAAATTACCACTTTCCATCAAATTTGATGATGATTCCAAGATTATTAACACATTTGAGACGGAAGAAGCAATGGAAATATTTAAAACAATGCATAGATATTATCAAAAAGGATTCATTCATCCAGATGCGGCAATTAATTCTATCGGAGATAATAATAAATCAGGTAATTATTTCATAGCAAAAGCACACTATCAACCATATGCAGAAATGATTTGGCATGATGGAGATTTCAGCATGTCAGAGATAGCAATTATGCCAGTACATGAACCATATGCAAATAATAGTTCAACTCGTGGTGCTATGCAAGGTATTTCAGTAACTTCTAAACACCCAGAAAAAACAATGGAATTCATGAATCTATTATATACTGATGAATACGTAATTAATCTAATAGATTATGGTATTGAGGGAACACATTATAATAAAGTTGATGATAAACATATTACTAAGACTGAACAAGGTAAAAAATCATATGCATTCCCATCATTTTCTATTGGTAACTTATTTAACACTTATTCATTAGAAGGTACTCCTAATGATAAATGGGAAAAATTTGAAGAATTTAATAACTCATGTATCAATGCTCCATCATTAGGATTTACTCCTGATTTTTCAAAGGTTAAGACTACAATGTCAGCTGTTACTAATGTAGCTGAAGAAGTGAATTCATCTATATATTTAGGAGTAGTTGATCCTACTGAATATCTTCCAAAAGCTATAGAAAAATTAAAGAAAGCAGGAATAGATGAAGTAATTAAAGAACTTCAAAGACAATATGATGAATGGCGTTCAAATAATTAGAATTAATATTTGATACTAAAAGGGGCTAAAAGCCCCTTTTACACTAATAAATATACTTTGAAAAGAGGTGTTTGAAATTGGGAAGATTATTTTCAATTGACAGTATACTATATAGGATAGGAATAACTATTATTGATCTATTCTACATGAATCTATTATGGATAGTATTCACTATAATAGGATTTGGCATAACAGGTGGAGCATCTACTACAGCTTTATTCTATGTTATGTTGAGAAGAGCTGAAGATAAGGGTAATTGTAATTATAAAGAGTTTTTTTATGGTTTCAAGAAAAACTTCAAGAAATCTACTATAGTTTGGATTGTTCTAATATCAGTGTGTTCAATAACATATGTTAACATTAATAATATCACCTTTTTTCAAAGTATAATTGGAAATACATATATGACGATGTTTCTTTTTGCAGTACAATTGTTGGTGTTAATTGAAATATTGGTTATAAGCATATATATATTTTCTTTATTGGCAATGTATGATAAACCAGTTAACCTTTTAATTAAGGTAGCATTTGTTTTAGGTAATAAGTATTTTTTTACAACATTAACTTGCTTAGCACTCATGATAATTGTTCTTATTGGTTTATTTCATGTACCGATTATACTTTGTTCAGGTATAAGCGGTCTGATTATGCTTACATCTTTGATTATAAAAGATAAAATTATATTAGAATAAGGAGATAGACATCAATGGGAAAATATAAGATTATTGGAGAATCATTAAAAAATATTCCATGGGAAGAAAAACCAGCTGATTGTAAAGAAGTGATTTGGCGTTCTAATATGAACCCAATAATAAAAAGAGATCATCTACCAACATCAAATAGTATCTTCAATAGTGCTGTTGTTCCATTTGAAGATGGTTTCGCAGGTGTTTTTAGATGTGATGATAAAAGAAGAGAAATGAGAATTCATGCAGGATTCAGTAAAGACGGAGTTAACTGGGATATAAACGAAGAACCTATAAAATTTAACTGCGATATTGAACAAGTAAAAGAATTTGAATATGCTTACGATCCTAGAGTGGTATGGATAGAAGATAGATATTATGTAACATGGTGTAATGGATTTTACGGACCAACTATAGGTATAGCATATACTTATGACTTCAAAGAATTTCATCAGTTAGAAAATGCATTTTTACCTTTTAATAGGAATGGAGTTCTTTTTCCTAAAAAAATAGATGGTAATTTTGCAATGTTAAGTCGTCCAAGTGATACTGGACATACTCCTTTTGGAGATATATTCTATAGTGAAAGTAATGACTTAAAATTCTGGGGTAGACATAGACATGTAATGGCACCTAGAGGTTGGTGGCAAAGTACTAAAATTGGAGCAGGGCCAGTACCTATTGAAACTAGCGAAGGATGGTTATTAATTTATCATGGAGTACTGACTTCTTGTAATGGTTATGTATATCATTTTGGTGCAGCACTACTTGATTTAGAAAAACCTTGGAAAGTAATTGCTAGAACTGAGCCTTATTTATTAGCTCCAAGAGAGTTATATGAGTGTGTAGGGGATGTTCCTAATGTAGTATTCCCATGTGCAGCATTAACTGATAGTGAAACAGGAAGAATCGCTATATATTATGGCGGAGCAGATACAGTTACTTGTTTAGCATACACTCAAATAGATGAATTAGTAGAATTCATCAAATCAAATTCAAAATTATAAAATAAAAAAGGGTCAAGTAATAGTAGGTACAAATCTGCTTTTATTTGACCCTTTAATAATAGATTTTCTATAATTATGTAAGGAGAAAATATCTTATACTATACCATTTTTTGCAACTGAGTTATGAATTCTAGTAAATTTGCTTATTAATATTAAACTAAATGATATTTTACTTAATAAAATATATTATATAACGAAATTACATTCAAAAATTAAAATTCAATTTTATAACCAGTTACAAGACAAATTTCTACAAAATATTTAGAATTATTGTGTTATTATATCACATGTTATATAATGTCAGGAGGTATTTGATATGAGAGAAAAAGTAAAACAACATCCTTTAATTTTATTCTCAGATTTCAGAATATTATTTTTTGCTAGACTCATATCCTCTATAGGGGATAAATTTTTCTTGATTTCTCTTTCGTGGTTAGTATTATCAATGGATAATTCTAATTCTGCATTGAATCTGAGTATAGTAATGGCTGCAAATATTATACCAGTAGTTATTTTTGGACCATTCATGGGAACTATTGCTGATTGTATTAATCGAAAAACATGTCTTGTTTTGGCTGATATAGTACGAGCTTTTTTTATGGCAATTTTAGCATTCTTTGTGTGTAATGATAATTATACCATATGGTCTTTATTTATTCTAAGTTTTTTAATAGCTACATTTACGCCATTATTTGAATCGGCAACTAATGCATCAATTGAAATCCTAACCGATGAAGAAAGTATTTCTCAGGCTGTAGCTCTTGATTCTATGGTTTTGCAAGTATCGAATCTACTAGGGGCTTTCCTTGGGGGAGTAGTCATCTATGCTGTAGGAATCAAAGGAGCTTTTATATTTAATGCTTTGTCCTTCATCGTATCTTTATTTATTATTCTTTTTATACATACTAATCTTAGTGTTAAGAAGAATACTATGACTAAAAATTTTAGACAAGAATTTGGACAAGGGTTTAAATATATTATAAGTATTAAACCTTTATTTGCACTCATTATTTTTTTTCTCATTTTTAACTTTTTTGTATCTCCAATTGCAATATTTATACCCCTTATTGTGAAGTTTGTAATAAATGAACAGTCAAACTGGCTTGCGATATTAGAAGGGGCAGTTGCATTGGGTTCAGTAATGATTACATTATTGCTTAGTTTCAGAAATGATATTAATGAGAAGATGTATAAAAAGATTTTTATCAGTGTCCTTACTATGGGAATATCTATGAGTTTAATAGGGTTATCAACTAATAGATATATTATTGCTTTATGCTTATTTATAACAGGTTGTACATTAGCCCATGTAAATGCTACAGCCTATGGTTTTTTTCAAAAAATTGTACCAGATTATTTAAAAGGACGTTTTTTCGCAATTCTTACTACAATGTGCTTCAGCATTATACCTATAACTTATATTATTAATGGTGCATTAACCAATATTGTCAGTGTATCCACAGTAGTTTTTTATGAAGGAATATTATCTGTATTAGCTGCATTCATAATAATTTTTATACCAAAGTATCAATTAGGAGGGGATAATTATGGGTTACTATATAAGGTTGATTAAACCAAATGAAATTCCAGAATTATGTAATCTAATATATCAGATATATGGTGATACATATGTACATAAAAATATGTATGACCGAAAAAATATGGAAATACTCAATAAAAGTAAGAGACTAATATCTTTTGTAGCGATAGGTGACAAGGAAGAAGTTATAGCTCATGTAGGATTAAAAATTCATGGTCCACAAGGTGAGATGTCTGCAGCATTTGTTAAAAAAGAGTATAGAAGACAAAATATATTATATGATTTGTCAGAACAGGTAGTACAATACGGTAAGCAATTAGGATTAGAAGCCATATATGTTATGTCCATAACTAGTCACATATATTCACAGAAGGTAGCTTTAAAACTAGGATTTAAAGATTGTGCATTACTAATATCATGTATGGAGCCTATGAACTTCAAAGGTATAATAGAAAAAACTGTACGTGAATCCTTAAAAGTAACATACATTTTCTATAATAAACCTGATTGTTTAGAATTATATATACCAAGTTCCCTGCTAAGAGTTCTTAATCTCATATATACTAATCTTAGAATAAATGTCATACCTATGCCTGAATCTGAAGAGTCAATATGGGAAAAGAGTAATATCAATATAGTTTATACAGATGCCTCAATATGTTATATAGATATTAAAAGGTTGGGAAAGGACTTATTGGAAGAATTGGATAAGGTAATTAACCAATATGATAATGATTATATATCAAGTATCTATTTGTATATAAGACTTGAAGATTCTCTAGTGCATAAGTTCTATGAGGAATTTACAAGGAGAGATTTCTTTTTTGCTGGAATAATGCCAGGAAAGAAAAATAATATATTGATACTACAGAAAGTAAAAGAAATTCATCCAGATAGTATAAAAATTAATTCATCTATTGGCAATAAGATTTTTAGGTATATACTAGAGAGCAAAAAACATATAACCTTAGCTAATGAAAATAAAAAACACAGATATCCTAAAGTGATTTAAATAGGAGGAGAATGATTATGCACACATTCAAATATATTGACGAAGTAAGTAGATTAAAACCTTTTAAGTTCAATAAGGAATATGACCTGATTTTTATAAATGCAATGAAAGAAAATTATGAATTTCAATTAACAAAACATCCTTATCTGAAGCATATGTTGGACTATACAAATGGAGTTTTAGCTATAAATACAATTGAAGATTTATATGATATACCCCCCGTTTTTGTGGATTTGATGAAATATCATAACTTATGCAGTTTACCTGAAGAGGAAATAGAATTAACCTTAACTAGTTCGGGTACAAAAGGACAAAAGACCAAGTCGTTTTTTGATAAAGATTCTTTATCTCGTCTGAATAAGATAGCTTCATCAGTTTTTAATGCCATAGGGTATAGTTCGGAGATACCAGTTGAGTATTTTATGCTTTCTTATGATATAACTAAAGCAACTGATATTGGTACTAGTTGGAGCGATAAACAAATGCTCGATTTGGCTCCACAAAAATCAGTCCATTGGATGATTGAATGGGATGAAGAAAGAAAACAATATATATTCGATGATGAAAAATGGGCTAGATTATTTATTGAACAAAGTGGGGAAGGACCTGTGAGATTATTAGGTTTTCCAGCATATATGTACAAGATGGTAGAAACCATAAAAAAAATACATAAACCTGTAAAAATTGATGAAAGAAGTTTTATATTAGCTGGTGGAGGATGGAAAAATCATCTTGGAAAATCAATGTCATTAAAAGAATTTGGAAGTTACATGGAAAAAAATATAGGATTGAAGCCTAGCCATATAGGGGATACATATGGGTTAGCTGAGCATGGTATACCTTATTGTTCTTGTGAATATGGACATTATCATATTCCACAATATAGTCGTGTAAGAGTATGTGATCCATTGACCCTAGAACCTGTTCCTATAGGAGAGGAAGGTATGCTCCATTTACTTACACCTTATAATATCGCCCAACCTAATTTATCTCTTCTCTCAACAGATATAGTGACATTAGGGGAAAATTGTCCATGTAATAGAGAAGGTACTTATATCAAGAGTATTCGTCGTGGAGGAAAGAAAAAACACAAAGGCTGTGCCATTGCAGCATTAGAGATACTTAAGAATTCAAAATAAGGTTAGATTAGGATATAAACACAGTTTTGATAGAAAGGAATAGTGTATCATGATAAAAAATATTATATGGGGAAAAGATATAAATGAATCATTAGATGAGAAGTTGATAGAGTCCAATTTTAATGATGAAAAACTGCAGATTATGAAAAATGAATTTTGGAAAATTCCTATAGATGATATATTGTATGTATTAGAACAAACTGGTCAATTAATGAATAATATAGATAAGAAATATTATAATAAATCAATGGAAATATTGCCTGAGCTTCTAGGCTATTCCCCTAATATGGTTAGATTAGGTATTTCTATGTTGCAAGAGGTATTAAGTGTAGATAGTCTTTCAAAGAGATTAGATGTGTTAAAAGATTATCATTCTATAGATTATCCTTGTGATATAGATAATAATATTAGCTATGTTTTACCTGTAGGTAGTGTATGTCATATAGCAGCTGGAAATATTTTCTTAGGAGCTATTGATTCCTTGATATATGGAATTGTAACAAAAAACATCAATATAGTGAAAGTATCAAAAAAGAGTCCTGATTTTGCTTACATTTTTTTTGAAGCATTAAAGGAAGCAGATAAGAATAATATATTAATACCTTATATTTCAATAATATATTGGGATAGGATCAATGAATCATATATTGAAGATTATATGAAGCATCATTGTGATATCATCTTACTGTTCGGTGGTAGAGAAGCAGTTTTAAATTACAAAAATGGTACATCTCATAAAGTTAATGTTGTAGCTTTTGGTCCAAAACTTAGCTTTGGTTTAATAACTAAGGAATTATCAGATGGAAGATTAGAAGAGATTGCAATGGGTTTTGCAAAAGATATAATAATGTGGGAGCAGAACGCTTGTACAAGCTGTCAGAATATATTTATTGAAGAAGATGAAAAAACTCAAAAATTCATTCAATTACTTAATGATTCACTTGAAATCTTAGGAGTTACATATGAAAATAAGTATTTGACTATTGATGAAAAAATGGAGATTAGAAGAACACGTTCTCTCTATAGTTATAAGGAATATGAAGAAAAAGCAAAAGTCATTGAAGGTAAGAGAGGTCATCATACTATAATAATAAATCATTCAAAGGATATACAGGATTCACCATTATTTAGAACAATATACATTAATATCATAAAAGACTATAAAGATATATTAGAGGGAAATATTAATAGATTACAGTATTATATGTCCACTATAGGTTTTGCGGCTAATAATGATTACCAGCAGATAATTGATGATTTTTCTAGTCTAGGAGTATATCGTTTTTGTTCACCAGGAAATATGAGTATTTCTTCAGAAGAATCATCTTTACATGATGGAGTTAACATTGTATCTAGCCTTATTAGACAAATAGGATTTGAAGATCTACCATATTCAAGTATTGGTCTATCTAATTGCAATAAGTATAAAAAAGAATCAATAATACTATCAAAAATCAATGCTATTTTAAAACAAGCATTGAAGTCAACATACTATAAAAAATTGTACAAAGATATAGAGATACCTGTAAAATCTTTAGAAGACTTTAGGAAATTACCTGTACTTACTAGTAAAGCACTTATTAGTCAATCTTCTAATATGCTTACAGGTAAAAACGAAAACAGTTACGTTTTCTCATCAGGAGGTTCTTCAGGTAAAGAAAAGTTTGTATGGTATAGTACAGAAGAATTTTCCAAGTCCAAAGAAGTATTTGGTATTGGATTCAAACATATAGGTATAACCAAGGATGATTTTGTAGTCAATTATCTGAAAGCTGGTAGTCTATGGACAGCTTTCTTAGCTACTAATAAGGGACTTGAAAAAACAGGATGCAGAATATTATCATTAACAGCTAATCAGTGTCAAGAAGATAGTATTAATATTATAAAGAAACTTAAACCAAATGCAATCATGGGTATACCTGGTACTTTAATACTGCTAGCTCAAAAAGCAGAAGAGTTAAATGAAGACATTACTTTTGAAAAAATATACTATAGTGGTAATCATATGGCAGAATCAGGAGAAAAGTATCTAAGGAAAGTATTCAAGTGCAGTGTTATTAAGTCTTTTGGTTATGCAGCAGTTGAAACTGGACCAATAGGTTACCAGTGTCCATATTGTAAACCAAGTGAATATCATGTTTTTGAAGATTGGTGTTATGTAGAAAAAGATGATGATAACAATATTTTAATAACAGACTTAGAAAGAAAACTGCATCCTATAATCAAGTATAAATTAGGTGATAATATTGAGTATGTAGAAGGAGTGTGTAGTTGTGGCAACAAGTCTCCAAAAATCAAACTTATATCAAGAAATGATGATGTTATAAGGTTGAATGACACGGATTTATATTTGTATGACATAGATCAGGTTATTAAAAAGAATGATTATTTATCACCATTTTATCAAGTTGTAATAGATAAAGATGAAGGACAATTAATTAAGATATATATTCGTATAGAAACCATCCAAAATATGGATTGCACTAAAGAATTTATCGCTAGTGTTCTTAATTCAATTAAAAAACAGACAAAAGCTCTAGGAGAATACAGTAGTAAAAATCTGATAGGGCATATATATCTTGAATTGATTGAACCTGAAACTATCAAACGTAACTTTAGAACAGGGAAAATACGTAAGGTAATAGATAATAGATATAAGTAAGCCATCAACCATAGTGTTCTTCATAAGAAGTAGGAGTCAATTAATACTATAATCTAGTGAGAATATTGGTTTCGCACCTATATATACTTAAATAGTATAATAGTAGGTGCGAAATTTTATAGTCATTCATTTAAAATATTAGAATTATTATCAGATTTTTTACCCCCATTTTCATTAACTAGAATCTCTATCTTATCTTCTGCTATTATATTTTTAGCAGAAATTTTAGCCTTATTTTCTATTTCCTTAATTTGCTTAATAAGTTCCGGAATTTTTATATCTATATTTTGATCGGGAGTTTCTTTTACATGCACTTCTTTTACATGTTCTTTTTTTACATTATCAATCTCTTTGGTTTTAGGTTGTTTATTCTCGCTAGCTATGTATGCTTTTCGCAATTTCTTTTTAAGCTTTTTAATTTCCTGCTCAGCCTGAGTAGTTTTTAATTTCCACATTTTGGCTTGATTTTGTAATTCTTTAGCCATTTTAGCTAGATTATCATATTGTTTAGTTATATTCTGCTGAACCTCTTTTTGTTCTTCCAGTTCATTTTTCAATGATGCAATATTGTACATTTCATTAGAAGTAAAATTACTAATAATTGATTTTATCTCTAGGTTAGTTTGACTGCTAAGAAGTATATTATCTGTATCAACTTGACTCAGTACAGCTAATATAGGGTATTTATAAATATAACCAAAAAATTTATTCCCAAAAAGACTGTTATTGTTGTAGCCATAGAAATAGAAATGTCTAGCTTCTGGATTTTGAGATGAACATAATTTGGGTTTGGTAAATGTAGTTCCGTTATTACATGATAATGAATACATTAGTTTATTGGCTTCTTTGAAATTAATCCATACAATATTATTATATATAAATATAATAGGTGATGTTTTTTCAGTAGTAGAGTAGATTTTTATTGGGTCGGACCATTTGCCACTTTTTTTGATGAAATATATTGTATTGGTTGAACCTCTTTCTACATATGTAATACAAACTTTATCATCACACAAGCATAGACTATAATCAATAAAAGGGTTTACTGAATCTGTTATTGTTTCAAATTCCTCCCAATTAGTTGAGTGAATGTTGTATTTATATAGATTAAGTTCATAGCTCCCTTTATCATTAAGCACTTGGCATAAAAGATAAATGATATTGTTGCTTATAAAACATTCATACGGTGAGGAAAGACTAGGGACAGAAAACAATGATTGAGGTTCAGTTTTTTCATTCTGTTTAAATGCATGAAAGATTAAATCACTAGTTCTTTCATAAGGATTGTAAGCACAGTAGAATAAATAATTTTGCTCATGGTACAAGTACTTGATATTACCTATTTGGTAGCTATTATCAAAGTCATCTAATAGGTTAGTGAATTCAAATTTATTATTTTTCTCATATAAGTGGATTAAGCTGTTAGTGGAGTTCTTATATATTACATGGATGTAGTTATATTCATCAAGAGAAGCAGAGTATTCGTTATTGGTACTTTTTGCAATAACTACAGCTCTTTGGTTATATTTTATTGGATAACGTCTATAGTATATGCTTTCTCCAGTTTTGTCTATGAGTAAGTTTGAAGCATTATTTTTCGATAGTAGATATGGCATATTCATTTCCCCTTTACATTAGGTGCAATAACTTATTTATTAATATATTATTCTAGTCTATTATGATTAATGCTTGAAAATAATTTTTAATAAAAATGTCGTAATAAAAAGGGAAATCTCTATATTAATTTATAAGACAATATATAATTATAAGCTGATACCTTGTAACACTACTCCAGATTTATACATAAAATATATTGAAATTAATTTTTAGAGGAGGAAGTAAAGTGTCTGATTGCAAAATATGTTTCCATAAAGGTGATGGAAAATTTATGCGTCGACCTGTAGAAGGGAATTGTCCAGTATGTGATCCAGAAAAACCAGTTGACCCTGCAAATGATGCATGTGTATGCCCACCATTAGGAGAACCTAAGAGTTATATGAGCACACATTTTTTGCCATTAATAAAATCGGATATTGCTTATAATTTTAATAAATATGTTTTAATTACTTAATAATGTAAAAAAAAGAAAATTAATTCTTTATTTTGAGAAATATAATTTTGATTTAGTTGTAGTATAGATTATTTATGATATTCTTAATTTGGAGAGATATTGAAAATATAAAAAACAATATTATATTATTTCTCTATATATTGCTATACAGTATATGAATAATAACTACATGTTAGTAAAAGTAGTATTTTAATTTTAACGTAAGGAGGCTGTAATATGCATAAAAAATTATTTATTCCAGGACCTGTAGAGGTTAAAGATGATGTGCTAAAGATGATGGCTAAACCTATGATTGGGCACAGAACTAAAGAGGCTTCTAAGCTTCAGAGAGACATTAGTGAAAAACTTATGAAACTTTTCTACACTGAAAGTCAAATTATTCTATCAACTACATCTGGTAGTGGATTAATGGAATCAGCCATTCGTTCTTGTACTAGAAAAAGAGCAGCTGTATTTGCAGTTGGTGCATTTGGTAAAAGATGGTATGAGATGGCTATAGGAAATAATGTTCCAGCTGATTTATATGAAGTAGAGTGGGGGACTCCTACAACAAAAGAATCTGTTGATGAAGTATTAGCAACTGGTAAATATGATGTAGTTACAGTTACACATAATGAAACATCAACTGGTGTTATGAATCCAGTAGATGAGATTGGTGAAGTTGTCAAAAAATACCCTGATGTAGTTTTCTTAGTAGATGCTGTTAGTTCAGCAGGTGGTGCTAAGATTGAAGTAGATAAATGTGGAATAGATGTATGTATAACTTCTACTCAAAAAGCTCTTGGTTTACCTCCAGGACTTGCTATTTGTACTGCTTCCGAAAAAGCAATAGAGGCTGCTAGACAGGTTGAACATAGAGGATTCTATCTTGACCTTGTTAAATTGTACGATACTATCAAGAAAAAAGATCATCAATATCCTTCAACACCATCATTGTCACATATGTTTGCTTTAGATTATAAATTAGATAAAATCTTGGAAGAAGGTCTAGACAATAGGTTTAATAGACATGCCGAGATGGCAAAATACGTTAGAAATTGGGCTAATGAATATTTTGAATTATTACCTGATGAAAGATATGCATCCAATACGCTAACAAATATTATGAACACAAGAGAAATCAGTGTTGGAGAATTAAATAAAGCTCTTGGTGAAAGAGGCTTTATGATTTCTAATGGATATGGAAAATTAAAAGAAAAAACATTTAGAATAGCACATATGGCTGATACTAATTTGGAAGAGGTAAAGGAACTTCTTGAAAACATAGAGGATATATTGAAATTTTAGGTTTTAATAAGTTATTAAGTATCTTAGATTAATAATTAGGTATAAAAAGTAAATTTATTGGAGGTTATATTATGGCTAAAATATTAGTCGCTGATGGTATGGATAGAAATGCTGCAAAAGAACTAAAAAATATGGGGCATGAATTAGTTATTGAGCATTTGGATGTACCAGAGTTAAAGAGGGAGTTAGGTGATTACGATGTAATCATTGTTAGATCTGCTACTAAGATCAGAAAAGAAGTCATTGATGCAGTTGCTTCAAGCAATCTTAGACTAATCATCAGAGCTGGAGTAGGACTTGATAATATAGATGTTTCTTATGCTAGAGAGAAAGGTATAGCAGTTGAAAATACACCAAAAGCTAGTAGTGCATCAGTAGCAGAACTAACCATTGCTCATATGTTTTCTTTGGCAAGATTTTTATACATATCTAATGTGACAATGAGAGATGGAATGTGGTATAAGAAAGCTTATAAAGGCATAGAATTATCTGGAAAGACTCTAGGGCTTATAGGGTTTGGAAGAATAGCTATAGAAGTAGCCAAGAGAGCTAGTGCTCTAGGAATGAAAGTTATCTATACAGATATTATAACTAAAGATGGGTATGATGAATTTAGTTATGTGACAAAAGAAGAATTAATAAAGACTTCTGATTTTATATCATTACATATACCTTTCATCAAAGACGTGGGACCAGTACTTAGTGAAAACGAATTCAATATGATGAAAGACGGAGTTTATATCGTTAACTGTGCAAGAGGTGGCGTTGTAGATGAAGAGGCATTAATAAAAGCTTTGGATTCTGGAAAAGTAGCAGGAGCGGCTATTGATGTATTTGAGGAAGAACCTACTAAAAATAAGAAGTTATTCACTCATGAAAAAGTTTCATTGACACCTCATATAGGAGCATCTACAAAAGAAGCTCAAGCTAGAATTGGTTTAGAGATAATAGATAAAGTTAAAGAATACTTTTAGTACAAAAAACTTTGATTGGAGGTTAGCATATGGCTGTAGTTAGACCTTTTATGGGTATTAGACCTAGTAAAGATTTAGTAGAGAAAGTAGCTTCTCTTCCTTATGATGTCATGAATAGAAAAGAAGCAGAAGAAATGTCAGCTAGTAATGATTATTCATTTTTACATGTTGTTCGTGCAGAAATAGATGTGGATGACAGTGTAGATCAATACGATAAAGTTGTATATGAAACAGCTAGGAAAAATCTAGACAAAATGATTGAAGATAAGATTCTAATTCAAGATGAGAGTCCATGCTACTATATCTACAGACAAATTATGGACGGAAGAGTTCAAACTGGACTTGTAGGTTGTACATCTATTGATGATTATATGAATAATATTATTAAGAAGCATGAATTCACAAGACCAGCTAAGGAAGTTGACAGAATCAATAACTTTGATTACTGTGATGCAAATACAGCACCAATATTTTTAACATATAGGAAGAATGACGAATTAAATAAGATTATCAATGATTATATTAAGTTCAACAAGCCTATATACAATTTTACAAGTGAAGATGATATTACACATATTGTTTGGGTTATTAGTGGGGACTCTATAATAGATAATATTAGTAGAATATTTGAGAACACCAAATATTTATATATAGCCGATGGACATCATCGTTCTGCCTCTTCTGTAAAAGTAGGATTGAAAAGAAGACAAGATAATCCAGAATTCACAGGAGAAGAAGAATTCAATTATTTCCTATCAGTTATCTTTCCGGATGAAGATTTATTCATAATGGATTATAACAGGGTAGTTAAGGATTTGAATGGCTATACAAAAGAAGAGTTTTTAGACAAAATTAGGGATAATTTCTTAGTGGAAGAATATGCAGGAGGTAGTTATAGACCTGTGGATAAGCATACATATGGTATGTACCTAGATAATAAGTGGTATAAGCTTACTGCAAAAGATGAGATTACTAATAAGGAAAATATTGTTGATAGATTGGATGTAGCGATTCTACAAGATAATTTATTAGGACCAATTCTTGACATCAAAGACCCTAGAACAGATAAAAGAATTGATTTCATAGGTGGAATCAGAGGACTTAAAGAACTTGAGAGACGTGTCAATGAAGGAATGAAAGTTGCTTTTTCTATGTATCCAACTACAATAGATGATTTGATGGAAGTTGCTGATACAGGAGAAGTAATGCCACCAAAATCAACATGGTTCGAGCCAAAGTTGAGAAGTGGACTATTTGTGCACAGGTTAAGTAACTGAAATAATTAGTGATGCTAGATTATAAAAAAGGAAGATGATAAGAAAGTACTTTTTGGGAGAGGATTGGGTATTTATGAGAGAAGTAGTGATTGTAGGTGCAGCAAGGACGCCAATAGGTAAATTCGGAGGTAGTTTAGCTAAGCTTTCAGCTGTTGAACTTGGGGTAGTTACAGCAAAAGCTGCAATTGAAAGAGCAGGAATAAAACCAGAGCTCATTGATGAGGTTCTTATAGGTAATGTCTTAACAGCAGGGCTTGGACAAAATACTGCTAGACAGATTGCGATTGGTGCGGATGTACCAGAAACTACACCTGCTATTACAATCAATAAAGTTTGTGGTTCTTCGCTTAGGACTGTAAGTATGGCTGCACAATTCATAATGCTTGGAGATGCAGATGTAGTTCTTGCAGGTGGTGTTGAAAGTATGAGTAATGCACCATACTTGATACCAAAAGCTAGATGGGGTTATAGGATGGGAAATGGTGAAATTATTGATTCAATGATAAATGATGGATTAACAGATATATTCAACAAATATCATATGGGAATCACAGCAGAAAACATAGCTGAGCAGTGGAATATATCCAGAGAAGAGCAGGATGAATTTGCACTTAATAGCCAATTAAAGGCTGAAAAAGCCCAAAATGAAGATAGATTCCAAGATGAAATAGTCTCTATAGAAATTTCTCAAAGAAAAGGTGATCCAATTATTGTCAACAAAGATGAATATCCAAAACATGGAATGACTATAGAAAAACTACAAAAATTAAGACCTGCATTTAAGAAAGATGGTACCGTTACAGCGGGAAATGCATCTGGCATTAATGACGGAGCATCTATGCTTATTGTGATGGCAAAAGAAAAAGCTGAAGAATTAGGATTACAACCATTAGTTACAATTAAATCTTATGCATCAGCGGCACTTGATCCAAGTATAATGGGATATGGACCAGTACCAGCTACCAGAAAGGCTTTAGAAAGAGCTTCTATTACAGTGGAAGATTTAGATATAATAGAGGCTAATGAAGCATTTGCAGCTCAATCTATTGCTGTTGTTCGAGATTTGGGACTTAATAAAGACGTTGTTAATGTTAATGGAGGAGCTATTGCATTAGGTCATCCTATAGGTGCATCAGGGGCACGTATACTAGTGACTCTGATATATGAAATGATAAAACGTAATAGTAAAACTGGTTTGGCTACTTTATGTATTGGTGGAGGTCAAGGAACTGCCATAATAGTGGAAAGATAAAATTAACAGGGGGCTGTCGTTAAATAGCGATATTTGAGCTCTTAAATAAGAAATAAGTAAACCCCGCAAGATTAAGCTGTTTTGTAAGCTTATAATTCTTGTGGGTTTCTCTTTTGCTCTTATTACTTTCTATTACTTGCTTATTTTTG
>NZ_JAOARO010000072.1 GCF_025211055.1 Vallitalea sp. | reverse complement strand
AGACTATCGTCTTTATCCATTAATTTACTAAGGAATTTTCTTGGGTAAAACTTATTACTAAGTTTTTGGTTGTTTCACTGTTCAGTTTTCAAGGTTCTTTGCTGTTGTTTTTTGCGAGACAACGAAATATATCTTATCATGCATTTCAACATTTGTCAACAACTTTTTTTATTTTTTTTAATTATTTATTTTATATAATTGTTAATGATAATTGTTAATGGCGGAGAAGGAGGGATTTGAACCCTCGCGCCGCGTGAACGACCTATACCCTTAGCAGGGGCACCTCTTCAGCCACTTGAGTACTTCTCCACAACTGAATTATATAAAATATTTAATTATGCCCTAACGAGTAGCGCAAAAGTTATTATACTAGAGGATACCTATAATGTCAATACGTTTTTTATATTTTTTATTAATTATTATATTTTATACATATATACTATATCGAAAATACTCGATTATGCTCTGATTTAGGGGATATATATGCCTTTTAGGTATACTTATATCCCTATTAAATGTACTAAACTTTTCTTTTATGAAATCTAGTAAATATACCAAGGAGTATTAATTGCTATTAATCTAGTTATCTATACCTTTATATACAAGATATAGTAATTAAACCTTGATAATTACTATATCTTGTATAACTTTTTATAAAATTTATTTATTATATTTTTGATATAATTAATCTTCAATTTATAACTATAGCTACTAATAATACTAATCTATAACCAAAATATATTGGCTTTTAATATCTATACTTATTCTTTTATGTATGGTTCTCCATCAGCTGCTGGTGGAACAGATTTGCCTATAAATCCCATAAGTATTACTATTGTCAATACATATGGAATCATTGATAATACATCTATAGGTATAGGTATATTCTTTCCACCTAAGAAGACAACCAATGCTTGAGCTCCACCAAATACTAAACATGCTCCTAGTGCACCTTGTGGTTTCCAATTTCCAAATATCATGGCCGCCAAGGCAATAAATCCTTGCCCAGATATTAAAGTTGGAAAGAAATTAGATGCTACTGCCAAGCTCATGGAAGCGCCGCCAAAACCTGATAATACCCCAGATAATATTACACATATATATCTAGTCTTATGCACACTGATTCCTAAAGTATCTGCAGCTTCTGGATGGTCTCCAACTGCTCTAACCCTAAGACCGACCTTAGTCTTATATAATATAAACCACATAATTATTGCAAATAGAAATGCTAAGTAAACTGTTATTTCCTGATCAAATATATTATCTAAAAACGAGTACTCAGGAAACACTCCCTTAAATAATTTGGGTATTTTATTTTCTAGAGGAATACTTTTTGTCATAAATTTTCCATCAAAGAATTTTCTGCATAGAAACAATGATAATCCTGGTCCCAAAAAATTTATAGCAATACCAGAGACAACTTGATCAGCTCCAAGTGTAACAGATGCTACTGCGTGTAATAATGCTAATAGACCTGCACCTATTCCAGCACATATTAGTCCAAGCCACCAAATTCCTGAATAATAACCTACAGTAGCCCCTATAAAAGCTCCCATAGTCATCATACCTTCTAATCCAATATTAAAGACTCCAGATCTTTCTGATATAACGCCTCCTAACGAAGTATATATAAGAGGTGTAGAATACATTAATGTAGTTCCTAATATAAACCCTATACTATTCATCTAGTCACCCCTTTTCTACCTGTTAAACGTTTTAATACCTTAACGATTCTAGGAATTGCTATAAAAAATATAATTGTACCTATCATTATACTAATTATCTCTTTTGGAGCTTCAATAGGTCTAGCCTGTATTTTGGAACCTCCATATTTTAACGCTCCAAAAAATAACCCTGAGAAAATACACGCTATTGGTGAAT
This sequence comes from Vallitalea sp., assembly GCF_025211055.1. Lineage (GTDB taxonomy): Bacteria > Bacillota > Clostridia > Lachnospirales > Vallitaleaceae > Vallitalea. The sequence goes on along the minus strand of NZ_JAOARO010000072.1, from coordinate 62,686 downwards.
TACCTGCTATTAAAGCGACTCCTATCCCGTCTAAACCATATCCTTCCATTGCAGATAGAGTCGTTATACCTTTTGATACACCTATTATCATTAGAGCACCAGCTAGTCCACTAACAGAACCTGAAATGAACATAGAAGTAACAATATTTCTTTTTACATTAATTCCACCATATTCAGCAGCAAATTTATTGTATCCAACAGCTCTTAATCTGAAACCTAGGGTTGTTTTATTTAATATGAACCAAATTAATATTGCAACTAATATAGCTATTATGATTCCATAATTGACTGGAGCTTTTAGAATATCTCTTATTCCAGGATGGTCTAATAACCACTCTTTTCCCGATTCAGAGTTTTTGAATCCTTCTAAAAACATAATACTAGCACTATCTTTTATAGTATGTGCCTTATTAGTACGTTCAAAGAATGCAGGTATATTAATAACAGCATTATGAGCATATAAAGCAATCCAGTTCAACATGATAGATGATATTACTTCATGTATACCGAATTTTGCTTTTAAAGCTCCGATTAAAGCTCCCCACAACCCTCCGAATATAATTGCTACGATCATAACTACTATAGGATGAATTACTGGAGGTAGGTTGAAAAAATATCCTGCCATTGAAGCTACTATTGTTCCTACTATAAATTGTCCTTCTGCTCCAATATTCAACAATCCTGTTTTTAAGGCAAATGCTATAGAAACACCAGTTAATATTAATGGAGTAGATTTGATTATCGTATATGCAATGTACTTAGGTTTACTGAAAACACCTTTTACTATGACGCCATATATCTGAAGTGGATTATACCTGGCAATAAGTAATATAATAGCTGTTATAATGAATCCAAACAATATTGACAAGAGCGTCATCTTGGTAGTTGATTTTAATAGTTTTTTCTTCTCCATTATTTTTTGCCCCCTGCCATCTCTAATCCTAATTTTGCTTCAGTTGCTTCTTTTGCATTTACTACATAATTGATTTTCCCTTCATATATGACTGCAATACGGTCCGATACATTCATTACCTCATCAAGCTCTAATGAAACTAATAATACAGCCTTATTCCTATCTCTTTGCTTTACCAATTCTTTATGTACGTATTCTATAGCTCCTACATCAAGACCTCTGGTTGGTTGTGTAGCTATGAGAAGATCAGGGTTATTCATGATCTCTCTAGCTATAATGACTTTTTGCTGATTTCCACCAGATAATGATTTAGCTAACACGGTTTCATCAGTTGGTCTTATGTCAAATTGTTTAATCAAATTCTTAGCATTATCAATTATCTTATCTTTTTGTAGGATACCTTTTTTAGAAAATGGTTCTTTATGATAATTTTCCAGTATCATATTTTCATAGATACTAAAATCAAGGACTAACCCAACTTTTTGCCTGTTTTCTGGTATTGTTGATACTTTATTATCAATTATTTTTCTAGGTGTCATATTGGTAATGTCTTTCCCGTTTATCTTAACATGTCCTTTTTCAATTTTTCTTAGTCCTGTTATAGCTTCAACTAATTCACTTTGTCCATTACCATCTACACCAGCTATTCCAACTATTTCCCCTCTCTTGACTTCTAGAGATAGTCCATCAACAGCAACTAGACCCCTGTTGTTTTTTACTGTAATGTTATCAATGGACAATACTGTATCTGTTGTTTCTCTATCCTCTTTTGGTACTTTGAATGTTACTTCTCTACCTACCATTTTGGCTGCTAGAGCTTCTTCCGTTACCTCATCTACTTTAACTGTATCAATCCGTTTTCCTCTTCTGATTATTGTACAATTGTCGGCTACCTGTTTTATCTCCTTTAACTTATGAGTTATTATTATTACTGATTTACCTTCTTTTGTTAAGTTATCAATTATTATAACTAACTCTTTTATCTCTTGTGGTGTAAGCACGCTTGTAGGTTCGTCCAATATCAATATATCAGCTCCTCTATAGAGGGCTTTTAGTATTTCCACCCTTTGTTGCATGCCTACAGTTATATCTTCTATTTTGTCATCAGGATTTACATATAAACTATATTTTTCAGATAATTCAACAATCTCTTCTTTGGCTTTTTTCATATCTAACACACCATATTTAGTTATCTCACTGCCAAGAATAATATTCTCTACTACTGTAAAAGGTTCAACTAGCATGAAATGTTGATGGACCATGCCTATTCCATTAGCTATTGCTACATTAGGATTATTTACATTAACTTTATTACCATTAATATATATCTCACCACTTGTTGGCTCTATCATTCCATACAATTGATTCATTAGAGTAGATTTACCTGCTCCATTTTCTCCTAATAGTGCATGAACTTCTCCTTTATATACTGTAAGATTGATATTATCATTAGCAGTTAGATGACCAAATTTTTTAGTAATGTTTTTCATTTCAATTACTCTGGTTTTATAATCTATATTATGCAAAGTATCTATCCTTTCTCTATTTAGTTGGCTAAAATCACAGCTCAGACAATATGCCTGAGCTGTTTAGGAGTCAAATAACTATTTATCACCATATAATTCATCATATTCTTCTCTTGTCTTAGGAACAACTATCTTACCTGATTTTATATCTTCCTCTAATTTAGCAACTTCTTCTAATATATCTTCTGGTACAGCTTCTGCTGATGTTGGTGCTATTCCTACTGCTCCATCGCTTAATCCATAGTTTTTATTAGTTCCGCCATCAAATTTACCATTTTTTAAATCTTCTGCTACCATATATATTGCTTGGTCAACTCTTTTAACTGCTGATGTTATAATTGCTTTTTTTCCAAGCTGTGCTCTTTGGTCTTTATCTACACCTATAACATATTTTCCATTTTCTTCAGCTGATTCTATTACTCCTACTCCAGTATATCCAGCAGCATGGAATATGATATCAGCTCCATTTTGATACATACTATTCGCTATTGCCTTACCTTTTGCTGTATCACCAAATGAGTTAGCATATTGAATTTGTATCTTAGCATCTGGATTAGCTGTTTTTACTCCAGCTCTATATCCACTCTCAAATCTCCAGATAACATCAAATTCTTCTCCTCCAACAAAACCGACATTATTAGTTTTAGTCATTTTACCTGCTATGTATCCTACTAAAAATGATGGTTCTTGTTCACTGAATGTAACACCTAATAGATTATCTAATGGTTCTTCATATTTGCTATCTATAGTTGCATATTTTCTGTCTGGATTAGTTTCAGCAGCTTTATATACAGCATCTGCCATTAAATATCCTATCCCCCATATTAGATCATTTCCTTGATCGTATAATGTTTCTAGGTTAGGATCATAATCTGATTCTTGAGTTGATTCAAGAAATTCTGCTGTTATTCCTAAATCTTTTTGAGCTCTTTCTAATCCTTCCCATGCAGATTGATTAAAAGATTGGTCATTAATTCCACCTGTATCAGTTACCATACATATTTTTAGACTTCCATTATCTTGAGCTTCATCTTGATTATTTTCTGTGTTATTATCTTCTGTATCATTTATGTCTTCTTGTGAGTCTGCATCAGATTCTTGATCATCAGTTACTTCATTTCCTTGACCTATTGTGTCTTCTTCTTTTTTCTCTCCACAACCAGTTAGAAGTAGAGTGAACACCATAGTCAGCATAACAATAATTGATAATACTTTTTTCATCTTATAACAATCCTCCCATATCTACATAAAAATATTAAATTATTACAGAAAAAATATTGTTTTTTACCAGCTGTCAAGCTTGGTATTTTACCTTTATAAATTGAAGAATTAAATATTAATCTAATATTAACAAATCATCCAACTCATAATAAGAAAACTTATTTTTTTTGTAATAATCTTATACTTATATTATCATATCATGGGGGTTTTGTCATAATTTTTAACAAAATAATAATTATTATTGTAAAAAATACAAAAAAATAATATATCAATACATAAATGTTATTGATATATTATTTATATAAGTAATGTATTATTTAATTATAATTAATTTTACAAAGTATCTTTTAATAAAACTTTATTTAGTGATATTTAATAATTTAATAAGTTCTTTTGAAGGTTGTATCTCAAATAAATTTAATTTATCATCCTCTTCATATATGCAATAATATATATCTAAGTTCTTAAGATTTTTATTTAACTTCTTCTTTTTATTATACTTTTGTTTTTTATCAATAGCATAATCACTGCTAGTAATAGGTTTAATTTTCTTTATTTGATTAGTATTAATATTCACTAATATTTTTTCTTTTGAACCTGTTAATTCTTGTATAATAAATTCATTTTCAATCAGCATATATTTGTAAGAAGTTATATATTTTTTTATAATGATATAAGACAATATTGTTGCTATTATTAATGTCAAACCATCGATAATACTTGTATTAAGTTTTAATGTGTTTCCTAAGAAATTAAAAAGTATTAATAGTATTGCACCTATTATTATAAAAACAAGCATTTTTAATGGTGATATTTTTTCTCTTTTTGTTATTTCTTGATGCATTAGTTACATCCCCTAACTCTTATTTATTATATTTTAATAGGATATTTGATAACCTTTATCTATAAAATTTTGTATTTATTTTTTTCTGTTTCGTAAAGATTGTTTCCTTCACTGTCAATAACAACCACTAAAGGTAGATCTTTTACTTCCATTTTCCTTACTGCTTCTGTTCCTAGATCATCATAAGCTATTACTTCAACTTTTTTAATTTTGTCAGCTAAAAGAGCTGCTGCTCCTCCAACTGCTGCAAAATATACTGCTTTGTTCTTTTTCATGCTGTCAATTACTTCTTTGCTCCTATCACCTTTACCTATCATACCCTTTAGTCCTCTATCCAATAAGTAAGGAGCATAATCGTCCATTCTATAACTTGTAGTTGGTCCTGCTGAACCGATTATTTCACCTTGTTTTGCTGGTGACGGTCCTACATAATATATCACACTATCATTGACATCAAATGGTAGTTTTTCACCTTTTTCTAATTGTTCAACCATTCTCTTATGGGCTGCATCCCTAGATGTATATAATACACCTGATAGTAATACTTTGTCTCCAGCCTTGAGATCTTTTACTTTTTCCTCTGTTAGAGGAGTACTTATTTCTACAGTCATATTCTATACCTCCCACAATCTTATATATTGATTAAATAATTCGTGTGCTATGTCTAGTAGCATGACAACTAATATTAACAGCAACTGGTAATCCAGCTATATGTGTTGGATAAGTTTCAATGTTTACAGCTAGTGCTGTTGTCCTTCCACCTAATCCTCCTGGTCCAATCCCTAATTTATTAATTTTATCTAATAATTCGTCTTCCATATCTTTTATATATTCTTTTGATAAGTTATTGCCTACTGGTCTTAGTAAAGCTTTTTTTGCTAGAAAAGCTGCTTTTTCAAATGTACCCCCTATACCAACTCCTACTATCATAGGTGGACATGCGTTACCACCAGCTTGTTCTACTATGTTTAATATAGCTTTTTTTGCACCTTCTATTCCATCAGATGGTTTTAACATAGCAATTTTACTCATATTTTCACTACCAAATCCTTTTGGGGCAACTGTTATTTTTATTTTATCGCCCTCAATAATATCATAGTGAATTATTGCAGGAGTATTGTCTTTCGTGTTTTCTCTGAAGAAAGGATCTTTTACAACAGATTTTCGTAGATATCCTTCTTCGTATCCTTGTCTTACCCCTTCATTGATTGCGTGGGTTATAGATGTACCTGTTATATGTACATCTTGCCCTATTTCACAAAATATTACTGCCATCCCTGTATCCTGACACATAGGCATCATCTTATTTTTAGCTATTTCTGCATTTTGTTGTATTTGTTCTAATATATCTTTTCCAATTGGTGATTCTTCCTTGTTTTTATATTCTTTTATAGTATCTAATATGTCTTTGCTTACATAACAGTTAGCTTCTATACACATTTCTTTAATCTCATTAGTTATGAGATTACCTGATATTTCCCTCATGGAAATTCCTCCTTACAAAAAAGCTTATGTTAACATACCTCTTTCTATCTTAATCAATTAAAACTTATTCGTCAAGAAAAAGGATATTAATCTTAATTAATATCCTTTTTTACATTATATATTTCTTGATATAGATTTATTAATTTTTTATATTCAAGTTCTGTAATTTCTCCTTTTAATTCATTACTCTTAAAATTATTCAGTAGTCCGATTTTTTCTGCTTTTTTAATGTAATTTATTGCCCAATTACTAACACTATAATAACTATAAGTATAGCTATACGATTTATAGTCATTTAACTCAATCTCACCATTTTTCTTTTCATAGGCTCTAATCAATAAAGTATATACTTGTTCTTTTGTTATATTTTCATTAGGACGAAATGTACCATCACCAAAACCACTTACTAAATAATTTTTGTAGGCAGTATAGATATATCTGGTACTATCTGATTTGATATCTATATCATTAAATACTTCTTTTGGTTCTAGTATATCAATTTTCAACGCTTTTACAAGATATTTAGTGAATTTGGCTCTATCTAAGAAGTTATATCTTGATTCAGTCTTAAAATCTATTATATACTTAGATTTTTTTTCGCTGGGTATTGTACTTTTTTGAAAAATAAAATCTACATCTATTAAAATTTGGTAATTAGTATTATATTCTAATTTTTTCAGTGGCAATATTATTATACTATTATCAATGTATTTATCATCCTGAGGTAATATGATTTTTGTTCTTACTTCAATCCCTTTATCTTTATTTTCTAGTTTTATATTATTATCATATATTCTTCTAATTTTATTTTTATCAGAATAATAACTAAGTGTAATAGGCAAACCAACATTGCTAGATTCTATATCTAAAGCTCTATATGGACTAATTTTATAATTGTTTTCCCAAGTTATAGGTACATTTTCCATATTGTCATAAGGGTATATCACAATCTTTTTATTTTTTACTGTTAAGTCCCTTGATTTTCCTCCAAGGTCAAATGTGTACATATCTTCATATGAACCCATACCTATGTGTTGATATAATGGGTCTAAAAATGATATTCTGGAGTATGGATTATTTATTAAGTCAACAACTCCATTTTTATAGCTAACTAAATTATTGTTTATGAATTCAGTTATGTAAGGATTAAAATATGAGTAATAGGATGCTCTATCCCAACTATATCTTCCTCTATAATATTTGTTTCCACTTTCTTCAATAAGGGAAAATTTATTGTTTACAGACATATACTTACTATGATTAGCAGCAGATGATTCTAACTGTTTACTATTCTCTATAGGTCTCACAGATACCTTTTCTCTTATCTCATTTATATATTCAATAGCTTCGTCTTGTTTATCTTCAGAAGCATAGATGTTTATATTACAGATGATACTTATAGCTATAATTAAATATAATATTTTTTTTATATTCTTTATTATCACTTTTTCACCTCCAACATAAACTAACCATCTAGTTATATGTTAATAGTTAACTAGTCCTCTTATACTATTATAACAGATATACTTAGATATACTGTTACATGTATATTACAACTTAAAACTTAAAGTCAATAATCAAACTTTTATCAACAATAATTCATAAGAAAGAGGCTACATAAAGTCTTATCTAACTTTAGGTAGCCTCTTTTTGTCATTCTTATATTATTGTTTATTATCTTGTTCTTTTTCATCCTGTAATTCTTCGTCTGCTTCTTCTATTTCTTCTTCATGGGTTACTTCTTCTTTTATTCTTGCAATACCTGCTACCATTATATCATCATCTAAGTTCATTAGTCTAACCCCTGAAGTAACACGACCAAATCTAGATATATCACTGACTCTTATTCTTATAACTATACCTTCTGTAGTTATTATCATAAGTTCATTATCTTCATTAACCGCTTTTATTCCTATTACATTACCTGTTTTTTCAGTTATTTTATAGAATTTAACTCCTTTACCACCACGTCTTTGTGTAGTAAATTCATCTATATCAGTTCGTTTTCCTAATCCATTTTCTGATACAACAAGTAGGTCAGTACCTTGTGAGGTTAACTGCATACCTATTACTTCATCATCATGGTTTAGATTCATACCTCTAACACCCATAGATGTTCTACCAATAACTCTTACATCACTTTCGCTAAAACGGATACATTGTCCATATTTTGTACCTAGTATTATGTCCTGTTTATTATCCGTTAATTTAACTTCAATTAAATCGTCATCTTCTTTTAGTATTATTGCTTGTAAACCACTAATTCTGATATTTACATATTCCATGATATTGGTCTTCTTAATAATGCCTTTTTTGGTTGCCATAAGAAGATATATATCTTCTCTATACTCACTTAGAGGTATTACAGCTGTTATTTGTTCATCTGGATCTATCTGTAATAAGTTAACTAGAGCTGTACCTCTTGCGGTTCTACTAGCTTCAGGTATTTCATATGCTTTTAACCTATATACTTTACCTTTGTTAGTAAAAAATAATATAAAGTGATGAGTAGATGTGATAAATAGATTTTGTATAAAATCTTCATCTCTCGTTTGCATACCTTTAATACCTTTTCCACCTCTATGCTGACTTTTATAGGTGTTGATAGGCATCCTCTTAATATATCCAAGATGAGTCATAGTAATGACTGTTGGCTCTTTTTTAATAAGGTCTTCTAAAGAGATTTCTCCTTCATCATAAGTTATTTCTGTTCTTCTTGGATCACCATATTTTTCTTTGATTATCAATATTTCTTCTTTGACAACACTATATAATAATTTTTCATCTGCTAATATAGCTTTTAACTCTTTTATCTTTTCCATTAATTCTCTATATTCATTTTCGATCTTTTCTCTTTCCAAACCAGTCAAAGCTCTAAGTCTCATATCAACTATGGCTTGGGCTTGTACTTCACTGAACTGGAATCTATCAATTAGATTAAGTTTAGCTTCTGCTGTACTCTTGGAAGCTCTGATTATTTTAATGACTTCATCAATAAATTCTAAGGCTTTTAATAGTCCTTCTAAGATATGTGCTCTATTTTCAGCTTTCTTCAATTCGTATTTAGTTCTTCTAGTAACTACTTCTTTTTGATGCTCTAAATAATATTCAAGCATTTGCTTCAAATTAAGTATCTTAGGTTCATTCTTAACAAGAGCAAGCATGTTAATACCGAATGTATCTTGTAATTGAGTATGTTTGTATAGTTGATTCATTATAACATTAGCATTAGCATCACGTTTTAATTCAATAACGATACACATACCTTTACGGTCTGATTCATCTCTTAGATCAGAGATACCTTCTACTTTTTTCAACTTAACTAATTCAGCAATTTTTTCAATCAATCTTGCTTTATTAACTTGATACGGTAGTTCTGTAACTATTATCCTTTGTTTATTTCCTGGCATAGGTTCAATATCAACTGCTGCTCTTACTTTGACTTTTCCTTTACCAGTTCTATATGCTTGTTTTATACCGTTTTTTCCTAATATTTTTCCATAAGTAGGAAAGTCTGGTCCTTTTATTATATCTATAAGTTCATCAATATCTGTCTCTCTATCTTCAATAGTTTTATTATCAATAATCTTAACAACACCATCTATAACTTCGTTCAAGTTATGAGGTGGTATATTAGTTGCCATTCCAACTGCTATTCCTGATGTTCCGTTTACTAATAAGTTAGGAAATCTAGCTGGTAATACTTCTGGTTCTTTTAATGATTCATCAAAGTTAGGTTTGAAATCAACAGTATCTTTACCAATATCGGCCAATAATTCCATTGACATCTTACTCATTCTAGCCTCTGTATAACGCATTGCTGCTGCACCATCACCATCAACAGAACCAAAGTTTCCATGACCATCTACCAATAGGTATCTAGTAGAGAAATCTTGTGCCATACGAACCATTGCTTCATAGATGGAACTATCACCATGTGGATGATATTTACCCATTGTATCCCCAACGATTCTCGCTGATTTACGATAAGGTTTATCAGGTGATAAATTAAGTTCGCTCATAGCGTATAATATTTTTCTATGAACTGGCTTTAATCCATCTCTTACATCTGGTAGCGCTCTTGAGGCAATAACACTCATGGCATAGTCAATATATGATTTTTTCATTTCATCCTGTAGATCAACGGATATTATTTTATCGTATTCTTGTCTTTCATCCATTATATTAATCCTCCCAAATTAACACTGTTAATGTTAATTTATTATTAATTAGCTTCTCCACAATAAAGAAGCCAAGTTATTCCTAGCTTTTATAAGTTTTAGATATCTAGATTTCGTACATGCTTAGCATGAGATTGAATAAATTCACGTCTTGGCTCTACTTTATCACCCATTAAGGTTGTGAATATTTCATCAGCACTTGCTGCATCATCTAATTCAACTTTTAGTAGTATCCTCTTATCAGGATCCATAGTTGTATCCCATAATTGTTCTGCGTCCATTTCACCTAATCCTTTGTATCTCTGAAGATTAATACCGTCTCTTCCAATTTCATTTAACAATTTCTCTAAAACTCTATCATTATAAACATATTGTGAGTTTTTATTTTTTGTAACCTGATAAAGAGGAGGTTGTGCGATATACACTTTTCCTTGTTCAATAAGTTTCGGCATATAACGGTAGAAAAATGTTAGGAGCAATGTTCTAATATGAGCACCATCCACATCAGCATCTGTCATGATAATTATTTTATGATATCTTAACTTCTCTATATCAAAATCATCTGATATACCTGTTCCAAAAGCAGTTATCATTGCTCTTATTTCTTTGTTGCCTAGTATTTTGTCAAGTCTAGCTTTTTCTACATTAAGTATTTTTCCTCTTAGGGGTAGAATAGCTTGAGTTTGTCTTGATCTAGCTGATTTTGCGGAACCTCCAGCTGAATCTCCCTCAACGATATATATTTCACACTTAGTTGGGTCTTTATCTGAGCAATCCGCTAGTTTACCTGGTAGACTAGTACTTTCTAGAGCACTTTTTCTTCTTGTTAGATCCCTAGCCTTTCTTGCAGCATCTCTTGCACGACTAGCCATCAATGCTTTTTCTAATATTACTTTGGCTACTGCTGGGTTTTGTTCCAAGAAGTAAGTAAGTTGCTCTGATACTATAGAATCAACAGCACCTCTAGCTTCACTGTTACCTAATTTTTGTTTTGTCTGACCTTCAAACTGTGGATCTTCAATCTTTATGCTGATAACAGCAGTTATTCCTTCTCTTACATCTTCACCAGATAAGTTCTTCTCGTTATCTTTTAGTATTTTATTTTTTCTTGCATAATCATTAAGAGTTTTTGTAAAAGCTGTCCTGAATCCACTTAGATGAGTACCACCCTCAGGTGTATTAATATTATTTACAAAAGTGAATATATTTTCTACGTATGAGTCATTATGTTGAAAAGCAACTTCAACATATACCCCGTCTTTTTTGCCTTCTGCATATGCTATCTGATCATATAATGTATCTTTATTACGATTTCTATATTTTACAAATTCCTTGATACCACCTTCATAGTGAAATTCAAGCTCCTGAGGACCTTGTTCTTCTCTAGTATCAATAAATTTGATTTTTAGACCTTTTGTTAGGAAAGCCATTTCTTGAAGTCTTTGTTTGAGTGTATGAAAATCATATACTGTTTCTTCAAATATTTCTGGGTCCGGTTTAAAATGTATATATGTTCCCGTCTTCTCAGTCTCACCGATAACTTTTAATGGATGTTGTACTTTACCTCTTGCATAGTTTTGTTCATATATTTTACCATCAGTATATACCTGAACTTTCAGCCATTTTGAAAGAGCATTAACTACAGAAGCACCAACTCCGTGCAAACCTCCAGATACTTTGTAGCTACCGCCACCGAATTTACCTCCGGCATGTAGTATCGTAAAAACTACTTCTACTGCTGGTATTCCTTTTTGATGATGTATCCCTACTGGTATACCAAATCCATTATCAAGTACTGATACTGAATTATCGGGATGTATTGTTATTTCGATATAATCACATCTATCTGCTAATGCTTCATCAATAGCATTATCTACTATCTCATAGACAAGATGATGTAATCCTCTTGATGAAGTACTACCAATATACATACCAGGTCTTTTTCGAACAGCTTCCAGCCCTTCTAAAACTTGAATATGACTTTCATTATATTCAGATAAATTACTCATAATAAACCTCCTGCTATATGTTTAGATACGCATAATTATACGCATATATTTATCTACTATATATGTTAATTAATTAAGTACATATAAAGATGCATTAATTAAATTGTTATTTATACCCATCTTAACTATTATATATTAGTCTGTAAATTATTGCAAATAGGGCATAACAACTATTTAGTGAATTAATTTCATTTTCTATTATGTTATTCGTATAGAGTTATATTTCCATCACTTACTTGGTATAATTTTTCAATATCAATACTGGTTTTTATATAATCTTCAACACCTGTACATGTAATAATTGTTTGAATGTTCTCTAAAGAATTTATTAAGTACTTTTGTCTATCATTATCTAATTCTGATAATACATCATCTAGAAGTAAAATTGGGGTATCATCTGTTTTATTAACAACTAGTCTTATTTCAGATAATTTCAAAGATAGAGCAGCAGTCCTTTGCTGACCTTGTGAACCATATTTTCTAATATCTATTCCATTAACAAAGAACATCATATCGTCTCTATGAGGACCTACACTTGTTGTTCCAAATCGTATATCTTTTTCGAGATTATTTTCTAATTTTTGTTTAAAATCTATATTACTTATATTTTTTTCGTATTCTATTTTAAGATTTTCTTTATTTCCAGATATATCTGAATGAATTTTATTTATAATTTCATTTAGATCATTTATAAATTCTTCTCGTCTGTTGATAATTTTAATACCATAATGGACTAATTGATTATCCCATATACTTATAGTCTCGTCAATTTTATTGATCTTTTTCACATTTTTTAATAAATTATTTCTTTGTTTTAAAATTTTTTGGTATTGTTGTAAGTTATGGTAATATATATTGTCCAGTTGACATAATTCTAAATTCAAGAATTTTCTTCTTTCTTTGGGACCATTTTTAATTAATCCCAAGTCTTCTGGAGAAAAAATTATAACGTTAACGATACCTAATAATTCATTTAATTTTTTTATAGGTATCCTGTTTATTGCTATACCTTTTCTATTATTTTTCTTGATGTGTATATCTATTACTTCATCAATACCTTGTTTATTAACAGTAAGTTTTATATGTGCTTCACTGTTATCTAAGTTAATTAACTCTTTATCATTGCTTGTCCTATGTGATTTTGAAGTTGCACACAAATAAATGGCTTCAATGATATTAGTTTTGCCTTGAGCATTTTTCCCAAATAATATATTGATTCCATTTGAAAAATTCACAACACAGTATTCATAATTTCTATAATCCTTTAATGATAATGACTTTATAAACATATTTTTGCACTCCAAAAAAACTAAATTCTTAATAAGAGTTAAAGCACATATAATTCCTAGATGACTTTAATCTCTCCATATCCAGCTACACTAACTATATCTTGTGAATGTATTTTCTTACCTCTTCTTGTTTCTACTTCTCCATTAACACTTACTTCACCATTAATGATTAATATCTTAGCATGAACTCCTGAATCAGCAGCCCCAGCTAATTTTAATAATTGTCCTAGTTTAATGTATTCATCTTTGATTTTGATTTCTTCCATGGTTTTTAATCCTCTCATACTAACTTTAGTTTGTTTATCTTATTCTAATTGGAACAATTAGATATTTATATTCATCTCCATCTACTTGCTTAATAATACAAGGACTATGAGGATTAGTGAATTGTAAGTAAATATATTCTTCATCAATCACTTTTAATGCGTCAATAAAATATTTTGGATTAAATGCAATCTCTAATTCATTTCCTTCTCTTTCAATATCAATTTCTTCGTATACGTCACCAAAGTCTGTGTTAGATGTAATAACCATACTATCACTTTGTATAGTAATCTTAATAGGATTATTTTTGGTTTCTCTAGATATTAAAGCAGCCCTATCAATACTATTCAATAATTCTTGTTTTTCAACTTTAATCAATGTATCGTAATCTTTTGAGAAGAATTGTTCATATTTTGGAAAGTCTCCTTCTAGAAGTCTTGAAACTATTATACTTTCTTCTAGTTCAAATAATACATGTTTATTAGTAAAATAGATCATAACGTCTTTTTCTTCATCTGTATCTAAGATCTTGCTGATTTCATTTAAAGCTTTTCCTGGTACAACTACGTTGACATTATCGAATTCAGATTCAAAATCTAATTTTCTAATTGATACTCTATGTACATCAATAGATACAATATTCAATTTGCTATTCTTAATCTCTAATAATTCACCAGTTAATATAGGTCTTATTTCTTCTAGAGCTATAGAAAATATTGTTTGTCTTATCATTTCTTTAAGTTTTAGTTGAGAAACTTTAATGTACTTATCTTTTGATACAGTAGGAAGTCTTAAAAAATCATCTCCAGATCTTCCTGAGATATTGAATTTGGATTTCTCACATATTATAGTAGTGTAATTTTTTTCATCAACTGTTATCTCAACTTCATTATCAGGTAATTTTTTAACTATCTCAGAAAAGATCTTAGCCTTCAAAGCAACTGTTCCAGTTTCAATAATATTAGCATTTACGTTACTTTCAATACCAAGTTCTAAATCATTACTAATTAATTTGAATCCACTTGATGTTGCTTGTAATAAAATACATTCTAAGATAGGTAATGTTGTTCTAGTTGATACCGCTTTCAAAACAGTTGTTACTCCATTTAATAAATCACTTTTACTACAAGTTAGTTTCATAATTGTTAATAACTCCTTTCACACGTGTATATAGATAATATATATTTTTTTATAGTAATTATAATAATAGGGCTTGTTAATATGTTAATAAGTATTCTAAACCCCTATTGTTATTATCTGTTAATAAATCTAATAAGTCTGTTGATTAATTCATTTTTTTTTATAAAGTATCCACAGGTTAAGAGAGGTTGTACTATGGTAAAATGTTTTACACAGGTTATACATATATTCTTAACACCCTTATGTTGATAACTTTATTACCCTAAAAAAAATTATAATGTATTTATCTATAAGTTGAATTTATCACTAATTCCTATGTTATTCATCTTATTTTAAGTACATTATAATTTATTAAATGTAGCTTCTATTTCCCTGTTATTTTTTTGGTAAGTATTTCTATAGTATTCTTAAGTGCACTATCTTTTTGGATATCTTTACTTATCTTTTCATATCCATGAATAATTGTTGTATGGTCACGTTTACCAAGTATTTGTCCTATCTTAGGTAATGATAAATCAGTTAATGTTCTTGATAGATACATAACTATTTGTCTTGGATAAGCTATTTCTCTTGGTCTTTTTTTAGAAACTATATCTGCAGGGTTAAGGTTATAGTGCTCTGCAACAATCTCTAATATAAATTCTGGTGTAATCTCTTTATCTTTTTCTGGTGTTATCAAATCTTTTAGAGCATCTTCAGCTAATTCTTTGGTAAGATCTTTATGTACTAAGGTAGAATAAGCGATAATTTTATTGATTCCACCTTCTAGCTCTCTAATATTGGACTTTATGTTTGTTGCAACATATTGTATTACATCATTTGGTAGATTAAGGTGTTCAAGTTCAGCTCTTTTCTGAAGTATAGCCATCCTTGTCTCAAAATCAGGTGGTTGTATATCTGCTATTAAACCCCATTCGAATCTGGATCTTAACCTTTCTTCTAATGTTTCAATTTCTTTTGGTGGGCGATCACTTGATATAATTATCTGTTTTTTGGCTTCATATAAAGTATTAAATGTATGGAAAAATTCTTCTTGAGTTCTTTCTTTTCCTGCAATAAATTGTATATCATCAACCAATAGAACATCTATATTACGATATTTTTGTCTGAATTCTTCATTTTTATCATCTCTAATAGAATTAATCAATTCATTAGTAAATTTTTCTGAAGATACATATAATACTTTTGATTCACTATTCTCTGAGAGAATGAAGTGAGCTATTGAATGCATCAAGTGAGTTTTTCCTAACCCAACACCACCATATATAAAAAGAGGATTATATGCCTCTGCTGGTGATTCAGCAACCGCTAAAGCCGCAGCATGAGCTAATTTGTTGTTATTACCTACAACAAAAGTATCAAATGTATATCTAGAATTGAGACTATTATATTCATTATTATTATTAATAGTAGGTTGTTTTTTGTTGTTAGACCTTTTTTCTTCTTTTGCTATTTCACTTGGTAGCATAAATTTAATGTTATATATTTCACCTACTATTTCTCTAATTGCAATTATGATCGATTTACTATATTTTCTTTCTATGTAGTCACGACCGATTTCATCATCTGTTTTTATTATGATTGTGTTATCTTGTACTCTAATAGGCTCCAAATTTTCTAGAAAAGTTTTATAAGATATTTTTGAAATATCTGATTCATCCCTAAGTAGCTCTTGAATTCTGTCCCATTTTTCAATAACGGAATGACTCATCATATATCCTCCTTTGCATTATTCAAGGTATATTTTTCATACTAACAATAATATAAAATATACCGTAAAATGAACATACTTATTCATTTTCATTCTAACTATCTACAGTATATAATACGCTATACGGAACTAATTTTCAATCAAATAATGTTGTTGTGTGGATAAAAATTGTTGATAAGTTGTTTTTATAGTATGTTAATAGTGTGGATAACTTGAATTACTTCAATTTTATCCACAGTGTGTTGATTAAAATAATATACAGGCTGTTAATAGTTTGGAATGTGCATAAATATAACTAAAACTAGAACTGTAAATTTTTGTAAATAAATACTAAATGTTTTACTTATCCACATTTTTTATAGCAGTTGTGGATAAATAGTTTTTAACATATTATCCACAAAATGTGGAAAAAACAAAAAAAAAATGTGGATAAAATTAATAGAAAAAATAAATATTTGTATTCATATTGAAGAAGAAGAAGATAATGTTATTTATGGTACCATTGGTATTAATCGGGGGGGTAATAGTTGATTTGAAAATTGATAGTATAGAGGGTTATGTGCTATGATATAAAGAATGCTTTTTTTATGGATAATGGTATAGCAAAAGATAGGATACCAATACCAATAATGATAAATTATTTGCCACATGATTGTGATTTTCCTAGTATGTATAGTCAAGCTTGTAAAGGAGAAAGTAGAGTTAATACACCATATCTAATGATTAAGTTTAACGGAAGAAACAATTTAAGTATAGCTTTTGAAAAAGAAAAAGATGAAAATATATTATTCTATTATTAAATCATTGAAAATACTTAATTCAACAAAATGAAATATATAGATGTATTTAAGTTTTCAGTGGTTATAAAGTAAAATACATAATAAAAGAAGAAAAAATTAACATAATAGAATTTAATAAAATTTAAGCTACTAGAAATATTTTTTTCTTGACTAGAAGATAGTTTTTTAATATAATTAGAATAGTGCTTTTATGTAGATGGAACTTAGAAGCATTATTATTTTTTTATTAGTATTAGTAAATTATATGTATTTTGATAAATTGCTTATCATTAAATAGTACATGTTATTTAATAAGTGTTGTATACTATGTAATTTTAAAGGAGGTGCTTATTTATGAAAATGACATACCAACCTAAAACGAGACAAAGAAGTAGAGAACATGGTTTTAGAAAAAGAATGAGTTCTAAGAGTGGAAGAAGCGTTTTAGCAAGAAGAAGAGCAAAAGGTAGAAAAAAATTGTCAGCTTAAGGCCTCATTTTGTGGCCTTTTATACTATCCTCCAAACCTGAAATATTACTAGAATTTATTGATATGTTTTTAAGGTTTAATAGAGGTCTTATTACCTTATAATATGGGAGGAGGTTGTTTTATGAACAGAACAGAATCGTTAAAGAAAAGAAAAGATTTTAAAATCGTTTTTAACAAGGGTAGATCCCTTGCAAATAATTATTTAGTTATGTATATTTATAGTAATGGAGATTCTATTAATCGGTTAGGAATTTCTGTAAGTAAAAAAGTTGGGAACAGTGTAGTTAGACATAGGGTCACTAGATTAGTAAAAGAAAATTATAGGCTTAATGAGAACAGAATAAAAACTGGATATAATATTGTTGTAATAGGAAGAGTTAACTCTTCAAAAGCAAATTTTAAAGATATAGAAAAATCATTAAACAACTTATTGAGAAAACATAATCTATTAGAATATAAAGAGAAGTGATATATATGAATGTCTTTAAAAGTATTTCATTAAAATTTATAATTTTTTATAGAAAATTTATTTCTCCTTTAAAAAAGCCATCATGTATCTATACGCCTACTTGCTCTAGGTATGCATATGAAGCTATAGTTAAGTATGGATTTCTAAAAGGAGCTTGGCTAAGTATTAAAAGAATCTTAAGATGTCATCCATTCCATAAAGGTGGATATGACCCAGTACCATAAAATATTAGGAGGAACTAATTTCATGTTATTGTCGAATATTGTTGTTCTAACACAGAGCAGTTCATTTATAATAGGTCCAATAGCTAAAGTTTTTGGTGCGATTATGGACGCTATATATAATTTATTTAGTGCAATAGGTATTGAATCTTTGGGAATCAGTATCATATTATTTACTGTTATTATTAGATTATTAATGTTGCCTTTAGCTTTTAAACAACAAAAATCAATGATTGGTATGCAAAAAATCCAACCAAAGCTAAAGAAAATACAAGATAAGTATAAAAATAAAAAAGATGCAGAATCTCAAAATAAGATGAGAATGGAAATGAGCCAGTTATATCAAGAACATAATGTAAGTCCTTTTGGAGGATGTTTACCATTATTAATTCAATTTCCTATCATCATGTCATTATTTCAAGTTCTCAGAAATATACCAGCTTATATCATGAGCATAAAAGGTATTTACCTTAGTATAATAGCTAGCGTAAGAGGTGTAGCAGGTTTTGGAGATTATATTACAAGTTTAAATGAAGCTGCTAAAATACCAGTTAAAAATTTTGATATAGCTTCTAACGACAAAGTTATAGATTTATTAAGTACTTTTAGTTCATCTGATTGGACTAAGTTTACTGATCATTTTAATGCAGTTGGGGATAAGATTGCACCACTTGTAACTCAGTTAACGGATATTAACTATTTCTTAGGTATTAATTTAGCAGACAAGCCTAATTTAATGTCTATTGGTCTCTTAATACCAGTATTAAATGTTGTAGTTCAGTTTTTAGTTTCTAAAACTACAATGAGTAGTAATAATAGAAATATGGATGAAAAACAAGCTGCTACTAATAAGACTATGATGTATACTATGCCTCTTATTACAGTATTCTTCGTTATTACAATGCCAGCTGGTTTAGGTCTTTATTGGTTAACAAGTAGTTCTTTCCAATTAGTACAACAAATTGTAATCAACAAACATCTAAAAAAAGACAAAGAATAACCTAAAATAATTTCGCATAATTTATAAAACAAAATAGAACTCACTATAGTTTGTAATGTTTATAAAATTGATAGGATAGCTTATAGCTTTATTATATATACAACTTTTATTTTTGGATTTTAAAAATGAATAGTTTATGTTTGTATGAAAGTTGAATATATAAAATTTAAGGAGGAAAGTTCTAAAATGAATTTTGTTGAAAAAACAGGAAAAAATGTAAATGATGCTATAACTGAAGCATTAATTGAATTGGGGACTACAAGTGATAAAGTTAATATTGAAGTTATTGATAAAGGTGCAACTGGTTTACTTGGTTTGTTTAGTTCAAAATTAGCTAAAGTTAAAGTTACTAAAAAAATAAATTTACCTGATGTAGCTACTGAGTTTTTGGAAAATATATTTAGAGTAATGAATCTAAAAGTTGATATTATGGTTCAGTTAAAAGAGCAGAATCTGGAAATTGAGTTAAGTGGTCCAAGCATGGGTGTTCTAATTGGTAAAAGAGGGCAAACACTGGATTCGTTACAATACTTAGTAAGTTTGGTAGTTAATAAGGAATCAGATAAGTATGTAAGAGTTAAATTGGATACAGAAAATTATCGTGAAAGAAGAAAAGAGACTCTTGAGAATTTAGCTAAGAATTTATCTTATAAAGTAAGAAAAACTAATAGAAAATTTAGCCTAGAGCCTATGAATCCTTATGAAAGACGAATAATTCATTCCACATTGCAGCATGATAAATATGTAGATACTCATAGTGAGGGAGAAGAACCATTTAGAAAAGTAGTAATTACACCTAATAATTATAAAAAGCAATAAAAGGGGGCCTAAGCTCCCGTCTTTATAAAGACCCAAGCTTACGAGCATGGGTTTTTTATCATAATATAGGAAATACGCAAAAAGGAGTTTTGTTATGGTAAATAATACAATAGCAGCTATATCTACTTCTTTATCTGCATCAGGTATAGGTATCATTAGAATAAGTGGAGAAGATGCTATTATCATTGCAGACAAATTATTTGTTTCAAAAAATAATAAAAAGTTGATAGAACAGAAAACACATACAATTCATTATGGTAATATAATTGATCCAGAGTCAAATGAGATAGTTGACGAAGTGCTTGTATCTGTTATGAAAGAACCTAACACGTATACAAAAGAAAACATAATTGAGATTAATTGTCATGGTGGAGTTATAGTAATGCAAAAGATACTTCATTTGGTTTTATCAAATGGAGCTAGATTAGCGGAACCTGGAGAATTTACTAAAAGAGCATTTTTAAACGGAAGAATAGATTTATCAAGTGCAGAAGCCGTTATAGATATTATTAATGCAAAAACGGAACTGTCTTTAGAAAGTTCGGTTAATCAATTAAAAGGTAATATTTACCGGGAAATAAAGAATATAAGAAGTAAGCTGATAGAATTGATAGCACATATAGAAGCATCTATAGATTATCCAGAGTATGATTACGAAGAGTTAGGCGAAAATATGGTATTAAATAATCTTGATGGGATAAAAGTAAAAGTTAGCAAACTGTTAAATTCAGCTGATGATGGTAAAATTATTAGAGAAGGTATAAAAACAGTCATAGTTGGTAAACCAAATGTGGGTAAATCTTCTCTTATGAATGCGTTATTAAATGAAGATAGAGCTATTGTAACCCATGTAGCAGGTACAACTAGAGATATTTTAGAAGAGTATATGAATATAAAAGGTATACCACTTAGAATAATTGATACAGCAGGAATTAGAGAAACAGAAGATATTGTTGAAAAGATTGGTGTTAATAAATCAGAAGAGTTAGTTGAAAAAGCAGATTTGGTTATAATGATGTTGGACGCTTCAAGTGATTTAGCCAAAGAAGATAGATATATATTTGATCTTATCAAAGATAAAAAAACCATTGTATTATTGAATAAGATTGATCTTCCTGTTAGAATAACAGAAGAATCTGTTAATATGGAAGTTAAGAATGCTAGAATTATATCTACATCATTGAAAGATAATAAAGGCTTAGATGATATACGAAAGACTATAAAAGACATGTTCTTAATTGGTGATATTAATTTTAATGATAATCTATATATTACCAATATACGACATAAAGTATCTCTTGAGAATGCAATAGATAGTTTGAATTCTGTTAAGGAATCAATAGAAATGGGTATGCCTGAGGATTGTTGGTCTATTGATCTAAAGAATTCATATGATTATCTAGGAGAGATTACAGGAGATAGTGTTAGTGATGATATTATTCATCAAATTTTTAGCCAGTTTTGTTTAGGTAAATAACTCAACTTTCCCACTTCAATATATTATGCAGGTAAGCTAATTAAAGGCTTTATAGAATAAAAATATAGGTGTTTCTTCTATCTTTTTATTCTGTAAACCAAACCTATAACCCTTAATTTACCTGCATTAAATTAAAGGTGGGAAAGTTGAGCAAATAAGTTTAATTTATCCTAATAGCTTTGATGGACTAGAGTTAATGTAAAAGGAGTTAATGTATATGAGTTATATTGAAGGAAATTACGATGTAGCTGTTATAGGTGCTGGACATGCAGGCTGTGAAGCTGCTCTAGCGGCTGCCAGATTAGGCCTTGAAACAGTTATATTTTCGGTAAGTTTAGATAGTATAGCCATGATGCCATGTAATCCTAGTATAGGAGGAACATCAAAAGGTCATCTAGTTCGTGAAATAGATGCTCTAGGTGGTGAAATGGGTAAGAATATAGATAAAACGTATTTACAATCAAGGATGTTGAATACTGGTAAAGGTCCTGCAGTTCATTCTCTAAGAGCTCAAGCAGATAAATTTACCTATTCCAAAGAAATGAAAATAATCTTAGAAAACACTTCACATTTAACTATAAAGCAAAGTGAAGTAACTGATATAATAGCTAAAGAGGGTAAAATTACAGGAGTAAAGACTATTTCAGGTGCTGTATATAATAGTAAAACAGTAATAATTGCTAGTGGAACTTATCTAAAAGCACGTTGTATATATGGAGAGGTTAGTATTAATAGTGGACCTAATGGTCTACTTGCAGCTAATTATCTTACTGATAGTTTGAAGAGTTTAGGAATTGAGATGTATAGATTCAAGACTGGTACTCCTTCAAGAATTGACAAAAATACAGTTAATTTTAATAAAATGGATGAGCAAAAAGGTGACGATAGAATTGTTCCATTTTCATTTATTAATACAGAAGAGGAAATCAAAAGAGAGCAAATATCATGTTGGTTAACTTATACTAATGTAGATACTCATAGTATCATTAAGAAAAATCTTGATAGATCACCTCTTTATAGTGGAGTCATAGAGGGAACTGGTCCAAGATATTGTCCTTCCATTGAAGATAAAGTTGTTAGATTCCAAGATAAAGAAAGACATCAAGTTTTTCTAGAGCCAGAAGGTGAATATACTAATGAGATGTATGTTCAAGGAATGTCAAGTTCACTTCCAGAAGATGTTCAAAGAGATATGTTAAGAACCCTTCCTGGTTTAGAAAAATGTGTAATTATGCGACCAGGTTATGCTATAGAATATGATTGTATTAATCCTTTACAGTTAAACTCTACTCTTGAATTCAAGAATATATCTGGTCTATATAGTGCGGGACAGTTCAACGGAAGTTCAGGATATGAAGAAGCAGCTGCACAAGGACTAATAGCTGGTATTAATGCAAGTATGAAGATATTAGGAAAAGAACAGATAGTATTAGACAGATCTGATGCTTATATAGGAGTTCTTATTGATGATTTGGTTACAAAAGGTACCAATGAACCTTATAGAATGATGACATCAAGAGCCGAGTATAGATTATTGTTAAGACAGGATAATGCAGATCTTAGATTATCATCAATAGGTCATAAAGTAGGTTTGATTTCTGATGAAAGACATAATAGTGTGAGAGAAAAGGAAAAGAAGATAGATAAAGAAATAAATAGATTAATAAATACTACTGTAGGTGCTAATAAAAGTGTTAATGACTTTTTAGAGAAGTATAATAGTGCTACATTGCGTTCTGGTATTACATTAGCTGACTTACTTAGACGACCAGAGCTTAATTACGATGTATTAGAAGAAATTGATAAGGGTAGATGTGAACTTGAATCAGATGTAATAGAACAAGTTAATATTTCTATGAAGTATGAGGGATATATAACTCGCCAACAGAAACAAGTAGCACAATTCAAGAAGTTAGAGAAAAAATATCTACCAGATAATTTGAATTACCAAGATATAAAAGGTCTTAGAATAGAGGCCATGCAAAAGCTTTATAGTGTCAAACCAAGGTCTATAGGTCAAGCGTCTCGTATATCAGGTGTGTCGCCAGCAGATATATCTGTATTATTAGTGTATCTTGAACAACTAAGAAGAAATTATAATTTTTAGATTAATGGATATATAGAAGCTATAAATAATAATAAGATAGGATGATGGTATGAAATATAATCATATACTAATAGAAGGTGCAGAGAAATTAGGTTTTAAACTAACAGATAATCAGGTAAAACAATTTGACAGGTATTATGAAATGTTAGTTGAATGGAATAATAAGATTAATCTTACTTCTATTGTGGATGAACAAGAAGTTATTATCAAGCATTTTTTAGATAGTATAGCTGTAAAAAGTATTATAGATCTAAGGAGCTATAACAGTTTGATTGATTTAGGTACAGGAGCAGGATTTCCAGGTATACCTCTCAAGATAGTATATCCTCATCTTAAAGTAACATTGGTTGATTCTCTTAATAAAAGAATTAATTTTTTGTCAAATGTTATAGATGAACTGTCACTTGATGATGTTGTATGTATTCATTCAAGAGCCGAAGATCTAGGTAATACTGAACTTTACAGAGAGCAATCTGATATATGTGTATCAAGAGCAGTTGCTGATTTATCTGTTCTTAGTGAGTATTGTATTCCATTTGTGAGATGTGGAGGTTATTTTATATCTTATAAATCTAGTAAATCAAGTGATGAGATTGAAGTATCAAGAAATGCTATTAGTCAATTAGGAGGTCTTTTGGAAGGAACTCAAAATGTTGAAATTCCTTTTTCAAAGATAGAAAGATCTTTTGTTCTTGTTAAAAAAGAAAAGATTACGCCTAATAAATATCCAAGAAAAGCTGGTAAGCCTAAAAAAAATCCATTAAGATAAATAATATTTCCTGGGAAATAATTTTGATTTTGTTATGATATTTGTTATAATGAGTATAAGATTAATTCACGAAAAAATAGTGAATAACTATTATGATGGTTTATGTAATAAGATAGATTTTAAATATAATTAACTAAAGAAGAGAGGAATAGTTTTGAGTATGATTAATGAATACAATGTAACCTTTATTTCTGTTAATAATATTAGACCTAATCCATATCAGCCTAGAAGAGTATTCGATAAATTAATGTTAGATGAATTAGCTAATTCAATAAAAGAATTTGGGATAATGCAGCCTATTAGTGTTAGACGGATTAATGATGAATATTATGAACTTATTGCTGGTGAACGAAGATTAAGAGCTAGTAAATTAGCTGGGCTTACAGAGATACCTGCAATTATCATTGATGTAAATGATAAAGATAGTGCCGTTATAGCATTAGTAGAAAATTTACAAAGAGAAAATCTTAATTATATAGAAGAAGCAGAAGGCTACTATAATCTAATTAATGATTATGACTTAACACAGGGCGAGGTTGCTAAACAAGTAGGTAAAAGCCAATCTACTATAGCTAATAAGTTAAGATTACTTAAATTAAGTAATAATGTTAAAAAAGTTTTACTTGATAACAATTTGTCTGAAAGACATGCTAGAGCTTTATTAAAATTACCTAATGAAGAATTACAGCTTAATATTCTCAATAAAGTAGTTGAACAATCTTTGAATGTTAAAAAGACTGAAGAGTTAATTGATAGAACCTTAAATAGATTAATTGAACAAGTAAATAAAAAAGATAAAGCAAAGGTAAAAAGATATCTAAAAGATATAAGAATATTTACTAATACTATTAAACAGGCTGTTGATATGATGGAGAGTTCAGGTATTGATATTGATTATAAGGTAAAAGAAGTAGATGATTCTTATGAGATAAATATAGTTATACCTATGAACTAATAATATAAATTTGTACATATTTTTAATTTTATAGGAAAGTTCAACTCTTTGAGAAATATAAGAGTGACGTTTTCATATGCGTAAAAGGAAACTTTCCTAACAACTGAACTCCCTACGGAAGACGAGGCTAGCCTCTTTTCCTATGTGTAAATATTTTGTAATGGAAGGTAGTGTTACTCATGATTAATGCTATATATATTAATGGTGATAAAAATATTGAAGATGCTTTTTTTGTTAGGGACAAGGTTTTTGTTAATGAGCAGAATATTGATTATAATATAGTTTTTGATGGCGAAGATAAAGAAGCTATACATGTAGTTGTATTTGAAGATAAAAACCCTGTAGGGACAGGCAGAATGACTATAAAAGATAATCTTTATCTTATAGGTAGAATTGCTGTACTAAAAGAAAAAAGAGGTAACTATTATGGAGACCTAGTAGTTAGAATGCTGCTCCATAAAGCCTTTGATCTAGGTGCTGAATTTGTAGAAGTACACTCTCAATTATCAGCAGTTAATTTTTATGAAAAGATTGGCTTCAAAGGATGCGGAGAAGTTTATCAAGAAGCTGATATTGACCACATTAATATGCGACTTGAAAAAGGTAAAATGATGAGAAAATGTAACCTGTAAATATTTTTATATTAAAAAGTGCTTCCTTAATCAGATAAGGAGGCACTTAATATATTTAGATTAATATTCAATAATTTTTTTATAAGGTTATTAAGCTATTAATTAAAATAAATATTACAAATGTCTATTATATCAGCAGGCTTTTCTAAATGAGGTAATAGTTTTGTATCATGTACATATGAATATTCTATTGCTGGATTTAGAGTTAAATAGCTGTTGATAATATCTTCAGATTTGTCATTATCCCCAATTAATATATAAATACTATTGTTAATGTTTTCTACTGCATTATTAATGGAGACATTTAAATATTTGCAACATTTAGAGGCATATAAAAATTTGTTATTTGCCCCTTGAAGATGTGAAGCTTCATGGTATATTGTTATATATTTTTTTCTTACTAATTTTTTATTGTAATATAATCTATTCCTAAGGTTAGTTCTTAAGATATATTTTGAGCAAGCAATATTATATATTGTTGTTCCTAATATAGGTGTTTCTAATAAATATTTCAAAAGTTTATCCTTTTTATTAGGATTCTTTTGTAGTGAGGCTATACTGGCTGGGTTAATGAATAATAATTTGTCAAATATATCTGGATTTTGATAACAAGCCATAGTAACAAATGATGAACTAGAAGAAGAAGCAATCACATCTGTTTTTTCTTTTATGACTTCATTAATGAAATCAGATATCAATTGAACATATAAAAAAGCGGTATACGTAATTTTAGGTTTGTCGGATCTACCATAACCAATTAAATCTATTGTATAAACAGTATGATTTGATGATAGGTTTTTAACTATTTTTCTGAATTCATAGTCTGAACTTCCCATATATAAACCATGAATCAATAGTATTGGTTTTCCTTTTCCTTGTACAGTATAAAATAATTTACCAAATTTCCACCCATAATAATAACTATTACATGAGAATAGATTATTCCTAATAGTAGAGGTTATGAATATTATTTTATTTATTAACGAGATTGTAATTAACGATACTAAAAAGTAAAATAGATTTTTTGTATGTTTTTTCACTTGCTTTCTCCTTTCTATTATTTTGCAGTATAGGAAAGGTATATTTTAAAATATAATTTTATATTAGTTATTTAACCTTCCTATTTTTACCATTGTGTTTTTAACAAATTCATTATACCACATATTTATATAAGATATAGTATAGAACTTTTTTATTATTATTTTATAGGTAATATGTCTACTATCTATTATGTAGCAAATTAGGAAAAAATTCAATAGAATTATTTAGAATTTATAAAAACATAATAGTTTGTTAAATTTTACAATAAATATACTGAATATAATAATATTATATATTAATATATAATAAAGAAAAATGTTATATACTATATTTGAGTGGAAATACGTAAAATATTACTAAATTTATTTGGTTTTTATGGACTTTTTTTTTGGAACTTTTTCCCTGCTAAGATAGTACTAATATACGTAATTTGCTTGTATTATAATATACTTTAATGATATAATAATATAACTAAAAGTTTAGGTTATATTTTGTCAGTAGGTGCTAAAAAAATGTATAAAAATGTAATGGAAAAATTGGAAACCATAATTAATGATACAAAAGAAATTATAAAAGAGAGAAATAGAGAGATTTATGAAATAAGTTCTTTCATTAAAAAGAGATATGTAGAAATAGAAGATAAATTTACAATTCTAAAAGATGAAGCTAACGATATTATAAATAATGTAGAAACGTTAGAGAAAAAGGTAAATCTTAGCCAAACAAAATTATCAGTTATTAACAAAAATCGTAATTTATATACTGATGATGAAATAAAGTTAGTCCAAAAAGAAATAGAAGATATTAAAAATAGACTTATACTTGAATATGAAAAAGAAATGGAAATAGTGCATAAGAGAGATAATTTAGAAAATCAGCTTAAGACTATTCGGCAAATAGCTGAAAAATCTGATTATGTAAGTAATAATTTAGATTTTGCATATGATATTTTATCTGGTGAACTTAATGAAATCAATAGTGAAGTTAACAATATGTATACAAAAGAAATATGGGGATTAAAAGTTATAAAAGCTCAGGAAGAGGAAAGATTAAGAATTTCTAGAGAAATGCACGATGGACCATCTCAGAACCTATCTAATCTTATTCTTAAGACTGAACTATGCATTAAATTATTAGATAAGGATATTGATAGAACTAGATTAGAATTACAGTCTCTCAAATCTATTATAAGGACAACTATTGATGAAACTAGAAGGATGATCTATAATCTTAGGCCAATGGCGTTAGATGATCTTGGTTTAGTTCCTACTTTAGAGAGATATATAGATAAAATTAGAAATGAAGTCAATTATGATATAACCTTACATGTTATGAACGGGGAAGATAATGTTAATTCTATTATTTCTTTAACTTTATATAGAATTGTTCAAGAGGCAATTAATAATGCAAAAAAGCATTCTAATGCTGATAATGTAAATATTGAGCTTAACTATAATTCGGAATTTATTGAGTTAATAATAGACGATGATGGTGATGGCTTTGATATAAATAATGTAAAACTTAACATGGAAAATAATAGAGGGTTTGGTATTACTATGATGAGAGAAAGAACTAACTTATTAATGGGTGAATATAAGTTAAAATCTGAAAGGGGAATGGGTACAACAATCTATGTAAAGATACCTATTTTGGAAAGCAAGGAGGATATTAATGAATAACATTAAAATACTTATCGCAGACGACCATTCAATGGTTAGAGAGGGTCTTAAACAATTAATTGAGCTAGAAGATGATATAGATGTCATTGATCAAGCTGGGGATGGTTCAGAGGCAATTCAAAAGATCATAGAGGGCAATCCTGATGTTGTATTGCTTGATATTAATATGCCTCGTATGAATGGATTAGAGGTCATAAAATACCTTAACGAAAATAATATTCCAACCAAAACTTTAATATTAACTATTCATAATGAAGTAGAATATCTTTACAAAGCATTTGAAATTGGTGTTCAAGGATATGTACTAAAAGATTCTGAATCAGATGTTTTAATTAAAGCTATCAGAACGATATATAATGGGGAGTCTTATATACAACCCAATATGGCATCTTTATTATTTAAGAGAATGAATAATACTAGAGAAGAAAAAGAAGTAGGGTTCAATAAGTTAACTAAAAGGGAAATTGAGGTTTTGAAACTTATCACTGAAGGCATGTTAAATAAAGAAATTGCACATAACCTATGTATTAGTGAAAAGACTGTAAAAAATCACGTATCAAATATTTTTAAAAAAATCAATGTATCAGATAGAACACAAGCTGCAGTTTATGCAATTAAAAATAATATAGTAGATATTTTTTAATCAATATTTATCAATTTGTTATATATGTACTTTTGATAGATTGAGGAGTAATCTGATATCAGTTGTTGATTAAGTTAATGAACCTTAATACTAGACAAATAGCTTTATTTAATGTATAATTTTTATAATTCACTTATTGTACTCTCGTCTTCGGTGGACGAGAGTTTTTAATAATTAATATTTATTTTGTTTTAATAAATTAATGAAATTGATATAGGATTTTTGATAGATTATTATTGATTATATTTTTATGAAAGGAAGTTATATAATGGAGTTTAAAAAGGTTATTGTTGAGTTGTTGTCTAATATTATTACTGATCTTCCAGAGAATGAAATTGATGAATTAATTGAAATCCCATCTAATTCCCAGATGGGAGATTTTGCTTTTCCTTGTTTCAAATTGGCTAAAATATTTAGGAAAGCACCTAATATGATTGCTAATGATATTGGAGAAAAAATTGGTTCTTCAGATTATTTTTCAAATATAAAAATTGTAGGTGCGTATGTCAATTTTTATGTAAACAAGAAAAAATATGTAGAAAGTGTTATATGTAATAGAGATGCTATAAATGGTAAACTGCATTATGGTGAGGGAAAAACTATTGTACTTGATTATTCTTCTCCTAATATAGCTAAACCATTTCATATTGGACATCTTAGAACTACTATAATTGGTAATGCATTGTATAATATTCATGAACATCTAGGATATAAATGTGTAGGTATAAATCACTTAGGCGATTGGGGTACACAATTCGGTAAGCTTATAGTTGCATATAAATTATGGGGTTCAAAAGAAAAAATTGAAAAAGATGGTATTAATGAGCTAACTAATATTTATGTAAAGTTTCACCAGGAGGCAGAGAAGAATCCTCAGCTTGATGATGATGCGAGAGCTTGGTTTACTAAGATGGAGAATGGTGATGAAGAAGCTTTAGCACTATGGCAATGGTTCAAAGATATTAGTTTGAAAGAATTTAACAAAATATATGGTATGTTAGATATAAAATTTGATTCTTATGCAGGTGAAAGTTTCTATAATGACAAAATGGATGCTATTATAAAAGAATTAGATGATAAAGGACTAATTAAGATTAGTGAAGGTGCTAAGATTGTTGAATTAGAAGATGATAATATGCCACCATGTCTAATTACTAAGAAAGATGGTAGTACTCTATATGCAACGAGAGATATTACAGCTGCTGTTTATAGAAAGAAAACATATGATTTTGAAAAATGTATATATGTTACAGCATTTGATCAAAATCTACATTTTGCACAGTGGTTCAAGGTTATTGACAAAATGGGATATGATTGGCATGAAAAGTTGATTCATGTTCCTTATGGTTTAGTTAGTATGGAGTCTGGTAAATTATCAACTAGAAAAGGTAAAGTGATTTATTTAGAAGAGTTGTTGAATGAGTCAATTGAAAAGACTAAGCAAATTATTGAAGAGAAGAATCCTAATCTAAAGGACAAGGAAAATGTTGCTAAGATTGTTGGTATAGGTGCTATTCTATTTAATGATATGTATAATAATAGAATTAAGGATGTAGTTTTCTCGTGGGATAAGGTTCTTAATTTTGAAGGTGAAACAGGACCTTATGTTCAATATACTTATGCTAGGGCTTCTAGTGTATTGAGAAAAGCTGAATATGATAGTAAAGGTGAGAGTATCAATTATGATTTATTAACTGATGATTTAGCTTTTAATGTGGTTAAGACTTTGCAGAGATTCCAAGGTGTAGTATTTGATGCAGCTGAGAAATTAGAACCATCTTTTATTTCTAGATATGTTGTCGATTTGGCACAGGAATTTAATAGATTTTATCATAATTGTCCTATTATAGTTGATGATATGGAATTGAGAAACGCTAGGTTGGAGATTGTTAGTATTGTTAGAGATGTTATTAGGGAGGCTTTATGCTTGTTGGGTATTAAGGCACCTGAGCAGATGTAAATAGGATGGTATTGTTTTTTAGGAACCTATTGTTGAATTTATTGTTTGATAAATTTGGCTGTAGGTTTTTTATTGTTTGACTGAAATGGAGGGTATAAGTAGTAGGGGCTATACGTAAAACTAACTATTTATTACTTGGGTTTTGGGTGTAGAGGGATTAAGTTAGTTGGTTAATAAGGATTGAAGCAGAGGAAGATAAGTTAAAGATTGTAGTTTATTATGTTAGATTAAAAATGTTTCACGTGAAACATGGATATAGGTATTAGAGGCTACAGGGAAGTGAGCGTAGTAATAAATAGTTAGTTTTACTGCGCCTTACTCCAAGGAACGGTCTTCGTAAAACTAACTATTTATTACTTGGGTTTTGAGTGTAGAGGGATTAAGTAAGCATGATTATTAGGGAGAAAACTAGACAAGATGAGTACAGGATTTATTTGATATTATATTATAGCAGGATAAAAATGTAGAATGATATGTCAGGATGTTTCATGTGAGACATTCATAAGATTACACAACAAACTAAATGTATTCAATTACACGTATATGAGTGTGATAAATAGTTAGTTTTACGAAGACCGTTCCTTGGAGTAAGGAGAAGTAAAACTAAATATTTGTCACTACGCTCACTTCCCTGTAGCTCCTAATCTAATTCACTATTAATAAACTTACTACTACCAACTAATATCCTAATAAACCAATAATCTAATATCCTAATACCACTTTTAATCAATAAAATAACTTATTAAAACTTGTACTGTATTACTAGATGATTCACCAAAATTTACTCATCCAACTTACAACCCATTATAATGCCTATACCAATATCCAATTTTTAACTAAATCTACCTAAAAAAATAGATTTAAAAAACCTATTGTGATATAATTAATAAAACGATATCCGAAAGAAGGGAATAATAATGGGAAGAATAATAGCCGTAGCTAACCAAAAAGGTGGTGTTGGTAAAACAACTACATCTGTGAATTTATCTTCTTGCTTAGCTGAAAAGGGGAAAAAAGTACTTACTCTAGATATTGATCCGCAAGGAAATACTACTAGAGGTTTAGGAATAGATAAGAGGAAGTTAAAGAATACTACATATGAGTTGCTTTTAGGACAAGCACCATTGAAAAAATGTATAATTAAAAATGTATTTAAGAATATATCCCTTATGCCTGCTGATGTTGATTTGGCTGGTGCAGAGATAGAGTTGATTGGAATGGATGATAATAGTTTTATATTAAAAAAGCAAATTGATCAAGTAAGAGATAAGTATGATTACATAATTATTGATTGTCCACCATCATTAAGCACTTTGACAGTTAATGCTTTGACTACAGCGGATACAGTTTTAGTACCTATACAGTGTGAATTTTTTGCTTTAGAGGGATTATCTCAGCTTATGTACACGATTAACTTAGTCAAGAAGAGATTAAATCCTAATCTAGAGATTGAAGGAGTAGTATTTACAATGTATGATGCTAGGACTAATTTGTCTATGCAGGTAGTAGATGAAGTTAAAAAAGAGTTGAAGAGGACAAATATCTATAAAACAATAATACCAAGAAATGTTAGATTGGGAGAAGCACCAAGTCATGGAGTACCGATTAATCTATATGATTCTAATTCAAAAGGTGCGGAAAGTTATAGGTTATTAGCAGATGAAGTGATAAATAGGAAGGATGTTTAGAAATGGCTGCCGTAAAAAGAGGGTTAGGAAAAGGTCTATCTGCTCTTATTACAGATGATCTTGAACAAGAAATCACTGATAAAAGTAAAGGTATAGTTAAGATAAATGTTAATGAAGTTGGTCCTAATAAAGAGCAACCACGAAAAAAGTTTGATGAAGATCAGTTACAAGAGTTATCAGACTCCATAAAACAATATGGAGTTATTCAGCCGTTGATAGTTATAAAAAAGAACAAATTCTATGAAATAGTAGCTGGTGAAAGAAGATGGCGGGCTGCAAAATTAGCTGGATTGAAGGAAGTACCAGTAATTATAAAAGGTTATACACCTAGAGAGAAACTAGAAGTATCACTTATAGAAAATATACAGAGAGAGAATCTTAATCCTATAGAAGAAGCGTTTGCATATCAGAAACTTATAAATGATTTTAAGTTAAAACAGGATGATGTTGCTGAGAAGGTAGCTAAAAGCCGATCGGCAATAGCAAATTCCATGAGATTATTGAATCTGGATGAAAGAGTTCAGAGGATGATAGTTGATGAAATGATCTCTAGTGGACATGCAAGAACATTATTAGCAATAAAAGATAGTGAGATTCAATATAATATTGCAAACAAAGTATTTGATGAAAAACTAAGTGTTAGAGATACAGAAAAACTCATCAAGAGCATTACAAAACCTAAGACTCCTAAAAAGGGATCAAGAAATGATGAAGCCTTAACTGCTATATATAAAGATATAGAAGAAAGATTTAAAGAGATTCTTGGAACAAAAGTTACTATTAATCATAAAAGCAAGAAAAAAGGGAAAATAGAGATAGAGTATTACTCAGATGATGAGTTAGAGAGATTAATTGAATTAATTAATTCAATCAAGGAAGGATAGTTTTAGATGGAGATGTTAAATTATTATATTTCTAATAACGTTGAGTTAATAGTATTATCGTTAATTGGTATAACATTATTGATGTTGATACTATTGATTATTAATTCCATTAGAATAAAGAAATGGAAAAATAAATATTATCAATTCATGAACTCTAAGGAAGATTTTAATATTGAAGATGTATTGCAAAATAATATTAAAGATATTGAGGGACTCAAAGATACTCTTCACAAACAAAAATTTGATATTAGAGAACTAGAAAAACATGTTAGACAATCTATAGAAAAAGTTGCTATTGTGAAATATAATGCCTTTGATAATATGGGTGGACAATTAAGTTTTGTAATAGCATTATTGAATCAAATAGATAGTGGGGTGTTATTTAACTGTATGCATAGTAGAGAAGGTTGCTATATGTATGTAAAAGAAATAAAAGATGGTAAAAGTGAGAAAGTTCTTTCAGAAGAAGAAAAGTCAGCTATAGAAAAGGCAATTAATCAGTAAGGAAAACAATTAGCAATATTTATTTTTAATATTATATTTTACCGACTCTTGGTAATACTATTATTATTACTAGGAGGTGTTCTAATGGTCATATTAGTGCAAGATGGATTAGATAATATTGAAAATTATCTAATAGGAAGAGGCTACAAAGTAATTCATGGGAATGATACTACTAAAACTCATGATATATATATTTATTCAAGTTCTTCATATAAAGGTTTATATAATGAGATTTTTAGTAATAACATGCATAACTCTATAGCAACAAATAATGTATTAATGATTAATGCTAATAATAAATCTTATGCAGAGATAGAAGATATAATTAATAGTAGAAAATATAGTAATTTATTTGAAAGTGAGGGCTTTTTTTGAGATATAAGATGTTAGTGCTTGATATGGATGATACACTTCTAGATGATGATTTGAGTATATCTACAGACAATATCAAAGCTATACAAGAAGCTAATAGAAAAGGAACAATAATAACTATCTGTTCTGGCAGGGTAAGTAAGTCTATTATAAATGTTATTAATGAACTTGGAATTACAAATGATAATGATTATTATATATCATATAATGGTGCTGTTATTAATGATTTCAGTGGAAATAATATTTTTTATGAACCGTTGGTACAAGACATACTTCCAGAGTTGATTGATATAGGTAGAGAATATGGAGTTGATATTCAACTCTATGATAAAAAAGGTGTAATAGTGGAACAAGTCACCTCAAGGATAGAGACTTATCAAAAACTTAGTAACATATCTGCTTATGTTGTGGATGATCTTAAAAACTATGATAAGTCAATTAAAGTATTATATAACTATGATGATATTAAGTTATTAGAAAAGATCCAAGAGCATATTATAGACTTATATAATGAAAAAGTTAACGTGTTTTTTTCAAAGCCTACATATTTAGAAGTATTGAGTAAGAAAGCTAATAAAGGAGTGGCATTAGAATATCTTGCTAATTATTTACATATAGACAGGGAAGAGATAATAGCTGTAGGGGATAGCTTCAATGATAAATATATGATTAAATATGCTGGTATGGGAGTAGCGATATGTAATGCTAGAGATGAGATTAAAGATATGGCGAATTATGTAACAAAATGTAATAATAATCAAAGTGGAGTTGCAGAAGTAATTAATAAATTCATATTAAATG
Organism: Vallitalea sp.; assembly: GCF_025211055.1. Lineage (GTDB taxonomy): Bacteria > Bacillota > Clostridia > Lachnospirales > Vallitaleaceae > Vallitalea. The sequence continues at coordinate 26,814 of NZ_JAOARO010000072.1, read as the reverse complement.
ATTTTTAATATGAATCTTGTTCTTTGTTTTGATTATCGATAAAATTAATATTTATAAATAGCAAAAAAGAAGGGAAAAATGGCAACCCTTCTTTTTTGTTCTCATTTACATGTATATAATTATTTTCCGTAGTAAGCCTTTTTATATAAGTTAACTAATTCTTTTACTAAAGGTAATCTTGGATTAGCAGGTGTACACTGATCTTCAAATGCTCTGTCTGCTAAGTAGTCAACTCTACTCAAAAATTCTTTTTCATCTATACCAAATTCTTTTATAGAAGATTTTATATTAAGTTCCTTCATAAGGTTTCTTACTGCATTAGCTAGTGATTTAACACCTTCTTCTGTAGTCTTGCAAGGTAAGTTAAGATGTTTAGCTATTTCTGCATATTTTTCAGGAGCTATAAATTTCTCATATTTAGGGAATGATGCAAATTTTGTTGGTGTACTACTTCCGTTATATTCAATTATAAATGGTAATAATATAGCATTAGCAGCACCATGTGGGATATGGAATTCTCCACCTAATTTATGAGCCATTGAGTGATTTACACCAAGGAATGCATTTGTAAATGCCATACCAGCCATACATGAGGCATTATGCATTTTTTCTCTTGCTTCAGCATCATTACCGTTTTTGTAAGCTCTTGGTAAGTAGTTAAATACTAACTCAGCAGCTTTTAACGCAAGTGCATCTGTATAATCAGAAGCTAAAACAGAAACATAAGCTTCTAAAGCATGTGTTAATACGTCAAGACCTGTATTAGCCGTTACACTGGCAGGTACTGACATTACGAAGTCTGGATCAATTATCGCTACGTCTGGAGTTAATTCATAATCAGCAAGAGGATATTTGATTCCTTTTTCTTTATCAGTGATAACTGCAAATGAAGTTACTTCTGATCCAGTTCCAGATGTAGTAGGTATAGCTACAAATTTTGATTTATTACCCATAGTTGGGAATTTATAAACACGTTTTCTAATATCCATGAATTTGAGAGCCATATCACTGAATCTAGCTTCTGGATGTTCATAGAATAACCACATTCCTTTTGCAGCATCCATAGCTGAACCACCACCTAATGCGATAATAACATCAGGATTAAATTTTTGCATCATTTCTGCACCTTTTTTAACTGTTTCTATAGATGGATCAGGTTCAACGTCAGTAAATAATTCACAATGAATACTATCATTTCTGTTTCTTAAATGATAAAGTATTTTATCAACATAGCCAAATTTTACCATAAATGGGTCAGTAACGATAAATGCTTTTTTGATGTTAGGCATTTTACTTAGGTATTGTACTGAACCTGGTTCAAAGTATATTTTTTCTGGAATTTTAAACCATTGCATATTCACTCTTCTATTCGCCACTCTTTTCTTATTTATTAGATTAACAGCTGTTACATTTGATGTTGTTGAGTTTCTTCCGTAAGAACCACAACCAAGTGTAAGAGATGGCATGTTTGTGTTATATATATCTCCAATTGCTCCATGAGTAGAAGGAGAGTTAATTATGATACGACCAGTTTTTAATCTTGATGAGAATTGTTTGATTACTTCATCATCTTTGGAATGAATAACTGATGAATGTCCAAGACCACCGATTTCAACCATCTTGTCACATAAATCAATACCTTCTTTAGCATTTTTAGCTTTTATAATTGCTAATACAGGAGATAATTTTTCTTTTGATAATGGATATTCGTGACCAACACCATCAATTTCACAACATAAAACTTTTGTATCTTCAGATACGTTTATATTAGCTAATCTAGCGATTTCTACAGGAGATTTACCTACTATAGCTGGATTAACCGCACCTTTTTCAAGGTTCATAACAACGCCTTCTAAGCGTTTAGTTTCTTCTTTTGTTGTGAAGTAACAGTTTTGTTTTTTCATGTAATCTGTTACTTGTTTATATATAGGTTCTTCGATAATTGCTCCTTGTTCAGATGCACAGATCATTCCATTATCAAATGCTTTTGATAAGATTAAATCTGTTGCAGCTCTTTCGACATCAGCAGTTTTTTCTATGAAGCAAGGTACGTTACCAGGTCCAACACCAAGAGCAGGTTTTCCTGTTGAATAAGCTGATTTAACCATTCCAGATCCACCTGTAGCAAGTACTAGAGCAACACCTGGATGATTCATTAATGTATTAGTAGCTTCTAATGAAGGAAGTTCTATCCATTGAATACAATTTTCTGGAGCACCAGCTTTAATGGCTGCATCTCTAACAATTTTAGCTGCTTCAGCAGAACACTTTTGAGCTGATGGATGGAATGCAAAGATGATTGGGTTTCTAGCTTTTGCTGAAATTATTGATTTGAATAATGTTGTTGAAGTTGGGTTAGTAACAGGAGTTACACCAGCAACAACACCAACAGGTTCTGCAACTTCCATGTAGTCTTCTTCTTTATTTATATTAGTAATTCCTACTGTTTTTTCATATTTGATACTATGATAGATATATTCAGTCGCAAACATATTTTTAGTTATTTTATCTTCATATACACCTCTACCAGTTTCATTAACAGCTAGTTTAGCTAAATACATATGTTTGTCCAATCCTGCAAGTGACATTTCTTTAACAATATTATCTACTTGTTCTTGGTTAAGTTGTAAATATTCATCTAATGCCTTTGTAGCCTTTGATACTAATTCGTCAATCATTTTTGGCACATCAATATTCGGTTTATCATTAGTTTTAGTGACTTTTGTGTTTGCCATAATTATATACCTCCTAGATATTTTTATTATTAGTTTTTTTCTATTTTGTAATTATAATGCTACATGTAGTCGCATTATAAATTGATTTCAATACATAAATAACGTTAAATTATTAACAATTATTATCAAAAAAATATTACATTGATATAATAGCAAATTGATAAAATTTTGTCAATTACTAAAATAAAAATCTACAATTTAAAATATACAATATAACTATAAATACTGTATACATGACAGCATTATTAACATAAATAAGATTTAATTATAGTTATTATATATAAAAAAACACTATAGATATTTAATAATAGTTCTTACCTAGACAAGTTGTAGTATTAAATATAATTAAAATTAGTTAAATTTATAACAATAAATTATGTATAAAACTTTAATAAGTTAATTAAGTAGTACATAAAAAATAACCTGCGTTTCAGGGGGGGAATAAAACGCAGGTTGAGGGGGGTATTAGATGATGTACCATATTATTGAGGCTTATTTCCTAAACCAAAATCCTCATAAATAAAACATTGTAAATAAATGGTACATTAATAATGATTACCATAATAAGTCTTTTTATTCATTTATTTCAATTTTAATTGAAGATACTATAAAAAAATGATATGATTATATCAACTGTAAAGAGATTTTTTTATAAGTAGAATTAATTAATTTTATAGAGGAGCAATTATTTAGTTCTATTCAAATTATAAAATCAAGGGAAATATATTGAACTTATTGAAATGATGTTTAAGTTTAATATATATATTAACGAATAATGATAAAGAACAAAATAATTATCTTTAGAAACTTGATTAATAATATTTGATTTGATTATTCATTAAATAAGTAGTAGTTAATAGAGATTTTTTAGCCGTTCTATAGGTGGGATTTAATGAGAAGAGTACTAATAGACAATTTAAAAGGTAATGAGAGAGTGGCACGACCAGTTTATTCATTAAATGGAAGCTTTCTTTTATCAAAAGGAATTCATATTAAGAAATCTTATATTGTTCGTTTAAGGGAGCTAGGTGTAGATTACATCTATATAGAAGATGAATTATCTGAAGGTGTTGAATTAAAAGATTTTATTGAAGAAAAGACAAGAGAAAACTGTAAAAAAGAAGTTAAAAAAGTATTGGAGAATTATAGTACCCAAGGACATTTAGAATTAACTAATATTGTATCAGCTGCTCAGAATATTGTTGAGGATGTATTGACCCAACGTAATATTATTGTTAATCTGGTTGATATTAGGAGAAAAGATGAATATACATATGCCCATTCTGTCAATGTATGTGCTTTAGCAGTTTTATTATCTATAAAGTTAGGTTATAACAAAAATAGAGTTAAAGACATAGCTATAGGTGCTTTATTACATGATCTAGGTAAAGTTATTATTCCAGAAGAAATCCTCAATAAGCCTGGTAAGTTAACTGAAAAAGAATATGGAATAGTTAAGCAGCATGTAATCTATGGTTATGAAGCCATAAGCGAAGCATCATGGATAAGTTCTATATCTAAAGTCATAATATTAACTCATCATGAAAATGTTGACGGTTCTGGATATCCTTTCGGTTGGAGTGGTAATAAAATTAATAGTGCGACAAAAATTATTTCTATATGTAATGTTTTTGATTCTATGGTTACAAAAAAACCTTATAGAGAAGCTTATAAAATATATGAAGTAATAGAATTTCTTATTGCTAATAAAGGGCGATTATTTGATGAAGAACTTGTGGATGAGTTTATTAAATATATAGCGGTATATCCATCAGGTATGGGAATTATAACTAATGAAGGAGCTAAAGGTATTGTTCTAAAACAGAATAATGGATTCCCTTCAAGACCTATCATAAGAATTTTGGAAGATGAAAATGGAAAATGTGATAAGTGGGTGGAGATTGATTTAATGGAGAATAAAAAACTTTTTATTGTAGATACTTATGAAATATAAATAATAATATTTTAGGTTGAAAAGAAACATAATATATATTATAATTATTAAAAATAGTTTTTGTGCTGTGATGGAAGCTAAGATTAAGGTAGTTTTTTAAGAGAGTCAGAGATGGTGAGAACTGGCATAACGAAATAATCTCTCCACTTCCGGAGTACCTAGCGATGAGTTAGAGGTTAGTATCCTTTATAGTACTAATCAAGAGATTACAATTTTTATTGTAATAAATTGGGTGGCAACGCGGATATCCTTTCGTCCCATTAGGGCGAAGGGTTTTTTTATTGTTTTATTATAATAATCAATATGTAGTCTTTGGATAATAATGTGAAGAGATATGGAATATTAAGAAATCTCTTAAGTGCTAAGGCACTTATTAATTGTATAGAAAAGAAAAATAGAAGGAGTGAATAAGATGTTAGATATTAAAATGTTAAGAAATAATTTTGACCAAGTAAAAGAAGCTTTATCAAACAGAAAAGAGGATTTTGACCTTGATTCTTTTGTGGAGCTTGATACTAAAAGAAGACAATTATTACAAGAAGTAGAGCAATTGAAGAATAAGCAGAACGTGGTATCAAAACAAATACCTGCTATGAAAAAAGAAGGTAAAGATGTAAAAGAAGTATTAGTCCAGATGAAAGAGCTATCTAATAAGATTAAAGAAATAGATAGTGAAGTAAAAAAAGTTGATAGTGATTTATATAACTTTATGTTAACTATACCGAATATACCTAATGAATCAGTTCCAGCAGGTGATACAGACGAGGATAACGTTGAAATCAGACGTTGGGGAGATGTTAGAAATTTTGGATTCCAACCAAAAGCACATTGGGATATCGGTAAAGACCTTGATATTCTTGATCCAGAATCAGCAGGTAAGATAACAGGAGCTAGATTTACAGTATACAAAGGCAGGGGAGCAAGATTAGAAAGAGCTTTAATTAACTTTATGTTAGACTTACATGTAGATAAACATGATTATACAGAAGTTTTCCCACCTTTTATGGTTCATAGAAAAAGTATGGTAGGAACTGGACAATTACCTAAGTTTGAAGAAGATGCATTCAAGGTTGAAGGAACAGATTATTTCTTAGTTCCAACAGCTGAAGTACCAGTAACTAATATGTATAGAGAACAAATACTTGATGGCGCTAAACTACCTATTAAACATTGTGCATATACAGCATGTTTTAGAGCGGAAGCAGGTTCAGCAGGGAGAGATACTAGAGGATTGATAAGACAACACCAGTTCAATAAAGTTGAATTAGTAAAATTTGTTAAGCCAGAAGAATCTTATAATGAACTTGAAAAGTTGACAAAAGATGCAGAAGAAGTTCTACAATTATTAAATATTCCTTATAGAGTAGTAAAGATATGTATGGGTGACTTAGGATTCACAGCAGCTATGAAATATGATATCGAAGTATGGATGCCAAGTTATAATAGATATGTAGAAATTTCAAGCTGTAGTAACTTTGAAACTTTCCAATCTAGAAGAGCTAATATTAAATATAAAGATAATGTAAAAGATAAAGCAAAATTCATTCATACTCTTAATGGAAGTGGTGTAGCTGCAGGTAGAGCAACTGCTGCAATACTTGAGAACTTCCAACAAGAAGATGGAAGTGTTGTTATTCCAGAAGTCCTAGGAAACTATATGGGTGGTTTAGAAAAAATTCAATAATAGACTAAATATAAAACAGAACTGTCTCTTATATATTATAGTAGCTTATAGCTGTCAATAATGTATTAAGAGTCAGTCCTGTAGTATTTTGTATTGAGCATCATAAAATTAATCTTCAAAAAGGGAATTAACAAGGTCAATTGCTATTTGATTAACTACTTTATAAGTAATTTCTAGTCCTTTACGTTCACCAACAATAATTCCAGCTGATTTTAATTTAGAAATATGTTGTGACACAGTTGATTGGGGTATGTTTAAACAACTCTGCATAAAAGAGACGTTACAACCTTGATTTCTAATTAAACCATTAACAATGCACAATCTTGTAGGATGACCTAGTACCTTTAATATTTCAGCTGCTTCATAATATTTATTTATATCTTTCATAATAAAAAAATCCCCCCATTAAGTCCTGCCCTTATCTTTTTTAATTTAATCATATATATTATTTTAGCAAATATAGTTATTTGTGTAAATATATAGATTGAAAAATGTATTAATTTCTACAGAATTGTATAATTAATCATGTATAATAAGTTCATTATTTAAGCTTTAGAAGTTATGTATAAGATGAAGTTTGTTATATGTGGTATGAAAAATAGTTTAATTGGTTTAAAATATAATAGTACTTACTAGAGTGCCCAAAATTACCATGAAGAATTTTAGCAAATAAAAGCACTTTGGTAAATTACTATATTGAATTTTTGTGATATATATTCTATAATATAAACAATATTTAGACGGGAGGTCAAAGAATGGAGAAAAAATGGAAAATAGAAACAGCGGCTGTGCAAGGTGGATATGATCCTGGTAACTCTGAACCTAGAGTTTTACCTATATATCAGAGTACCACATATAAATATGATACTTGCCAAGAAGTAGCCAAATTATTTGATTTAGAGGCGGCAGGGCATATGTATACAAGAATCAGTAATCCAACAGTTGAGGCTTTGGAGAAAAAGATGGCTATGCTTGAAGGTGGCATTGGTGCTATGGCAACTTCATCTGGACAAGCAGCTACAATGATATCTATTATGACTATATGTACAGCAGGAGATCATTTATTAGCAGCTAGTACTTTATATGGTGGTTCTTTTTCATTACTAAAAACAACATTTAAGAAATTCGGTATAGAAGTTACATTTGTTAATCCAGAACTTAGTCTAGAAGAATTAAAGACTTACATAAAGTCTAATACAAAAGTTGTTTTTGCTGAAACAATAGGTAATCCTGGTCTTAACATTCTAGATTTTGATAAGTTTTCAACATTGGCACATGATAATGATATTCCATTAATCGTTGATAATACTTTTCCAACACCATATTTATGCAGACCTATTGAGTATGGAGCAGATATTGTAGTACATTCATGTACTAAATATACAGATGGACATGCTACAAGTGTAGGTGGTATGATTATTGATAGTGGTAAATTCAATTGGGATAATGGTAAATTCCCAGAGATGACAACTCCTGATGAGAGCTATCATGGTGTTGTATATGTAAGAGATTTCAAAGAAGCAGCTTATATTACAAAAGCTAGAGTTCAATTGTTAAGAGATATTGGAGCAACAATGAGTCCATTTAATGCGTTTTTAATGAATTTAGGATTAGAGACATTACCTCTTAGAATGGAACGTCATAGCCAGAATGCATTAGCTGTAGCAAAATGGTTAGAAGAAAATGATAAAATTGAATGGGTTGTTTATCCAGGGCTTGATAGTCACCCAACCCACTACCTTGCTAAGAAATATTTACCAGATGGTTCCAGTGGGGTTTTAACTTTTGGTGTAAAAGGTGGAAGAGAAGCAGGAGAGAAATTTATTGATAACTTGAACCTGATAGCATTGGTTGTCCATGTAGCAGATACTAGATCTTGTGTATTGCATCCAGCAAGTACTACTCATAGACAATTATCAGAAGAAGAACAAATAGCTTCAGGTGTTAAACCTGATTTGGTAAGATTTTCAGTAGGACTAGAAAATATTGATGATATTATTGATGACCTTGCTAATGCACTAGAACAAATATAATTTTTATATAAGAATTTATAGCTAGACAATTATTATATGTAATGTTACTATAATTCTACATATAATTATAAATTATGAGTATAGTATGTAGAAGAGTGGTGAATAATTATGGAGCAATATTTGAGTGCAGTTGGGTTTAAGAAATTCCAAGAAACCAAACAGATGAAAGATGTAATACAGCAGATAATAAATAACCCTACAGAGAAATATATTTCTAACTATGGTGAGGATAAGATAAAAGTTGAGCTATTAAAAGCATATAGTGATGAACTAGGTATAATAGTTAGAGGCGAATTAGATGAAAATGAAGAATTAAAGATTTCTTCTATTATTCCATATAAAAAAGGTAACTTGACTATGGATATTGATGAAGTTGATATAATATATTCAAATAATAGCAAAGATGATTATTATGTATATTTTGAAGATATTAAAACAGGGAATCCAATAACTTTTTTTCTTCAAAATGTAGTTGATTATTTAGATATTGATGAAGACGAAGAAGCATATGTGGAAAACATAAGATTAATAGCATTATCAACTGAGGGAACAGTAATATTCCCTATCAATAAAGATGAAGTGGACAAGAACCTTGAACAAGAAGAAGAACAATGGAGAGCCAATTTGCTAGAATTGGCTAGAGAAGGCGACGAAGAAGCAATTCAATTGTTGGAGATTGATGCAGAACAGTCAGCTGAGCTTTTTAAAGTCCGTACAAAGCATGAAGACCTACTGACTATACTAGAAGGATATTTCATACCATATGGACTTAATGATGCAGAGTATTCAATATTAGGAACAATAGAAGATTTTTGTATTAAGACTAACTCCTTTACAAAAGAAGAAGTATATATTATGGATATAATGTGTTTGAACTTCAAAATACAAGTGTGTATTAACAAAAAAGATTTGATTGGGATTCCTTCAGTAGGTATGAGATATAAAGGAATATGTTATGTACAAGGACATGTAGAATTTAGTTAAGAATTTATTATCAAAAAAGTGTGCAGTTATTGTACACTTTTTTTGGGCTTATTTTTAGTATAAAAAAATGCTTAATAAGAATAATAATACTGTATAGATATTTTAATTGTAGAGGTGATAAGTGTGTTTAAGCCAAAGAGAGTTTTAATTGAAAAGGATGCCTTAAATTACCCATTAGGAGAAAGACTATATAAACAATTTCAAAATATGGATATTGAGCTTATTATACTTGAAACTACTAGAACAAAGGGTATACCAGGTACAACTAAGATTGAAAAATATGGACATGGTAAAAATACTCTTGTAGTTGGGGTAAAGAAGAGTTTAACCTTTCAAACGTGTAAACCCTCTGCCCATTATCAATTACCCCTTGTAACAGGTTGTATGGGACAGTGTGAGTATTGTTACCTTAATACTCAGTTAGGGGATAAACCATATACAAGGATGTATGTTAATATAGATGAAATACTTGGTAAGGCTAAGAAATATATCAATGAAAGAAATGGTGAAATTACAATATTTGAAGGTGCAGCAACATCCGATCCTCTACCAGTAGAGCCTTATACTCATGCCCTTAATAAGGCTATAGAATTTTTTGCAAAAGAAGAACAAGGAAGATTTCGTTTCGTTACAAAATTCACTAATGTAGAGGATATAATAAATGCTAAGCACAATGGACATACAACAGTTAGATTCAGTATAAATACTGATAAAGTCATTAAGCGTTATGAGCATAGAACACCTAATGCAAGAAGCAGGATAGAAGCAGCATACAAAGTTCTAGAAGCGGATTATCCCATTGGTTTTATAATTGCCCCTGTATTCATATATGATAGGTGGAAAAATGAGTATAGAATGTTAATAAAAGATTTAAATAATAAGTTAGCTGTGGATAAACATAAAAATATTAGTTTTGAAATCATTTCTCATAGATATACTACTAAAGCTAAAAATAGGATTACTGAGATATTTCCAGAGACAACTCTACCAATGACAGATGAAGAAAGAACATTTAAATATGGTCAATTTGGTTACGGTAAATATGTTTATAATAAGGAACAGTTATTAGAAATGAAAGATTTTTTTAATGAGCAGTTAGGATCATATTTCTCACATAGTGAAATTAAATATATAATTTGATAGTTATTATAGGGCTTTCTCATATTAGAGTATAAGTGCCATGGAGGAAGCCCTTTTGAACAGTAGATAAAAGATGAATCATATCATAAGTCAAATAATGATTTTATCTCGTCTTCACTTAACTTAGTCAACATTGTTTCACCTGGTTTTATAATTGAATCAATTATAGATTTTTTCTTTTGCTGTAATTGATATATACGCTCTTCGATTGTTCCTGTGGTTATTAATTTGAAGACTTGGACAGATTTATCTTGCCCTATCCTATAGGCTCTATCAGTTGCTTGATCTTCTACAGCTGGATTCCACCAAGGGTCATAATGGATAACCATATCAGCTCCGGTCAAGTTAAGTCCTGTTCCACCAGCTTTTAATGATATAAGGAAAACGCTGGTATCCCCATCATTAAAATCATTTACCATATCTCTACGTTCTTCGGATTTTGTTGAGCCGTCTAAGTAGTAACTAGAGATTTGGTGGTTATCTAATGAATCTTTTATTATACTAAGCATACTTGTAAAACTAGAGAATATAAGTATTCTATGACCGCTATCAACGGCATCGGTCACTAGCTCTAATAATAATTGTAATTTACCGCTATCACCTTTATAATCTTCTATGAAGGTAGATGGGTGGCAACATATTTGTCTTAGCCTTGTGAGGGCTGCTAATATCTTCATTTTGCTCTTATTAAAACCTTTGGCAGTAATTTCTTGGGCTATTTCTTTTTTTGTTTTCTGTAAATATGCTAAGTATATTTTTTTCTGATTTTCAGTTAAATCAGTAGATATTTTTGTTTCTATTTTAGGGGGTAATTCAGTCAATACATCTGTTTTTAGTCGTCTAAGGATAAATGGTTTTATCTGATTGTTCAATTGGTTAAGAGCTTCTTCATCATTATTCTTAATGATTGGTCGTTCATAATTGGATATGAATTTCCTGTTGCTCAATAGATAACCAGGTAAAATAAAATCAAAAATTGACCATAATTCCATTAAAGAGTTTTCTATAGGTGTACCTGTTAGGGCAAACCTAACGTTTGAAGGTATTAATTTTACAGCTTTTGCATTCAATGAGTTAGGATTCTTTATATGTTGTGCTTCATCAATAAAACAATACTCGAATAAATAATTAGTGTAATCTTCTATATCTCTTTTTAATAAGCCGTAGGAGGTTATAATAACGTCATTATCATTAATTTCTTTAAAATATTCTTGTCTGTCTTTTCTGGTTCCAGTTAGTATTAAAACATTTAAATCAGGTGCGAATTTTTTTATTTCATCTGCCCAGTTGTATACCAGAGATGTAGGGGCTATAACTAATGAAGGATTTTTGGTCTCAGTTGATTTGATTAGTGCAATTGATTGTATAGTTTTACCAAGTCCCATATCATCAGCCAGGATTCCACCAAAACCATAATAGGCTAAGGAGCTTAGCCACATAAATCCAAATTTTTGGTAATCTCTAAGTATGTTTTTCAGGGTACTAGGTGGAGCGAATTCCATATCTATTGGATCTGTTATATCTTTTATTAGTTTATTAAAACCTTTATTACGATTAAAAATTCTAATCTTTTTTTCTTTTAACAGATTATCAAGATAAAAAGCTCGGTATTTAGGTATCTGGATAATTGTATTTTTAAAATCTTTTGAAGATAGATTAAGTCCATTAATAACTGTAGATAAATTTATAGCTTCCTGATTTTCTAAGGGTAGGAATCCACCATTTTTTAATTTATAATATCGTTTCTTTTCTTTTAGGGATTTCATTATAGAAGCAAGTTCATCTTGTTCTATACCCTCAATACTAAAAGATATTTCAAGCATGTTAGATTCTTCACTTAATCTAATTCCACCTTGCATGTGGTGTTCTTCTCTGATATGAATATTTTTAAAATTCTCAGAGTAGTATATTGTAGCCAATTGCTGTAATTTTGGCAAATAGTAATAGATGAAATCGTATAAGTTACTTTCATCTTCTATAGTAAAAAAATCATCTTCTTCTGATTTCACACAGGAAGCTTCATTCAAAAGTGATAATATGAGTGCTTCCTTCTTAATATCCCTAACTAATATCATATCTCCCTGTATATCTGGCTTGTGTTCAGGTATAATACCTATCTTGTAATCGCCATAATTAAAGTTGATAGTACCTTTTATAGTATCAAAGTATTTATCAAGATAGATTTCACATAAAAACTCACCAGTGTATAGTTTGTCTGATATTTCTGAGTCCATATGAACAGTTCCTAGCTCTTTTAGGACTGGTAATATGGTTGATACAAATTTGTGTTTATAATTGATACTAAGTTCTATTGATTTTGTTTTATTATTGAAGGTTTTATCGATAACATGAAATAGCTGCTGTTTTTCTTGTGATAACTTATAGACATTATTGTCATAAAAAACATATTTACAATCTTTGGTTAATCTAAAGAAGTTTTGATTATTCTTAATAGCGATAATAATAATATTAGAGGATTTTTTTACGTGAAATTTCATATTTATATCAGTTAGTATTTTGCAATTTCTATATATAATATCATTATAATTAATGTTAAAATTTCTATTTTCCAATATGGATAGAGTTTTTTTTATGTAGGTTTCAGGTAGAGCTATATTATTTTTATAGCCAGTGAAACTACTTCTATACCCTGTATCTTTATTAATGAATTTTTTAGTTTCATAATAGTCACCTATGGTATTTATGAACTTGTCATCACAATCATTGAAGTAATGATTATTAGTGTCAAAAACAAATTCTTTTCCATATGTGATACTTCCCCCGGTCTTGTGTTTTTTGTATAATTCATTGAAATTCTTAAGAGTATATAGTCTTTTATCTCCAATTCTAAGATTATAAGATGATGAATAATAGTTATTATAGATACTTACTGGAAAAAAGGTGATTTCAATATTTACAGGTGTTTTTTTAATAGCCTTGCTTGTCCTGCCAATGATGGCTTTCGAAAAATTTTCAATTACATTGTCATAAGAATTATTTATATAATTCTTATTGAATTCATCCTGTCTGTATAAAATAGTTAATAGAGCAGCTATTATATGTTTACAGGCACCATAATATTTTTGGAATGCTTTACAATTACATTCCATATAATTGAGCTTACCGTTATTATGGTCAAATTCTAACAGAACATTATATAAGTCAGTTCCATTGACTTTTATGTCAAAGAAATCAGTATAAAAGTTAATATCCTCTACATGACCCTTATTGTAATATTTTACACCCTTCATGAAAGTCTTATCATTACATAATCTACGTATATCATCAAGAGAAAATTGAATCATAAATTTCACCTACTTATAACGAATTCCAATTATTATATTAGCCCATTCTTGAGTAAATTTGCGTTATCTATTATTATAACAAAAATGTGTTGTAGTTGAAAGGATTTAGTCCGTATTTCTTAATTTTATAAATATTAGAAGAAATTTCAATTAATACTAATAACTAATTAGTATAACGATAAGATGCAATAATAACTACTTTTTATATAATGCTCTATATTTTCCTGGAGTCATTCCTACCATTTGCTTAAATTTTCTTGTGAAACTTGAGCTATCGCAGTATCCTATTTGAACAATAATATCTTTGATAGGTAACTGTGTAGTTTTTAATAATAACTTTGCTTTTTCTATTCTAAGATTATCTACATAATGAGAAATTGTATTTCCTGTATAATGCTTAAATTGCTGACTTAGTGAGGACTGTGAAATATTAAAAAAGGTTGACATTTTATTAATTGAAAAATCATATAAAAAACAATTCTCATGGATATAATTTATAAACTTATTTGTAGTATTGTTGTTTTTATAGTCTGTTGCTTGCTTCATATATTGACATATATAATTGCAAGCTTTTTTTATTGATATTATTAATTCATCTATATCATTACATTCAAAAAGAGAAGTTATATTGAACACATTATGTTGAACTAGTTGATCATATATATTAAGTTCGTAAGTTTGTTTAATAACTATACTAATTAATTCATATGATAAAAATTTTAGTATATACAAAGGTTGATTGCTTGCTTTAATATTGTTGCATAGAATATCTATGTTTCTATGAACTTCATTAATATCTTTTAAGTGAATTGCATTACTAATGTTCTCAAATAATTTAATAGGATAAAAATCAATATTGTTATTCGTATAGTTAATTTTTTTATAATATATTATTTCGTTATTGGCTTTAACATAGCAATATTGACATGAAGTTTTAGCCTCTATTAAAGATGCTTTAAGTTTATTAGGTGTAGTAACAGTATTTCCAATACCTATAGTACAATTAACTTTAAATACTTCATTAATATAATCTTTGATCTCTTTAAAATAAGTTTCTAATGATGATTCATCTTTATATGAAGAAATAAATATTAAGCTTTTTATATCAAAATTATTTCTTATAAAATAAGCATTTATTCTATTTTGGATAAATAGCTCTAAGGAATTTATCATTTCATTATTTATAATATTATTATTAATATCATCTAGCTGTATTATAAAAACAAATAACTTGTCATAAGAAAAATTAATTGAATAATCTTTTGTAAGATCATTAAACTCTTCTATAGTATTATAATATCCCCCTAATACCTGATTTAAATAGTTATCTTTTACTAATATAGTTTGTTGTGACAGAGTATTATTTAGTTTGATATTTTCATGTGATAATGATGTTATTGCTTTTTCAATGGCGTGTAAATAATTTGAAGAATTTGAAGAAGTATTAATTAATTTATGTATATTCAATATAGGAGTATAATTTGTTTTCATAAACAATACTAATAATATACTACCAATAAGCAGTATTATAATTATTGTATATATAAGTCTATGCCTAATATATTTGATTTTTTTCATATAATTAGACGTAGGACATAATGAAATATAAGTTAGATTAGTTGAAGCTGATTTAATTGAATTAATATGATATTTTTTGTTGTCTATAATATATGTAAATGAGTTGTTTTCTAAACAATAATCATAAATTAAATCTAGATTATTATAAGATATATTATTTTTGTATGAACTAATTATTTTTTTATTGTTATTCATAACAATTATTGTTTCATTATTTAGATATTTGAATTTGTTGAAAAGACTGTGAAAACTAGATTCTTCTATAAGTAAGAATATAGTAGAAGAAAAATCTTTTGTAAACTTTGGAAAACTATATGAAAGCGTAGTGTATTTTTTTTTGCTTGATTTATATGATGTTATATATTCAGGAGATCGTATAGAGTCTTTTTCTAAGTTATTAATATATTGTTTGAATTCATATTCTGTCCATTCATTATATCTATAATAGGTATTAATGAATTCATCTATAGTATATTCACAATCAGTACTAAGAAGTTTATCAGAGTTTCTTTTATAAAGAATTATCTCAGAAACAAATGAATTATAATGATAACTATTTAATACTGATATAATCTTGAAACGGTCAAGATTGTTATAGTTTATAAGGTAATCTTTTAGATGTGTGTTAGATGACATCTGATAAATAGTATTTCTAATTGTGATAAGTTCAGTATCTACTTGGGATTTTATCATATTAAGATTATTTATATGATTTGTATTAATTTCATTATTTAATATGTCTTTATAATTTATATAATTTATGTAACTGATTATAGAAATTGGGAGCAGGAGTACGACATAAGGTAATATAAAGCGTAGATAAAATTGAAATAATCTATGTTTTTTGTACATAATTAATCTCCTCAATAGTAATTAAACATTTGTGTCTATCTAGGTATACTTAATGAATAATAATTAGTATGTTGTACATGTATATAATTATTATAGTAGTTTTACCTATTATATCATAATTAATTAAGTAAATAAATATTTTAAACAAAATATTATATAATTATACTACTAATTAATCTATAAAATATTATTTAATAGTAAAAAAATACAATACAAAAATATATTTAATTATAAAAATATATATAATATATAAAAAATAAAAAATGACCAATTAATAATAATTAGCATATTAATATATTGCACAATACATAAAAATTAATAGTTAAGATTATGTCTAAAATATACATATTTACATCATGTAATAAAGTATTAAAATGAATTTAACGGTATATACATTTTAAAAAAGTCATAAGTGTATAAACAAATAACAATTGACAGGAGATGGGATATGAACGAAACTACATTAATAAATAAAGATATAAGTTATAAGAAAAAGATAAAAAATAAAAATAAGAAAAAAAATGATAAGTTAAGACAAATGCTAAAACAATATCAGTTGTATTTGTTTTTGCTTCCAGCAATCATATATGTAATAGTTTTTTTATATGCACCTATGTATGGAATATTAGTTGCATTCAAAGATTATAAGCCAAGAATTGGAATATTACATAGTGAATGGGTAGGTCTCAAGAATTTTAGAATATTCTTTAACAGCTATTCATCTAAGTTAATTATAAAAAACACACTAATATTAAGTATATATAAGATAATTGCTGGATTTCCATTGCCAATAATATTAGCTATATTATTACATCATCTACCAAGTAAAAAGTTCAAAAAAGTCGTACAAATGGCTACATATGCACCCTATTTTATTTCTACAGTTGTTATAATAGGAATGATTAATATATTACTAGCACCAGATACAGGTATTCTTAATGTGATATTAACTTCATTAGGTAAAGAATCAGTGTTTTTTATGGGGAAACCAGAATATTTTAGACATATTTATGTTTGGTCAGATGTGTGGCAGACTCTTGGTTGGAGTAGTGTTATTTATATAGCGGCACTTTCAAGTGTTGATCCAACTTATTATGAGGCAGCTATTGTTGATGGAGCAACACTTTTTCAAAGAATACGATATATTGATTTACCAAGTATTATGCCAACAGCAATTATACTTTTAATTCTTGCTGTAGGACAAACACTAAGCATTGGATTTGAAAAAGTATATCTTATGCAAAATAGTTCTAATATACATATATCAGAGATTATTAGTACATATGTGTATAGAATAGGTATTCTCAAATCGAATTTTGAACTTGGAACTGCAGTTGATTTATTCAATGGAATTATAAATTGTATATTACTTATTTCTGTGAATAAGATATCAAGAAAATATACAGATGCATCATTATTCTAGAAGGGGGATATGTATGAATAGTTCTAAAAAGAAAAAATCTAACATGATAATACAAGATAAAATCTACTATGTAATAAGTTATATATTATTAATTATAGTATTTATATTAGTAGCTTATCCATTATATTTTGTTATAATTGCCTCTGTAAGTGAACCTAATGCTATTAATAATGGTGAAGTAATAATGAGAATAAAAGGTTTTAATATTATAGGATATAAAACAATATTAAAGAGCAGGATGATATGGACAGGATATAGAAACTCACTAGTATATATGGGAATTGGTACAGTTGTTAATCTTATTATTACATTACCAGCAGCATATGCATTATCTAGAAAAAATCTAATTGGAAGAAAAATAATAATGCTTATGTTCACATTAACAATGTTTTTTAGAGGTGGGTTAGTTCCTACTTATTTATTGGTGAGGAAACTTCATTTATATGATACTTTTTGGGTAATGATATTAATTAGTGCTTTGTCAGTATATAATCTTATAATTGCTAAGACGTTTTTTCAAACAACAGTATCACAAGAGATTATAGATGCAGCTAAGATTGATGGTTGTAATGAAACTAGGTGTTTCATTTCAGTTATTTTACCAGTATCTAAAGCTATTATAGCAGTAATAGGTCTATTCTATGCTGTAGGGCATTGGAATTCATATTTTAATGCACTTATATTCTTACAAAATCAAGAATTATTTCCATTGCAATTAGTGCTAAAAAAGATTCTTCTAAAAACAAATGCAATAATTGCTCTTATGCCACAGAATTCTAGAGAAGCAATAGAAGAACAGCAAAAAATAGCTCAATCTTTAAAATACGGAGTAATTATTGTTGCCTCTCTTCCTATATTAATGATTTATCCGTTTGTACAAAAATATTTTGTTCAAGGAGTAATGATAGGGTCAGTAAAAGGTTAATATAATTGCGGATTATTCCTTTATAAAGGTTAATCATAAAATAGAATTATATGTAGTTTAGAATTATATTACTAAGACTATTAAATTCTAAAGAAAAAAGAGGAGGTTATAGTTTTGAAAAAAGTTTTATGTTTACTATTAACAATCGTAATGATGTTTAGCTTAATTGGATGTGGAGAGAAACAGAAACCCACCACTGAATCATTACCTAGTACAGACAACAAGGAAAATACAGATGTTAGTGAGAATGTAAATAATGGAGAAGACAGAGCTATGGAAGGCAATATGTATCTTGAAGGTTTTCCAATAGTAAAAGAACCAATTACAATTAAAGTTGCAGCCATTGATTGGTGGAATTCAGAAAACTATGCTACATTACAAACCCCAAAAGAATACGAAGAAATAACTAATATTCATGTAGAATGGCAACATATTACTTCTCCCGAACAATTAAACTTAATATTTGCAGGAGTAGATAATTTACCTGATTTATTCTTATTTTTAGACTATGATAAAATAAATGAGTTAGGGAAAGATGGTCAATTATTAGCAGTACAAGATTTAATTAAAGATTATGCACCTAATGTTCAGAAAATGCTAGATAAAGAACCAATTGCCAAAAAATTATGTACAGCAATTGATGGGAATATGTACATAATTCCTAGTATGTTTATGTCACCAGGAGAAATGCTAAGAGGAAATACATACATTAATAGGGAATGGTTAGAAAAACTTAATCTAGAGATGCCAACTAATGTTGATGAGTTTTATGAAGTTTTAAAAGCTTTCAAAGATGGTGATCCTAATGGTAATGGAAAAAAAGATGAAATTCCTTTATCACTATTATGGGATAATGACTTATATGGAATATGTTCATTGTTTGGACCCTGGGGAGTAACAAGTTCAACATTTGGCCCACTTTTTGCAAAAGACCAAAAAGAAATAATAGTATCTGTTATGCAACCAGAATACAAAGATGCTATTAAATATTTCCATAAATTATTCAAAGAGGGATTACTTGACCAAGAATCATTTACACAAGATCATGATAAATATCAAGCAAAAGTATCAGCAACTGTAGAAAGAGAAACTATTATCGTAGGAGCTTCCAATGGATATGCACCTATTAATCCAGGAGATAGAGATTTAGAAGATTCTATATATACTATGGTTAAACCATTAGAAGGACCAAAAGGAAAACATCATTTTGTACCAGTGGGTGCTGGTATCTTTACTAATAATTATATGAGTGCAGATACAAAATATCCAAAAGAAATAATGAGATGGATAGATGGTATTGCAGATTCAGAGACATCATTTATATGGAATAATGGTCCTGAAGGAATATTCTGGGAAAGAAATGCTGAAGGTAAAATTGAGTTTATACAAGGAGTTGAAGAACTTAGCTCTGATTATGCATTCAGATTACCAATTATGGGTGTTTATAGTGAATGGTATAACAATAATGTAGTTTTTATTAAAGGAGATCAGTTAAAAACCGACGTCATAGAAGTTGTTAAACCTATTGGAGATCAATACGTTCTTGATAGTAAGAGAACAGGAAATATTCCACTACAATTTAATAATGAGCAAGAAGATTTTATAGCTACATATTATACTGATATTTCACAGTTCTGTAAAAATAAAGAAGCTGAATGGATTATGCAAGGTGGTATTGATGAACAGTGGGATGATTTCCAAAAACAATTAAAGAAAATGAAAATAGATGAATTGAAAGATATTTATCAAAAAGCACTTGATGAATGGAGCAAAAAATAACGAATATTAAGGAGGAGTTAATATGTATTTTGTAGGAAAAAATAGGAGTAATAAAGGCAATATTATATTATGTATGTTATTTATTATTAGTATGTTGTTTTATGGTTTTTGTTTTAATAGCTATGCTACAGAATCTAATGAAATAGCTTATTGGAATTTTGACGAAGGTTCTGGAGATACAGTTAATGATTCTTGGGGACAAAATAACGGTGTTATTCATGGGGCAACTTATGTTGATGAGGGAAAATTAAATAAAGCGTTAAAATTTGACGGTGATGATTATATTGAGATAGGAAAATCTGATTTATCAGGAACATGGACATTTGCAGCGTGGGTAAAGTATGATAATAATTTAAGCAGTAATGCAGCAATTATTAGTTCAGATAATTATGCCATAAAAGCAGAACAGTGGGAGGATACAGCAAAAGTTGGTTATACACAATACGGTATTGAAGATTATGCTTTTGATTATAGTTTGCAATCAGGTAAGTGGGTACATCTAACTTATGTAGGAACAAATGGCTCTGTTAAATTATATGTAAATGGTGAATATAAACAGACATATGCTGCTACTGTAGATTGTCCAATGGGTTTAATAGGTAAAGGTAAAGAGCAAAGTGGTTATTTTATAGGATTATTAGATGAAATAAAAATATATAGTAAAGCTTTAGATAATGATGAAGTAGCACAGATGGCTTCACAAGTGGCATACTGGAAATTTGATGAAGGAAGTGGAACTGTAGCGGCTGATTCTTGGGGAGAAAATAACGGTGATGTTCATGGAGCAACATGGAATAATGATGGTAAAAAAAATGGAGCGATTGAATTTGATGGAAATGATTATATTAATGTTGGTAAGACAGATTTGTTAACTCCATGGACAGTTGCGACATGGGTAAAATATGATAATGATTCTACTAATGATGCAGTAATTATTGGTTCAGAGAATAATGCAATAAAAGTTGAGCAATGGGATGATACAGCAAAAGTAGGTTTTACTAAATATGGTGTAGGAGACTATACTTTTAACTATAGTATGAATAAAGGAGAATGGGTACATCTAGCCTTTGTAGGGACAAGTGATTGTGTTAAATTATATGTAAATGGACAATACACTGCATTACAAAACACTTCAATGGATTGTCCAATGGGAATAATAGGTAAAGGAAAAGCAGATAATGGTTCTTTGTATGGACAATTAGATGAATTAAAAATATATAGTAATGCATTATCAGCACAAACAATTGCATCATTAGCAGGTGTTCCTTATGTTCCACCTACTCCTAATCTATCAAATGCAAGTAAGGTTTTAATTGATAAAGGGATACAGGTGCAAGCATGGGTTACAACTGATGAAACTAATCGTTATGTTTTAAGCCCTGAAGATTGGGATGCTATTAATTTCACAGCTCCAACATATTATGAACCTGATTTGTATAACTCTGATTTCCATAGTGCAAGACCAAATTCTTTATGGTCTATTGCTCAAGCTCCATATGGAACACATTTATCCTCTGGACCTACTAATAACAATCATTTTTTAACAGATGAACAGAGAGCAAATATTGATAATTTAGTAACTATGTGTTTTGGAGATGAAGAAGGTTATAGTATTGGTCTTGTTAATAAATTGAAAGCATGGTATGACCTTAGTAAATCCTTATATCCTAAAGCTTTAGTTCATAATAATCAATGGGCAGGACAGTGGAGTGAAGGAAGCTTGAGACATTATATACAAACAGCAAAACCAGATTTATTAACATATGATACTTACTATTTTGACGAAACAGAAACTGGTGGATATATATTTATGTCAAGCTGTGCAAATAACACAAGAGTGTATAGAAAACTAGCACTAGAAGGTTATGATGGTACAGGCCAAAGCCCAATTGCATTTGGTCAATATCTAACAGGATTCAAAACAGGAAAAATGGGATTTCAATCAGGAAATTATGTAATTAGTGAATCACAAATAAACTTAATTCCATTTACAACAGTTACTATGGGTGGAAAATGGATTAATTATTTTAGATGGGCACCAGATATGGATTTTTGTTTAATATATGATAGAGATGGAAATAAAACAGAACCATTTTATCATTATGCAGGAATGGCAAAAGAAATTACAAATATAGGACCACATCTTGTAAGATTAAATAGTTCTAAAATATACATGGTACCAGGAAAACATAAGGATGGTTTACATGATTATGATAATCCATTACCAATATTAGTAGGAGCTTGGAATTCTTCTGTAGATGAGTATATTACAGACATAAAAGTTGAAAATATGGGTGATGTTAACTTTGGATTAGCTGGAGATGTTATGGTTGGATATTTTGAATTATTACCTGGGTTAACTGATGCTCAAAAGGCAGGAGTAATTACTTCTGATAATCCTAAGTATTTTATGATTACTAATGGATTGGTTAATAATGATGGATTGAATTCAATAGAAAAAGATAAAGGATTATGTAGTAATTCAAAACAACGAATTACTTTAACAATGGATATTGGAAATCGTAATCCAAATAGCTTGAAAAAAGTTGATAGAAGTACAGGTAATGTTGTTGACGTAACACTTACAAACATTTCTGGAACAGTTTATACCTATCAGTTTGAATTAGGAGGAGGAAAAGGAGACTTATTCTTCTGGGAATAAAAAATTATTATTTAAGAACCCTTCTGTACGAAGGGTTCTTGTATTATGTGCACCCAGCATGGGGACAGTCTCACAGGTTAAAGCCCTGAACACAGGCTGATAATGCCAAGTGTATAGTTTAAGACAAATAAATCTAAACTAAGCTTTCAAGCAATTCTTTTTTTGCTTGACGGTATTTTTCTATTGATTTTTCATAATCTGAGTAATTTCTAAAAACTTGTAATAATATGCTATTTTTTTTATTATTATCAATTGCTTCTAGTTGTTGTAGTAAACACAAATCTTCAAAGCCTATTCTATGTGCTTCGCTTCTAATAGATATTAATGGTTCATTAAATCCTGGGTAAAATATACAATAATCTCCTGCTGGCAAGAAGTTAGCCCGTTTTGGATGAAATTCTAGTACTTGCTCAGAAAACATTACGGCTTGGCGTTTATAGGGGTCTATACCTCCAACATATTGATTAGCACCCCAATGAAGAAAGCCTTTAATATTAGTATATTTGGCAGGAGCCCAACCTATCCAAACTATTCGTATTCTCTCCATATCAAGTAATCTGTTTATATAATTTCCTCCAGGAGTTAGACATGTATATGTAAAAAGCTCATTACCTTTTTTAACTTGTTCATCATAAAAAGTTTTATTTTGTTCATATACATCAATAGAAGGACACCATATATCAAGAGAATCTTCTATTTTATTGGTTGGTAAAACTGGTTCTAAGATAGAAATATTGGGCATTTCTTCTTTTATGATATTAGTAATATGTTTATAAGTATCAGCTAAAGCATCATTAGGTTCATCAAGAGCACATTGCATATAGTAATCCGTAAGATTATTCTCTTCTATAAAATCATTTATTTGGCTAGTTATCTGCCTAAGAGTATTATCTCCTTCTTCTGAAGGTATTAGTTGTGCAGTAATAATAGTTTTAGCATATTTTCCGTTATCAAAGGCGTCAAACGCACCTTTTTTATATGCCTCTGCAACTTGATCTGTATGTTTCAATAATTCATGATTAAGTGAATTATAAAAGTCATCATTGTCCTCAAGTCCTTCAGAACGATAACATAAAGCTGTACCATGAAACCATTGTATACCAGATTTTCTTGCAATAGAAATTACTTTTTTTAGTCGTTTAATATTTAAAGTTAAACTATTATTAGTGATATCAAAAAATTCTTCTAAAGGTAGATTTAGCATGTTTTGTCTTGAATAAACAGCAGTTCTAAAATATTTTTCTAACATTAATTCATATTCAGGAGACCATTTTTGTATATTGTGATATGAAGCAATATTATTATAGTTAATCCAGTTAATATACTTGAATGTTTGCTTAGTAGTCTTGGGTACTGTTACTTTGTATACATCAACTTGGTAATTAAGCTTGATTATGTTTTGTCCATGAGTAATAATGAATTCCCACTCTTGTCTATTGTTTTCTTTAACATATTCAATAATAGCCTTAAAATTAATACCACAAGTTGTAGTAGTAGGCATTATAATACTATTAATGGGCTCTAATGCATCGTATACCATAAAAGGTGCTCTTCTTATAACATGTTCATTATAATCATTTTTAAGATACTCACTTCGCTGTTTAGCTCCTGTATTAACTTCAACAGGTACAGGTATCATATTAAATAGCTTATAACCTGTATGTGGACCATTAACTTTTATTGTTATAGGTATACCAGGAGTAATGCCACTTATTAGAATGTTAACACCTGCATATGATCCGTTTGCACCTGAAGTACAGTAGTTTATATTTCCTTGAGAAACTATTGTGTCAGGGTAACATGGTTCTAGTTCGTCAAATAATCTTGCAATAAAAATTTTATCCATAGTAATTAATCCTTTCATTAATTTTTTGTTTTAATAAGTTTAGTTTAATTCTTTCATTTCATACTGTAAATATGTAATTTTAAGCAAATGAAAGTAATGATAATACCAACAATAATTTTTAGTATTATATGTGAATTTAATAAATATGTGGATTTTAATTGAACATATAATTTGAAAATAAGTATTTAATTATGGGTAAAAAATGGATAGAGAAAATAATGGATTATCAATATATATATAAAATATTGAATGTTTTGAGTATATAGTGTATACTTTACACTACTATAGCAAAGTTCTATTTTAATATTCTAATGGGCTATACCTGTTCCAGTATTCAAAGATAATTACGTAAAGGTGGTTGACTAAATGAATAATAAATACAAATTATTTATATTTGATATGGATGGTGTTATTACTGAGACAAGTGAACAACATTATCAAGCATGGAAACAGCTTGCTAAGGAGATAGGCATAGAAATTGATAGAAAATTTAACGAAAAGCTAAAAGGTGTTTCAAGAATAGAATCTCTTGAAAGAATACTTGAATATGCTAATAAAACTAATGATTTTACAGAGGATGACAAGTTAGAATTAGCAACAAGAAAAAATGAAAATTATAAAGAAATGATACTTAAGTTCACAGAGGAAAACCTTTTTGAAGGCGTAAAAGACCTATTTGCTGAGCTTAAAAAGAGAAACATCAAGATTGCCATAGGAAGTGCTTCTAAGAATGCACCTACTTTAGTAAGGTTATTAGGAATTGAAGCTGATGTTGATTATATTGTTAACCCAGCTGAAGTTAAAAGAGGTAAACCAGCACCAGATATTTTTCTAAAAGCAGCAGAACACATGGGAGTAGATATACCAGAATGTATAGGTGTTGAAGATGCAGAAGCAGGAATAGAAGCTATTAAATCAGCAGGTATGTTCGCTGTTGGTATAGGAGATAGTAAGGTTCTTAAAAAAGCTGATATTATTTATGAACAAACAAAAGATATAAAACTTGAAGATCTAATGTAGATGTTTTTATGAAAAAGGATTAATATTTTATATTATCCTTTTTCTTCTAAATGTATCACATTATCAGCAACAATAAATATTAAAATAACAATGTAGAAACTTAAATAGGAATAGTTCTTGACTTACAGTTAAAACATGATAAAATATATGTTGCAGATTGTTTTATTATTTTATTTGATTAACAAATAGATTATAATATATTTTATATATTATAATTATTATGTTTCCGTAGCTCAGTAGGATAGAGCGACCGCCTCCTAAGCGGTAGGCCGTGGGTTCGAATCCCGCCGGGAACGCTAGCAAATACAAGGGTTTGAGAGATTGATTGATTTGGAAAATATGAATAGTGCACACACCGTGCACATGGCATACAAAAAAATCAAAACTCTAATTTCTCAAGTGCTTGTTTTTTCTTTTCCTTTGCGACATGAGCGTATATATTTGCAGTAGTGCTATATTCAGCATGTTCTAATATTTCTTGTACTGTTTTTAGATCCACACCATTGTATAGTAACCAAGAAGCACAACTATGTCTCAAATCATGAAATCTAATTAAAGGCAAGTCCAATTTTTTAATGTCCTTATTAAATCTTTTAGTTACATATGAATCTGTCATTATATCCCCATTATTAAAAACACTAAAATTGTTAATATAGTTTTTGTTGTACATATTACCCATAAATATCTGATTTTCTTTAGAGTGTTCTTCATTTCTCCTCTACAAAAGCATTAATCATTGCTAATATCTTCTTTTGCATTTTAGGTGATAATTTATCATAGGCTTCTAACATAGCTTTCTTTTCATTGCTAAAGCTATTTTGAGAAACTTTCTTAACGTCCTTGTCTTCTGAAAGAAGATAATCAGTATCCACGCCGTATACATTAGCTAATTTT